>CAKSTL010000005.1 GCA_934500875.1 uncultured Clostridia bacterium | reverse complement strand
ATACGGTGTATTTTTGACGAAGTATAAACTTAAAATACTGCTTTCAAAACCAATGCTTCCTTATCGGGCTGTGGCTTAAATTTTTGTTTTTATTTGTAGTCGCCCAGATAATCTTTGTTTTTTTCAAATATTTCGTCGCACATATTTCTTATTTCTTCAAGGCTTAAAACGGCTGATGTAAGAGGGTCCATATAAACGGCTCTGTATACCTCTTCCTTGCTCTTTTTCATTGCCGCCTCAACGACAAGGTTTTCTATGCGTGCGGTGGTGTTTACCAAAATTGCAAGGTGGTCGGGAAGAGGACCTGCCATTGTGGTTTTAAATCCCATAAAATCCGCAACCACGGGCACTTCAACGCAGGCGTCGTAAGGAAGGTTCGGAATTGAACCGCAGTTTAAAACGTTTCCGTTGAACACAAACGGTTTTCCGTCGCCCAGCCGTGCATTAAAAATATCTGCGGCATATTCTATGCTTTTTTCTTTGCTTATGCCTTTTTCCAAAAATTCGTCATACTGTTTTTTGGTGTTTTTCTTTCTGTCAAGGCGAAGATTGAGAGAAAAAGCATATTCGCCGGGATTCCAGTTTGTGCCATGAGCGCAATATTTTTCAATCAAGTCGGGGCGCTTTCTGAACCACTGATTATACTCCGAATTGTGTCCGCTCGACTCGGTTACATAATATCCGAGCTTTAAAAACATTTCGTTGCGCACAATTTCTTTGTTGTAAAATTCTTCATCCTTAAGCTTTTCACGCAAAAGCGGATACAAATCCTTGCCCTTATGCTCAAGAACGGTGTAAAATGCCTGATGATTTACGCCCATACACTTATACACAATTTCTTCCTTTGGAATCTGAAGCCACTCGGCAAGCATTTTAATTGTTCCCTGAACGCTGTGGCAAAGCCCCGTCACCTCAACGTTTGAATATTTTTGCATAGCGCCGCAAAGCATTGCCATAGGATTTGTGTAGTTTAAGAACACTGCGTTGGGACAGTATTTTTCAATATCCGAGCAGATGTCCAGCATAAGCGGAATGTTTCTGAGCGCTCTGAATATGCCCGAAACGCTTCTTGTATCGCCCACATTTATGTCAACACCGTATTTTTTCGGAATTTCAATTTCGTGCCGCCAGATATCAACATCACCGTTGAAAACCGTGCACAAAACGCCGTCCGCACCCTTTAACGCCTCAATTCTGTCGTCGGTGGGAACAATTTTAACCTTGGGACACTCCATAACCTCGGCTATTTTTTCGCACACTTTCGTAATGTTTTTAAGGTTTTCTGCGTTTGTGTCCATAAGCGCAAATTCTGCGTCCCTGAACGGCTCAAACGTAAGAAGGTCACGCATACAGCTTGTGGTAAACTGAAGGCTGCCTGCGCCGATAAATGCAAACTTCATAATTTTCGCTCCTTTTTGCGTATTAATTTTTCATACGCATTTTTTATTTGCCTACATTTTAATACGGCGGCGCAGTTTATGCAATGGATATTTTTATAAAATATATGGACATTTACGCTGTTGACAAACAAAGTATAAAGATGGTAAAATTAAAAAAAGGGGATGAAAATATGCAAAGAATTTTAACCGAAAAGAGCGACAGCACAAATTTTTCGTCAAATAAGTTTTTAAGCATAAACAGCTGCGAAAAATCACGTCTTTCAAACAGGCCGTATACCGTGCTGAGAACAAAAGGAAGGGTGGATTTTCAGATTATTTACGTAAGTTCGGGCATTTTAAAGGTGAATTTTGACGGCGATACAATAAATGCGGAAAAAGGAAGCGTGATAATCTACAAGCCCGGTGAAAAGCAGTGCTACACCTTTGATACGCCCGGCACCGAAACATATTGGGTTCATTTTTCGGGCATTGGCGCAGAAGAGATTTTAAAGCGTGCAAATTTATGGATAAAATCTTTGTATACCGTTTCGGAAAACAACATAATAGGGGCGCTTTTTGACGAAATGATAAAGGAAAAAACGCTTAAAAACTATCAGTGCGATATGCTGTGCGAAGCAAAACTTACGGAAATAATTGCGCAGATTTCACGTCTTGCAACGTCCGATACAGGCTCTGAAAACCCGTCGCAGCGCCTTATTTACAGCGTAATCGAAACAATGCGCACCGACTGCGCCCTCCCTTTTTCGCTTGATAATCTTGCAAAGACGTGCAATCTCAGCCGTTCAAGATTTGAGCATCTTTTTAAAGAAGTGACCGGTCTTTCGCCGTATGCGTATCTTACAAAAATACGGCTCGGCAAAGCACGCTACCTTTTGTCAAACACCTCGCTCAACGTAAGCGAAATAAGCAATATGACAGGCTTTTCCGACCCGCTCTATTTCAGCCGGCTCTTCGCCAAAAAGTTTTCCGTTCCGCCAACCGTATACCGAAAAAATAATTAATCCGCCGCACAAAAAACTAAGCCATAGCCGCTCCTTGATAAGTAAACATTGCCTTAAAAACATATTTTTTGCGCCTTTCTGCGTTAAAAAAACTCGCAATCCGTCAGGATTACTCGCTTTTTTGCCTTGAAATTCATCAAAAAATCTTGTTTTTAGGGTGCAAAGCAGTTTTGAATATCGTTTTTTTACAATTCAGAAAAGAAATAAAACCTGCCATTATGCTTACCGCATATGGCAGGTTTTTGACGTAGTATGAATTTAAAATATGGCTTCAAAACCAATGCTTACTTATCAAGGAGCGGCTAACAGGGCGGATGTTTTTTAAAATATTTCGCTTGTCGCCGCAAGATTTCTGTAATATCTTGCAAGCCGTTTCTGATAAAGTCTTTCGCCTTCAAGTTCTTCGATTTTTGGTATTTCGCCGTTTAAATATCTTGAAATTTCTTTTTTTGCATAGTCAATTCTACCGATTGTGTTAAGATATCTTGCGCCTATAACCTCCCAGCCGAACACCTTGAATGTGGTGCGCCACTGCTTTTCGTGAATTTTAAAAAGGCGCTCGTACCTAAGCTTTAATTTCGGCAAAATATCCTCGCAAAGAGTTTTAAGATACGCCTTATCGCCCGTATCATAAGCATTTTTAAGCCTTGCCCTTATGTCTCGCTTAACAGACGCAATACACAAAAGCTCGTATATGTACGGATAAAAAATTTCGTCGTTATTCTTGTATTTTTCAAACGTTTCAGCGTCAAATTTAAAATCCTTTGTGTCGAGGCTCACGTTGTCAAGAAGAATATCTCCCCACACAAGCTGAGTGCCGATACGCACCGTGCCGTCAAGATGCGCATTGAACGAATCCATAGCCTCAACCGCCTCTTTTTTTATGCCCGAAACGGTTTTCAGAAGCCTGTATGCCGTATCCTCGCAGGGATTTTCCGAAAAGCTGTATTCGGCATATAAAGCGAGCGCAAACAGCGCAAGAAAATGATTTGTTTCGTTGCCGCCGTCGCCCCACATTGTGCCGATAAACGAATCTATTTTTTCTTTTCGGCACGCACAAAGCGCGGGAATTAAGGTTTTTTTCGTATACGAAACATTGGGCAGCAGTCCGTCCCACGTCCATATTCCGCCGGCAAAAACTATGTGCTTTTTCATAAGGCGGTGATTTGAAATTATCTTTCTGTAAAAGTTTTCGTCGTCGTGGTAATAATCCCAGTAAACCATATCGACATCGGGAATTTTTTCAATAATATCCTCATCAAGACGGCTTTCGGTGTCGTAGTGAAAATCAATTTTCGACCCCATACGGCAATACATATCGCTCCACATCATGGGATGAAGGTTTGCATTTTTGCATATTTCGCACACCCTTGCAAGATGCTCGCCTATAATGTCGCACCTTTTTCTGTATCCGTTTTTGACAAAATATTTTCCGCAGCCTACGTCATCCGCCTCGTCCATACCGATATGAATTTTGTCGGTGCGAAGGGTGTCTTTAAAAAAATTCACCGCAGTTTCAATAAATTTGTAGGTTTCGTCCGCTCCGCAAAGCATAACCTTTTGCGTGTCCTTCATACCGTCCGCCTCGGTGTAGCGCAGATACTGCTCCATATGCCCGAGCGTCTGTATGCACGGCACAACCTCAATTCCGAGCGAATATGCATAATCGTCTATTTCTTTAAGCTCGTTTTTTGTATACCGTCCCCGCATATATCCCAAAAACGGATACTCTTTAAGCTCGTATGTATCTTCGGTGTAGAGCATAACCGTGTTAAGCCCCATTGCCGCCATATACAAAAGATATTTTTTTACGGCGCAAACCTTCATAACCGCATTTCTCGACATATCGAGCATAACGCAGCGCATATTGAAAAACGGATTTTCGCTGTATTCAAAATCGCCGTCGTTTTCTTTCATTTTAAGAATTGCCAGCGCCCTTGAAAGGCAGCTTTCATCGCCGTATTCAACCGTCTTTTTTCCGTTTTTTACAGATATTTTAATGTTTTTTCCCTGCTTTATCTCGACGCCGTCAAACGACGTGTTTAAAAGTTTTTCCATTTCGTTTACAACGAATTTCATAAAAATCTCCATTCTGCTTGAGAGGCAAATTTATCGCCCGACCCGTTTACTCTTCGTCCAAAAGTATTATTTTTGCGTTTTTGTCAACATTGTTCTTTATAAATTCAGTGTGCAAATCGTAGCCGTAGGTATATTTAATTCCCTTGTATTCCGAAAACGGAGCGCCGACCTTCTCAATGTAAACATTGTTGTCAACGTTAATTCCGTACTGCGGCAGCACAACAAGGTATGCCGAAAAGTTTTTGTTAATCGGACGTGCGCCGTAGTGCAGCGTGCCGTATCTGCTTTTGCCGAACATATTGTTTCTGATAACAATATTATCCGCCCTGTTTTTGCTTACCCAGCCCTTAACCTGACACTGCACATCCTTGTTCGGGCGGTTGTCGTTGCCCCAGCCGTAGCCGGCATAGCGTGAAATATTGTTTTCGATATAAATATCCTTAAGAAGGTCCTTGTTGCTGTTGGACTGATTCATAAAAAATTCAAACGAATATGTGCAGTAGTCCACAAGATTGTTAGTGTATCTTATATTTTGCTCAACGCAAATATCGTCACAAACCCCTGTAAACTGGTTTGTAAGACCGGTATCGTAAACCTGATAAACCCAGCAGTGGTCAACCGAGCAGTCCGAAGCGTTTGCCCAGAACTCTATTCCGTTGCCCCATCTTGAAGCGCCGCCCGCACCGCCAATCCATCCAACAACACAGTTTGTTATGTGCATATTATGAATTTCGCTGGTCTGAAAACCGTGCCAGCCTGTGTATTTTACCGCAAGGTTATCCACATAAATATCCTTCTTGCCGGCTGCGTTCATAACGCTTGTTCCGGGCGCAATGTAGATTGTCTCAAACGCTTCGCCGGGGTTTTTGCCTTCGTAATAAATCCTTATCGGCGACGTGTTGTAATCGGTGTCAAAAAAGTCGAAATTCTTTTTAAGCTCAGCGTTTGAGTTTACCTTGTAGGAGCATATTTCATTGTCAAACAGCACAAATCCCGCGGGTCCTGATATTTCGTCCGTCGTTTCCCAAACGTTTTCAATCTCGGTTTTCTTCCAGAGATTGGGGTCGGCATAGTTTTTTGCGGTTCCGTAAAGCTCAGGCTTTTCGCCCTCGCCGTATGCCGCATACGTAACGCCGCTTTTAAGCTGCATACAAACTCCGTACCAGACCGAGCCCCGTTCAAAGAATACTCCGTCGCCTTCGTTAAAATCAAAATTTGAAACCTTGTCGGTGCTTTTCCACGCATTTTCGGGAGATGTACCCGAATTATTGTCATCTCCGCTGTTTGAAACATAATATTTTGTGCCCGAAACACTCATATTATCCTTTGCGTTAAGAATTTCTTCCTTGAGCGCCTCTCCTTTTGTTTCAATGCTGTCGGCAACGCTTTTTGCAAGCTCTCTGTCATAGGTTTTTTCGTCTATTTTCCAGCTTTCGGCAACTTTTTCGCCGCCCTTGTCAAAAACGGTTGCCTTATGGTCGTTTGTCGCCTCCGTAATATCGCAGTATGCCCAGTTGTCCTCGTCAACGTCGGAAAATTTGTTTATAATTTTTCCGTAGAACGAGCCGAGCGTTGTGTGCCTTTTTACCGACCTGTTTATCATAGCCGCAGCCTCGGCACGTGTAATAAATGCGTCGGGTCTGAAGGTATTGTCATAATAACCGTTTACAATGCCCATTTGCGCCGCCGCCTTTATGCCGTCCGCAAGAAAATAATCGTCCGAAACGTCCGAAAAGCTTGCGTTTTCCGTCTTTTTTGCAGTGCCCGTCTTAGACAGCAGCGCCGCCATTTCGGCACGTGTAATTTCTTTGTCGGGATAAAGATAATCTTTGTCAAATATGCCGTTTGTTGCGCCTATTCTCTTAAGAAGCGCAGCGCTGTTTTTGTACCAGTCGCCGTCCGAAACATCCTTGTAACCTGCGTCAAGACCTTCTATAACGGTTTTTCCCGCAACAGTTTTTGCAACAGCCTCCAAAGCCTCGGCACGTGTGATAAATGCGTCGGGTCTGAAAGTATTGTCGGGGTATCCGGTCATATAAGAATTGTGCTGCTCGGTATAATCGTTCTGAATGTAT
Source organism: uncultured Clostridia bacterium (assembly GCA_934500875.1). Lineage (GTDB taxonomy): Bacteria > Bacillota > Clostridia > UMGS1810 > UMGS1810 > Qingrenia. The sequence goes on along the minus strand of CAKSTL010000005.1, from coordinate 167,574 downwards.
TTGAACATCTCGGTATTGTCAATATAAAACGGCGCATTGTCCGAATTTTCGTAGCCCCTTACCATAAACAGGGCGCTTGTAACCTTGCCCTTCCACTGAAGGTCAAACACAAAATAAATTCTCTGCCAGTCGTCCGAAATATAATAATCCACTCTTTTTTCGGTGGTGGTGCCGCCGTCGCTCGACAGGCGCAGATAAATTATGTACGGTTTATCCACAGAAATCGAATTTTTGTCGGTTTTGATATATGCGCTGACGCTGTAAAATCCGCAGCCGTTCTCGTTGAGCGCATTTGTAATGTTTTGCACGATTCCCGTTGAAGCGTCCAGCCTGTTTTCGATTTTTATGCAATAATCCCCGTCATATGCGCCGTCGGTTTTTGTAACCTTTGCGGTGTTTGAGGTTGCTCTCCATAAGGTGTCGTTTGCGTCCTGAGTAATATCCGAAACCTTATAAAGCTCAAAATCGTCAACATAAAAATCTTCTGTATCCTTGCTGCCCTCAACATAAATTATTGCGGACGAAACATCTCCGTTCCACATAATTGTAAAAGTTGCCTCGTGCGTCTGCCAGCCGGCGGCGATTTTTGTATAATTTCCCTGCCAGCTTGCCGAAGTGTCAAGGCTTCCCTTTACCTTTGCCGAAAGGTAATAGTTGTTGCCGATAGATTTTGCGCCTTCGCCCGCTTTTATTTTTATCGACGCTTTGTATATTCCCTGACCGTAATTTTCAAGAATTTCCTTTACGTTACACGCAAAAGAGCTGTAGGTGTTTTTTCGGTTGAACATCTTTATGCATTTGCCGCCCGTTTGTTTGTCCGAAACCGTTTCAAAGTCGCCGCCTGCGGGGCAGTGAAATTCCTTTGCGACAGCACCCTCAAACGACGAGCCTTTTATAAGATTATCCGAAATTTCGCCATCTGCGGTTATATCCTCAAAGTTTTCAAAACTCGGGTCGCTTAAAAGCTGCGGCGTTTTTTCATATCCGTCAAGATACGAAAAATCGGCGTGTTCCTGCTTTTCGCCCATAAATTCTTTCTGCGCTTCGTCATATTCTTTCTTTTTTATCTCATATTCCGCCTTTTCCTCGTCGGTAAAGGGGTTTTCTTTATAAAATCCGATTGACTTTATATAAAATTTTTCGTTCTGCGTATTTTCAAGCGTTGCGCTCTCGCCGAAGGGCTTGTACTGAAACCACAAAAGCTTTTCGCTTGCGCTGTTTTCGCCTCTTAATTCATACAGCGTTTTGTGCCATTTGTTGTTTTCGTTCATCAGCGACACGTTTAAGTTGCTGCCGCCGTTTATAAGCGTGCGCAGCTTTATGTTCATACCCTTAAAACTGCCCGTTCTGTAATAGTCGATAACCATAAAACGGTACTGCGAAATGTCAATGCCGTCCTTAAAAACGTATTGCAAAACGGGAGCGCCGGTTGTTTCTCTTGTTTTGCCGCCCCACGCAACTGCACACGCATTGCCTTCAAATTCCGTTTCTTTCCAGAACGCATTTATTGCCGCACCGCTTTTTACAAGCTCCTGCCCGGATATAATTACTGCGTCTTTTTCGCTGCTGCCCTCGCCGTAAGATGTGCCGAAGACAGAAAGAACGCAGGCTATACACAAAATAAATATCAATGCTCTTTTCATTATATCATTCCTCATTTTTAAGTTTGTGCAGGCAGGCATCGGAGGGTCAAACCCCGTATGCCTTGCATTTTAAAAATCAAAGCCTTTTCGCCTTGCAGAGATTGCATACCGAAAGATGCCGAAGTAATGCTTTTTTAGCAAATCCGCACTATCTTCTTTCCAAATCCGCATTACCTTCTTTCGACTGCCGTATCAATGTATCTTTCAAGATTTTCGTCATAAACAAATGCCTTTACCGTGCAATGCGCCCAAATGCCGTCGGGAATTTGCACAGAATTGGGTATAATCCTCGCCTCTGCACCCTGATTGCAGGTGTATTCAACGGTGTTTATTGCCCGAAGCACAATTCCGTCAAAAAGGCAAAGCGAAAATTTGATTTCCTTATCATCACCGCTTAAATTTTTTGAAACCGAAACAGATGCGGATATGCTTTTTCCGCTCTCTATTTTGTCGGGAAGCGTTATTTCGGGCTCATTTACGCAAAAGCCCTCGTCATCCGTCAAAAACACGTTTGCCGTTTGGTCAACGTTATCTTTTGCGATAAGTTTTTTTGTATCGTAATTCATTTCATAGCTTATGCCGTTAAACTTTCCGAAGCTTTTGCCCGGCTCGTTTATAAAGGTGTTTCCCGAAAGGCTCGGCAAATACTGCTCGGTGCGGTTGGTTGTCACAACCGACTGCGAATTTAAGTTATACGCAAAACTCGTCCAGTCAATATGTGCATACCTCGGCATATAAAATATGTTGTTTTCTATCGAAAAATTCTCGGTGCGGTTTTTGGACTCCCACCCCTTAACGTCAGCGGACTGTCCCTTTACAGGACGGTTTTCTTCGCCCCAGCCGAAGCCGGAGGAGCGCACGATATTATTTTTCACCGTGATATTTTTCATTATATCGAGGTTTGAATTTTGCTGACGTGCGAAAAACTCAAACCCATATGTTGCATATTCAATAAGATTGCCGCTGTATTCGATAAACGTTTGCTGCGACGGGTTTTCCGACTCGCCCTTATACTGATTTGTAAGCGCTGCGTCGTAAATTTCAAAAACATAGTTGTTTTTTACAGCGTTTTTTCTGTTTTCGCTGCCGTAACTGCTGTTCCAGAACTCAATTCCGTTGCCCCATCTGGATGTTTCGCCCGTGCCGCCGATATAACCTATAACGCAGTTTGTAACGCTCATATGCTCAACGTGCGAAAACCTTATTCCGTGCCAGCCGGTATACATAAGGCACAGGTTGTCGATAACGCAGTCCTTTTTGTCCGAGGCGCTGAAAATGCTTCTTCCGGGCGCAATTTCAATGTTACCGTACACGCTTCCGGGGTTTCCCGCCGACGAATAAACATATACGGGCGAATTTGATGCCGTGCCGTCATAAAAGGTAAAATCTTCTGAAAGAGCGCTTTGTGCAGATACCTTTTTTGCAAATTTTTCTCCGTTGTTAAACGACACAAATCCTGCGCTGCCGAAAATATTATCCTTCGTTCTCCAAACGTTTGGAACGTCGGTTTCCTGCCACAGAGAAGGGTCGGCATAATCCTTGTCCGAGCCTAAAAGCTTAGGCTTTTCGCCCTCGCCGTATGCCGCATATGTAACGCCGCTTACGCACGCAAGGCTGACGCCTCTCCATACTCCGCCACGCTCGAAAAATACACCGTCGCCATAGCTGAGAGCGGCAGTTTTCACCCTGTCGGCGCTCCTCCACGCAAGATTGGGAGATGTGCCGGGATTTTCGTCGTTTCCGCTCATTGAAACATAATATCTTGTACCGCTTACCGAAACGGTATCCTCCGAATTTAAAATATCCGTTTTTCTTTCCCGGGCCGCTTTTTCCGCCGATACAATCTGCTTTTTCGCCTCTGCGGCATTGTAAGGCTCATCTAAAATACCGGGTTCGTCGTTATATCTTTTCAAACTGCACTCGTCCGCATAAAACGCCGAATGTTCACTTTCCGAAGAATTTGCGCCGCACACAATAAAGCTTGCGGCTGTAACGTTTTCGTCATACGGAATATACACCGAATTCACGTTTTCCTCCCAGGCATCCGAAACAGGATAAGACGAAGCATAATATGTAATTTTTTTGTTCTTTTTAAGAAGTATTCTCACAAAAAACGGCCCTTTATCTGCCGAACCTGCGTCCGTTTTAATGTGTGCGCTTATTTTGTAATTTCCTGCGCCGTTTTGCCTAAGAACAGGCAGAATATCCTGCTTTATTCCGGAATAATAATCCGTTCTGTCCGAAACCTTTACGCAATTTCCCGATACGCCGTTCTCAGAAAGAGAAAGAGTTGCACCGTTTGCCGCCGTCCAGCCCGAAAGGGTATCAAACGACGGATTTGTCAAAAGCTCCTCCGACGTGCCGAGGCTTTCATACCTTGCAAAAACGCCCTTTTCCTGTATTTCGCCCTTCTCGCACTGCACGCTGTCAATAAAGCTTTCGTCCTCTGAAATTTGCTCCTCGCTGCGTGTATCGGATGCGCAAAGCGAAACTTCCTTAATATAAAAATTTCCGCCCGCAGGTGTGTCGGGATACGGCGCAATATGAAGCTGAACAAGGTTTTTGCCCGTCGGAAGTGCGCAAACCAGACTGTACCATTCGTCATTTTTTACATAAACCATATTCTGTCTGCTTGTTCCGTCCGAAAAAAACAATCGCAGACGCATACCGAACCTGTTATCGCTCTCCCTTAAACAATTTATTTTTAAAAATTTATAAACCGAAGTGTCAACGGGGTCGGAACGAAGGTTGATATCCGCAGTCATACCGCTCTCCGATTCTCCGTTTCCGCCCGAACCGAAGCACTTTATTGCGTCGCCTTCTGCCGTAAAATCTCCGTGCTGCACGGCAAAATACCTAATCAGTCCGTCGGCGTTGTAATATCTTATCTCATCCGCCGCATTTGCACATCCTCCAAAAAGCACAAAAACGGCGGTCAAAAGTGTCAAAGCTCTGTTTAACAAAGTTTTAAATGAAGTTTTCATAAGAATTGCACAAGGGACAAATGCGCCCTTATGCGCCTCCCTTCCTAAAGCATATTCTTTTCTCTGTACTCCTTCGGCTGTATGCCCTCAACCTTCTTAAACACCTTGGCAAAATAATTTGAGCTTTGAAAGCCCACGGCGTTTGCAATGTCCTTTATAAGCAAATCGTGGCGCAAAAGAAGCTCCTTTGCCTTATCGAGCCGATAATTTATGATATATCTGTTTATTGTAATTCCGGCTTCCTTTTTAAAAACCATACTGACGTATGAAATGTTAAGATTCAAAAAATCGCTTATCTCTCCGAGCGACAAAAGCTGATTTTTATAATTTTCTTTTACATACTGCTTTATTTTCCATACAATATTGTTTTCATATTCGGTGTTAAGATTGTCAAAAAGCATATCCACGCTTTGCGTAACGCCGAAAATCAGCTCGTCAAACGTATTTGCCGAGTGAATATTTTCCAAAACCTTAGCAATGCTTTCTTCTACCGCACTGTTAAGCTCGTACTTTTTGTTAATCTTGTAAATTACGCTCACAAGCTTGTAAAAATAGTTTTTGGTAACCGAAACCAGGGTTGCGTTTTTAAGGCGCACCTCCGAGGCAATTCTTTTAACAAGCCGTTTTGCGCTGTCGCTGTCACGCTTTATAAGATAATTTTCAAACTTTTCCACCAGTTCGTCGTCAAACTTATATGCAGACGAAAAACTGTTTATTTCCGCAACCGTGTTATAACCCGAATAGAACACCGCATTAAGCCCGAGGCTTGCGTTCTGATACGAGTTATATGCGTTTTCAATCGGCTCGGCAGAACCTATTGCGGCAAACGTCTGGGCATTTGTTGCGGCAAAAACCTCGTTGCAGAAGGATATAACCTTTTCTCTCGGCGCACCGTATTTGTCTTTAAAAAACAGTGCGACAACGTATATATCGTCGTGCTTTTGCCCCAGCACCAGGTCAAAGCCGCCTTTTTTTGCGTAGACAGCGTTTGAAAATTCTTCGTTAAGCAAAAACGAGTCGGTATAAACCTTAAAAAGCACAACAAGCACATATTTTGCATTTTCAATCTGTGCCATTTCCAAAAGATTTTCCAGCTTTTCAGCCTCAAACTTGGGCTTGGTAAGCATAATTGCCGCCTCGCTCTTAAATGCCGGCGCAATATCCTTTGCCTTTTTTGTAAGAAGCTTGTAGCGGTTGTTCTTTTTAAGGCTGTCAACCGCACTTTTTATGGTTTCCGAAAGCTCGGGAAGAGAAATGGGTTTTTCAACATAGTTAACCGCATTGAGCTTTACGGCGGACAAAAGATATTCTTTGTCCGAATAACCGCTCATAAAAATGATTTTTACATCGGGAAGCATTTTTTTAATTTCTTTCGCAAGTTCAATTCCGTTCATTTTCGGCATTCTTATGTCGGTAAGAAGAATGTCGGGGCAAAATGTCTGCGCTGTTTTAATGGCGCTTTGCGCACTTTTACACACCTGCGTTTCATCAACGCCGAGTGCTTTAAAGTCAATATTTTTGCTAATTCCGTCCCGTGTGTATTTTTCGTCATCAACAATAAGAAGCTTCATTTTAAACTCCTCCCGAAGGCAAAATCAATCTGATATGGTAAAAATTTTAATTATTAAAAGCAAATACAGAAACCGTCCTGCCCGATTTTATGCAAACCACCGCTTTGGACGCATCGTTTCCGTAGTGTTCAATATCTTTCAAATCGGAAATATTTCCTTTGGAAACGGTGCTTTTATTGCCCGATTTTTTGTTATATACCACTATGCTGTCCGAATTTATGTAAAACTGTGCCGGATTTGAGTTATCCAATGTATCGCCGAGCGCAAGCTTTACAACACTGCTGCTCAAAGAATAAATGCGTCCCACCGTAGCACGGTAAGTGGTGTTGTATCTTCCGCTTGTGGCGCTTTCTGCGTCAATTGTCTGATATCTTGTGTTTGCGTCCGTCATATTGACATATGCCAGGGGTGCGCCCAAAAATGCACTCATCGGCTCGCCCTCGCTCACATCATACATTTTAATAAAGTTTCCTATGTAATCGCCGTCAACGTAGTATGCAAAAACGTCGCCCTCGTCAAGAGACTGCGTTTTTAAAGAATATCCGCCGTTATCAGACAAAGAATATCCCGGCGCAACGGTATATTTTTTCTCTGCGCCGCTGCTCGTCACAAGCGTTACGGTGTCGTATATGTTTCCGTCGGCGTCAGACGCAGTGCCTTTTTTTGAAAACATACCGAAATCGGTAAACATACCCCGCGGCATATTGATATTGCCGCTGCTCTTCTCGTTTAAAAGCTTTCCGTGTTTTACAAAACAGAACGCAATATCCGAATCGTTAATATAGTATATGTCAAAATACGCACCTATCTGCGCATTGCTCGCCATCATACTCTTTGTCATAAAGTTTATGAGATTTCCGCAGCCGTTAAGATAGCTGTCGTTTTCCGAAGCCGCATAAGGAATGTCAACAAAAATCGTGCTGTCGCCAAACAGCGCCCTGTCGCCAACGGTGCCGAGCGTTGTGTTTACAAGAAGCTTGTTAAGCTTGTCGTCATAGGTATTTATGCGCACGGTATCAGGATATTCGGGCGAGGCTGCGGTGTGAATTTCGCTAAGTTTTCCTTCGCCGTCAAGCTTATATCTTACAAGCCCCGGCGCAGTGAACGAATTTGTTGTGCTTGTTCTGAAACCCTGCCTTGTAAGGCTTAAAACTTTTTCCAAATCCGCTTCTTCTTTTATCTCATACTTTGCAGCGTCAACCTTGATTTTTTCCTTAAGCTCAACCTCAAACGACGTTTTTGTGCCAAGGTCGGTAAGCGTCATAAAAGACTTGCCCTTTGCGCCCTCAACATAGTTTATATCGGTGACAAACGCAAAGTTTTCGCTGCCTGACGTGCTTTGGTCGGCATACACAATAAATCCTTTGTAATCGAGCAAAAATTTATGCGCGGCGCCTGCGTTTGTGTCGTTTTCCGAAAGATTTTCGGTTTTGTATTTGTATGATTTGCCGTTTATGTAAATTTCTTTCTTTGTACTGTCTTTGCTCTCAACCTTGCCGGTAACCGATATGCCGCTAAAATAAACAACCGCTCCTTTGCCGTACGGGTCGAAAAACACACTCGCAATATTTCCTTCTCTTAGAGCATTAATGCTTTTTTCGCTGCCGTTTTTGTCAAACAGGCGAAGGTAAAAATCTGCGTCTTTTATCCCGAGCGAAAGCATGGATTTATTGCTTACAGCGCCGTTTTCCACAACTTTGTAATCTGTGCTGTCCTTAAAGAGAACAACGTTTTCGTCTGCGTCGGTGCTGTTTACATATGCGTTTTTATACTCCCAAACAACAACCGAATTGTATGCCGAACCGCCCTTGTATCTTACAAGTGTTACCGAGCCGTTTTCGGGCTGCATAAATTTTTCGGAATACAAAACCTTTTTGCCGTTGTAGAAAATATCCGCAGACGGCGAAACCGAAGCTTTTGTTTCCCTTCCGTCCTCGTCATAGCGGTATGTATTATCGTCAAACGACAAAACATCCTCGCTGTCAATGTTTACAACCTTTGCGTCGGGAGAATCGCAAATACCGGCAACAGTGCCGACAGCGTCCTTTTCACCCTTGCAATACCAAAATTCGACATATCTTCCGACATAATCGAACGCATTTGTATTTTTGATAAAATATGTATTGCCGTCTATAACGGCAGCGTCATATTCTCTTGCAAATTCTTCCTTCGGCTCAACCCCCGTTACAAAACCCTCCGATTTATACAAATCGAAATTAAGGTAACCGAGGCTCTTTTTATCGTCGTCCTCATAAATGATAACGCCGTCTTTTATCTTTGCTTCCGAAAGCGGGCACGCATCAAGAGTATCGGTAAGAAGGCTTGTAAGCACCGCAGCCGAAAATGTGCCGTCCGAAATGTTTCTTGCAATGCCGAGCCTTGCCGCAGCCGCCGCATATCCTGCCGGATAGCCGCCGCTTCTTTTTGCATACTCTGCGTATCCGAGTGCGGACACAAGAATTTTTACCGCCTCGTTCACCGATATATATGACTCGGGCGCAAAAAATTCTTCGCTTACACCGCTTACATATCCGAGATAAGAAAGCGTATTTATCGCATCAAAGGCAAAATGAAGTTCGTCAACGTCGATAAAAGGCTTATCAGAAGCCTGCGGAGCAATCTTAAACATATTGAACACGCAAAGCGCAAATTCGCCTCTTGTTACAGCGTCTTTATCCGGTGTGATATCGGTGCCGTCAAAAACGCCGATATTTTTGAGCATATCAAAATCAAGATATGATACCGCATCTTTATTGTCAATGCCGGCAAAGCACACCGCAGAATTTAAAAAGATAAAGACAGAAATAATTAAACATATATATTTTTTCATATCTTATACCCCACCTGTAATATCCAAAACCTTAGACATAACAGCCGCCGTTTCGGCACGTGTTAAGTTGTCTGCCGGGTTAAAGCTGCCAAAATTATCTCCGCTTAAAATTTTTGCGCAGTAAAGGTTTTTAACCGCCTCTTTCGCATAGGGCGCAATCATATCTTCATCGTTAAAACCTTCGTATTCTCTTGTGCTCTGCGCACTGATACCGCACACTTTCAAAACGTTGTCTATAATAACAGCCATATCCTGACGTGAAATATTATTTCCCGTTCCGAAGGTTTTTTCATCAGTGCCCGATACAATTTTAAGCCTGTATGCCGAGCCGATATACGGCGCATACCACATATTTTCGTCAACGTCGTCAAACGGCGAGGACGCATTTTTGTCAAGAAGATTTAATGCGGAAACGATAATTTTTACCGCCTCCTCACGCAGCACGCCGTTGTTTGGACGAAACGTTTTGTCGCCGTAGCCCGAAATTATTTTTTTGTCATAAAGCTTTAATATGTATTCTTTTGCCCACGGGGCAGAATTCAAATCGTTAAAAACATCCTCGGCATTGCTTTTTGTTTCGTCGCCTATAGCAACGGACGAGCCGATTGTTTTTCCGCCGCTGCTGCCGCCTCTTGACGAGCCGCCCGATACGCTTTCGCTTCCGCCGCCGGTTTCACGTGCGTTTTCAAGCTCAATCTGCGCCGAAAACTCTTTTCGCACCGCATCAAGATTTGTCAGGCTATCTCTTTTTTCAAGCATTGCCTTATCCACATTTTCGGGGATATGCGGCGCCTTTATTTTGTTATATTCCTCCAAATCAAGCCCTGCCGCATTGCCGAGCTTTGTCACAAACGGCATAAATTCGGTATAATTTTTCATCTTTTTAAATCCGTACATAAAAACAGATTCGATAAGTGAATTATTTATATCCGAGGCATTGTGAATTTCGCATTTTTCCAAAAGTGCGTCAATTTCCGCCGCCGCTTCGCCGCTTTCTTTGTAATATGCGTAAACCTTTTCGTCAAGATTTACAAATGCGGTGCATTTTTCAAAAACGGGTGCAAACTTGCCTGCCGTTTCGTGATTTAAAATGTAAGCGTACACAGATGAAAAGAACATATTTTTAACGTCCTCTTTATCTTTGCACTCGGTATTGTACGAGGCTATATTTTCGTAAATTTCGCTGCTGATATTTGAAATTTTGATATTTTCGGGAAAATCTTTTTCGTAAATATCAAAAATATTCAAAACATATTCGCTGCCGAGAATTTCGGATATATTCTGCGCACGCTCTTTAAGGTCGCCTTTTTTGTTTTCGGCGTCCCTGTTTTTTTCAATTTCGGCAATATATCCGTCAATTGCCTCCTGCGATACATAAATAAAGCTTGCATAAGCCTTTTTTGTACCCGAAGCGTTTGAAAGATATACCTTGTATTCGCCGTTTTTCAAAAGCTTGTACGAAAACGAAAAGCTTCCGTCGCTGTTTGTATAAACCTGTTTTGCATAATTTATAAATTCGCCCGCATTTTCAGGCGTCATCTTATCAAGGCTTTCTATGCCGGGATTGAGAACATAAATTCCGGCTATGCTGTTTTTATCGCTTGTCCCCGAAATTGTGACAATGCCGGTTTTGTTATCTGCAGCAGCGCTTATCTGCGTCCCGCCGTCGGCAAGCACATTTTCAAAACAAAACAGCATAAGCATTATTAAACATAACTTTATTGCATTTTTCATTTACTCGGGTCCTTTCCGGTATAAGGCACCGGGGGTTATTTGCAATAAAACTCCCCGGCGCACAAAAAGTTTACCTTATTTACTCTGCCGGGTCGGCAGGACCGTCATATTCACCGTATTCGGGGTTAACTATGCGTCCGCCGAGAGCCTCCATCTTTATGTCGGAAATTATAAAGCTTTGCGTATCACCCTTTAACGTTTCAAAGTACAAAACGCCGTCATTCTTGCCTGTCGGGCACTCATAAAGCGTATTTCCGCCATCGTCCGTTCCGAAGTTGTCAATGTCAAAAATAATTTCAAAATATTTCCACTCAAAACCTCCGACGTCGGTTATGTTTTCAGAAAAAATCTTTTTCTTGTCGCTGTAGAGTCCGTTGAATTTAACCGCAACGCTTCCCGGCTCTGCGCCCGGGTCGGCATATTTTACATATCCCGAAATTTTATATTTTCCTACTCCGTAGTTTGCAATATTTTTTGCAACCTGCTGTTTTATTCCATAGTAATTCTGAGTACGGTTTGAAAGCATTAAGCCGTTTTTGCCGTTTGCGCCCTCTGTTACTTTAAGAACTGCGGCTGTCGTTCCTCTCATATCCCAAGAGGATGTACCGTCCTCAAAGCTGCCGTTTACAATAATGTCGTCCGAAGCCTTTGTAAGCGAAAGATTGTCAAAATACGCCTTTCCCTCAGTTATAAGGCAAACGTCATACATTCCTGAATTTTCAACGTAAAAATCCATACCCTTAGCCTTAAAGAGCGAAGATGACGCACTTTTTACAAATGCAATGCAGCCGTTTTGGTCGTCGGTAACCTTAAGATAGCTGTTGCTGCCCTTTATATCAGCCGAAAAATTATAAACCTTTCCGCCGATAAGAAAAATTCTCTGTTTTACCATACCGTTGTCAAGGCACAGCGAATTTTCGCCGCTCTTTGCGTCGTCTGAAACAGAGTGCGTTCCAAGGCACAAAAATCCCGTTTCGCCATACTCAAAACCGCCGTTGGAAACAAGATTTTCGCTTATCTCAACATTGTCTATGTACGAAACATTTCCGCTTTTGCGGTTTTTAAACGAAATTACAACCTCGCAATTCTCCTCGGGTGCAATAACCGCCTTGTTTGCAAACGTCCAGCCGTCACTGCCCAAAAAGGCGCACTCCGCCTCTGTAAGCGGATTTCCGTCTTTATCTTTAATATCATAATCAAATTCGGCGTCTCCCGTTGCCGCAAACGAAAGCTTTAATATCTTTCCGCCGTCAACATATGCGTTTTGCGTGCAAATTGAATCGCCGCCGTTGTTTTTAAGCTTTAAAGAGCTTAACCCTTCAAACGCTTTTTCGGAAGATGAAGAAAAACCGCCCTCCATATTCCACGCCGTATTTACATACCTTTCCAAGTTTTTGCCGCAGCCGAATACGTCGGTGTATATAAAGTTTAAGTTAACTTCATCCCACAAAAAAGTCCTTATCGTATATTTTCCGTCCGAAAACGCTTCCGGCGCCGAAACAGAGGATTTGAGCAAAAGCTCTCCTCCCGAAGTTTTCTTTGTATCATACGAAAGCGCACGCATAGTGTCGTTTTCGTCATAAACCGCCGTAAGCGCCGTAAAGCTTTGCTCTGCGCCTCCATCATATATAACGCAAAGCTCGCTTTCTATAATGTCGCCTTTATCAATACCGCCCGAAACAAACTCATCATTTACGGTGTATATGGGATTTCCCACCCTTACGCCGTCAAGAAATGCGTTCGTTTCAAATCCGCCGTCCGAAATATGTGCGGCAAATGCGTTTGCAAACATAAGCAATGCGGCGGCGAAAATACCAAATCTTTTCTGCATATTATTTTCCCTTTCATTCAGCCTTCTGCGCACTGCACATATCTATATAATAATCGTTAAAATCGTTTTTGTCGGCACCTTCAAAATACAAAAGAGCGTCCGACAAATCTCCCGACCATTTTATATCAGCTTCCAGCGTGATTTTTGTCCAGTTATCGCTTATGGCAACGCTTGATTTTGCATATTTTTTCTTCTCGTCGTTTTTGCCCTGCGTGCGAATAATCATAGAATATGTCTTTCCGACAGAATCGGAATCCTCATATGTACGCACATATGCACTGAAAGTATATTTTCCCTGACCGTTTTCGTTAAAAATATCCTTTAAATCATAGCTTATTCCCGAGTAATTTGACGTTCTGCCCGAAATATAAGCGCAGTTTTTACCGTAAAACGGGTTCTGGTCTGTGATACCAAAATTTCCGTAGCCGTATTTTTTCCACGCAAAGCCTCCGTCCTGCGTGTCGGAGATTTCAAAATAACCGTTCTTCAAAAGCTCGTTCGGCGAAATTTCAACGCTTTTGCCGCCGTTATTTGATGATGAAGAAACACTTTTTAAAATGACCGCATTTTTTTCCGCGCTGTATCCCACATACTTTCCGCTTGCATACTTTACAAATCTTGCAGGGGCATATGCCGTACCGTCAATAATCATTGCACGAGAGAAAAGATTAACCGTTTTGCCGTTCACAACTGCCTTGTCAGAGCCGATTTTAACAGACGAATAACTGCCGGAATCGCCGATAAAATGCACTTCGTTCTCGTCAGGGTTAAAAAACACCTTGAAGCCGTATTTTTCCATAACCGCTCTTAAAGGAAGCATTGTTGTATCGTTTGCAGTAAAAGATTTTGCGTCAAGCGTTTTGCCGTCAAACTCAATTCCGATTGCGCTGTCCGCAAACGCACCGGAGCAGCAAAAGACCAAAACAAGCGCTGCAAGCAACATAAGTCTTTTCATATAAGCCTCCGCCTTTTTTATTTAATTGTAACATATTTTTTTAAATTTGAACAGTGTTTTAACTAATTATTTTTAACAAATCCCGCAAGCGGACTTAAGTTTCCTCTTACCGTTGTGGTTGTTAAAAGCTCGGAAATGGTTTTTGCAACCAAATCTGCGCCGAGATACGAAAGATGCAGTGTGTCGTTGCCTTTCCTTACATTAGAGTTTGAATGATTTGCAATCTCTTCGTCGGTAAGCCCGAATCCGCCGTTTTCTTTCGATTCTTTGAGCCATTTCCGATACATATGATATTTTTCGACAGTATCTCTGTCGGTGTTGTTATAAATTTCAACAAGTCTTGCGCCAAGCTCAAGGCATACCGCACCTGTATCGTTTGCAACTTCTTTCATTATTTCAACACGCTCTGGAACAGCAAGTTTGTAAGGAGTTGCCGCCGTAATTGTAGGTGTTACGAATATAACATCGGCACCCTTTGCCCTGGTGTCGTTCGCCATCTGTGTAAGGAATGTTCTGTATTCCTCCACGGTTGTACCTATGGGGCTCGAAGCGTTGTCGTTTATTCCGAGCGAAATCATAACGTAATCGCCGGCGTTAATCTGCGGAAGTATGGGATTTGTAGCCCTTGTTTTTCCGTCCTTGCCGACTATTGTTTCGCTGTTCCACGAATGAGCACCGCCGTATGCGCCTCGGTACGTATCCGAAACCATAAAGCTTGCGGTGCTGTAGCCGCCGTGAGCGCAGTTAACCACGGTGATATTGTCATCAAGATAATTTCCTATATACTGACCCCATCCTGCCCCAGGATACTGGTTTGCATTTTTGTATGCAGTGCAGATTGAGTCGCCCACCAAAAACAGTTTTCTGTCCATACCGCTTTGGTGAACCTCGCATACAGGCACAATTTCGTCTGTTAAAAGGAATAATTTCATAAATCCGCTGCCCCTGGGAGGGTTAACGTCCACATACTGAGTAGGCTCGCTGTCCTCGGTTATGCCGATTTCCACTTTTGAAGCGTCATAAAGCCTGTATCCGTCAATATTTCCGTCGCTGTCATACACGGGGTCGTAGCTTGCCGCAATAGCGGTAACGTCAGAATAATCCGCACTGTCAAAAAAGTCGAAAATGTCAAACATAACCCTTGTTTTTCCACCTGCCGAAGAGAGTACGAGCTGTTCGTTAACAGCCGTTTTTGTAATTTCTTTGCTAACGGGAACAACCTGATTTTTACCCTTTATTTTAACGGTAAGGTTATCTGTGTCGGTGCCTTCGGGAAGCTTCATACTGATAGCGTAATTTCCGCTTTCGTCGGTCTGTCTTTCGTTTACATAAACCGTATTATTTTCGCCGTCGCATACGGAAATGCCTATTTTTTCCGCACCCTGATAAAGGCTGTCGCCCGCTACATATTCAAGCGACATATTGCGTATGCAAAAATCCCTTGTGTCGCCCACTTTACGGTTTTTATTGTCGGCGCCCACAAGTACGGTGCCGTTCTCGTCTTTAGCGTCAACAGTGCTTGAAACGATGTTTATAAAGTTTTTGCCCTCAATAAATTCGGTAACATTGGAAATTTCGATATTTCCGCTAAATGCCACCCAATCGTTGCCTACATTTGAAACGGGAAAACTTTTTGTTGCTGTATTTACAAAAATTCCCACATAAAATGTGCCGCTTGTAAACGTTACCGGAGCAACGCTGTCGCCTTTTCCTTTTGTATCAGTAGTTACAGTCTTGTCGCCGAGCGCCTTTATTTCGCCGCTCAGACGGTATTTTCCGTTTTTGTAGTACGAAACCTGCGAATAAACGTCCTGTCTTATTCCGTCGTAATAATTTTTTCTTTCAGTAAGTTTAATTCCGTCCGAATCAGCCGAAAGAGTTCCGCTGTTTGCCTTTGACCACTTTGAGGCGTCGGTGCAGCCGGGGTCTGAAATGATATTGCCGCTTGTCTGCACATTGCCCTTTACTGTAACGGTGTTGGTGTTCGTGTTGTAGATTGCACTGTCGATAACGGCAGCATATGCTGATACACACAAAATACACAACGAAAGAACAAGTGACAGTAAAACCTTGATTTTTTTGATTTTTTTCATAGCCGTCGCATACATACTTTTCATACGTATGCACTCCCTTCATAATTTTATCGACACAACAATATACAACACAGCGTGGCAGGACAAAACGGACGGTTTTATCCTGTCACACTATGCAATAAACCAAACTACTTTATACTTTTTAAAAATTCGTCTTTCTGCTTGTTTACAGTTTCCAAAATTTTGCTGATTCCTGCGGTTTCGGCAGCTTTTTTGTACTGTTCAAGCTGTTTGTCAACACTGTCTTTGCTCATACCCGTAATGAGAAGATTGTTATAACTTGTATGAGCGTTTCCGAGCGACGTAAGCTCGTTTGCGATAGGCGTTATGTCATACGGAATGTTTGCAGCCGGAACGTCAAGACCGTACTTTGCATTCGCCTCGCTGTCAAGAATGTATTTTGAATACTGCTCAAGTGCGTAAGACGGATCCTCTTTGTTGAACTTCTTGTTGTTGATACCCATTCTGAGGCCGAGTCCGCCGAATTTGTATGTTTTGCTCTCGTCAACACCGTCGGGAACTTTTACATAACCGTCTGCGGTAACCTGATAGGTTTTGCCTTCAATGCCGTAGCAGTGTGCGGTGTAGATATCTTCATCCCACGCAAGAAGGTCATATGCCATAAGCGCTCTTTCGGGGTTTTTGCTTGTGGACGGAATTGCCATACCGTTGTTTGTATAGGAAGAAACGGGAAGCTTTCCGTTGTGGGGAAATCCGTAAACGCCCATCTCCCAGTCGGGGTGCATAGCATACATTTTGGACTGCGAGAAGATGTCTGACGAATACTGGCAAACGGTTGCGGCGCTGGTGCCGTTTAAGAATGCCGTATCGCTGCTTGTTTTATTGGACAAAATATCTTTGCTCCAGTATCCTTTTGTGTTCCAGTCTTTTGCAACATTAAGCCATTCTTTGTAAGATTTTGCCTCGTAGAGCGGAATAACGCTGTTTGTACTGTCGTCTGCGCTTGTTACAAGTGCGTCTGTAAGATGAACGGGTCTGTAGCCTTCCTTTTCCCACATATATGTAAAGAACAGGTTCTCGATATTACCAACGGTTGCATTGAGCGGGAACATAGCCGGCTCGTTTTTCTTTATAGCCGCAAAGTATGCGTCAAAATCCTCAAAACTCTTGATTTCGGGGACATTGTATTTCTTTCTTAAGTCCTCTCTGTAGACCATAACCTTTGCCGCAATACCTGCTTTCAGCTGAGGAATCATAGAGATTTTGCCGTCGATTCTTACGTAATCCCACGCATCCTTGGGAAGATTTTCATATGTTTTGGGTGCATAGGTTTTAATCATATCTTCATCAAGCGGCATAAATGCGCCTTTTCGTGCTTCGGAGTAAAAATAGCACCAGCTTGATGTGTAAATAAGGTCAATATTTTCGCCGCTCGCAAGGATAAGCGAATATTTTTTCTTGTAGTCGCTCCACGGAATTTCAATGATGTCGAGCGTAGCATTGATTTTTTCTTTAAGCTTGTTGTTCAAATTTTCCAAAACAGCATCCTTGTTGGGGTCAAGGTCGCCGACAATATAGCATTTAAGCGTTACCGGCTCCAAATCGCCCGTGTTGGTTTTGACCTCCTTTTTGCCGCAGCCTGCAAGAGCGCCGAAAACCGTAACCGCAGCAAGCGCAAGGCATATAACTTTCTTTAAACCTTTCATTTTTCATCCTCCTTATATGTTTAACCTTTTATGTTTATCAGCCCTTTACAGCGCCGACCATAATACCTTTTACAAAATACTTCTGCACAAACGGATATGCGAAAACAATCGGGAAGGTAACAAGCACCGTCATGGCAAGCTTTGTCGTTTCGGCAGGCATTGTTACGCCGGAAATTCCGGTAAGTCCCGCAACTTTTTCGTAGTTTTCGGCAGCGTTTATGGTTTTATACAAAACGTACTGAATAGGCATTTTTTCCTGCGTGTTTATGTAGAGCATTGCGTTGTACCAATCGTTCCAGTAAGATAAGAAAATAAAAAGTCCGATTGACGCAAGCGCAGGTTTTAAAAGCGGAAATACCACTTTTACGTAAATTATAAAATCGTTTGCACCGTCTATTTTTGCCGACTCAACAATCGAGGGCGGAACGGTGATTGAAATAAACGAACGCATTGTCATAAGATAGAAAACGTTCATAATATGCGGAAGGATAAGCGCTATGTAAGTATCCTTAAGGTGCAGATAACGTATCATAAAAACGTATGTTGCAACCATACCGCCGTTGAACAGGGTTGTAAAATAGAAGAAAAACGACAGTTTGTTGCGTGACTCAAAGTCTTTTCTCGAAATAACGTAAGCAGTCATTGTAATAATGTTGAGCGAAACAAGCGTTCCTACCGCAACAAGTATTATTGTAACCTTATAGCCGTCGAGAATTTGCTTGGGCTGCGAAAACAAAAACTTGTACGAATCAAACGACAGTTTTTTGATAAACACCGAGTATCCGCTCGTTACAACCGCCGATTCGCTCGAGAGCGAGCCGGACAAAACCATTATAAACGGCACGAGAGCCAGAAAAGCAAGAACTGCAATAAAAATTCCGCCTATGGTGTTAATCGCAACCGTGTCTGCGCCTATTTTAATTTTATTCTTATGCGAATTTGATATTGTATTTAATTCTTTTTGCATATTCCCACCTCCTAAAACAGCGAATATTCAGCCTGATATTTTCTTACAATCTTGTTTACAATCACAATGGTTATAAAGCATACAACAGACTGGAAGAGCGTTATAGCCGACGTCATACCTATGTTGGGCTGTTCAACAAGCGAACGGTAAACGTAAACGTCTATAATGTCGGTTGCGTCGTAGAGCATACTGTTTGCGCCGATAAGCTGATAGAACATATCGAAGTTGCCTCGCAGTATCTTGCCGAGCGATAAAAGCACAAGCAGGATTATTGTCGGCATAATTCCGGGAATTGTAATATGTATTATTTTCTGGAATCTGTTTGCGCCGTCTATCATAGCCGCCTCGTAGCAGTCCTGGTCAAGACCCATTATAGCCGAAAGATAAAGTATGCTTCCGTATCCGACGTCCTTCCAGATATACACTGCCGGAAGCAGGAAGTACCACAGATTTGTAGAGGAATAAATGTTAAACCTCTCCATACCCATACTTGTCAGAATTGTGTTTACAACACCGGTTTCGTATCCGAAAATGTTATATACGAACGCCGCCGCAGTAACCCACGATACAAAGTAGGGCAAAATAATTACCGACTGACAGAATTTTTTGAAATACTTTCCGCCGAGTTCGCTTATAACGACGGCAACCAGAATTTCAAAAAATTTGCCTATCACAATGAACATAAGGTTGAACACAAGCGTGTTTCTCGTTACCGTCCACGCCTTGCCCGACTGAAAGAAAAATTTGAAATTGTCAAATCCCACCCATTTGCTGAAAAGTCCGTCAGCATAGTTGTAATTCTTAAACGCAAGGATTATTCCAATCATAGGAATATAGCTCATAACAAGGGTTATGATTACAGCAGGTGACGCCATAAGCCAAAGTGCGCCGTTTCTGCCGAATCTCCTTCTGTTTTTAAGTTTGCTGTCACTCACTTTTGATTCACCTCAAAATCGTATATTGTTTGCTTCTTTCGGATAATTAATTATACCACGAATTTTTTGCTGATTTATGCTAAACTTTACGCATTTAGGGTAAATTTTTTGTATGGTAAATTTTTTGTATGGTAAAATTTGCACTTTGCGTTCCGCAAGGCACTGCAAAAGGCTTTTTTAAGGACAGCAAAAAACGGAACAGAAGGTATTTTTTCTGTTCCGTTTAAAATTATTATTTGCCGAGCATATCCGAAAGAGCCGCAAACTCAAAAATCGACAGAGTTTCGCCCCTGCGTTTTGCATCAATTCCGACATCGTTTAAAATTTTTGATATTTCATCCTTTGATTTTCCGAAGCAGCCTGCGTTTGAAAGCGCATTGAGAAGGGTTTTTCTTCTCTGCGCAAACGCCGCCTTAACGGTTTTGAAAAACATTTCTTCGCTTTTTACGCAAACCCGCTTTTTTTCAAGCAAATCAAGCCTTACCACCGCAGATGTAACCTTCGGAGGCGGCATAAACGAAGACGGCGGCACCTCAAAAAGATACTCTGCATTACAAAAATACTGCACCGCAAGGCTGATTGCGCCGAAATCCTTTGTTCCGCACTCTGCGCAAAGCCTTTTTGCAACTTCTTTCTGCACCATAACGGTAATGCTCTCAAAATTTGCCCTGCTCTCAAGCAACGACATTATTATCGGCGTGGTGATATAATACGGAAGATTTGCCGCAACCTTCACCTTTTCCGAACCGAATTTTTCAGCGGTAAAGCTTTTTATGTCAATTTTCATAATATCGCTGTTTACAATTTCAAAATTGTCAAAATCCTTAAGATTTTCGGAAAGTATGGGAATAACCGTCTTGTCAATCTCAACGCAGACAACCTTTTTCGCCGCAGCGGCAAGCCTTTGCGTAAGCGTTCCGAATCCGGGGCCTATTTCAAGAACACAGTCGGTATCCTTAATATCCGCACCGGCGACAATCTGCGAAAGCGCACCCTCGTCAATCAAAAAGTTCTGCCCGAGCGATTTTGAAAACCGAAATTCATATTCCGACAAAATTTCTTTAATCACACTCGGCGACGCAAGATTTCTCATAGGTTATAACCTGCGTCAAACGCTTTCATATTGTTTTCCAAAAGAGTGGGCTTTGACGGCGGCACCATTTTGGTAACAGCGCTTTTTATTTCGTCATACGTAAAAAGCCCCGTTTCTTTAACAAGCTTTCCCACCATTATGATGTTTGCAAGCTTGGGAAGCCCCATTTTGTTTGCAATGTTTGTTGCGTCAATTTTAAAAACGTCAACGTCGCTTCTTTCAACGTCACGTGTAACAAGCGTGGAATCTATAAAAATTTTGCCGCCCGGAACAACCGCATTTTCAAATTTATCCAGCGACGGGCCGTTCATAACCACAAGGCTTGTCGGGTCTGTAATAACGGGCGAAGCAACAGGCTCGTCCGACACGATAACCGAGCAGTTTGCCGTGCCGCCCCTCATTTCGGGACCGTATGAAGGAAGATGCGAAACGTTTTTGCCCTCGTTCATTCCGGCATACGCAACAACCTTTCCCGCAAAAAGAATACCCTGACCGCCGAATCCTGCAAAAATTATTTCCTGTGTCATACTATTTTTCCTCCTTTTCGGCTGTTATATCCTTGTAAACTCCCAAAGGATAGTGAGGAATCATATTGTCACGAAGCCAGTCCATAGCCTCAAGCGGCGACATACCCCAGTTTGTCGGGCAGGTTGACACAACCTCAACGAGCGAAAAGCCCTTGCCGTCAAGCTGAGTCTGAAACGACTTCTTTATAGCCTCTTTTGCCTTTTTGATGTGCGCAACGCTGTCAACGGCAACCCTTTCGATATATGCCGGGCCTTCAAGAGTTGAGAGCATTTCGCTCACTCTTATGGGATAACCTTGAGTTGCGGCATTTCGTCCGTACGGCGAGGTTTGCGTAACCTGACCCACAAGCGTTGTGGGCGCCATCTGTCCGCCTGTCATACCGTAAATTGCGTTGTTTATAAAAATAATCGAGATATTTTCGCCTCTTGCGGCTGCGTGCACCGTTTCAGCCGTACCGATTGCCGCAAGGTCGCCGTCGCCCTGATATGTAAACACAAACGAATCGGGAAGCGCTCTTTTTATACCCGTTGCAACCGCCGGGGCTCTGCCGTGCGCCGCCTGCTGCATATCACATTCAAAATAATTATACGAAAAAACACTGCAACCCACCGAAGCAACGCCGACAGCCTTTCCTTCAATGCCAAGCTCGTCTATAACCTCTGCAACAAGACGGTGAACAATGCCGTGCGTGCAGCCGGGGCAGTAGTGAAAATTAACATCGCACAAAGCGTGCGGTTTTGAAAAAACCTTTTCCATTAAAACGCACCTCCGTTTAATTTTTCTATTTTGTCAAGAATTTCCGAAGGCGTAGGCACAATGCCGCCCGTTCTGCCGAAGAAATGAACCTCGCCCCTGCCGTTTACGGCAAGCTTTACGTCCTCAACCATCTGACCGGTGCTCATTTCAACCGACAAAAACTTCTTTTTGCCGTCCGCAACGCTTTCAAAAACCTTGCTCGGGAACGGCCAGAGCGTAATGGGACGGATTAAACCAACCTTTATGCCCTTTGCCCTTGCCTTTGCCATTGCCGTTTTTGCAATTCTTGCCGTTGTGCCGTATGCAACAAGCACAATGTCGGCGTCGGACGTGCCTTCTTCTTCGTATCTTACTTCGTTCTGCTCGATAATATCATAGCGTTTCTGACGCTCGATAATGGTATCTTCAAGGTCTTTTGCGTTAATGTAGAGCGAATTTATGATGTTGTGCTTTCTTTTCATCTGCGTGCCGCACGCCGCCCAGCCTTTTTCGGCATAAACAGCGTTTTCGTCCTCTTCGGGAAACTCTACCGGCTCCATCATCTGACCGAGCATACCGTCACCCATAATCATAACGGGCATTCTGTACTCGTCCGCAAGATTAAAAGCGTCGCTTGTCAAATCAACCATTTCCTGAATGGACGAAGGCGCAAGCACGATAATACGGTAATCGCCGTGACCGCCGCCCTTTACGGCCTGAAAATAGTCGGACTGTGCCGGCTGAATTCCGCCAAGACCCGGGCCGCCTCTTACGATATTCACCACAACGCACGGAACGTTTGCTCCGGCTATATAGGAAAGACCCTCCTGTTTCAGGCTTATTCCGGGGCTGGACGAGCTTGTCATAACCCTTTTTCCTGCGCCGCCTGCGCCGTAAACCATATTAATCGCCGCAACCTCGCTTTCAGCCTGAAGGAAAGTTCCGCCGATTTTGGGCATTTTTTTTGCCATATAAGCCGATACCTCTGTCTGAGGCGTTATCGGGTATCCGAAAAACAAACGGCAGCCCGACCTTATTGCAGCCTCTGCCAAAGCTTCGTTACCCTTAACCAATACTTTTGCCATTTTCTTCACCCTACCTTTCTACCTCAATTACCACGTCGGGACAAATTGTTGCGCAAAAGGCGCAGCCGATACATTTGTCCATTTCAATCACCGTTGCGGGATTGAAACCCTTTTTGTTAATCCTGTCTTTTGCGATTACCACAATTTTTTTCGGACAGGCGGACACACAAAGCATACATCCTTTGCATTTGTCCTCGTTAAACACTACCTTTGCCATTTACGGCACCTCCTTGTTACGTTTATCAAAAATGAGTAATTTTTATTTTAAAACGGTAAATTCATAAATGTTTCAAGCGTAAAAAGCTTGTCTTTAAAATTTTCGGGAAGGTTTTTTAAAATATCCTGTCTTCCCGATATATACGTTACGGGAACGCCCATATTCTGCGCACAGTTTTCAACCGTTGCAACACTTTCAAGAATATGGCTCTTTTCCGTAAGATTTGCAAGATTTGTGTTGTTTACAATATCGGTAATTTTAAGCCTTGACGTTTCTTCGATTTTTTTTGCAAGTTCAAGAATATCGTCCTTGTTTGCGGTCATGGGGCGCAGAGTGTTTATCACAAAAAACATTCTGTATTCCCTGTTTTTGATATAGTTAAAAAATCCGCCCAGCGCCACGGCGCCGTCCTCATCACCGCCGACGTCCAAAACCGCCTCGGTTCGGCTGTCTGCAAAAACCGAAAGAATTTCGCCCGGCAGCACGGGAATATCCACATTGGAGCTCGCAAATTCGGACGCTATAACGTTTATTCCTTTTTGCGAAAGAAAATTTTTAACGTCGCTTGTGCGGAAATACGGATTTACAATATCAAGGTCGCAGATTGTCACCTTTTTGCCTTCGCTCATTTTTTTGAGCGCAAGATTTATTGCAAATTCGGTTTTTCCGCTTCCGTAATGACCCGTTATTATATTAATCACGGTGACAAATCACCTCCGTAATTGTGTGAGTTACCTTGTTTTTTCCAAGAATTTTTATGGCAAAAAACCAGACGAGCGCCGCCGCAGCAGCAAATATCGGGAAAAGCCTTTTGCTTTCGAGCGCCTGCGACAGAACAACTGCCGAAAAAAGAAGAATTACCGGCAGAACATAGAGTACAAAGGCAATAAAAATAATTTTTCCCGTATCGGCAAAAACCTCTACATTATCGCCCTCTTTTGCCCCAATGCCGTTTTTTGCAAGCACTCTTGCGCCCCTGTTTCTGCACATTTTGCAGTGGACGCAGCTCTCGCCGCACGCAGACTCTCTTACGCACAAAACGTATGCAAAACCGCCTTCAGTTTTTTCAACATATCCTTTGCCCGTCATCTTTTCACCTTAAATTTTTAATATTCGGCAGAAAAATTTGTAAAATTTTGTATTTTTATATACAAATCATTCAGTCCTTTTATAGAAGTATAGCAAAAATATTGCGTTTTGTAAAGCAAAAAAATATTCGTTTATGCAAATTTGTTATATTTTGTTTCGGCAAGCCGTGCCGTTTTGGATTTGTTTATAAAAAACAGCGGTTTAATTTCTAAAACCGCTGCGTAAAAATAATTCAATCTCTTTGTAAAAATAATTTAATTTTTTTGCGAAAATAATTTAGTTTTGCGAAAATAATCCAATCTTTCGCCGCAAATAATTCAATCTCTTTCCGGAAAACTTAAAAACTGCTTGCCGTTTTTGCAAATGCTCTTGTATGCCGGGCGCAGAATTCTTCCGCCTGAAATAAGCTCCTCCAAACGGTGCGAACACCAGCCCGCCATCCTCGCAATTGCAAAGAGCGGAGTATACAGCTCGTTGGGGATATTGAGCATACTGTAAACAAATCCCGAATAAAAATCAACGTTTGCGCTGATAACCTTTTTGTCGCCCTTAAACTCTGCAAACGCCTTGGGCGCAAGCTTTTCAACGGTTCTGTAAAGCTCAAATTTTTCGCCGAAACCGTTTTTGTTTGCAAGATATTCCGCCTGCGAACGAAGAATTTCCGTCCTCGGATCGGATTTTGTATAAACTGCGTGACCCATTCCGTACACAAGACCCGACCTGTCGCCCGCCTTGCGCTTTATTATTTTTCCGAGATACGCATAAATTTCGTCCTCATCGTTTTTGTTTTCGACGTGTTTTTCAATATCCTTCATCATCTTTACAACCTGAAGGTTTGCGCCGCCGTGCTTGGGGCCTTTAAGAGCGTTAATCGCACCCGAAATTGCCGAGTATGTATCGGTTCCCGAAGATGTAAGCACCCTGCACGTAAATGCCGAGTTGTTTCCGCCGCCGTGTTCTGCGTGCAAAAGAAGCGCAAGGTCTAAAATTCTTGCCTCCTCGGCGGTGAATTTTGAATTTTCTCTTATCATATGCAAAATATTTTCGGCAATGGAATAATCCTTCTGCGGCTGATGCAGAATAAGGCTTTTTCTGTCAAAATAGTGCGCCTTTGCCCAGTATCCGTATGCGGCAAGCGTGGGCATTTTTGCAATAAGGCTTACTGCCTGGCGGATAACGTTTTTCGGCGTTGTGCTGTCTGCGTTTGAATCGTAAGAATAAAGCGTGAGGACAGAACGTGAAAGCTTATTCATAATATCCTTGCTGGGCGCTTTTAAAATCATATCCTCGGTAAAGCCTTCGGGAAGCGCCCTGTTTTGCTTTAACGCCTCCAAAAATGCGGAAAATTGGCTGTCGCTCGGCAAAAATCCGCACAAAAGAAGATAGCACGCCTCCTCAAACGCAAACCTTTTGCCACGTCCGCAGTTTTCGGCAAGGTCGGAAATGTCGTATCCCCTGTACGAAAGCGAACCGTAATCGGCGGTTTTTTCACCCTCGTAAACAACGTATCCGTGAACCTCGCTGATGCCCGTAAGACCTGCCAGAACTCCCGAACCGTCAAGGTTTCGCAAACCCCTTTTAACATCATAATTCTGATACAAATCGGGAGAAATTTTATACACCTCCGGCGAAAATCCGATAAGCTCACCTATATTTTTATTGTCCGTCATAAAAATCTCCTTCCGATTTATTTTTCACATTAATTTAATCAACTGAACTATATTTTATCATATGATTTTGCAAATAGCAACAGTTTTTGAAATTTTTCTTGTTAAATATTGCAAAATTTTAAATTTTTTGCGCATTTTTTGTAAAATACGACAACAAAATGAATTTTATGCCGTAAAAATATGCAAATTTGTTCTATCGGCTTAGGAAATTATATAAGATATATAAAGGACTGGTTGTATGAAAAAATTTTTTCTGTGGATTTTAACGGTTGCGCTGATTGTTTTTTTGCTGCCGTTTATGGCGGTAAGCTTTAAAAGGAGCGAAAAAAAGGCAAAAAGCGAAGAAATAAATTTTGAGAACAAAAACTGCGTGACGGTGTATTCCGACGCAAAAAAATGCAATGTCGAAATGCCGTTTGAAGAGTATATAACAGGGGTTGTATGCGCCGAAATGCCGGCGCTTTTTGAGGTTGAGGCAATAAAGGCGCAGGCGGTGGCGGCACGGACATACACGGTGTCGAAAATCAACGCCGGCAGCAAAAACGACCACGGCGGCGCAGATATCTGCACAAATTCTGCGCATTGCCAGGCTTACGTTTCAAAGGAGGAAGCGTTTGAAAAATGGGGCGGCAATGCCGAAAATTTTTACAATAAAATCAAAAATGCCGTTTATGCAACAAAAGGTGAAATTTTGACATATAACAACGAGCCGATACGTGCGGTTTTTCACTCGTCAAACAGCGGAAGAACGGAAAATGCGGCAGACGTGTGGGGGTCGGATTTTCCGTATCTTAAAAGCTGCGAAAGCCCGGGCGAAAACCTTTCGCCGAAGTATCACACCGAATATACCGTCAATTACAGTGTGTTCTGCGACACAATAAAGGCTGAGTATCCCGAGGCGGATTTCAATAAATTTTTAGGAAACGTAACGCACACAAGCGGCGGTGCGGTGGATACAATCGAAATGTTCGGCGTAAAAATAAAGGGTGTGAAGATGCGCTCTATGTTTATGTTAAAATCTGCAAATTTTGACATAAAAAAAGATGGCGATACCGTAATTTTCAATGTTTTCGGCTACGGTCACGGCGTAGGAATGAGCCAGTACGGCGCAAATTATATGGCGTCGCAGGGCAAAGATTATAAAGAAATTCTTGCAACTTATTATGCAGGAAGCGCCATTTCAATGTATAATCCTTAAGCAAATTGTAAAAAATTTACTTGAGGTGAAGATAATGAAAAAATTTAATGTTGCAAAAAGCGTTGAAGGCGAAAAAAAGAAAGCGCCGGCGGAAAAAAAGATTTTCTATTCGCTGATAATGTGCGTGTTTGCAATCGCTTTGTTTACAAGCTTTTTTTCGGGTAAAATGGAAAAAAGCATTAACGAGGCGGCAAACAACGTAAAAAGCGCACAAAGCGAAAACGCAAAGATAAGCGAAAATCTGCCGCCGCAGGAGGTAAAAAGCGAGGTAAAAGTTCCCGTTTCCGTCAAAGAGGAGGAGAAAACTGCGGATGTTAAGCCCGAAATTGAGGCTCCGAAAACCGAAAACGAAACGGGCATAAGCCAAACAAGCGAAATCACAAGCATAACAAAGCCTGTGAACGGCGAGGTTTTAAAGCTTTTTTCGGACAAGGTTCCCGTCTATTCAAAAACAATGGACGACTGGCGTGTGCACGACGGAATTGACATTTCGGCAAATGTCGGCGACAGCGTTTTTGCCTGCGCAAGCGGCATTGTCGAGGACGCTTTTGACGACAAAAATATGGGCACGACGGTGATTATCGACCATAACGGGCTTAAATCGAAATATCAGAATTTGTCGCCCGGCATTACCGTGAAAAAGGGTGATGAGGTAAAAGAGGGCGATACAATCGGAATTGTGGGCGACAGTGCGGCATACGAGGTTGCGGACGCACCGCATCTGCATTTTGAACTGTACGATAACGGTATTCAGAAAAATCCCGAAAAAATGTTTCGCTGAAACAAAAAAGACGGCAAAAGCCACTCCTCGATAAGTAAGCATTGCCTTACAAAGCGGCGGCGCTGCCGTCGGATACATAAAAATAAGTATTGCAAATCAGTCCGAAACAGGCTCTGTTTCAACTGCGGCGTCAAAGCAAACCCCTCTTTCGTGTTCGCCCTTAAAATAAAGAAACCCGTTATTTTCACCGCAGAAAATTTTCAGCGTATCGTCCAAAAGCGCCTCGGAATGAAAATAAATGTCAAGCCTTTTCACACGCTTTTTTGTCATATCGGGCACCGTATCAAGCACAAAATCGGCATAAGCGCAATTGTTTGCGTGATGGTTGTAATCAATATCGGAATACAGTATTTTCCGCTCTGCCGCCAAATCCATTTTTTGCGGAAGCGGAATTTTTTTATCCCTCAAATCAAATTTTTCATCACACAAAACGACGTTTAAATCTCCCGTTTCGGAGGGTTTTAAAATGTGCCTCGTTTCGGTGTTCACCAAAACCCACTTTGACGAATAACGGCACAGCGTATTTTTGTTTTTGTCAGCAATCCTTCCCGGACGTGTGAAAAGCACGCCCTTCTGACCGCAGCTCCACGTTTCCACAAAAACCTCGTCGTTCAAAAACGGCATTTTGTCAAAATCTATGCTCACCGAAATGAGTATAAACATTTTTTTGTCGTCATAAAGCACACGTGTTCCCAGCCCGAATTTATCGGTATGCTCCGCCGCTGCCTCCTGCATAAACCTTAGCGCATACGACGGTTTTAAAAATGCGTTCGGGTCGGTCTGATACGACAAAATTCTTGTTTTCATTGATAATTTTTGTTTGTTT
Source organism: uncultured Clostridia bacterium (assembly GCA_934500875.1). Classification (GTDB taxonomy): domain Bacteria; phylum Bacillota; class Clostridia; order UMGS1810; family UMGS1810; genus Qingrenia. Next base: position 139,142 of record CAKSTL010000005.1, on the reverse strand, counting down.
TGTATAAGTTCAGACATTTTTATTCCTTCAGACTAAAATTTTAAAAATACCGCCGTTTACGGGCGCAATATTTGCCCATTTACCGCAGTATTTTAAGAAATCCGCACACCTTTAAAGCTTAAGCGTAACGGCACGCTTGTAGAGCGGTTTTATAAATTCCTCTTCGCCGAATCCTCTTTTTTCAAGCGCCTCGGCGGCAATTTCAACCAAATCGTAGACAAAATCCGACAAAATATCCTCGTCGCAGATTTTATCGAGCGGCTCGCCCGTTGTGACAATGTTTCGAAGCTCGGTATTGGTCATATCTATGGCGTTTTCGTCAAAAAATCCGTCCACGTCGCCCATCACATTATCAAGGCTTTCAAGAATACCGAGATTAAACGCACACGGCGCAAACAGCGAATCGAGAGGCTGCGTGCAGTCGCTGCGCACCTCCAGAGTTCCCCTTGCGGTTATTTCAACGTTTTTGAACGAAAGATAACATTCAATATCCTCTTCTTTTGCGCCGTATTTTTCATTTTCAAAATATTCTTTTATGTTGACGGGCGCAAAAATTTCGTATTTTCCGTCACGTTTGCGGTTGAACATATCTTTTTTAAGAAAATATTGCACCAGAGAATCAACCGTTTCAAACTCGCCGTCCACCTTTCCGGTGATATTTGCGCACTTTGAAAACGCACTCTGCTCCCACAGAAAATCACGGTAGCAGCGATATCCCTGATTGTCAAAATCGGGCGAATTTGAAAAAAGAATCGCCCGCACAAAATCAAGCTTTGCAAAATACGTATATGCCCTCGGAAGGGTTTGCAAATCCACGTCAAGATGCGTCTGCACCGACGAAAGATATGCCGGAAAATCGGGATATTTTGTATCTTTTCCGTAATTTTTCAAAAAACTGTCAACCATATTGTAAGTGGAAAATTCCACCCTGTTCTGCGAAATATTATTTTTGTTCGGGTTTGTTCCAATGCCCTTGAGCGCATAATTTTCTCTTGAAAAATATTCGCCTGCCGCAGAAAAATATTCGTCAAAACGTTTTTTTATATCGCACAGATTATCGCCGTAGCGCATAGAAAACTCAAAATTATTGTATGAATTGTCAAACGACAAAACATCACCGCTGCTGTTTTCAAAAAAATATCCTTCGGGGTCGGCACACTTAAAGCCGCAGTTTGAAAAATAGTCGAAAACCCCCTTTGCAAAGGCGGAATCAACATCCCCTCCCGAAAGGTTTACAAGAGGAAATTCAAGCTCACACCCGACTTTTCCTATTTTTTTATTTTCAAATTTTTTAAAAAACGTGTTATAAATCAAGCTTTTTGCGTCCATATTTTTTAAGCCTCGTGATTTTTCTTTCGTATTTCCGCCCTCTTTATTTTTCCGCCGAGCGTCTTTGGAAGGGTATCGACAAACTCGATAATTCTCGGATATTTATACGGTGCGGTAACTCTTTTGACGTGATTTTGAAGCTCTTTTACCAAATCGGGCGAAGAGGTGTATCCCTTTGCGAGAACAACCGTCGCCTTGACAACCTGACCTCTTATGGGGTCGGGCGCACCCGTTATGGCACATTCCACAACCGCAGGATGCTCAATCAGCGCCGATTCAACCTCAAACGGTCCAATGCGGTAGCCCGAGCATTTTATAACGTCGTCGCTCCTGCCCACAAACCAGTAATAACCCTTGGAATCACGCCACGCAACGTCGCCGCTGTCATAAAACTTTCCGCCCAGCGCCTCTTTTGTGAGCTTCTCGTCCATATAATAGCCCTTAAAAAGCCCGACAGGCATTTTTTTATCGATATTGTCAACAACAATTCTTCCTTCTTCACCGTCCGAAAGCTCTTTTCCGTCGTTGTCAACAAGCTTTATGTCGTATAGCGGCGAAGGCTTACCCATAGAACCGGGAATGGGGTCAAACCACTCAAAGTTTGCAAGCATAACGCTCGATTCGCTCTGCCCGAAGCCCTCGGCAAGCTTAAGACCCGTAAGATTGTACCACTGCTTGAAAACCTCGGGATTAAGCGGTTCGCCGGCTATGCAGCAGCGCTTTATGCTCGATAAATCGTATTTTGTCACGTCCTCCTGAAGCATAAATCTGAACATTGTGGGAGGAGCGCAAAAGGTTGTGATTTTATATTTTGATATAACCTCCAAAAGCTTTGCAGGCACAAACTTGTCCATATCATAGGCAAAAATAACCGCACCGCAAATCCACTGACCGTAAATTTTGCCCCAGCCGAATTTTGCCCAGCCCGAATCCGAAACGCTCATATGAAGCTTGTTTTCCTGTACCTGCTGCCAGTATTTTGCGGTAACAATATGCCCTAACGGATACGAAAAATCGTGTGCAACCATTTTAGGCTCTTTTGTTGTGCCGGACGTAAAATAAACCAGCATTTTATCGGTTACTTTTGTAGCGTCAGCGCCTGAGGGACGGTCAAAAACATCAGAAAATTTTTCAATTTCGTCATTGAAAAAAAGATATCCTTCCCTTTTGTTTTCAACCACAATTTTGTGCTTTAAGCTCTCGGCCTCAGCCTGTGCGGCATTAACCTGATTTATCACAAAATCGTCGTTTACGCAAATAACAGCGCTTATTTTTGCGGCATTCGCACGGTAAACGATATCCTTTTTTGTAAGCTGAAGCGAGCCGGGAATTAAAATTGCGCCGATTTTATGCAGCGCCGTTGCGCAAACCCAATATTCCCACCTGCGCCTTAAAATAAGCATAACCACCGAGCCTTTTTTAATTCCGAGGCTCTTTAAAAAATTTGCGGTTTTGTTTGAAAGCTTTTTTATATCGGTAAAGGTAAACGTTTTTTCGCAGCCGTGGTCGTTGCACCAGACAAGCGCCTTTTTATCGGGCTCTGAGCCCGCCCATTCGTCAACGATATCAAACCCGAAGTTAAAATTATCGGGCACGTTAATCTTATAATTTTCTTTAAAATCTTTATATGAATCAAATTCTATTCTCGGTAAAAATCTTGTAAGCAGCATATTTAACACGTCCTTTTCAAAATGCAAGCCTTATTCGGCAATTATGGTAAGAAAAACAGCTTTTTTGTCGCCGACGCATCTTTGTCCGTGCATTAAGTTCGGATTAAAATAGATGGTGTCGCCTGTGTTCAGGATGAGTTCCTCATCCTCAATGACGACGGCAACAGAGCCTTCCACCACCATATTGAACTCCTGACCTGCGTGCGAAACAAGCGAGGCAGGTTTGTCTGACGGGTCGAGAGTAACCAGAAGGGGCTGCATAATTTTGCGCCCGAATTTATACGCAAGATCGGAAAAACGGTATCCCGGATAGCGGTTAACGTCTTTTCCCTCGCCGCTTCGCACAAGATGATATGTATCAAGCTTTGCGCTAACTCCCGTTATGATTTCGGTAAAATCAACCTTAAACTTATTTGCAATTTCGTAAATTACGCTGATGGGAATATTTTCGCCCGTTTTTTCGTAATCCTCATATACCGAAGGGTCAATTCCAAGCTCCCTTGCAAGCTTTTCTTTTGAATATCCGCACACTTCCCTGAGCTCTCTTATTCTTTGCGCAACCTCGTTTACAGGCGTATTATTCATCTGCAAAACCCCTTTCATTATATGTAACAATATGTAATCAAACCTCTAAAATTCCGTTTCTCGGCGCAACCTTAAGCACCACATCACCGCCGATTTGCGCACCGTTTTTTTCAAGCATACCGTACGCCGCCTCATACGCAAGATGGGGGGTATTGTTCTCGCCCGACAAATGTCCGAGTATGATTTTGCACGTTCCCCACATTGCAAGCTGCGTTGCCGCCCAGGCTGCATTATCGTTTGAAAGATGCCCCAAATCAGACAAAATCCTCTTTTTCAAAGGATACGAATACCGTCCGTTTTTAAGCATTTGTATATCGTGATTTGACTCAAGCAGCACCGTATCGCTGCGGTATAAGCATTTTAAAAGCCTTTCGCTTATATGCCCCAAATCGGTTGCGACGGTATAACGCTTGTTTTCGGCAAGCACGCTGTAGCCGACAGGGTCTGCGGCGTCGTGCGGAATGGAAAACGGAAAAATTTCAAATTCACGTATTTCAAACGCCTTTGCCGCCTCGATAACACGAATGTTATGACTGTATACGTCATACAGATTCATTGCTTCTATCGTTTTTTCGGTTGCATAAACGGGGATATTGAACTTTTTTGACAGAACCCTTACACCGCTTATGTGATCCGAATGTTCGTGCGTTACAAGAATTGCGTCCAGCATACCGGGATTTATCCCGATTTGCGAAAGAGCTGTGCAAATTCTCGCACAGCTTACTCCTGCGTCTATTAAAATGTTGGTGTCGCCTCCGGAAATAAGCGTGCAATTGCCGCTGCTTCCGCTGAACAGTGTAATAAATCTAATCATTTGTTCTTTTTATATCCGCTCCGAGATTTGTAAGTTTTTCTATAATATTTTCGTATCCTCTGTCAATATGATGAACGTTTAAAACCTCGGTTGTGCCGTTTGCGCAAAGTGCGGCAATAACCATGCCTGCGCCCGCACGAAGGTCGGTTGATTTTACGTCCGCACCGGTCAGGGGATGCCCTCCCTCAATAACCGCAACAGAGCCGTTTACGGTGATTTTCGCACCCATTTTTTCAAGCTCGGCAACATACTGAAAACGTGAATCCCACACGCTTTCGGTGACAATGCTTGTGCCGTTTACCGTTGTTAAAAGCGCCACCATTGGCGGCTGAAGATCTGTGGGAAATCCCGGATACGGAAGGGTTTTAACGTTGATTTTATTAAGATTTCCTTTTGCACACACCCTTATTTCGTCGTCGCCCTCGGTAACGTCCACGCCCATCTCGATAAATTTTGACGTAATCGCCTCAAGATGCTTGGGAATTACGTTTTTGATGGTAACATCTCCCCTTGTCGCCGCCGCCGCAAACATATACGTTCCCGCCTCAATCTGGTCGGGAATAACGCCGTATGTTCCGCCGTGAAGCTTTTCAACCCCCGTAATTTTTATAACGTCGGTTCCTGCGCCCTTTATGTTTGCGCCCATAGAATTAAGAAAGTTTGCAACGTCAACAATGTGCGGCTCTTTTGCCGCATTTTCCATAACCGTAACGCCCGGCGCACGCACCGCCGCAAGCATAAGGTTTATGGTTGCACCCACGCTTACAACGTCAAAATACACCTGACCGCCCTTTATATTTTCGCCGTCAACATAAATGCTGCCGTGCTTTATTTCAACTTTGCAGTTTAGAGCCTCAAACCCTTTAATGTGCTGGTCAATGGGACGTATGCCGAAATTGCAGCCGCCCGGAGGAGGCACAACCGCCTTTTTGAAACGTGAGCAAAGTGCGCCGAGAAGGTAATACGACGCTCTCATTTTTGACGCCATTTCCTTTTCGGCAATGTATGTATTTAAGGTTGAAGCGTCAATTTTTACGGTGTTTGCGTCAATTTTTTCCACCTTTGCGCCCAAAGATGAAAGAATATCCAAAATAATGCGGACGTCCTTTATATCGGGAACATTCTCGATAATACACTCGTCCTCAATTAAAATAGCAGCCGGGATAATTGCAACAGCGGCGTTTTTTGCACCCGAAATATCAACGCTTCCGCAAAGAGCTTTTCCGCCGTTTATAACAAATTTTTCCAAGGTATTTTCACCCATCCTTTATTTTGCCTTAAAAAGCCGCCTTTACTTTAAAAATCAAAAATGCCCTTTACAAATCAAATAAGCGGCCAACGCCTTTAAAGTTTATAATTTCATATTTTACTATTATATCACTATATGAAAAAAAATAAAAGAGTTTTTTAAAATTTTTTTATTTTTGGGAATTTTGACGAAACGAAAATATTCATTTTCCGCCCGTCATTCAACCCTGGGAATTTTGACGTAAATTACAGCACCGTTTGTGCAGTCGCCGAACGAAAGGCCGTAACCGTCGCCGTAAAAAAGCTTAAGCCGCTCGTTAATGCTTCTTAAACCGAAGCCGCTGCCGCTTTTGCTCTCAAACGTGCCGTCCTCAACGGCTGCCAAAACGCTTTTTTCTATACCCTCTCCGTTGTCCGACACGGTAAATATAATGTCATCTTTGTCACTCTTTGCCTTTATCGAAAAAATCCCTTTAAAATCGTCGTCCTCTTTCATACCGTGCTTTATAAAGTTTTCAAGAAGGGGCTGAAAAATGGTTTTTAAAATTCTGCATTCCAAAAGCTCTGCCGGAACATCCACAACAATCTGCTCCATATTTTCAAATCGTATTTTCTGAATTTCAAAATAAAGCCTTACGTGTTCAAGCTCGTTGCTTATGGAAATAATTTCGTTTCCCTTGTTGAGCGTCAGCTTGTAATAATTTGCAAGCTTTGTGACGGTGGACGAAATATTTTTTGTTTCGTTGTTTATTGCCATCCAGTTTATAAGGTCGAGAACGTTGTAGAGAAAATGCGGATTTATCTGTTCGTACAAAACCTTAAGCTCGGCATTTTTTATTATTTTACCGTTCTCGTACTGCTGTTTCATTGCATTTTCAAGCTCTTTTATCATCTTGTTGTAATTTTCGGATAAAACGTCAATCTCGTCCGACGTATCCTTTGCGACGGCATTAAGCTTTATGGGTGCAAACTTTCCGTTTGACGCACGCTCAATGGAGGTGTTAAGCCTTATAATACGCTTGTTTACCGAGCGTGAAATAAAATATGCCAGCGCATATGCCATAATCATTGCGACAATCATATTGAGCGCCATAATCCTGTTAAGATGCCCAAGCTCGTCGGTAAGAAGGCTGTCGCTTATAACGTCTACAAAATACCAGCTCGGATAGTCGATTTTTCTTACCATACAAAACCTTTTTCCGCCCTCGTTTGTATGCACCCACTGCTGGCTTTCGAGTGCGGTTTTAAACACGGCTTCGTTTGTTCTGTACTCGTCCAAAAGAGCATAATCCGAAGAGCATATAACCTCGCCGTATTCGTTTAAAATATAGCTTACGCCTTTGTCGGACACGGCGTTTTTGCCGAGAATACTTTTTATTTTTTCCTCCGAAATATAAATTTTAACCGCCGCTATACGCTTTGTAAAATTGTTTTTTTCCGAGATAAGCCTGCCTACGCTTATATAGCTTTTGCCGTCGGAGAGCGTTTCTTTTGTGCACATAAGCGCCTTTTTGTCGGCTATCATTCTCTTGTACCAGTCGCTTTTTTCAACGTCCGAAAAGCTTCCGATATACTCAACGTTGCGGAATTCAAATTCGTCGGGCAGAAAAATTTTTATGCTGTCCAAATCGTTTTTTTCAATGGTTTCAATAAAATTCTGCTCAAGACGGTACACAAGATTATACTGCTCGTAATAGTCAAGGGTTGAATAATCGGAGAAAATCGCCTCCTCAACGGCAGGGTCGGCAATGATAAAGCTCATAACGCTTGAAAGACCCACTATTTTCTGCTCGATAAAATCAATGGTGCGGTCGCTCGAATTTTTTGACGAATACATAAGCTGTTTTTCTATATAACTGTTTACAATTCTTTTGTTATACACAAAAAACACTGTCACCAAAATAAGCACAATGGGAATGTAGGAAATAAGTATTTTATTTTTTAATTTAAGCTTTCTTATAAGATTTATCATTTTTCACCTCGAAAGGGCAGTTTTTGTAGCATTTTTTTTAAATATACAGCAAATTTTTCTTATTTTGTTGCGCTTTTTTTCTCATTTTTATATAATTAGCATAACATAAAGATTTTTATTTGTAAAGAGGTACAAATCATATGGAAAGATATACAGAGTGGAAAAATCCGGAAATTTTCAGGGTAAACGAGCTTGACGACAGAGCGTATTTCATTCCGTTTGCAAGTGCGGACGAAATAGACTTTGACCGCACAAAATCGTCTTATTTTCATCTTCTTGACGGCGAGTGGAATTTTTTGTATAAAGACAGTATTTCAAAGGCAGACCGCTTTTTTGAAGAAGGCTTTGATTATTCGCACTTTGATAAAATTCCCGTTCCGTCCTGTCAGCAGTGCTTCGGCTACGGCAATGCGCAGTATCAGTCGTCGCCCTACACCTTTATTTTCGACCCTCCGAACGTTCCGCAAAAGAACCCCGTCGGGGAATACATACGTGAATTTGAAATTGAAAAATGCGAGGATAAAAACTACGAACTTCACTTTGAAGGCGTTGATTCGTCGTTTTATGTATGGCTCAACGGCTCGTTTGCAGGCTACGGCGAATGTCCGCACTGCGACTCGGCGTTTGATATAACGCCTTATTTGAAAAACGGCTCAAACAGGCTTTGCGTAATGGTTTTGAAGTGGTGCAGCGGCTCATACATTGAGGACCAGGACAAAATAAGGCTTTCGGGAATTTTCAGAAGCGTTTTTATTCTTGAACGTGAAAAAGAGTGCGTCCGTGACTTTTTTATAAAAGCAGACCCCGAAAGCGGAAGGGTTTTTGCGGATGTTGCATCGGACAAAGAATTTTCGCTCTCGGTATTCGACGCCGAAAACAACCTTATCGCCGAAAAAAAATCGGACGGCAAGGCAGAATTTACCGTTGAAAATCACAAATTATGGTCGGCAGAAAAACCGTATCTGTATACGCTTATCCTTAAGTGCGGCAATGAATTTATCCGCCAGAAATTCGGGTTCAGAAGCGTTAAGGTTAAAGACAGCGTTTTTTATTTCAACGGCGCACCCATAAAATTTTACGGCGTAAACCGCCACGACAGCGACCCGAGAACGGGCTACACGGTGAATACCGAGCATATAAAGCGTGACCTTCTTATGATGAAGAAAAACAACATCAACGCAATACGCTGTTCGCACTATCCGAATACTCACGATTTTTATGAGCTGTGCGACGAGCTTGGATTTTATGTGATTGCCGAGGCGGATATGGAGTGCCACGGCGGATATTACCCCGACGATTTTGAAGCGATAAACGACAATCCCGTGTTTGAAGGGGCAATTCTTGACAGGGCGCACCGAATGGTGTACGCTCTTAAAAACTATACCTCGGTTATTATCTGGTCGCTCGGAAACGAATCGAGCTGGGGCGAAAACATAAAAAAAGAGGCGGAATTTATACGCAGCTATGATGATACCCGAATTTTGCAGTACGAGGGCGTTGCGCAGAAAATGCCCAACCACGAATATGCAAATAATCCCGACGTAAAGCCGCTTTTGGACATTTATTCGCATATGTATACGCCCATTGAAACGCTTAAAACATTTTATGACGACGAGCAGAACACAAACCCCATCCTGTTGTGCGAGTATTCTCACGCAATGGGCAACAGCTGCGGCGACCTTAAGGCATATGACGACCTTTTTGAAAGCGACAAACGCTTTATGGGAGGGTTTATCTGGGAATGGTGCGACCATGCACTCTGCCTTAAAAACGAAAACGGAAAAGAATATTACGGCTACGGCGGAGATTTTGGCGACAAGCACAATTTAAGAAACGTTTGTATGGACGGAATTGTAAATCCCGACAGAATCGCACATTCTGCGCTCTGTGAGGCAAAGGCGGTTTTTGCGCCGGTAAGAATTTTTATGCCCGATAAAAACTTGGCTGAAATAGAAATTTTTAACCGAAACTATTTCTGCGACCTTTCGTACATTGAATTTACGGCGCAGACCGAGGTGTGCGGAAAAGTTATTGAAAAAGAGAGCTTTTTTGTTGACACCAAGCCCGGAAAAAGCGAAAAAGCAAAGCTTAATCTTAAGCTTTCGTCCGAAAGCCTTTCGTATCTTACAGTTTTTGCAAGGTTTAAAAACAAGACCGACTGGTGCGATAAAGGACACGAAATTGCAAGATTTCAGTTTGAATTAAACGGCGTGTGCAAAGAGGACAAAATATGCACCGAAACGCCCTGTGTAAAAAGAAATTTTGCCGATATAACAATAAGCGGCAAAAACTTTGAATACACATTTTCGACCGACGACGGCACAATTGTATCTATGAAAACGGGCGGAAAAGAAATTCTTAATGCGCCGCAGGCAATAAACTGCTGGCGTGCGCCGACGGACAACGACAATGCGCCCGTTAAGGTGTCGAATATGAAAGAAAAATGGAATATGACAAGGGAATTCGGCAATATTGAATATCCCGAGCAGGTGCTCAAAAACATTAAAACCGAGGAGGGCGAAGGATTTTTCAAAATAAGCGGCGACCTTATTTTTGCCGTCCAGGGAAGAAGGCACATTGCAGAGGCAAAATATGAATTTGTCTTTTACGGAAACGGAAAAATCAGAATTTCGCAAAAAGGCTTTTTCAATGAAACGCTGCCGTACTGGCTTCCCCGATACGGTTACGTTTTTGCGCTCGGAGAAGAATTTGACAATATAAAATACTTCGGAAAAGGCCCTATGGAGTGCTATGCCGACAAATGCTCGGGCGCTGTGCGCAATCTTTACGGTTACACAGTTGACGATTTATCGCAGCATTACGAAAAACCGCAGGAGTGCCAAAGCCGGTGCGGAACAAAATTTGTCACCGTTACCGACAAAAACTCAAACGGCATTAAGGTGTGCGGAAACTTCTCGTTTTCGGCAAGCCGTTATGACATTCACGAAATGACAAACGCACGGCACTTGTATGAACTTAAAAACAGCAAAAATCTCTTTCTCTACATTGACTTTTTTATGAGCGGAGTAGGCTCAAAGTCCGTGGGAGGTCAGGTTCCGAGCGAAGATGCGAGAATTAACCCCGGCGATAAGATTGATTTTGAAATTACGATAGAGCCTTTTTCAAAAGACGCATAATTTTTAAAAAATATGCCCGTAATCACCCTATATAAATATGTATCTGCAACGGAGGCAAAATGCCTTCAAAGCAAATATCCGCCTGCGCAAACGATGTGCAGACGGATATTTTTTATGGCAGAAAGTATGCGTTATTTTCCTATATTAATTCCTATAATACCGCCGATTGCGCCGAAAACTGCCGCAAGCGCAAGCGACAAGAAAAATTTTAATCCGAAGTCGGCGCCGGTATAAATAAGCTCACCCGCAACAGACAGCAGAATTCTGTATATAACCGCCGCAATCATACCGTGAAGGTATCCTCTCGACTGCGCATTTTTTGCCGCAATTATTCCTGCGGCGAGGGCAGAAACCGCACCGATTATTCCGACCGCTGCTGCCGAAATATCCTCGTTTAAAGATGTATATGTAACCAAAACCGCCAGAACAAGCAGCAGAAGCAGCGATATAAGATATGCGGCGCCAACCGAAATAAGTATGGTTTTTATTTTTGACGCGCCTGTTTCTTCGCTGACGGAAAATTCAGTTTTTTTCAAAAAAATCACCCCGAATAAAGCTTTATATTTAAGCTTATTCGGGGAATTGCGATTTAATTACAAAATTTTAAGCTTCGTAGGGTTTTATAACCTCTTTAACAGCCCATTTTTCAATTTTAATATGCGAAACGTCTGCGCCCATACCCGATTCGATAATGAGCTTGTCATCCTTTATCGCCGTAATTTTGCCGTGAATACCGCCGATTGTAAGTATTTTGTCGCCAACCGTAAGCTGCGAAAGCATTTCTTTAACGAGCTTGTCCTTTTTTCTCTGCGGTCTTATCATAATAAAATACAAAACCACAATCATAATAACCGGCAAAGCAAAAGCTGAAATAAGGCTTCCGCCCGTTGCTGCCGCACCGTTTGCCGCCGTTGCTGCCGGCTCTGCAAAAACTGTTTCAAAAAACATTATAATAGCACCTCATTTTTTAAGTTAGTAACATTTATTATACAGCATATTTTTAACTTTTGCAATAGTTTTGACAAAATTATCCGTAATTTTTAAACTTTGCACGATAAAGACGCAAAGATTTCTACCCTGCCATTATGTACGGCGCAATTGCCGCATATGTTTTTTCGCCGATGCCGCTTACGTTTATAATGTCGGCTTTGTTTTCAAATTTTCCGTTTTCATCTCTGTATTGAACAATCTTTTCCGCAAGCCTTTCGCTTATGCCCGGAATGGTTTTAAGAGTATCCGCATCCGCCTCGTTGATGTTTACGATGCCACTTTTCGTAACCGAAAAATTCTCGCCCTTTTCGGGAAAATAAATCTCTTCGCCGTCCGACAGAAAGCTTGCAAGATTAACTCTTTCGATGTCGGCGTTATCCGAAGGACCGCCGGCAGCGGACAAAGCGTCCTCCAGCCTGTCGCCCTCTTTAAACTTATACACACCCTCGTTTTTGACAGCGCCCTTTACGTGCACCGAAATATCGTCGTTTACTTCGCTTGTCACAATCTTTTCGGAAAGCTCTGCGTCGGAAAACGAAGTATCGTACTTTTGAAGAAACGTTCCCAAAAGCCCGGAGGCGGCAAAAACTGCGGCGATTATAATAAACGCCAAATCGTTGTTTAACCGTTTCATTGTTTTTCACCTTTTTCCGAGTCTTTTATTATTTTAAGTTCAATAGAATCGACAAGCGCAATCCAGCTTGCCTTGATAACGTCGTCCGACACGCCGACGGTTGTCCAGCGTTCCTTGCCGTCGCACGATTCAATAAGCACCCGTACCGTCGAAGCCGTTGCTTTGGAATCTATAACCCTTACCTTGTAATCCAAAAGTTTTACGTTTTTAATCTGCGGATAAAAAACCTCCGCCGCTTTTCGTAACGCCTTGTCGAGTGCGTTTACCGGGCCGTTTCCTTCAACGGCGGTAATCTCAGACTTTCCGTTTACGCTTATGCTTATGAGCGCCGTTGTAAGATTGCTTTTGCGGCTGCTGTCCTGTTCGCTTAAAATCCTGAACATATTAAGCGTAAAAACGGTGGAATATTTGCCGATTATTTTTCGTATTACAAGCTCTGCGCTGCCCTCCGCCGCCTCAAACTGATATCCCAAATGCTCAAGCTCTTTAAAGCGTTTTGTAATTTTTGCAACCGCAGGGTCGCTTTTTTTAATCTCGGGAAAAAGCTTTTGTATTTTTGAATAAACCGCACTTTTTCCGCTTACCTCCGACACAAGAATTCTTCGCTTGTTGCCCACCGTTTCGGGAGGGATATGCTCAAACGATTTCGGCTCTTTGCACACAGCGTCAATATGCATACCGCCCTTGTGCGCAAATGCGTTTCTGCCCACATACGGCGCATTGGGCGAAAGAGTCTGGTTTGCAACGTCCGATACATACACGCACGCTTCGGTAAGGTTTTTAAGGTTATCGCCTATTGCGTCAATGCCCATTTTTGTTTGCAGATTTGCTATAACCGTGGCAAGATTTGCATTACCGCACCTCTCGCCGCAGCCGCAAAGCGTGCCCTGAACCATAACAGCGCCGCCCTTTACCGCCGCAAGAGAATTTGCAACCGCCATTCCGCAGTCGTCGTGGCAGTGTATGCCAATCATATTTTTATATTTTTCCGAAAGCTCGCATACAGCCTTTTCAATCTCATCCGGAAATGCGCCGCCGTTTGTATCGCACAAAATTATTCTCGACGCACCGCCGTAATATGCCGCCTCAATGGTTTTTAGGGCATATTCCCTATTATGCTTAAGACCGTCAAAAAAATGCTCTGCGTCATAAAAAACCTCTTTGCCGTTTTCTTTTAGGTAACACACCGTGTCGTAAATCATATTTAAATTTTCGTAAAGATATGCGCCGAGGATATCGGTAACGTGAAAATCCCACGATTTTCCGAAAACCGTAACGATATCGGTGCCGGCATCTATAAGATTTTTAATCCCTTCGTCCTTTGACACCTCGGTATGCGCCCTTCTTGTGCTGCCGAAAGCGACAATTTTCGATTTTTTAAATCCCGTGCCGTTCACAGAGCCGAAAAATTCCGTTTCCTTGGGGTTTGAGGCAGGATTTCCGGCTTCGATATAATCAATTCCGATACTGTCAAGCTTTTTTGCGATTTTAAGCCTGTCCTCGTTGCTCATACTTATCCCCTGCGACTGAACCCCCTCACGGAGCGTACAGTCAAATATTTCAACCTTCATTTTCATCCGCACCCCCTTCAGATACAACCGCCTCAAGTTTGTTTACAGCGTCTATATAGGCAAAAATGCTTGCCTCAATAACGTCGGTGCTAAGACCTCTGCCCTTAAAATAGCGGTCTTTGTATTTAAGGCGGACAAGCGCCTCGCCGAGCGAATCCACGCCCTGGGTGATGGAACGGATGTTGTAATCGTCAAGAGATGGCGTAACGCCGGCAATTTTTTCAATCGCCTTAAACGCAGCGTCAACCGGGCCGTCGCCGATTGCAACGTCCTCAATGTCCTTTCCGTCCGCAGTAACGGTCAAAACCGCCGTGCTGGTTATTGTGTTTCCAACGTTTATAACAAAGCGTTTAAGCTTGAATTTTTCTTCGCCGACAGAAATTTTATTCTGCACAAGAGCCTCCAAATCACGCTCTGTAATGGTTTTTTTCTTGTCGCAAAGCTGCTTGAACTTTTTAAACAGCTCTTTTTCTTCCTCCTTGGTCACAACGTGATTGTTCTCTGTAAGCCACTTTTCAAAAGCGTGCCTTCCGGAATGTTTTCCCAAAATAAGCTGCTGCTGTTTGTAGCCGACCTCTTCGGGAGTCATAATTTCGTATGTCGCCTTGTTTTCCATAATGCCGTGCTGATGTATGCCCGCCTCGTGCAAAAACGCATTTTTTCCGACAATCGCCTTGTTTGGCTGAACAACAGAACCCGTAACGGCGCTGACCGTCCTTGAAGCCGGCACGATAAACGAGGTATTTATATTGGTTTTTGCGTCATAAAAATTATTCCGCACATTAAGCGCCATAACAATTTCCTCAAGCGCCGCATTTCCTGCCCTCTCGCCTATTCCGTTCACGGTGCACTCAATCTGGCGTGCGCCCGATTTTACCGCTGCAAGCGAATTTGCCGTGGCAAGACCCAAATCGTTGTGGCAATGCACCGAAAGGGTAATTTTTTCGGGAGAAATAATATTTTCCATAATTTTTTTGATAAACGCCGAAAATTCAAGCGGCGTGGAATATCCCACCGTATCGGGAATGTTTATGGTTGTCGCCCCTGCCGCAACCGCAGTGTTTACGGCACGCATAAGAAAGTCAAAATCGCTTCTTGTTGCGTCCTCGGCTGAAAATTCTATGTCGCCGATTTTATTTTTTGCGTATTTTACCGCTCTCTCTATGCTTTGTATCACCTCGTCGGGACTCATTTTAAGTTTATACTTCATATGTATGGGAGATGTTGCGATAAAAAGGTGCAGTCTTGGGCTTGCAGCGTCTTTTAAAGCGTCTGCCGAAAGGTCTATATCGCTTTCGACAAGGCGTGAAAGACCTGCAACCGACGCATTTTTTACGATTTTTGAAATTTCTTCTATCGAGGCAAAATCGCCCTTGCTTGACGCCGCAAAGCCTGCTTCGATAATATCAACGTTAAGCTCTTCAAGCTTTCGTGCAACCTGAAGCTTTTCTTTCAGATTCATAGTGCAGCCGGGCGACTGTTCGCCGTCCCTTAAGGTTGTGTCAAAAATTTTTACCGTTTCCGCCATCGCAAATTCTCCTTTTAAAGCTACTTATTTAAAATTTTTTCCAGTATGCAAAAAAGCTCATCTTCCGCTTTTTCTTTTGCAGAAAGGTTGTCATATGCAAAATCCGCCGAATTTTCATACAGTGCCCTGCGCTCGTCATAAAGCTTAAAAATTGCGTTTTTGTCCTTTAAAAGAGGACGGTTTAAAAGAGCGGAATTTTGCAGTATATTTTCTGCGGGCGTGTTGATATAAATAACCGTTCCGCTGTTTTTCATAATT
Source organism: uncultured Clostridia bacterium (assembly GCA_934500875.1). Lineage (GTDB taxonomy): Bacteria > Bacillota > Clostridia > UMGS1810 > UMGS1810 > Qingrenia. The sequence goes on along the minus strand of CAKSTL010000005.1, from coordinate 123,406 downwards.
TTTATATTTTCCGCATTTTTAACAATTCCGCCGCCCGTGGACACAAAAACGCCGTTTTCCTTTGAAACTTCAAGAAGGCAGGCGCCCTCTTCCTTTCTGAAAAAATCCTCGCCGAAAGACGCAAAAACCTCGCTTATCTTCATACCGAGCCTTTTTTCGATAAAATCGTCAAGGTCAATAAACTTTTTGCCGAACCTCTTTGCCAAAGATATGCCCAGCGTGGTTTTTCCGCAGCCGGGCATACCCGTAAAATATATATTATTCATAGTTTTTACCCATATTGATAAGTGCGTCTATTGCCATTTTGTAGCCGAAAAATCCGAATCCTGCAATCTGACCTACACAGTTTTGCGCAGTGTACGAGGTTTTTCTGAAGTCGTCACGTGCCGAAATATTTGACAAATGCACCTCAACGCACGGCGTATCCACCGCCTTTATTGCGTCCGCAACGGCAATGCTGTAGTGAGTGTATGCGGCAGGGTTTATCACAATGCCGTCAAAACCGTCAAAATAAGCCGTGTGGATTGCGTTTACAATCTCGCCCTCGATATTGGACTGAAACGGCACAATGTCAACATTTTTTTCTTCGGCATACAAAGAGAGCATTTCAAGAAGGTTTGCATATGTTGCCTCGCCGTAGATTTCAGGCTCCCTTATGCCCAGCATATCAATGTTCGGACCGTTAATTACCATAATTTTCATATTTTTTCACCTCGTCAAAAACTTTTTCGTTTATATCATTTTCAAACGGAATTTCCTTCCATATACTCTGCGCATAAATGCCCTGCGAAACAAGCATATAAAGCCCGTTTACCGCCTTTTTGCCCTCCGATTCGGCACGCTTTAAAAGAAGCGTTTTTTCGGGATTGTAAATAAGGTCGAACACGCAGGAAAAGTTTATTTTGTCAATCGGGCAGGCAAATGTATCGGGATACATTCCCACCGGCGTGGCGTTTATAAGCACATCGCCGAAAATAAATTCGTCGTAGGTTTTTGTAAGCATTCCGCAGTGGATTTTCCGCTTTCTTGACACAAAAACCGCCGATTTTGCCCCGAGGTGCAGAACCGCCGCAACAACCGCCGCACTCGCTCCGCCCGTTCCGAGAATTACAACGTTCTTGTTTTTGATATCTATTTTATATCTTTCAAACGTTTTTATAATGCCGAAAAAATCGGTATTATAGCCGAAAAGCTGCCCGTCCTTAATTTTTATCGTGTTCACCGCACCTATTTTTTTTGCCTCGGGCGAAATATAATCAAGATAAGGCAAAACGTCCCTTTTATACGGAATTGTAACGTTAATTCCGTCATAGCCTTTTTTCAAAAGCCTTTTAAACTCCATATCAAAGCTGTCTTTTTTTATTTCAATCAAATCGTAGGACGAATTTTCGTTTTTTATTTCAAAATATTTTTCGTGCAGAACCTTTGAGAGCGAATGAGTGAGTTTTTCGCCTATCAATGCGTATTTCACGACTGAACGCTCCTTCTTTTGTAATTTCCGAGATACTTGAATATTTTGGTGTTTTCTTTAACCTTTTCAATTGCATTTTGAACTCTTTTATCATTCACATTGCCGTCAAAATCAATGAAAAACATATACTCAAACGGGTTTTTGTGGTCGGGACGTGACTCTATTTTTGTAAGGTTTATTCCCTCGTCCTTAAAAATTTTAACTATGTTGTAGAGCATACCCGCTTTGTCCGAAAGCGAAATAACGGCGCTTATTTTATCGGCGTCCTCCGAGCGTTTTTCTTTTTTTGAAAGAACGATAAATTTTGTAAAATTATCGGTTTCGGTATTTACGTTTGCCGACAGAATTTCAAGGCCGTATATTTTTGCCGCACTCGCCCCGGCTATTGCCGCAATGTCCGTTTTATCGCTTTCGCTTACAAACTTTGCCGAAAGCGCCGTATTAAGATAAGGAATTGCGTCATACGAATTAAAATCAATAAACCTTTTGCACTGCGCCAATGCCTGCGGATGCGAATAAACCGTTTTTACATCCTCTTTTTTAACGCCCTTTTTCGCCATAAGATGCTGCGAAACCTTCAGATACATTTCGTCCGCTATGAAAAAATCGTATTTAATAAGAAGGTCGTAAACGTCCACAACCGCACCCGTGGTGGAATTTTCAAACGGAATAACCGCAAGGTCGGCGCCGTCGTTGAGCAAAAGACGGAAAACCTCCTCCGTTGTGCCGCAGCCGATTGCCTCAAACGACATAAGATTTTCGCCGTATTTTAAGACCGACTCGTATGTAAAGCTGCCCTCTATGCCGAAATATGCAATTTTTTTGCCGCTTTTTTTGTTGTCCGCCTGATATTTTCGGCTTATGCGCATCATATTCTCAAAAAAATCCTCGGCATAAACGGCAAGGTTTTTGTCCTCAAGATTTGCCGCCGCTTTTCTTATAACCTCTTTTTCTCTGCCTGCGTTAAGCACCGGAAGATTGTGCTTTTCTTTATATTCGCCTATCAGAGACGCATTTTTCATACGCTGTTCAAAAAGGCTTACCATTTGCCTGTCGATTTTGTCAATATTTTGCCTGTACTCATCAAGTTTATCCATTTTAAAAACCACCCTTTAGCTGATAATATCGTAAATAACCATTGCGCAAGCCGCCTCTATGGCAGCCGCAGCCCTGGGAACAATGCACGAATCGTGCCGTCCTTCAAGGCTCAGTTTTGTATTTTCCTTTGTTTTCACGTTTATGGTGTCCTGCGTTTTAAAAATTGACGGCGTCGGCTTTATTGCAACCTTAAAAATTATTGGTGCACCGTTTGTAATTCCGCCGACAATGCCGCCGTTGTTGTTCTTTTTCACGCAAACGTTTTTATCGCTGTCATAATAATAATTATCGTTCGCCTCAAAGCCGGTAAGATAGGTTATGTCAAAACCTTTGCCGAATTCAACGCCTTTTACCGCCGGGATTGAAAACATCATCCGTGAAATTTCGCTTTCGACCGAGCCGAAAAACGGATTTCCGAACCCTGCCTTTACGCCGCACACCGCAACTTCGACAATGCCGCCGCACGAATCTTTGTCCGCCCTGACTTTCTCTATATGCGCAAGCATTTTTTCTTCAACGCTCTTGTCCGTCACGGGAAAAAACCCGAGGTCGCCTATATATTTGCCGTCGCCGTCAAGAAAGCTTTTGTCACGCACGTTTCCTATCGACAAAATGTGCGGATAAATAAAAATTCCCTGCTTTTCAAGCTCGTTTTTAAAAATTGCGCCGGCAAAGGTGAGCGGTGCGGTAATTCTGCCCGAAAAATGACCGCCGCCACGGTAATCGGCAAAACCGTTATACTTTACATATGCGCCGTAATCTGCGTGCGAGGGGCGCATAACGTTTTCAAGCTCTGAATAGTGACCGCTCTTTGTATCGGCATTGCGTATCTCAAACGCAAGCGGAGAGCCGGTTGTTACGCCATCTCTTACCCCCGACAGAATTTCATACTTATCCGCCTCGGCACGGCTTGTGGAATACACCGCCCTGTGATTGCGCTTTTTCATCATATAATCGATTTTTTCAAAATCAAGCTTCACACCGGGTTTTATTCCGTCGATAACTCCGCCGATTGCAGTGCCGTGCGACTCGCCGAAAATTGAAAATTTAATATTATTTCCGAAAATGTTCATATTCTAACTCCTTGTCTGATAGGTAAAATCCTTAAAATCGTCGTAAAATGAAGGATACGATTTTTCAATGCACATAGGATTTAAAACGGTGATTTTTTCGTTTGCGCACACCGACGCCGCACACAAAGCCATTGCCGTTCTGTGGTCGTTGAACGAATCGAATGTGCCGCCGTTAAAGGTTTTTACGCCCTTTATTTTTATATAGTCATCACCGGCAGAGCACTCTGCGCCAAGCTTTTTAAGCGTTGATACAATCGCAGCCTCTCTGTCGCACTCCTTGATTTTCAGCCTGTTTGTGCCGGTAAGAATTGTTTCGCCCTCAGCATGAGCGCATATTACCGAAAAAACGGGCGCAATATCGGGACAATCCGAAATATCGAACGTTTTGCCCGACGTAAGGTTTGATTTTTCCACCGTAATTTTGCTCTCGTTTGCAAAAATCCTTCCTCCGAGCGCCTTTGAATATTCGATTATTTTTTTGTCACCCTGAAGAGATTTCAAATCAAGGTTAAGCATTTCGATATGCCCTGCAAAAAGCGCCGCCGCAACAAACGGACAGCACTGCGAAAAATCGCCCGGAACAGCGGCGTTTAACGGCAGATATTTTTGATTTTTCTTTATTTTAAAGGTTTTGAAGTTATCGTTTTCAATTTCTATACCGCTGCGTTTTAAAACGTCCAGCGTGATGTCAATATACGGCTTTGACATAAGGGGCGTTGTGATGTTTATTTCGGAATTGCCCGAAAGAAGGGGCAGAGCGTACAAAAGACCCGTTATAAACTGCGACGAAACATCTCCTCTGACATTGTAAATTCCGCTCGGAATACAAGAATTTATGTCAAAAAATCCGCCCTTTTCGTATCGGTAATTTATGCCCTTTTCGTCAAAAATTTCGGTATACACATCAAGCGGACGGTGCATAAGCCTGCCTGCGCCGGTGATGTGCGCCTTTATGCCCTTTGCGGCAAGAACGGGAATAACAAATCTTAATGTGGAGGCAGATTCGCCGCAGAAAATTTCAGCCTCATCAGGCGCCGTTCCGCCCTTTATTTCGGCAAAATTTTCGCCCCGAAAAACATACGCTCCGCATTTTTTCGCAAAATCAAGCGTTGCAAGCACGTCTTTTGAAAAAATGAGATTTTCAATTCTCGATATACCGTCCGACAGCGCCGCAGAAAGTATCATCCTGTGCGAATACGATTTTGACGGCGGTGCGAAAATGCGCTTTTTAAAATCCTTTTTGCCTGTCAAAGTCAGTTTTTCCATAAAAAATTATCCTCTTTTTTAAGCTTTAAAATCCTGCATTTTCCTATTTTTTCCAAAACGATATAGTTTATATACTCCGTTTCGCTCTTTTTATCCAGAAGAAGCGTTTCTTTTGCCGCCTCATACGGAATTTTTACGTCGTCAAACATAAGAGAATAGGTTTTTAAAAGTGTGCAAAGCCTTTCGTAAGTGCCTTTTTCCGAAATGCCCGCATCCTGCGAAATTTTGGTTATATGCGCCATTCCTATTGCCACCGCCTCGCCGTGGCTGTATTTTTCGTAGTTAAAATACTTTTCAACAACGTGACCGTAGGTATGACCGAAGTTAAGAATCATTCGCTCGCCCGTGTCAAACTCGTCGTTCTGCACGATAATGCGCTTTATATCAACGCATCTTGCGATTATTTTTTCAAGGTTTTTTTCGGTATATTTTTTGTCGCAAAGCGCATCAAAAAGGCTTGCGTCATATATTGCGCCGTACTTTATAACCTCTGCCATACCGCAGTTAAAAACGCTTTCGGGAAGGGTTTTTAAAAGGGTCGGGTCGATAATTACCATATGCGGAGGATAGAAATTTCCGACAAGATTTTTTCCTTCGGGAAGGTCGATTGCAACCTTGCCGCCTACCGAGCTGTCAACCTGGGCAAGAAGCGTTGTGGGAATTTGAATAAGCTTAACGCCCCTGAGATACGTCGCCGCCGCAAAACCCGCAAGGTCGCCGCAAACGCCGCCGCCCAGCGCAACAACGGTATCTTTTCTTGAAATTTTGTGCTTTGCAAGACAAGAATAAATTTCAAAAAGCTTTTCTTTGCATTTTGATTTTTCGCCCGACTCAAGCACATAGTATAAAAAGTCAATTCCGCTGCCCGAAATAATGGCTTTAAGCCTTTCGCCGAAGATATCGAAAAAGTTTTCGTCTATAACAAAAAACACCTTTGCGCCGTTTGAAAAATCTTTTATTATGCCGCCGATTTTGTCAAAAATTCCGTTTTCGATAATTATGTCATAGCTGCGTGTGCTTGCCGCTGCGTTAATAACCATTTTACCAAGTCCCTTTTATAAAAATATAAGCCCATTTACAAAATGTAAATGAGCTTTTTAAATGCGATATTTGTTTTTACGCTCAAACTCATTTGCAAAAATTTTTTTCTATCACAAAGTAACCCAATCCAAAAAGAATCAGGGTGATAATAAAGTAAATTTCAAAAGAATGAGTAAGCATAATTTTTTCTCCGTATTTTTATATAAACAGTATAAATGAACAAGCCTATTTTGTCAAGAATTTTTTGGTTTCCGCCCACAAAGCGTCCTTGCCGCAAACGGTGTTGAAGCGGATAAACTTGCTTTTAAGACCCGAGAGCGATTTGGGAACGGGAAGTTTGCTTTTTTCGCACAACAGGTCAATAAGCTCAAATTCGCCTTCGGGAAGGGGAGTATCGCAAATTGCCTCAAGCACTGCCTTATTGAATTTATAAGGATTTGCGGTGGATGCGATAACGGTTTTTGTATCGGACTTATTCTCCGACTCGAATTTATCGTAAACGTTTTTCGCAACCGCAGTGTGCGTATCTATTGTGTAGCCGTATTTTTCAAACGTATCCCTTATGGTTTTCTTTGTGCCGCAGTCGTCGCAGCAGTCTGCCGAAAATACGCTTTTGATTTTATCAAAAATTTCACTGTTTACGCTGTATTTTCCGTCAGTTGAAAGGAGGGTCATATATTCTTTTACAAGCTTGAAATCTCCTTTTGACATATGGAACAAAAGCCTTTCGAGGTTGCTTGAAATAAGGATATCCATAGAAGGCGAAATTGTGGTTTCAAACTTTCTGTTTCTGTCATATGTGCCCGTTTTTATAAAGTCGGTAAGCACATTGTTGCTGTTGGAGGCGCATATCAGCCTGTCAACAAAAAGACCCATTTCCTTTGCGTAATACGCCGCAAGGATGTTTCCGAAGTTGCCCGTGGGAACAACAATGTTTATTTTGTCGCCGCATTTTATTTCGCCGTTTTTAACAAGCGTTGCATATGCGTAAAAATAATAAACAATCTGCGGAACAAGCCTTCCCCAGTTAATGGAATTTGCGCTGGAGAAAACATAGCCTAAGTCTGCGGCTTCGTTTATACATTCCTCGTTTCCGAAAATTTTCTTAACGCCTGTCTGTGCGTCGTCAAAATTGCCGTCAACCGAAATAACGCTGACATTTGAGCCGTCCTGCGTTGCCATTTGCAGCTTTTGAATTTTCGATACGCCGCAAACAGGATAAAACACCTGAATTTTTGTGTTTTTAACGTCCTTAAAGCCTTCCAAAGCCGCTTTGCCGGTATCTCCGGACGTTGCAACCAGAATTATGACATCTCTGTCCTCGCCGGTTTTTTTGATTGCCTTAACCAAAAAATGCGGCAAAATCTGAAGCGCCATATCCTTAAACGCACAGGTGGGACCGTGCCACAGCTCCAGAACCGACACCTTTTCGTCAAGCTTATGAAGCGGCGCAACAGCGTCGGACTCAAATTTTCCGCTTTCATACGCCCCTTTTACACACTCCGAAAGCTCATCATCGGTGTAATCGGTAAGATAGAGCGAAAGAATTTTTTTTGCAAGCTCGGGATAAGTAAGATTTGCAAAGCCCTCTATTTCGTCTTTTGTGACGCAAGGAATTTTTTCGGGCACAAAAAGTCCTCCGTCCGGGGCAATTCCCATTTTTATTGCCGCGGCGCTTTCGTATACGTATTTATCGCTTCTGGTGCTGATATATTTCATCTTTTTTCGTCCTTTCAAAATAAGGTTGAATGACCGATTTTTCAACATTTTATCATACTATGCGCAAAAAATCAAATTTTTTATATTATTATGTGAAAAAGTGATATTTTTCGTCTTAAAAATATCACTTTTATATGTTTTTTGTATAAAATTTATTTGGAATTTATAACCATATCCCAGTTTTTGGAAAGGTAAACATAGCCCGAATATATTGTAAAAAGCGTTGCAATAAGCATTGCAACCCATCCGAGCGTTGTGCCGAATACCGGAACGTTCGGGAAAAGAAGCGTAATAACCGTTGCAATAATCTGAATTACGGTTTTGATTTTCCCCGTCATTTCAGCCGCCATAACAACGCCGTTTGAAATAGCCACAATTCTTAACCCCGTCACGATAAACTCACGTGCGATAATGATAATCGCCATATATGCCGGTATTCTCTGAAGCTCCACAAGGCATATAAGCGCCGAAGCAATAAGAAGCTTGTCGGCAATCGGGTCCAAAAACTTGCCGAGATCTGTAACCTGATTGTTTTTTCGGGCAAGGTAACCGTCAATGCCGTCGGTAAGCGCCGCAACGGCAAAAATCAGTGCCGAAGCAATATCGCAGAACATAAAGCCTCTTGTCATAAGCACCGCTATAAACAGCGGAATTAAAAATATTCGTGCAAGCGTAATTTTATTTGGCAAGTTCACAGAATTACCTCCCCCGTTATGTCATAATCGTGTGCGTCAAGCACCTTTATTTTTACGATATCGCCGCTCGCAAGCTCATATGCGCTGTAGATATACGCACACTCGTCCACGTCCGGCGTATCGCCGTATGTTCTGCCGATATAGCAAAGCTCGCCTTCGTCATAGAAATCGATTATTGCACAGGCAGTTTTGCCGATTTTCGCCTTGTTTTTTTCAAGCGAAATTTTGTTTTGCAGCTCCATAAGCTCATTTTTGCGGCTTTCCTTTTCGAAATCGTCAATCTGATTGTCAAAACCTGCCGCAGGTGTGCCTTCTTCTCTCGAATATGTGAAAACGCCGACTTTGTCAAGTTTTTTATCGGCAAGAAAACCTTTTAAAATTTCAAAATCTTCTTTTGTTTCTCCGGGAAATCCCGCAATCAGCGAGGTTCTTATTGAAATATCGGGGATTTTTGCTCTTAACTTGTCAATAAGACTGTTTATCTCGCAAAAACTGCTTTTTCTTCCCATTTTCTTCAAAATTCTGTCGCTTACGTGCTGAAGCGGCATATCTATATAATTTACAACTTTTTCATTTTTCGCAATTTCATCTATCAAATCGTCGGTAATGTTTTCGGGATAGCAATACTGAAGCCTTATCCACCTGATACCGTCAATTTCGGAAAGACTTTCAAGAAGGGTGCAAAGCTCGCTTTTTCCGTTATCACAACCGTAATACGCCGTATCCTGCGCAACAAGAATAATCTCTTTTACGCCCCTTTCAGCCAAAGACTTTGCCTCGCTCACAATGCTCTGCAAGCTTCGTGAACGGTACTTTCCCCTGAGTTTGGGAATAATGCAGTAAGTGCAGAAATTATCGCAGCCGTCGGCAATTTTAAGATACGCATAATGCGCAGGAGTTGAAATCTCACGGGGAAGCTCGTCTGTAACGTGCTCGTTTGCGCCGCTTACAAAAACGTCCTTTTTCCCTTTTTTGTAAAAATCGTCAATCGCCTCGGCAATATGCGGATAATCGTTTGTGCCCAGTATTATATCCGCCTCGGGAATTTCTTTTTTTATATCGTCCGCATACCTTTGCGCAAGACAGCCGGCAACAACCAAAAGCTCGCATTTTGCCTTCTTTTTTTCTGCCATTTCAAGAATGGTGTTAATCGACTCCTCCTTTGCGCTGTCAATAAACGCACAGGTGTTTATAACAATAACGTCTGCGTCGTCTGCGTCGGGCGTGATTATGTAGTTTTCATTTTTCAAAAGTGCAAGCATTGTTTCGGTATCGGTAAGATTTTTTGCACATCCGAGCGAAACAAACCCTATTTTTTTCTTCAAATCAAAAACTCCTTAAATTCATCTGAACTTGTCGATAACCGCAAAAATATCGGAAAAATTAAACCCTCTTGAGGCAAAATAGCGCACAACACGCTGTTTTTCTTTATAATCGGAAAAATCAACATCCATAAAACGCTGACGGATAATTTCTTCAATACTTTCGCTCTCGTCCTCGTCAAGGTCATCCACAACGTTTTGCGCAATATCCCTCGCAACGCCTTTATACACAAGGTCAGACACAATCCGTATTTTTCCGTGGTGCTTGAACGAATAAGCCGCTTTTGCATATTCAAGCGCAAACTGCTCGTCGTCGATATAGCCGAGCCGTTCAAATTCGTCGATTGCAATATCGATAATTTCTCTGTCAAAGCCGTGCTTGTAAAGGTCGTCCGACAGCATTTTTTTGCTTGCCGCCTTGCGGTTTATAACCTGCATAAGACGGGACATTGCCTTGGAAAGATTACATTCTTTTTTTAAAATTTCAATCTCACTTTCGGTAATTTCGTTTCCCGTTTTAACCTTCAAACGCACCATATCGGCGCTGTCGAGCGAAAACGAATACTTTCCGTCAACAAACACCGATACTCTGTTTTTATTATGCTTTTGCGGCGTGATGTCTGTAATTTTCATTATTCATCTCCGCCGTCGTAAGAAGCTTCTTCCGGCTTTGCTTCATCCTCTTTTTCAACGGTTTTTTCAGCGTATTTGTTTGCCTGACGCTGTTTTTCCATTGCCTCTTTATGAGCCTCGATAACCTTATTTGAAATTTCGTCAATAAGACCCTCGTGCTCTTTTAAATAAAGCTTAACCTTTTCTTTTCCCTGACCGATTCTGTCGCCCTCATACGAGAACCACGAACCGCTCTTTTTGATGATATCATACGACACGGCGGCATCTATTACGCAGCCCTCTTTTGAAATACCCTCGCCGTAGATAATGTCAAATTCCGCCTCTTTAAACGGAGGCGCCATTTTATTTTTAACAATTTTAACCTTGGTAAGATTACCAATTTTCTGGTCGCCAACCTTGATAGGCTCGCCCCTGCGCACCTCAATGCGGATAGACGAATAAAACTTAAGCGCACGTCCGCCGGTTGTGGTTTCGGGGTTGCCGTACATAGTGCCGACTTTTTCACGGATTTGGTTAATAAAAATGGCAGCCGTATTGCTTTTGCTCAAAATAGGCGTAAGCTTTCTTAAAGCCTGCGACATAAGCCTTGCGTGCAGACCCACAAACGAATCTCCCATAAGACCCGCAATTTCCGCCTTTGGAACAAGTGCGGCAACCGAGTCTATAACAATTAAGTCAAACGCATTGCTTCGTGCAAGCGCCTCGCATATTTCAAGTGCGTCGTCACCCGAATCGGGCTGCGAAACAATAAGCTTGTCAACGTCAACGCCGAGTTTTCGCGCATAAACAGGGTCAAGAGCGTGCTCTGCGTCAATAAACGCAACCTCACCGCCTCTTTTTTGCGCCTCTGCAATAATATGGAGCGACACGGTGGTTTTACCCGACGATTCGGGGCCGTAAATTTCGGTAACCCTTCCTCTCGGAATACCGCCTATGCCGAGCGCAATGTCAACACACAGCGCACCGGTGGGGATTACGTCCACTTCTTTGAGCGGAGCCGAACCGAGGCGCATAATTGCACCTTCGCCGTATTTTTTGTCAATCTGGCGGATTGCCTCCGCTATTGCCTTGTCACGTCCTTCAACGTTAGCGTCTATGACGGTTATTTTCTTATCTTCTTTCTTTGCCATTTTTATCCTCCCAAAGTATATCTTAGGAACATTTTATCATTTTAACTGTCCTGTAAACCGTACAGAAAAAATTATTTTGCCAAAGCGGCACGTGCATTTTTAATGTTCTCAACAAACTGTTTGCCGACCTGGGTAATAGCCTTGTAATCGCCTGTTTTTGCGCCCTTTGTAAGCGAGCTGCCTGCGCCTACTGCTACAACGCCTGCTTTAATCCACTGTGCAACGTTGTTTACGTCAACACCGCCCGTGGGCATAATGTTTGCCTGAGGAATGGGTCCTTTTATAGCCTTAACCATACCGGGGCCGAATGTGTCGCCGGGGAACAGTTTTATAATGTCAACGCCCATTTCAAGAGCGGCAACAACGTCTTTGATTGTCATAACGCCGGGCATACACGGAACTGCGTATCGGTTGCAAAGACGAACCGTAGCCTCGTCGTAATAAGGGCTTACTATGTACTGTGCGCCCGAAAGAATGGCAATTCTTGCGGTTTCAGCGTCCAAAACAGTGCCTGCGCCGAGAATCATCTCTCCGTTTTTGTACTCTGCCGCAAGCTGCTCTATAACTCTGTGAGCGCCGGGAACGGTAAACGTAAGCTCGATTGCCGGTACACCGCCCTCAAGGCAAGCGTCAGATATTTTTTTTGCACTCTCTCCGTTTTCTGCTCTGACAACTGCCACAATGCCTGCGTCCTTAATTTTTTGAATAACTTTTTGCTTCTCCATTTTTTATACTTCCTTTCACCATATATGAAGAAATTATAACACATTTATTTATTTTTTGCAATAGTTTTTTAAAGAAGGCGCAAAAAAGGACTGCAAAAATTTGCAATCCTTAAAAATTTCGCAATCCTTTTTATCAAAAATAAAATTATCCCAAAATGTAAACGTCAACGGTGCGTCTGCCGAAGTTTAACGCCTCGGAATGGCTCGGGAAAAACAAATCAACCCTGTTTCCCTTAATTGCGCCGCCGGTATCTGCCGCAACGCACTCGCCGTAAATAAACGAGCCGTCGGACGCTTCGATATATAACTTTGTGCCGAGCGGAATAACTTTAGGGTCAACCGCAACAGTGCCGTATGCCGCCTTCGTGCCCGAGGCTGTAATGCCGTTAGATTTTCCGCAGCACGCTCTGCACGCACAATATGCCGAAGCCTTAAATTTTACGGGGGCGGGCTTTGCGCTCTCCTCGACCGCCGCACTTGAAACAGGCTCTACAATCTGAGGCTGAACAGGCTCGTATTCGAGCGTGCCGATTTTTACAATTTTGTTCTTTGCCTCTTTTACGACTGTTTGCGAAACCTTTTTATCAAACTCAACGCCGTTGTGATAAACAATTTCAACATTTTCTTCTTTTTTGCCGTTCTCACCCTCCTGCACAACAACCGTTTCGCCTATGCGAAGTGTATTGTCATACTCGGTAACAGTGTTGTACGGAATGTCGAACTCGGTTTTATAGCTTTCGGAAGTCACGTGCGTCACGCCGATTTTAAGATTGTTTGTGATAACTGCGTCGGGCGCAGCGTCAATAAAATCAAAATCGCTTGTATACTTTATGCTTCCGTCCTCAATAAGCTGACCTACATAAGTTTTTGATGTGTAAATTTCCTTTACGTTTGCACCGTCGTCAATGACAACCCTTTTTGTTCTGCCGAGAGCAAAACTTTCAATGCCTGTAAAGGAATTATCCGTTTTACGGACGGATATGCCGTTTTCGAGCAAATCGACAACCTTTTGTGTTACAGTGATGTTTGAAAACAAAGCTCGGTCGCCGCCGGATACGGAAGGTGTGCGTTCAGACGCAGCATAAACCGTCACCGTCAAGAGAACAGACGCTAAAAGGCCTGAAATAACAGCAATTCTCTTGTTGCCTCGTGCTGTTTTTTGTAACATAATATCCTCCTAATTCCAAAACACCTTTTTATTTCGCCGAAGATTTTGAAAATCCCAAGCATTTCAAAATGTGTATTTTCGGCAATTTAAAAACTGCAAAAACATATCGCAGCGGTTTTGGACTTACATTTTAACGCTCAAAACACGCATTTGTCAAATTTTTTACAAAATATGGAAAAAAGTTATTGTTAATTTCCACAAAGTTTTTTAACTATTTTGTAACTTTTAAGTTTTTCAAAATTTTCGTTTTTTGCATAAAAAAGTGTCCGTAATTGCCTTTGTAATACAGTATATCGCCTTTTTAAGGCAAAAATACCTGTTTTTCAAAATTGTTAAGATTTTAGTGCAAATTTAACAAAATTTTAACAACTTTAAATTTTACAGCCGTTTTTGCACTTCCGACGCACATTTTTTTGCACCTTTTCACCGTCAATTTTAAGTTTTTTTAACCGCCGTTTTTGCCTTTATTATGCTGAAAATCGCAAATTTAAGCTTCGGGCGTTTTTGCTGTGCGTAAAATTACACAAAGACGGCTGTTTTTATGCGCAAAAATATTAAAATTTATGAAAAATCCCATAAATTTACCTCAAAAACGACATTTTTCGACTGTTTTTTGTCCGAAATCAGCCCCGAATTTCACACAAGTGGGAGCAAAGTTAACATTCGGCAAAGGTTTTTTGCCGTGATTTTTGAATATTAATCTCAATTTTGCAACGGATTTTGCCTGTTAAAACCGCACAAATCTTACCTTTTTAATGTCCCGAAACATCCGAAAACGGCGCCGGGGTTGCATATTTTTGAAAAATATGGTACAATAACTTCATAAAACAAAAATTTCTGTATTCTGTTAAAAAATTTTGTATAAAAAACTGATTATCGGGGGAAAAAATATGGCACTTCCAAATGTTTGGGGCGGCGGCGCAGCGTTTGCGTTTTCCGCACTCGACGGCGACAATATATATAATGAAGCAATTTGTGCAAATCTTTTGTCCGACAGGCTCGGATTAGCCTTTAACACGCCTGTTTGCGCATATTTGCACATTGCGCTCAAAAATGTTTCCGACGTGATTTTTGAAGTTGTTTCGTCCGACCTTATCAAGGCAAATATCGTTGACGACAGCGGAATTATTACGGCGGCGGAATTTATTTTTGTACGGCAAAACGCCGTGCTGATACGTCATTCAAAGGCATACCGTCTTGTTTTGGAATTTGACGAGAAAACCGAATATATAAGGAAGGGAAATACTGAAATCTACTCTGCCGAAAATGGCGTTTTTGCCCTTTATTCCGAAGAAAACGAGGAATATAAAATATCGGCTTTCGCATACGGAAAAAATGCGGCGGAGGATGCCGAAAATGCATTTACCGAAGAGATAAACCGTGAAATTTCAAACAAACTTGACTTTTTTGCAAAACTGCCTATTTTGGAAAATATTCCCAAAAACATCTCCTCGCTGTTTGCAAAAAGTTTTTCGGTTTTAAAATCGCTCACTTTTTCGCCCGAAGGATTTTTCAAGGGTATGTGGTGTACTCCTTCACGTATTCCGAATGAAAAATACACCCTTTTTGACGCCGTTTTGTATGCCGATTCAATGCGTTATGTATCCTATGACGCTGCAAAACAATGCCTGATGTCAGCGCTCGATTTGCAGGACGAAAACGGATTTATCCCCGGCGAGGGACTTTATAATTATAAGGGAGAGGCGGCAAATCCGCCCGTTCTTGCGTGGGGAATTTTAAGACTTTTTAAGGCTCAGGGCGATATTTCGATTCTTTCGGAAAGCTTTGACAAGCTCAAAAAATATCTCAACTATTTTATCGAAAACCGCTCGGCAGAGGATAAAATGCTGTTTGAATGGAAAATAAAAATTTCGGAGGTTGAAAACCGCTGCGAAGAAAGCAGAATGGACAGTTCGCCACGGTTTGACGATATTTCCAAAATTTATGCGCTCGACTTTTCGTGTTATATGGCAAACGAGGCAAAGGCGCTTTCCGAGATTGCCGAAATTCTGGGAAAATCGGGCGAACACCTTTACTGGAGCGTGATTTACGACCGCATAAAAGAGGCGGTTAACCGCTATCTCTACGACGAGGATGACGGATTTTACTATGACAGATGTGCAAATTCCGACAAACTTATAAAGGTTAAAACACCTGCGTCGTTTCTGCCGCTTTTTGTCGGATTTTGCGATAAAAAACGTGCCGATTACATTGTTACAAACCACATTTTCAACACCGCCGAGTTTTTCACTCCGTTTCCCGTTCCCAGCCTTTCAAAGGATGACGAAAAATTTGACGGCGGAATGTGGCACGGTGCGGCTCATCCGTTTTATTCGTACTTTGTTGCGTTGTCGCTTTATGACTACGGCTACAAAAAAGAGGCGCACAAGATTGTTTGCGACACGGTTTCAAACATTACAAAATGGTATGAAAATGACGGCGTAATATATGAATTTTACGATTCAAAATCAACCGTTTCGCCGTCAAAATTAAGGCGCAAGGGCGACGCATTGTTTGCGTATATCCCGTCGGTTAAACGTCCGAACGTCCGTGATTTCGGCGTCAGCGCCGCCGTGTATATTCAAATGATTATGATGCTCTACAGGCAGTAAAGCAAAAATTTCGGATTGGTAATTTTCAAAATTTTTTGTAAATACCAAAATTTAAATTTTTATGATATTTAAAATTTTTACCTAAATACAAAAAAACGGAATGTCACATCAGACATTCCGTTTTGCTGTTTTAAAAAAGCTTATTTTGCGCTGCCGAGCGCTCTTGCAAACATAGTTATTGCCTCAATTCTCGTAACGCTGCTCTGCGGTTTTACCGAACCGTCGGCATAACCTTTAATAATTTCGCTTTTGACAGCCGCCGCTATATAGGGTGCCGACCAAGTGATTTTGTCTGCGTCCGAAAAGGCGGAAACGTCGGCATTTTCGCTTATTTCAATGCCGAAAGCGCTTACAATTACCTTAACAAGCTCTTCACGTGTGATTTGATTTTTCGGTCTGAAGGTGTTATCCTCGCCGTAACCCGTCAGAATTCCGCTCTTAACGCCGGCAAAAACATACGGTTTTGCCCAGTCTGACACAAAATCTTTGTCGGCAAACGCAAGGTCAAATTCGTTATCAAGCGCAATATTTGCCGCCGCAACCGCAATTTTAACCGCCTCTTCCCTCGTTATCGCCGAATCAGGATTTAAAAATACCTCGCCCGATTCGTTTGTGCCTGCGCCCGAAATTATCTTCCTGTCGAAAAGATAGTTTGCATACTCGTATGCCCAGTGGTCTTTCGGGACGTCCGCAAAATTGTGCGAAGCAGGCTGAGCGCCGTTGTTTTCGTCAGTTTTGGTGTTATCGGTTTTGGTATCGTCCGTCTTGGCGTCGTCGTTTTTCGCCGTTCCGCCAGAAACAGCCGTTCCGCCCTTGTTTCCCGAAGGTCTTGACGAACTGCCGCCGGAACTGCTGCCGTTACCGCCGCTGTTATCGTTGCTGTCGTCCGGGCTGCCGTTTGACGAAACGGTTATATCAAAATCGCTCACCGAAAGACATCTTTTATACTGCGGCTCGTCTGCCGTGTCGGTTCTGATATACGACCCGTCAAGGTGAATTTTTGCCGTTCCCGAAGAAACCGCCTCAAACTCAACCCAAATAAGTCTGCCGAAGCCGTCGGAGTCCGCCGTAACAGCCTCTTCGTTCGGCGTGTTTGCGGAAAGATAATCAATTGTATGGTCCTTCGTTTTTGAAGTTATCGTATTCTGCGGCTTTTTTGAAGCGTCGCAAAAATCAAAACTGCTTATTTTAAGGTTATCGCTGCAATTTCCGAGAATATGGAACGCAGTAATTTTTTCAATCGGGGTGCTGTCACCGTAATTTACGCAGATATTAACCCTCACCTTATCGCCGACCTTGATATCGCCCGAGCCGTCACGCTCGATTTTGCCCGAAATCTTGGTATATTCATCATACGGCGTTGCTGCGGCAAGCGCAGATGTGAAGGATGATGCAAGCATAACGGCAATCAGCAGAGATGTTAAAAATTTTTTCATTTTATCGCTCCTGTTGTATATTTTTACTTTAGAAAAACAAAACCCACTCGACTGCTCCTACTTAAATAGGAGCAGCTTGAGCCGCTTCTCGATAAGAAAGCATTGGTTTTGAAACCGTATTTTAAATTCATACTACGTCAAAAACCTGCCATATGCGGCAAGCATAATGGCAGATTTTATTTCTTGTCTGAATCGTAAAATAATCCGATATTCAAAACTGCTTTGCACCTTAAAAACAAGATTTTTTGATGAATTTCAAGGCAAAAAAGCGAGTAATCCTGACGGATTGCGAGTTTTTTTAACGCAGAAAGGCGCAAAAAATATGTTTTTAAGGCAATGCTTACTTATCGGGAAGTGGCTTTAGCGGGTCTTTGTACTGTCAGACTTAAATTTACGCAGTAAGACTTCTGTAAATTTTAAGAGCACGCTCAAACATTGTGAACGCTTCTTCTCTTGTCACATACTGCGACGGTTTAAATGTGTTATCCTCATATCCGAGAACTACGCCGAGGCTTACAGCCTTTGAAATATAGCCTGCGGACCAGGTAATTTCGTCATTGTCTGCATACGAAAGTTTAGCATCAGCGTCTGCACCGAAACCGAACGTATTGATAATCATAGTTACAAGCTCTTCTCTCGTAACGTTTCTCTTGCCACGGAACGTGTTGTCATCAGCGTAGCCTCTTACCATTCTGTTCGGATGGTTTGCGCCTGCCGCAACATAGGGACGTGCCCAATCGGAGATTGCATCAGCGTCTGCAAACGGAGCAACAGCCGAATTATCAATTTCAACGCCGTATGCCGTCACAGAAATTTTAGCAGCCTCTTCTCTCGTGATAAGACCTGTCGGTTTAACGATAAGTTTGCCTGCCTCGTCCTTGCCGTATCCGTCAACAAGTCCGGATTTAATCATGGCGTCAATCATATCGTAAGACCATCTCGACTTTTCAACGTCACTGTATTCGCTGCCGTCGTCACTCGGAGTCGACTCGGTTGTTTTAATCTTTGCCTCAACCGTATAAGTAACAGTCTTGCCGTCGGTGCCTTTTACGGTGATTTCTTTAGGCTCGGTAAGGTCGATTGTATCGCCCTTTTTATAGGAAATTGTGCTTCCTGTATAGCCTATGCTAAGAACCAAATCCGTAAGGTTTGCGCCTTCGGGAAGCGTGATTGTAACTTTTTTGTTATCCTGGTCGATTGAAACCTCGGCGCCGTCAATCTTGTCAACGGTAACCTTGTCTATCGAACCTGCCTTGCCGGTATTTCCTCTTGTTCCTGTCGGACGTCTGCCGTCGCCGTCATCACTTGTGTATGTTCTCTTTGAAAAACTTGCCGACATACAAAACTTATCAGCGGCGTTATCTTCAAAAGCTGTTCTTACATACGAATCGGCAATGTTAACCGAAAGAACGCCCGTTCCTACGGCCTTAAGCTCAAGCCAGATAAGGGCTGCTTTGCCGTCGGCGTCTTTTTCAATTGCTTTGCCTTCTGCATTTTTCATAACAACAGCGGTAAAATCTATTGTTTTATCCGAAGTTTTGCTGTTATGAATCATTTTTTCATAGTTTATTCCGTCAATATCTCCGCCGGCGGGAAGTTTTGTCAAATCTTCATCAGCGGCGAAACCCGAACCTACAATTTCAAGATTATCGGAAACAGTTCCCAAAATATGGAACGCCGTAACTCTGTCTTTTGAAATATCGTCAAGGTTTGCCGAAACATAAACCTTAAAGGTATCGTCTTTTCTGATTTTGATTGTATTGTCCTCAAGCGAAATTGTTCCCGTCAATGGGGTATACTCCGAATAAGGATTGGCAGCAAAAGCGCTTACCGAGATAACCGATATAAGCATTGCAAGTGCCAAAACCAATGATATATGCTTTTTAAAATTTTTCATATGTATATCCTCGCTATTGTATTCACATTTTTAATCGTTTAAATAGTCCTCAAGCGAGAACGGTTTTCCGCTCTCGCTGTGAGAAAAACTGTTTTTTACTTACACTTTAATGATATCAGTCAGCTATAATACCTGCTTCGCTGACAAGTTTCATACCATAGTTTTCAAACATCCAAACCATAGTCATAATGTCGTAACGGTCAATGGTTGTTTCTGCGTTCTGGTAGATATCAAATGCTTCGTTTCCTGTAACAGCTTCGCCGAATTTTGCAACGAGGTTAGCATAGTCGTTAGCTGTAACCGAAGTAGCTGTGATTGTGTTGTCAGAATCGTTGTCGCCGGCATAGATTGTGTTTTTCTTTGCGCCTTCGCCGACTGTACCGCCTGTAACATCATAATCGTTAGTTGTTTCGTTGTATGTTACTGTGAATGTAACTTTAGCTTTTGTGTAACCCGGAACTGCAACAGCAAGCTCATAAGTATAAGCTGTTGTGCTCAAAGCCGGAACTGTCAAATCCTTGATAACAAGTTTCTTGTTATTAAGGTCTGTTTCGTCAATTGTGATAGCAGCCTTAAGAGCGGCAGCATCTGCAACAACCGAAGAATCTGTTGTGTTTACAAGTGTAACAGCGTCTTTAAATCTGTCAATAACAGAATTTAATGCGCCGAGAGTTTTGATATCAAACGAAGCGTCGGGAAGCTTAGCTTCTGTCGGAGCAGGAGCTGTTTCCGTAACGGTAGCGGTTTTCGCATCACCCTTAGCCGAAGGAACGTCAACAAAATCGCCTCCGCCTACAGTGTCAAGAGCAACAGACTCAACCTCAACCCTGATTTCGTCATCTTTGTTCATAGAATCAGTGTTAATTGTGAATGTACCAATGTCGCTTACAGATGCCACACCGGCTTTTTTCGTAAACTCGAATGTATACTTACCGGAAACAGTCTTATCTACATTCTTGATCTCGCAATTGCTGTTGATGGTAAATTCATCAAATTCACCTTTTGTGGTTGAAAGTGTAATTTTACCGCCGTAAATATTTTCTGTGGTATCTAAAGAAAGTTTACCTTTCAAAGCTGTGCCTTTGTTGATTTTGTTATCTGTTGCATTTGTAAATGCGATAACAGCCGTAGCTTTTGCGCCTTTAACAATAGTAAATGTCTTGCCGATAACTTCATTAAAATCAGCACCGGCAGCCGAAATTCTGACTGTGTTGCCTTCAAGAACTGCGGTGTAATCCGAACCGCGTTCAAGTGTTACAGTTTCTGCCAGTTCCGGTTTGTCAGAACCGTAGAACCATTTTTTAGCTGTAACTTTCAATGCATTCAAAATTTCTTCATCTGTTGCGCCTTCGGCAAACGAAGTTTTGGGCATATCAGCAACAACCGTATCGTAATTCGGCTGAACGGTAAATGTCAAATCGTCAACTGCAGCGTCTTTGTGTTCGCCGTCACCGAAGGTGATTACAGCTTTTGAAGCGTTTTCGCCCTCTGCTCTTGTGATTGCAACATCATAACCCGAAATCGCTGTTTTTTCACTGTCGGGAGTGCCGTTCACACTTCTTAACGCTTTAACAACAACATTGCCCTTAATATAATCGTCTGTTTCTTTACCTGTAAATGTTGTTACGTCCTTAAACGAAGCCTCATAACCAGACCAGGTAATTTCGTCTTCGGTTATCTCAATAAATCTGGTAACATCAGTTACCGTGCTAAGGTTGTCAACAGCGTCATTAAATTTAATGATAATCTCGTCGCCGTTTTTCAAATCTGCGGGAACCGTAACTGTATAGTGTACTCCCTCTGTAAGTTTAATGCCTTCTTCAACGTCTTTAAAGCCGTCTTTTCTGTCGCCTGTAACAGTTATAGAGTCTTTAATAACCTTTTCCGAAACTGTACTCTTGGCAAATGAGAACGGGTCGGGGACATTAACTTTGACATTCGACCAAACAATTTCTGTATTTTTCCAGTTAGCAACAAATGTCTTTGCAGCTTCGTTTTTAAGTCTGCTGATAGCACCGTCAAGGCCTTCAAATTTAATTTCAAGTGTTGAGCGATTTGCATTTTCAACAAATTTAGAGTTTAAAACATAATCGCTGCCAAGCGCTGCCGGAACTTCGTCAGTGCCGTTTTTAAGCATTGTAACAGTGATAGCATTTGCGACATCGCCGAGAGTTTTATAATTTGTGTAATCTACGTCAAATTCGGTTTTACCTGTGATATCTTCTTCGCCGAATTTGATAGATTTAAGAGTATAAGTATCCGTTTTAGCAGTATAATCAAAGTTAAGATTAAATGCTTTTTCTGCGCCGACTGCAAGTTCTTCGTCTGCAAGCAACGTATCTGTTATAGTTACTTTAATTGTCTTAGCAGCTCTGTCCATAACAATTTCGTAAACCGGATTTGTGGATTCAGGTGTGCCGTCAACAAGCTTTTTAACCGTGAGGTTTGCTTTTATTGCTGCCTTAAGAGCTTCATCATCCAAAGATTCGTCATATGTTACGCTGCTGTCTGTCCATGCAGCAGAATACGATACCTTTTTCTTTGCAGGTTCACTTCCACCGATTGTAACACCTGCATCTTCAACAGTGAAGGAAGTAGGTACAGTAGTATAGTTATCAACGTCAAACTCACCGATTTCGAGTACGTTTTCGCCGCCCGATACACGACTAAAGGCAACTTTACCTGTATCGCCGGTAACTGTTAATTTGTATGCATTAACATCAAACGAATAAATTCCTACATTGCTGTACCACGGACCTGTCATATCAGGTTCATAATCCGCCCAAGCGTCTTTAGGCGAATCAAACTGACCTTCTGTTGACTTACTGATAAACAATTTTGCACTTGTTTTGTCAGCAGAAATTTCGTTGCCGACTGCCGCATATTCAAATATTGAAAGTTCTGCCGGTTTACTTGCAGTAAAAGTATCCAAAGACTGCTCAATTGTAGCATTTTGAGCTGCGAGAGCTACCTGAAGCTTTGAAAACGTACCGGTAGGAATATTAAGTGTTACTTTTGCGTAAATTTCATCACCCTTATTTGCCGAAGTAATAGGGGTTGAAAGTGCTGCATCAGAATAATATGTAACAGCAACTTTTTCTCCACCGAGTGATGTGGGAATAGTGTTAACTGCAGTAACGGCAAATGCGGGAACTGCCATCATTGACAGAACAAGAACTGCTACAGTTATTAAACTGATAATCTTGTTAAAATTTTTCATTAACTGGTTCCTCCTATATAGTGTTGTTAGTTATTAATAAAGCCGCAAATAAGATTGAGGTAACCCAATCTTATTTGCATAGCTTTCTATACAGATTAGTTTACAGACTTACCGTAATTATTTACAACGTTTGAATAGTCAGTACCATCAACCTTACCGTCCTCGTTCGTATCACCGGTAAGCACAGATCTTATGCGGATGTAGCCTTTGCTGTCTGTTTCAGCCGTTGTCATATTTCCTTCTGTTACTGTCACTGTAGTTACAGCATTCGGATAGTTTGTTACTCTAGCCGGACGCAAGAGAACCCATCTAACAATCACTCTGTAATCGCCTGCGTCAAGCCCTTCAATTTCAAACTTACCGTCAGCGCCTGTTACAGCTGTTTTAACAATATCCGCACTGTTCGTCTTTGTTACCAATACCAATGCATAAGGAGCAACTTTGTCGCCTGAACTCAAAGCGTATTTTACTTCGCCCTTAATGCCTGTTGCCGTACCCGGAGTCGGTGTATCGGGAGTAACAGTAGCAGTTGTTCTTGCAACTTCTGCGCCGCCGATTTTAATTATAAGAGTATACTTATTTGCATCTGTTGCATCCTGCACTTTTTCAACCGTGTAGTCGGAAGAAGTAAGGGTTGTAGTTGTAGCGCCTTCTGTCTTTGTTACAACCAATACAGCGATTGCTTCATCAATTGTTTTATATGTACCTGTCGGAACAGATGCATCATACGAAACTTCGGGTGTATCGCCGCCGTCCGAAAGGTTGATATCGGTTGCGCCTGTGTCGCCTGCTTTTGTATAAACCTTAGCCGCAGTAACGTTTTCGCCGCCCACATAAAGGTTAACTTCTGCAGCGGATTTTTCAGCCGCTCTTTCTTTAATGGGAGCGGTAAATGTGTATGTACCGTCTGCGGCAATGTCTTTGCCGTCAATCTGATCGATATAAATAATATCATCACTGCCTGCGGTTGCGGGTGCCACACCTTTTCTAAGAATAAGAATTGTTGCGTCCTTGCCCTGTTCATAGCCCGAAACCGTTGCTTTAAGCTCACCTGTCGTCTTATCATAAGATACACTGTTGTATACAGGTGCAGGTGCTGCAAAAGCGGAAACAGCGAACAAAGCCGTTGTCATTGTGAGAGCCAAAGCTCTTTTGAAAATGTTTTTCATAATCTTTCTCCATCTCCTTTTTTAATTTTAAAAAACGTTTCGTATAAATGACCTTGCAAAGAAATGATTTTTCCAAATCCCTCCTTTTTGCAAAACAGCCTTATAAGGATTTAAAGCCATTTTTCCAATTATACAAGTTTATTATAAAGCCAACGCTAAAATTTTTCAATAGCAAATTTAAATAATTTTGTTTTTTCGTGAGTTTATACAAATAAAGCACTGCTTTTTGTGCATTTACTCCATAATGTCCTCCGCCGCCGAAGAAGCCGCCACCGCACCGTCCGCACACGCTGTAATTATCTGCCGCAAGGGCTTTTGGCACACGTCGCCCGCCGCATAGATATTCTCTTTATCGGTGCGCATATTTTTATCTACTATTATATATCCGTTCTCGTCGGTTTTTATCATTCCCTTAAAGAGCGCATTTGACGGAATGTTTCCTGCGGCAACAAACACTGCGTCGGTTGAAATTTCTCTTTTTTCGCCGCTTGCAACGTTTTTTACGCTGACGGAATTTACAAAATCGCCGCCGTTTATTTTTTCGGCAACGGTATTCAAAACAATTTCAATTTTGCTGTTATTATAAAGCTTTTCGACGGTTTTTGCCGCCGCTCTGAATTTATCCCGACGGTGAATTACATACACTTTTTTGCAGATATTTGAAAGATAAAGTGCGTCCTCTGCCGCCGTGTCGCCGCCGCCGAGCACACACGCCGTTTTGTCTTTAAAAAATCCGCCGTCGCACGTTGCGCAGTACGAAACGCCCCTTCCGCGAAACTTTTCTTCGCCGTCTACGCCTATTTTTCTCGGACTTGCACCTGTTGCGATAATCACCGCTCTTGCAAGGTAGGTATTCTTTTTTGTGACAATCTTTTTTTCGGACGTATCAAGGCTTAAAACGTCCTCATATTTCACCTCTGCGCCGAATGATTTTGCCTGTTTTTCCATTTGCATGCAAAGCGCAGCGCCGCCTATTTTACCGGTGCCGATAAAATTATCAACCTCGCTTGTGGTGGCTGCCTGTCCGCCCGCAAAAAGACGTTCCAGAACAAGGGTTTTAAGCCCTGCACGTGCGGAATACAGCGCCGCATTAAGCCCTGCCGGGCCTGCGCCTATTATTACAACATCATATTTTTCCATATCAGTTTCCCCTTACAAAATCGTCATTCGTAATTTTAAAATTTATACCGTCCGAAGTGTAAACACGGTTATTTTCGTCCACGATAACACACTCGGCGCCCTTTTGCAAATTTATGATTTCAAGACCCTTGTCCGTACCCAGAACGCAGATTGCCGTTGCCAGAGCGTCACATTCCTCGCTGTTTTTGCCGCACACCGTTGCGCTTATAACGCCGCTTTCGGCGCATTTCCCGTCAAACGGACTTATAATGTGATGATATTTTTTTCCGTTAAATTCGGCAAACCGCTCATAGCCGCCGCTTGTTGTGACCGATATATTATTTCCCTCTATGTAGCCGAAATATTCGCCTCTTGCGCCGTTTGGATTTTGCAGACCGATTTTGATATCCTTTTTGCCGACGGCATAAATATTTCCGCCCAAATCCAAAACTGCGCTTTCTATGCGGTATTTTTGCATAATTTCGGCGCACCTGTCTGCAAGATATCCCTTTGCAATGCCGCCGAAATCTATCTGCGCACCGTTTTCGAGCCGCACAAAACTATCCGAAATTTTGATGTTTTCATACCCGATTTTCGGCATTGTTTTTAAAATTTCATCATCAGACGGAACACGTGTAAAATTTTTGATATTCCACAAATCCGTCAGCGGTTTTACGGTTATGTCAAACGCTCCGTCTGTGATTTTTGAATATTCGCAGGCTCTTTTTATAAGGTCTGCCTCCTCATTGTCAAGAGTCTTTCCGCCGCTTTTGTTAAGATTTGAAATGTCGCTGTTTTCTATATAAACACTGCATTTTTTCTCAAAACTTCTTATCTTTTCAAAGCACTCGTCCGCCGCTTTTTTTGAGCCGAACCCCTTAATGCTCAGCGTAACGTATGTATTGAGCAAAAACTCGGTTTTTTCGTACGAATACATAAAAGTTATGCCGGATACAAGAGCGAGAAGTGCAAAAAATATGCAGACGATAAGAAGCTTTTTTTTCATAGTCGCAAAAATGCGCACTCGGTTATGAGCGCATAGTTATCCTTTCGTATTTTTTCAAACTGAGAATACGGCAGCGGATTCTGACCGCTTCCGACCTCCACCGTGAACGACGGCTTGCCGAATTTATCCACAACCCAGTCTTTAAACCCCGTTACAGAGGCAATTCCGTCCGTTTCGGCAACGGTATATCCCGAGCTTTTTGCCAGAAGATTGGCGATATGCTTATATTTTGATTTTTTTGCAAAGTCGTAATAAATTTCTTCGCCCTGCGAATGGAAGGCGACCGAAATATCGAATTTTTCTTTCTCAAAGAGCGATTTCACCGCCTGTGTTTCAGGCTCGGAAAACGGTTTTTCTCCCGAATATCTTGTGTAATTTGCACCCGATATCCCCATTTTCCGCTCCATTTTTTTACCTTCGTCAAACATTGCGTCGTAATTGTGATTAAGGTCAACGCCGTTTGCGTTTGCCTGCCAGTATTTTTTAACATTTTTGCCGCAAAGAGCGTCCCTCACAAGCTGATACGAAGGATTTTCCTTTTTTATGCCGTTTATCACAAAATCAACCCCGTCGGGATTTACCATTGGCATAATAAAAAAGGTTGCGCTTTCATAGATTTTCAAAATGTCGCAGCCGCAGATTTCCGTTTCGTCCCTGAGCGCTGCGGCATAATCGAGCGCATAGCTTAAAAGCAGCGATGATGTTATCCACTCAAGCGAATGGTGCGCCCCGTTTAAAAAGATTTTTCTTTTTCCCTTGCCCAGTCTTATGCACAGAATATCCCGTCCCAAAACCGATTTTCCGCACGAAAACACGCCTGCAAACGGGTATTTTTTCACAAGATTTGACAAGTGCTTTGTCATTTTTTCATAATCAAGATTATTAAAATCCATACCAAACCTCTCTTGTCTAATTAAGATTTAGTATAATTTTATGAGAAAAGGACGCAATTAATTACCCGAAAAGCTTGCGGATGTCCGAAAAAGTTACAAAAATCATAAAAGCCATCAAAAGCGCAAATCCGATAAAGTGAACAAGCCCTTCTTTTTCGGGGTTTACCCTGTGTCCGATTATTTTTTCGGCGATTACAAAAACTATTCTGCCGCCGTCAAGCGCCGGAAGAGGAAGAAGGTTCATAACGCCGAGGTTTATCGATATAAGCCCCGCAAGCGACAGCGCACGAATCAAGCCTTCAAATCCGCCGCTCTCTGACACTGCCGAATTGATTTCGGTCACAATTCCGACAGGACCCGAAACCTGCGTGACCGACACCTTTCCCGTTACAAGCCACCACAGCGACAGCGCAACGGTTTTTACCATATAAACCGAGTTGTCGTATGCCGCTTTTATGACGTTTAACGGCGTGTTCGGCAAAATTTTCGGGGTAAAGCCGAAAATTTTTCTGCCCGACTCATCCGCCTTAAGCACTGCCTGTTTTGTTATTTTTTCGCCGTTTCTTACAACGGTGATGTTTGCCTTATCGGCTGAATTTGTTATGTTAAACAGCATAATATCGTTGTAGCTTGAAATTTTGTGCGCCTTTTTGTCCGACTGCATTGCAACAATTTTGTCGCCCGGCAAAAAGCCTGCCTCTTTCATGGAATAACCGTCTGTAACGGTGCCGATTATATTTGATGTAAGGTAAGAATTTGCCGCAATAAAGATAAAAATTGCAAATCCCAGCACAAAGTTCATAAATCCGCCGGCAAAAAGCACAACAAACTTCTGCCACGGCTTTTTGTTGCACAAAGCGCCCTCGCTGTCGCTGTCGTCATCCTCGCCCTCAAGACGCACAAATCCGCCCAGCGGCAAAAGCCTGACGCTGTATGCCGTTTCTTTTTTGCCGAATGAAAAAAGCTTAGGACCCATTCCGATTGAAAATTCGTGAACGGTAACTCCCACCGCTTTTGCGGCGGTAAAGTGCCCAAGCTCGTGTATAAAAATTATTGCACAAAAAATTAAAACTGTCCAAACTGCCGTCAACATAGGCTTAATCCCTTCTCATATACAATATTCCTCGCTTCTTTGTCAGCCGCAAAAACCGAATCGAGCGAAAGAGCGGAGGGCGGGTCAAAGCTCTTAAGAGCCTCCTCCACCAGACCGGCAATATCCAAAAATTTGATTTTATCGTTAAGAAACAAATCCACCGCCGCCTCGTTTGCGCCGTTTAAAACGGCAGGGTACAGACCGCCCCTTTTGTATGCCGAAACCGCAAGGCCAAGGCATTTAAAAGTATCGTAATCGGGCTTGTCAAAGGTGAGCGAAGGATGTTTGAAAATGTCGAGTTTATCCGAAATTGCACCTTTTCTTTCGGGATAATTTATCGCATAGCTTATAGGAAGGCGCATATCGGGCGAGCCGAGCTGCGCAATAAACGAACCGTCGCAGAACTCGACCATTGAATGTATAATGCTTTGGGTGTGAATTACGGGAATTATATCGTCAATATCCACCCCGAAAAGGTGCTTTGCTTCAATAATTTCAAGCCCTTTGTTCATAAGGGTTGCGCTGTCGATTGTAATTTTTGCACCCATAGTCCAGTTAGGATGTTTCAAAGCGTCGGTTTTGGTTTTATTGCAAAGCTCCTCTCGCTTTTTGCCGTAAAACGGGCCGCCCGACGCAGTAAGCCATATTTTTTTGATGTTTTTTCTGTTTTCGCCGTTTAAGCACT
The DNA here is from genome assembly GCA_934500875.1 of uncultured Clostridia bacterium. GTDB lineage: Bacteria > Bacillota > Clostridia > UMGS1810 > UMGS1810 > Qingrenia. The sequence continues at coordinate 94,935 of CAKSTL010000005.1, read as the reverse complement.
GAAAAATTGCGCTGTGTTCGCTGTCGACGGGGATAATGTCAACACCGTTTTTTTCCGCAAGGCTCATAACAATTTCGCCTGCGCACACAAGCGACTCCTTATTCGCCAGAAGAAGGCGCTTTTTTTCTTTCACGGCGCAGATTGTGGGAACAAGCCCTGCTATGCCGACAACCGCATTAATCACGCTGTCAGCCTCTTTTTCCGACGCAGTTTCAATCATTCCGTCTTTTCCGCACACGATTTTTGTGTTCAAATCATTTGTCGCAAGGCAAAGCTCTCTGTACTTTTTTTCGTCCGCAATGCACGCAATGTTCGGTCTGAATTTGCGTATCTGCTCCGAAAGAAGCCTTGCGTTTGAGTTCGCCGAAAGGGCGCAGATATTTATATTTTCGTCTTTTTCGGCAATTTCAAGGCTCTGCGTGCCGATTGAGCCGGTAGAGCCCATAACCGTTATATTTTTCATATGTTTTTCCTTTTTTTATACCCTTACTTTATAAAAACCGACGGCAGATAGATGTTAAGATAAAATATCAGCGGCGCAACGGTTAAAACAGAGTCGAACCTGTCTAAAATTCCGCCGTGGCCGGGAATGATATCGCCGTAGTCCTTTATGTGATTTTCACGCTTTATGCACGACATAATAAGGTCGCCGATTTGCGAAACAGCCGCCGCCAAAGCGCCCGATACAACAAGGTTTATGTAGTTTACGCCGATATGATTTTTTGAAAGAATTATGCCGTACACCGCATAAACGATAATATCTCCGAAAATTCCGCCGAGAGCGCCCTCAACGGTTTTTTTGGGCGACACCTTTTCTATAAGCTTGTGTCTGCCGAAAATTTTGCCTGCAAAATAGGCGAACGTATCTGCCCCCCAGGCGCCGAAAAACACAAGCCACACGGTGAATTTTCCGTTATCTTCTCCGCTGATTAAAATTATATGCGCAAACGTCACCGTTATATACACGGTTTCCAAAAACAGCATTGAAACGGTGGAAAAATGCACCTTTTCGTGCATAAAAATCATAAAAAGCATAAGCACAAAGCCGAATGCAAGCGTCGCCTGCAAAACGCCCTGCGAAAAGACGCGATAATTTATTTCGCCCTTGACTGCCGCATTCAAAAGGAATATCATTGCCGCACAGGCAAATATAAATCCCATTGCGGTAAGCTCTTTATATTTTTTCAAAAGTCCCGTTGATTTATACATTTCAAACAGCGACATAACCACAAGCGCAAAAATTGCAATGCTCAGCGCTATGCTGCCCTGCAAAATTACCGCAACCGCCGCCGCAAAGCCGAGCGTGCCGTATATAACTCTTTCCTTCAGCATAAATCACACACCTCCGAAACGTCTGTTTCTTTTCTGAAAATCCAAAAGCGCCTCTTCAAGCCTGCCGGGCGTAAAATCGGGCCAGCAAACATCAGAAAACCAAAACTCGGAATATGCGCACTGCCAAAGAAGAAAATTGCTGAGCCGCTCCTCTCCGCTCGGGCGGATTATAAGGTCGGGGTCGGGAACGTCTTTTGTGTAAACATAGTTTGAAAAGAGGCTTTCGTCTATATCGGAGGGCGCTATCTTTCCGTCCGAAACATCGGAGGCAATACGCCGTGCCGCATCACATATCTCCTGCCTGCCGCCGTAGTTTAAGGCAATGTTTACGGTAAGCTGCCTGCGGTTTTTCGATTTTTCCTCAACTTCGTCAATCAGCTTTATAAGCGTATCCGAAAGCCCGTCTTTTCTGCCGATTACCTTAAGGCGCACATCCTCGCCGCCGAGAAGCTCGTCGTAGTTTCTAAGATACCTTTCAAGCAGCGCCATAAGGTCGTCAACCTCGGCTTTGGGTCTTTTCCAGTTTTCGGTGGAAAACGCATAAACCGTAAGGTATCTTACGCTTGTGTCCTTAAGATACTTTACAATATTTTCAAGATTTTTTGCCCCCGCAGAGTGTCCCGCACTTCTCGGAAGTCCCCTTTTTTTAGCCCATCTGCCGTTGCCGTCCATAATAATTGCAATGTGCTTCGGAAACGACATTTTATCGGCTTTTATGTTTTTATGCTTTTTAAAGAACATTTTATGCGTCCTCCGAATTTAAATAAATCAAACCGACAAAATTTCTTTTTCCTTTGCCGAAACGGTGTCGTCAACATTTTTGATGTACTTGTCGGTAAGGTTTTGAATGTCCTTTTCGATTGTTTTAAGTTCGTCCTCGGTAACGTCTCCGTTTTTCTTTTCGGCTTTATAAAATTCCATTGCGTCCCTGCGCACGTTTCGCACCGCAACCTTTGAATTTTCGCCTTTTTTGCTTACTTCTTTAACAAGTTCTTTTCTTCTTTCCTCGGTAAGCGGCGGAAAATTAAGCCTTACGCTTTTGCCGTCGTTCTGCGGATTGATGCCGAGCTCGGATTTTAAAATTGCCTTTTCTATTTCGCCCACAAGGCTCATATCCCACGGCGCAATGACAATTGTTCTTGCGTCGGGAACCGAAATTGAAGCAACCTGCGCAAGGGGCGAGGCAACTCCGTAATATTCAACCGTAATTTTATCAAGCACGGCAGCGTTTGCCCTGCCTGCTCTTATGGTGTTTAAATCAAACTCCAGAGAAGATATGCATTTTTTCATTTTCGTTTCAAACTGCTCGTATTTTGCCATAATATTTTCGCTCCTTTTTTAAATTTTTTGCCCAATCAGTTTTTCACAAGCGTCCCTATTTCTTCGCCGAGAATAACCTTTTTTATGTTATCGGGATCGTCAAGCCCGAACACCCTTATGGGGATTGAATTGTCCATACAAAGCGAGGTTGCGGTGGAATCCATAACACCCAAGCCTCTGTTTAAAACCTCAATATACGAAAGCGAATCGAATTTTACCGCATTTTTGTTTATGTTGGGGTCGCTGTCGTAAACGCCGTCAACCTTTTTTGCAAGAAGTATTGCCTCTGCGTCGATTTCGGCAGCCCTTAAGGCAGCTGTTGTATCGGTTGAGAAAAACGGATTTCCCGTGCCGCAGCCAAACACCACAACTCTTCCCTTTTCAAGATGCCTTATAGCCTTGTTTCTGATATACGGCTCTGCAATCTGACGCATTTCAATAGCCGTCTGCGCACGTGTGGGAACGCCTCTTTGCTCGAGTGCGTCCTGAATTGCAAGCGCATTTATAACGGTTGCGAGCATACCCATATGGTCGGCTCTTGTTCTGTCCATTTTAACGCCCGACCTGCCTCTCCAGAAATTTCCGCCGCCTACAACAATTGCAATCTGCACGCCCATATCCGCACATTCTTTTATTGTATCGGTAATTTTTCCAATGGTATCTTCGCAAAGTCCAAAGCCTTTTTCGCCCGCAAGCGCCTCGCCGCTCAGTTTCAGCAGCACTCTTTTATATTTGGGTTTCATATTGATTTTTCCTTTCGTATAGTGTTTTTGTATACTTGAACAAAATTTTCCTAAATTTAATATTTCGACACGCTGACCTTAAATCCTTCTTAAATTTTATGCGCACAAAAAATTTTTAATTAATATTATTTTTCTCTTTCACAATATCGCAGATGTCGGAAGGAACGCTTGCAATAACGTCCGCTCCTGCGCTCTTTAGCTCGTCGTAGGTGCGAAATCCCCACAATGCGCCGATTGTGAAAACGTTTGCCGCCTTTCCCGTTTCAACATCCACTTTTGTGTCGCCGATATAAATACATTCGCAAAGCTTGACATCAAGCTCTTTCAAAATATGAAAAAGCGCCGACGGGTCGGGCTTTAAAGGAAATCCCTCTCCCCCTCCGAGGCAGATGTCAAACGTGCCTTTTTCAAAAAATGCGTCTATAACGTCGTGCACTGCGCCGGTGGGCTTGTTTGACAAAACGCCCAGCTTAAAGCCTTGGTTTTTCAAAAACGCAACCGTTTCCAAAATTCCGTCGTAAGGCTTTGTAAGATACATTGAATCGGTTTCGTAATCGTCGTGGTAATAGCTTTTCATCTCGTCAAAAAGCCCGTCGGTGTATGCGCCCTTTTCGCACAGCATACCCTTCACCAGATTTTCATAGCCGCAGCCGACAAGATATTTATATCTGTCACGCTCAATGCACGGCAAATTAAACTTTTTCATTGAACGGTTGCCGTAGTAACAAATAGTGTCAATGGTATCGGCAATTGTGCCGTCCAAGTCAAAAACCGCTGCTTTATACATTTTTACAAAAACTCCTTTACTTATAAATATCGCAGACGCTCTGCGCCATATTCTTAAATTTTTCCGAAATTTCGGGCGGCGAAATTATTTTTATTTTTCGCCCGAAGGTGAAAACCCACGCAAAAAATGTAGGACTGTCGGCAACGCTTATCGTCGCAACAAAATGTTCGCTTCCCTCTTTGCGGATTAAAATATCCCTTCCGAAACGGTCTGTAACCGCATTGACAAGCGAATTTTCACACAAAAGCTTTACGTTTACCTCGCTGCCCGCAAACATTCCGAAAAGCCTTTTTGTATAGCTTGAAAGCTTAAATCCTTTTTGCGTAACGTTTTCAATATTTTCGCACTCATCTTTCAAAATGCGTATTTTTTCCATTTTGTCAACCCTGAAATTTGTAAGGTTTCCGTGCTTTTCATAGTGCGAAACAAGATAATAGTTTTCGTCGCTGAAGGTAAGCGCATAGGGCGAAACAACATATTCCGCACCGCCGTTTTTCATAACCTTTTGCTTGTCGGTGTTATATTCAAAATACATAAACGCAACCTTCTTTTTCTCGGAAATTGCGTCGTGAAGCGTATCTACATTGTAATAAATGGTTTCGTTTCCGCTCTTTACCCTATCTGTGGTATAAAGCTGGCGGTTCAGCTTTTTTGCGCTGTGGCGGCTTGTTAAACCCTCTATTTTTTTAATAAGCTCCCTGCTCTTTTTTTCGGTTATAAACCGTGACGCATTTACCGAATCGCACAAAAGCTTAAGCTGAGCGGTTTCAAAACTGCGCCCGACAAGCGCATAGCCTGCGTTTCTGCCCTTTTTGCTTATTATGTCAAACCCGAAGCGCTCAAGCTCGCATATATCCGAATAAACCGACTTTCTCTCGGCATAAATTCCGTGCGACGAAAGATATGCCGTAAGATACTTCATAGAAACAAAATGCTCCTCGTCGCTTTCTTCGTAAAGCGCCTTCAAAAGGTATAAAAGCTTAAGCTTCTGATTGCTTTCCTTTGCCACTTTAAATCACGCCTTTTAAAACTTATTTTGAGTATAAATGCGCCGTTTTGCCGAAAGAAGATAATCCGAAAAAGATGGCAATTTTTAATTTTTTCGGCTTGATATCGGGCGCAAACCCTTAGCGCAGCGTTTTTTCCGTTTAAACCGTTGTCGCTTACCCTTCTTACGCTATTTAAGCTTAACTACCGTAACGCCGCTGTCGCCCTCGCCGTATGAGGCAAGCGCAAAACTTTCAACCCTCGGCTGTTTTTTAAGATACTGATGTATCCCCTGTCTTAATGCGCCGGTACCCTTGCCGTGGATTATACGCACCTGCGTAAGCGACGACAAAACTGCGTCGTCCAAGAATTTGTCGAGTATATATATCGAGTCTTCAATATTTTCGCCCCTTAAATCAAGCTCTGTCGAAACGTTCATATACTTTGCGTTTCCGCCGAACGCACCACCCTGCTTTTTTTGACTGTTTTTCGGTTTTTCCTCCTTAATAAGGCGCAAATCCGACAAATTTGACTTAAGCTTCATAATTCCAACCTTTACAACAAGGTTTCCGCTTCTGTCGGGAAGGGTTACAACGTCGCCCTTCTGACCTATGCTCACAATTTCAACGCTGTCGCCCAATTTTACGCTTTTCGGCGCTTTTGTGTTCTTTTCCTGCTCCGTTTTTCTCTGCGAAAGCTTTTGTGCGTTTTCTTTGTTTTTGCTGCTGAGCTTCTGCCTTGCACGCTCCATTTCACGGTTTGCCTCGGTCAAATCCCTCATTTTCTGCGCTTTTTTAATTTGACTCAGCGCTTCTTCGGTTTCCCTTTTTGCGTCCTCTATTATTTTTTTAGCCTCGCTGCGGGCTTTTTCTATAATTTTTTCGGTTTTTTCGTCCAGAATTTTATTGCGCTTTGCCATTTCTTTTTTAATGTTTTCCGCTTCGGTTTTATAGCTTTGCGCCTTGTTTTTTTCGCGCTCGGTCAAAATTCTGTTTTTCTCAAGCTCTGATATAACGTCCTCAAATTTAACGCTTTCGCTGTCAATATGCTTTTTTGCGTTGTCTATTATAAATTCGGAAAGTCCCAAACGTTTTGAAATTGCAAAAGCGTTGCTCTTTCCCGGAATTCCTATAAGAAGCCTGTAGGTGGGCGCAAGCGTTTCAATGTCAAACTCGCAGGACGCATTTTCTACCCTGTTTGTGGAAAGGGCATAAATCTTAAGCTCGCTGTAATGCGTTGTTGCGGCGCATTTTGCACCGCTGCCCTTAACGTATTCGAGAATACTTATCGCAAGAGCGGCGCCCTCCGTGGGGTCTGTTCCTGCGCCGAGCTCGTCAAAAAGGCAAAGGCTTTTATCACTGATTTTTGAAAGAATGTCAACAATGTTAACCATATGCGCCGAGAAGGTGCTCAGGCTCTGCTCAATGCTCTGTTCGTCGCCGATATCGGCAAAAACGTTTTCAAAAACCGAAATTTCCGACCCTTCTTCTGCTGTGATGTGCAATCCCGACAGCGCCATAACCGTCAGAAGCCCGATTGTTTTAAGAGTTACCGTTTTTCCGCCGGTGTTGGGGCCGGTAATGACAAGCGTATCAAAGTTTTTTCCGAGATAAATATCGGTTGCAACCACTTTTTTCGCATCTATCAGAGGATGCCTTGCACGCTTTAGGTTAATCTGCCCTTTATCGTTTATTTCGGGCGCAAAAGCGTCGGTTTCAAGCGCATATTTGCCCTTTGCGAATATAAGGTCGATATACGAAACGGTGTCGTAGCTCATTTTTACAAGCTTTGAAACGAGAGATACCTGATTTGTAAGATCTGCAAGAATTTTTTCTATCTCGTCCTTTTCCTCGCCCGAAAGCCTTCTTATTTCGTTGTTTGTTTCAACAACGCTCATAGGCTCCAAAAACAGGGTTGACCCGGTTGCCGAAACGTCGTGCACGACGCCCTGTATAACGCCCTTGTATTCTGCCTTGAGCGGTATAACGTATCTGTCGCCCCTAAGCGTTATAATCTGCTCCTGAAGGTGCTTTTGGTGCGACGGCGAAGTTATTATTTTTTGCAGAATGTCTTTAACCCTGTTGTTTGCCGAACGTATTTTTCTTCGTATGTCAAGAAGGGTGCTGCTTGCGTCGTCCGCAATTGTTTCGGCGTCTATAATTTTGCCCGTTATGTCGGTTTCAAGACGCTTGTCCTCGTAAAGAGCGTCTATATGCTCCGAAAGAAGGGTACATTCTGCGTTTTTTGTGTGCATTTTTATTCTTCTTGCCGTTTCAAGAACCTTTGCAATGTTTAAAAGCTCGCTCGGCGTAAGCGTTCCGCCCATATCCGCACGCTTTAAAGAAGCCGTTACGTCCGACACGCACAAAATCGGCAGAGAGCCGCATTTTACCAGAACGGCAGCCGCCTCTTTGGTTTCGCTCTGCATTTTCTGCGCCGCCTTTTTGGTTTTTGCAGGCATTATATTCATAATTTCGTCTTTTGTGGTTTCCATAACGGCAAAGTCGGCAAGCCGTTTTAATATTTTGTCAAATTCAAGTGTTTTCAAAACCTTTTTATCCATATATAAAGCCTCCGGATTTGCAATAAAAAAATTAAAAAATTTTATTCTACAGTATTGTATCACAAAATATAAAAATATGCAAACGTTTTATTGTCCGTTTTTTGGGACAGTTAGTATTTTATAATGGTGCCATAAGATAAAGAAAGGAAGTAATCACAATGAAAAACATTTTCAATCTTTTAATTGTTGCAGGCATAATACTCATAATCGGCACGGCAGGTGCGTCCGACTCGGAGACGATAAGCATAGCGCAGACGGCGTCGCAGCTTGTTTTTGCACTGAAGCTTATTGTTTCGGGTGCGTTTTTAAAAAGAGCGTTCGCCTTTGCCAAAAGGCTTGCGAAAAGGCGCATTTATACGAGGATGAAAAACAGGGAATTAAAGTCGAACGCCGCATATCTTTAAAATTTAAAAAAGGACTGTCTTATAAAAATATTTTTTAAAGCCGCTCCTCGATAAGTAAGCATTGCCTTCTTATCGAGGAGCGGCTAAAGGCAGTCTTTTTTTAATTAAAATTCTTGTTTGACAGCATTTTAAATTTATGATAAAATAATATGATAGCGCTAACTGAAAGGATTTTACAAAAGAAATGTCAGAAAACAAAATGGGCACAATGCCTATGACCAAGCTTATTTTTTCAATGTCGCTGCCGGCAATGTTTTCAATGCTGATTCAGGCACTGTATAATATTGTGGACAGTATATTCGTATCACTTATCGGCGAGGACGCTCTTACGGCGGTGTCGCTGGTGTATCCAATGCAAATGCTTATTATATCGTTCGCCGTCGGCACGGGAGTCGGCGTAAACTCGCTTATTTCAAGAAGACTGGGCGAAAAAGAATATGACGAAGCCTCGCACGCAGCAAACCACGGAATTGTTCTGGCGTTTATAACGTGGGTTGTTTTTGCGCTTATAGGGCTGTTTTTTACAAAGCCGTTCATTGCCTCTATGGCAAAGGGCGCCGAAAACGTTTCGCAAAACATCATAAACTGGGGAAACGACTATATGTGGATTGTTATGGTTTTCTCGTTCGGCGTGTTTATAGAGGTGAACATTGAAAAATCCATACAGGCTACGGGCAATATGCTCTATCCTATGATTTTTCAGCTTATCGGCGCTGTTATAAACCTTATTTTCGACCCGATTTTTATTTTCGGTGCAGGCTTTATTCCGCCCATGGGCGTTGCCGGCGCAGCAATCGCAACCGTTATGGGGCAGATTGTATCAATGTTTTATGCAGTTTATATTGCGCACAAAAAAGATTTTCACGTGAAATTTTCGCTTAAAAACTTTAAATTCCGTGCAAAAACGATAAAGGATATTTACATTGTGGGAATACCGTCTATCGTTATGCAGAGCATAGCGTCGGTGCTTATTACCCTGCTCAATAAAATTCTTATCGTGCTTACCCCTACCGCCGTTACGGTGCTGGGAGTGTATTACAAGCTGCAATCGTTTGTGTTTATGCCTGTTTTCGGTCTTACACAGGGGGTTATGCCCATTATGGGCTACAACTACGGCGCACGAAACAGAAGGCGCCTTGTTGACGCAGTTAAAAAAGGCACTGCCATTGCGGCGGTCATTATGGCTTTGGGAATGGCTGTTTTCTCCATTTTTCCGAAACAATTGCTTTTGATTTTCAACGCAAAGCCCGATATGCTCGAAATCGGTATTCCGGCTTTAAGGATTATATCGTTAAACTTTGTGCCTGCTGCGATAGGCATAATATTCGGTACGTTTTTCCAGGCAACCGGCAAAGGGGTTTACTCGCTTACAGTGTCGTTTCTGCGGCAGATTGTGCTGATTTTGCCCGTTGCAAAGTTTTTGTCCGGGTTCGGCGTAACAAACGTCTGGTTCGCTTTTCCGATTGCCGAGTCGGTTTCGCTCGTATTCTGCATATTTATGTATATTAAAGTGTATAAAAAACAAATCAAAGTTATGTAAACTTATGTGTAAAGCGCACATTGACACAGGCTGTATATTTTTATAAAATATAATTATCATAAAGGCTGAAAACCCAAAAATTTACAATACTGACGAAGGGAATGATTTTTTTGAACATTACACAAAAAATTATAAAAAGCCACCTTGTTTCGGGCAATATGACCGCAGGCGAAGAAATTGCAATTAAAATTGACCAGACGCTTACGCAGGATTCAACCGGAACAATGGCGTATCTTGAGTTTGAGGCAATAGGTATTCCGAGGGTTAAAACAAAGCGCTCGGTTGCTTATATCGACCACAACACGCTTCAGTCGGGCTTTGAAAATGCGGACGACCACAAGTATATTCAAACCGTTACAAAAAAACACGGAATTTACTTTTCACGTCCCGGAAACGGAATTTGCCATCAGGTGCATCTTGAACGTTTCGGTATTCCCGGTCAGACCCTTCTCGGCTCGGACAGCCACACCCCCACGGGCGGCGGCATAGGTATGCTTGCAATCGGCGCAGGCGGTCTTGACGTTGCGGTTGCAATGGGCGGCGGCGCATATTATATTACAATGCCCAAGGTTGTAAGGGTTAATCTTACAGGAAAATTAAAGCCCTGGGTTGCCGCAAAGGACATTATTTTGGAGGTCCTTCGTATTTTAACCGTTAAAGGCGGCGTGGGCAAGGTTATAGAATATTCGGGCGAAGGCGTTAAAACCTTATCCGTTCCCGAAAGGGCAACAATCACAAATATGGGTGCGGAACTTGGCGCAACAACCTCCGTTTTCCCGAGCGACGACATTACAAAAGCGTTTCTTAAGGCGCAGGACAGAGAGGACGATTTTTCGTACATTCTTCCCGATGATGACGCACAGTATGACGAAGAGCTTACGATAGATTTGTCAAAACTTGTTCCGCTTGCGGCAAAACCGCATATGCCCGACCTTGTTGACAGCGTTAAAAATATCGGCAAAATCAAGGTTGACCAAGTGGCAATCGGAAGCTGCACAAACTCGTCTTATATGGATATGATGAAGGTTGCAAAAATCTTAAAAGGAAAAACCGTTGCCGAGGACGTAAGCCTTGTTATATCTCCGGGTTCACGTCAGGTGCTCAATATGCTTTCGCAAAACGGCGCTCTTGCAGATATGATTGCAGCCGGCGCAAGAATTTTGGAAACTGCGTGCGGTCCGTGTATCGGTATGGGTCAGTCGCCCAAGACGGACGCTGTATCGCTTAGAACATTCAACAGAAACTTTGAAGGCAGAAGCGGCACAAAATCCGCAAAGGTTTACCTTGTAAGCCCCGAAACTGCGGCGCTTTCGGCAATTAACGGATATCTTTCCGACCCGACCGAACTTGATATTTCAAACGAAATACAAATGCCCGAAAAATTTCTTATAAACGACAATATGGTTGTTGAACCGGCGCCCGAAAACAATGACGTCGAAGTAGTGCGGGGTCCGAACATAAAGGAATTTCCCATAAACAAAAAGCTTGAAAACACTGTATCGGGCAAGGCTCTTATAAAGGTTGAGGACAACATCACGACCGACCACATTATGCCGTCCAACGCAAAGCTTTTGCCGTTCCGTTCAAACATACCGTATCTTTCAAACTTCTGCCTTGCTCCGTGCGACGATAAATTCTCGGAGCGTGCAAAAGAAAACGGCGGCGGATTTATTATCGCAGGTTCAAACTACGGTCAGGGTTCGTCAAGAGAACACGCAGCGCTTGCGCCTTTGTATCTCGGCATAAAGGGCGTTATTGCAAAATCGTTTGCGCGTATTCATATGGCAAACCTTATAAATTCGGGAATTTTGCCCCTTACGTTCGATAACGAGGCAGACTACGACAGTATCGGCGCAATGGACGAACTTGTGATTGAAAACGCAATCGAAAGCGTTAAAAACGACAGCTCGCTTATTGTTAAAAACATTACAAAAGGCACTGAATTTAAAGTTAACTTCACGCTGTCCGACCGTCAGAGAGATATGATGCTTCTTGGCGGACTGTTAAACTATACAAAAGAGATGTCAAAATAAAGACGGGAGAGAGATATGAACGATTATATTAATCAGGCGACAGAAAAATTTGCACAGCTTTTAAAAAAGCAGATTGAGCGTGCGCAAAGGCTTGGCGAGGGCGAAGAATTTACCGATTTTTCGGCACTTGACAAAATTGTTATCGGCATAATTCCGGGCGACGGAATAGGTCCGATTATCCTCAGCGAGGCGGAAAACATTTTAAAATTCCTTCTTAAGGACGAGATAAAAAGCGGCAGGATTGAGCTTAAAAAAATTGAAGGTCTTACAATTGAAAACCGTGTAAAGCAGTTAAAATCCATTCCCGACGACGTTATGGAAGAAATTAAAAAATGCAACGTGCTTTTAAAAGGCCCCACAACCACACCGAGCAAGGGCGACGGCTTGCCTAATCTTGAGAGCGCAAACGTTACAATGCGCCGTGAGCTTGACCTTTTTGCAAACGTAAGACCGGTAAAAGTGCCCGAAAAAGGCATTGACTGGACGTTTTTCAGAGAGAACACCGAAGGCTCATACGCTGTCGGCTCGCAAGGCATAAACGTTACCGACGACCTTGCGGTGGATTTTTGCATACATACAACCGGCGGCTGCGAAAGAATTGCAAGAGCGGCGTTTGAATTTGCAAAAAACAACGGCAAGAAGCGTGTTTCTGCCGTTACAAAGGCAAATATCATAAAAACCACAGACGGAAAATTTTTGGATATCTGCAAAGAGGTTGCAAAGGATTACCCCGGTATCACGCTCGATTCGTGGTATGTTGACATTATGACGGCAAACCTTATCAACGAGGATATAAGAAGCTCGTTTGAGGTGTTTGTTCTGCCGAATCTCTACGGTGACATAATAACCGACGAAGCGGCTCAGATTCAGGGCGGCGTGGGCACTGCCGGAAGCTCAAACCTCGGCAAAAAATACGCTATGTTTGAGGCAATCCACGGTTCGGCGCCCCGTATGGTTGAGGAAGGCATTGCAGAATATGCAAATCCCTCCAGCATACTTAAAGCAACCGAAATGCTGCTTATGCACATTGGTTTTGCAAAACAGGCGCACCTTCTCGGCGAGGCGCTTACCATATGCGCAGACAAGGAGAAAAAGGTTGTTGTTACCGGCACAAAGGAAGGCGCAACGGCAAAAGAATTTGCAGCTTATGTTATGGAAACGATAGAAAAACTGTAAAAATTTCAAAGCCCTTCGGAGGTGTTAAGGTGAAGGATAAGAAAGTTCCCGACGTGGTTGCACGCAGACTGCCGAGATATTACAGATATCTTGACGACCTTATGAAAAAACAGATTTTCAGAATATCATCAAGCGAACTGAGCCGCAAAATGGGTGTTACCGCCTCGCAGATAAGGCAGGATTTTAACTTTTTCGGCGGTTTCGGTCAGCAGGGATACGGATATAACGTTGAAATGCTGCACCGTGAAATCGGCACGATTTTGGGCTTATATTCAGGAAGAACAACAATTATTGTCGGTGCGGGATTTTTGGGTCACGCACTGGCAAACCACACAAATTTCAAAAAAAGAGGTTTTACGCTCACAGGCGTTTTTGATAACGACAAGTCGAAGGTCGGCAAAAAAATAAGCGACATAACGGTGTCGGACTATGACGGTATTGCGGATTTTATAAAAGAGCATCATCCCGACATTGCAATTCTTACCGTGCCGCAAACGTCGGTAAAATCGGTTGCGCAAAACCTTATTTCGCTCGGAATTAAGGCAATCTGGAATTTTTCGTACACCGAGCTTGACGAACAGGAAAACGTTGTGATTGAAAACGTCCATCTTTCGGACAGTCTTATGCTGCTGTCGTATAAGTTAGACCGTCAAAACTCCGATTAAACAAGAAAAGCGGTTTTCGGATTTTGACAGGCATTAGAGGTTTGATTTCGTAATGACTAAAAAAGCAAGCGGAACATAAAGCTCCGCTTGCTTTTAATTTTGTTTTGATATTAATTTTACTCAAGAAAATCCTTAAGTTTTTTGCTTCTGCTCGGATGGCGCAGCTTACGCAAAGCCTTTGCCTCAATCTGACGGATTCTCTCTCTTGTAACGTTAAATTCTTTTCCCACTTCTTCAAGCGTTCTTGCCCTTCCGTCGTCAAGACCGAAACGCAGCCTCAGCACCTTTTCCTCACGTGGGGTAAGAGTTTCAAGAACGTTCATAAGCTGTTCTTTCAAGAGCATAAACGCCGCCATATCTGACGGTGCGGGTGCGTCGTTATCGGGAATAAAATCTCCCAGAATACTGTCCTCTTCTTCGCCGATAGGCGTTTCAAGCGACACAGGCTCCTGTGCGATTTTCATAATTTCACGCACCCTGTCCTCGCTCACGCCCATAGCGTTTGCAATTTCGTCCACGTGCGGCTCTCTGCCAAGCTCCTGCAAAAGCTGACGTGACACTCTGATAAGCTTATTTATTGTTTCCACCATATGGACGGGAATTCTTATCGTTCTTGCCTGGTCGGCAATTGCCCTTGTAATTGCTTGTCTTATCCACCAGGTTGCATATGTGCTGAATTTATAGCCTTTTGTATAGTCAAATTTTTCAACGGCCTTGATAAGACCCAGATTGCCCTCCTGGATAAGGTCGAGAAAAAGCATCCCCCTGCCGACATAGCGTTTTGCAATGCTTACAACAAGCCTTAAATTCGCCTCGGAAAGACGTTTTTTTGCCGCCTCGTCGCCGTTGTGCATTCTTTCGGCAAGCTCTATTTCCTCGTCGCCGGTAAGCAGCGGAACTTTTCCAATTTCTTTAAGATACATTCTTACAGGATCGTCAAGACCCACACCCTCGGGAATCGAAAGGTCAATTTCCTCCTCATTTGTTTGAATTTCAGCAAGCTCTCTGTCCAAATCCTCAACAAGCTCAATACCCAAGTGTTCCAAAGTTTCGTAGATTTTTTCAATCTGCTTTACATCTAAATCAATCTCGGAAAGAGCATCCATAACTTCCTTATAGGACAAAACCCCTTTTTTCTGACCGATTGCGATAAGCGTTTTAATAATCGCTTTTTTGTCGGCAACACTTCGGTTTTCTTTGCCCTTGACGGTGTTTTTTTCTTCAGCCATATTCTGCCTGCTCCTCCTTTCATAAGTAAAAATTATTTATTTTTCAAAAACTCGTTCAAAGCGTTAACATCGCCGCTCTGCAAAAGTTTTTGTATTTTCGCCTTGCGCATTTCTTCTCTTACCGCCTCGGCATAATCGTGCGCCGCACGCATTTTGTCGTCGCACATTGCGTCTATTGCAAGAATTTTTGTAACTGTGCCGACTTCATCCTCGTCAAATAGGGTCATAACGTCCCCCGCCTCGATTTTTTGGTTATCCTCAGCCTTATCCATAATAATTTTAAAAAGTTTCTTGTGGATTTCCTTTTCAAAAAGGCTTATATCCAAAGTACCGGCAAGCCGCTGTGCAATGCTCATATTTTCTGCAAGGACAGACAAAAGAAGCTCTCTTGTTTTATCCAGCCTGTCCGACACAATCGCCCCTGCATACGGAAGAATATCGGGGCTTTTTGCGCCGTTTGTATTCTTTGCGCTGCGTGTTCTTCCGAGGCTTGCATATATTGCCTGAACGCCCGTTTTTGCACGCTTTGCAATTTCTTCAACATAAATATCAAGCTCAACCTCGTTTTTGACTTTTGCAAGATACGGCAAAAGGTCGGAAACATAGCTTATTCTGTCCTCAACGTTTATTTGCAGTTCATATCTTGCCCCAAAAATATCCATCAAATACAAAATGTCGGATTTTCTTTTGTTTATCAGCGTCAAAAACCTGTCTTTCCCGTATTTTTTCAAAAATTCGTCAGTATCTTTTGCGCCTTCAACCGTCATAACGCTTGTTTTGATATCCATATCACGAAGTATTAAAATCGCACGTTTTTTCGCTTCAAGACCTGCGTCGTCGCTGTCGTAGCAAATTATAACCTCGTTAAAATAGCGTTTCAAAAGCTTTGCCTGGTCGCTTGTCAGCGCAGTGCCGAGCGTTGCAACAACGTTGGGAATACCGTTTTTCACAACCGATATAACGTCCATATACCCTTCAACCAGGATAACCTCGCCCTTTCTTGCCCTTCTTGCAACGTTGAGCGAATAAAGGTTTTTGCTTTTGTTGTATATAAGCGTATCGGCTGTGTTAAGATATTTCGGGTTAACATCTTCTGTTATGCGCCGTGCGCCGAAGCCTATAACCTTATCGTTTGCGTTGAAAATAGGAAACATAATGCGGTTTCTGAAACGGTCGTAATAAGTTCCCGACTCGTTTTTTGAGGCAAGCCCGGCAGAAAAAATATCTTCCTTCTTATATCCTTTTTGAGTAAGATAATCCAAAAGCGCACATCTTTCGTTTGGCGAATAACCGAGCGTATAAAACTTTGCGCATTTGCCGTCAAGCGCCCTTTCTTTAAAATAGGCAACCGCAACGGCACCCTCTTTTTTTGAAAGCATACTGTAATAAAAGTTTGCCGCCTCTTTGTTAAGCTCAAAATAAAGCTCTTTTTTATCCCGCAGCGCCGCCTCTTTTTTAGAATCACGGTAATTCGTTTCGGGAAGGGCAATTCCTGCCCTTTGGGCAAGCTTTGCAATTGCCTCGGTAAACGTAATATTTTCCATTTTCATAACAAAACTTACAACCGTGCCGCCCTCGCCGCAGCCGAAGCAATGAAAAATTCCCTTTTGCTGCGACACCGAAAACGACGGTGTTTTTTCGTTATGAAACGGGCACAGACCGACATAATTCGACCCGCTTTTTTTCAGCGGAACATACTCCGAAACAACGTCCGCAATATCGTTTTTATCAATGATTTCCTGAATAATATACTCGGGATACCGGGGCAAAATCCATCACCATATTTCCTTATTTTTTGCACAAGTTATTTAATTCGACTTTTTTTTATAAATTCCTTCTTTAAAATTCATATTTTTGCAAAATACCTTATTTTACCACGTCTGCGGTATAAACAATTCGTTGAATTTTTTAAGAATATACCCATCCGTCATACTTGCGATATAATCGCACACAACGGTGTCTTTATCGTAATCTTTCAAAAGATTTACAAATTCCGGCGGCATTTTTTCGGGGTTTTCAAAATGATATTTAAACATTTTTTCAATTACAAGCTCCACTTTTTTATCCTGCTCGCCTATTTTTTTGTAAACCGTTTCAAACATAAAACTGCGAAGCCCCATCATAGCGTCCTCGGTTTTTTTGCTCATTGAAACCTCTTTTTTTTCAAGCGTCGAGGATATGATGTCGCATATAAGCGTGTTGATTCTTTTTGAATGGCGCTCGCCGAGAATTTTGATATATTCCTTCGGAAGGTCGCTGTCTTTTATTATTCCTGCCCTTATTGCGTCGTCTATATCGTGGTTAAGATATGCAAAACGGTCGGCATATTTTATAATTTTTCCTTCAAACGTTTCTGCCGTCATATCGCCTGCGTGATTTAAAATTCCGTCACGAACCTCATAGGTAAGATTAAGCCCTCTGCCGTCCTTTTCAAGCACGTCAACAACCCTCAGGCTTTGCCGGTAATGCTTAAAGCCGTGCTTTGAAAGATTGTTTAAAATATGCTCGCCCATATGCCCGAACGGCGTGTGACCCAAATCGTGCCCGAGGCTTATCGCTTCGGTCAAATCCACGTTAAGCCGAAGCGCCTTTGCAATGGTTTTTGCAATCTGCGAAACCTCAAGCGTGTGTGTAAGACGTGTTCTGTAATGGTCGTTGTCGGGCGATATAAAAACCTGCGTTTTGTGTTTTAACCTTCTGAATGCTTTGGAATGAACAATGCGGTCACGGTCACGGCAAAACTCGGTGCGTATACCGCATTTTTCCTCATCTTTTTTTCTGCCCTTTGTGTTTTTTGAAAAACAGGCATACTCGCAAAGATATTTTTCCTCCAGCATTTCGCTTTGCATACGTATGTTCAATGTATTATTTTACCTCCTCGGCAAATCTTTCGCATATAAGGTCGATGCGTGAAAGTGCGTTTTTGTCCTCCCTTGCGGGGCGCAGAGAACACACACCCATATGACCTGCTCCCAATTTTTCGGAGCTTGTTCCGATTATTGTAAATCCGTCCACAAGCATAGCGTCCTGAACAGACCTTACCGTTGCCTCCTGTCCGCCGAAAAGCGACGCCCCCGACGTGAACACGCATCCTGTCTTTCCGACAAATGCACGTCTTGAGCGTGCATCCCTGGTTTTGTCAAACAAACATTTAAGCTGGGCGGTCATTGCGCCGAAATATACCGGCGTGCCGAAAATAATGCCGTCCGCATCCTCCATTTTGTTAAGAACCTCTTCAAGGGCGGTGCCTTTGTAACAGGCCTTGCTGCACGGTGACGAACAGCACACGCAAAACGGGGTTTTTGCCGAATCGAGTGCGCTCTGAAGATATATAAGCTCTGTATCAAAGCCTTTTTCCGAAAGCTTTGACAAAGCCGTCTTAAGTAAAAATGCAACGTCGCCGTCCTTGTGAGGGCTTGCGTTTATTGCGATTATTTTTTTCATAAAAAATCTCCGTTCCGCCGCCATATGCCGGCATAAAATTCTGACGCAAAAAAATTTTTTGCGTTGATTTTCCTTCCTTATTTAATATAATACCACAAAATTTTAAAAAATCCTTTTTTTCGATTATTCAGATAAAAAACTTAAGAATAATAATCATAATAAGCCCCGGAACGCCCAAAAGTCCCAAAACAAGCGCAGTTACCGGGTTTATTCCTATGTAAAAATTTGTAATGTGCGAAAAAGAATTGATTATAAACAAAATTGCAAGCCCCAAAAAACTGCTGAAAAAGAATTTGAAAATTACCTTAAGCGGCTTAAAAAATATTTTGCAAACCGTAAAAATAATAAGCAGTCCGAGAATATATCCCAAAAATTTTGAAAACATCTCAATTTCCACCAAAATTCCCCCTTTTTGCCGCAAACTTATGTCCACTAAAAATATATATGCCAAACTTTAAAAATATTACATTTTTACTAAAGCGATACATACAATAATTTGCACTATTTTGACTTGTTGTTATAAAATATTGCCAAAATTCAAAATAACTGTTGCAAAAAATTTTTTATATGGTACAATATGATAAAAACCACTTCAAAAGGAAGTTTTAGTTATGAAAAAACAATACAATCTCGGCATTGTCGGCTACGGCGGAATGGGCAAATGGCACCACCTTAATATGGACAGAATTGACAGAATTAACCCCGTTGCCGTGTGCGACATTAAAGAGAGCGCACGAAAAAAAGCTGAAAGCTTCGGGCTTAAAACCTATGACAATATAAATAAAATTTTAAAAGACGACTCGGTTGACATCCTCGTTATTGCCACGCCCAACCACTTTCACTGTCCCTATGCAATTAAGGCTATGCAGGCAGGAAAGCACGTTATTACCGAAAAACCCGTTACCACTTCAAGCAAAAATCTTCAGAAAATGATTGACGCTTCAAAACAATACAACAGGGTATTTTCGGTTCATCAGAACAGGCGCTGGGACAAGGATTTTCTTACAGTCAAAAAAATTCTTGAAGAAAATAAAGTCGGCAAGGTTTTTTCAATTTCGTCAAGAGTTATGGGCTCGAGGGGAATTCCGGGCGACTGGCGTGCAAAAAAGGCTTTCGGCGGCGGTATGATGCTTGACTGGGGCGTTCATCTTATCGACCAGGCGCTTAATATGATAGATTCGCCTGTTTCAGAGGTTTACGTTCGTATGCAGCACGTGCATTATTCCGAGGTTGACGACGGATTTACGCTTATTCTTACGTTTGAAAACGGAATTGTTTACACAATCGAGGTTTACACCTCCTGTTACATAAACCTTCCCAGATGGCACATCTGCGGCAGCGAAGGAACTGCGGTTATTGACGACTGGAGCTGCACAGGAAAAATAGTTAACATTCAAAAGGGCAAAGAAAACGAGGACGCAATCCCCATTGAGGCAGGCGCAGGTCTTACAAAAACCATGGCGCCGAGAACCGATAAATCGACTGTTGAGCATTCTCTGCCGCACGTTGAATGTGACGAATGGGCAGAATATTACGGCAACTATGCAGAAGTAATCGACGGCAAAAAAGAGCTTTTGGTAAAGCCTTCGGAGGCTATGCGTGTTATGCGTGTTATGGAGGCTGCGTTTAAATCGGAGCGTCAGAACAGGTCTGTAAAAGTTAATATTTAAAAAATTTATAGCCGCTGCAAAATAAAAGCAGCGGCTTTTTTAATGCAAAAAAGCGGCGAAATTCCTCTTCAGTTTGCGTTTTTTAACATTGTTTCCAGAAAAATTCCGTATCCTTTTGTGGGATCGTTCACAAAAACGTGCGTAACGGCGCCGATTAAAAGGTCGTTCTGGATAATCGGACTGCCGCTCATTCCCTGAACGATTCCGCCCGTTTTTTCAATAAGCTCCTTGTCGGTAACCTTAATTACCATTCCTTTTGTCGAATTTTCGTTGTAGCGCATTACTTTCAAAATTTCTATTTCATACCTTTTTACCTCGGTACCCGAAATGTTGCTTAAAATATAGGCTTTTCCCTCGGATATTTTGTCGGCGGTGCCTACGGTGTATTCGGTTTTTGAAGGCACCGTGCCGTCGGTTGTGCCGAAAATTCCGTATTTTATATTTTTTGCGATTGTGCCGATCTTTGAATCCGTTCCCGAAAAAACTCCCTGAAGCTCGCCCGGGTCGCCCGGTGTTCCTTTTTTTACGTCAATAATGTTTGCACGCACAACCGAGCCGTTTTTAACCGCAAGAACATTTCCGCCGTCGCCGCCCGAAATTCCGTGTCCGAGTGCGCCGAAGGTGTTTGTCGCAGGGTCGTAAAAGGTAAGCGTGCCAATGCCGGCGGTGCTGTCTTTTGCCCACATTCCAAGCCGCCAGAGCGAGCTGTTTTTATCCTGCTTCGGCTCGATTTCAACCTCTTTTTCCTTTGAATTGCGCAAAAATTTAAGCTTCATTTTTTTGCCGGCATATTTTTGCGTCTGCTCTTTTAAAGAATTTATATCGGTAATCTTTTTTCCGCCTGCGCTTGTTATAAAATCGCCCGCCTTAAGCCCTGCGCCCCTTGCCGGCGAAACGTTTTTGCCGTCCTTTGTGTCAAATCCGGTGATGTCCGCAACCAGAACGCCGTCGGTATAAAGCTTTACGCCAATGCTGTTTCCGCAGGCGATAACCTTTTTTTCCGCCGGAATTTTAAAGTCCGCACCTTTTGTCTGCACGCCGAAAAGATTTATGTTTGCGTCCTGTTTTTTCTTGTCGCTGGTATAAACGCCGTCTTTTAAAACCCCGCTGTCGCCTGCTTCGATCTGGTTTGAAAAAGGCTTGCCGCCTATGTTTTGCTCCTTTAAATTTTTAAGACGTCCGCCAATATCCAAAACGTTTACCGTCATATATGAAAAAAATGCGCACACTGCCGCTATCAGAACAAAAATTGTAATTTTTTTGAATTTCACTTTTTTCACCTCAAATTTTTTTCTCGTTTTTAACTTAACCTGATTTAAATGTTATATCCTGATAAAAAATTTCAATAAATTCAAAAAATTTTTTGTATTTTCTGAAATTAAAAAGCGAAATTTAAATAAAATTAAAAA
This sequence comes from uncultured Clostridia bacterium, assembly GCA_934500875.1. GTDB lineage: Bacteria > Bacillota > Clostridia > UMGS1810 > UMGS1810 > Qingrenia. The sequence continues at coordinate 73,633 of CAKSTL010000005.1, read as the reverse complement.
AATGGCTTGATTATATGGTAAAAATATGTTAAACTATTGAATGTATAATTTTGAGATTTTGTCAGGAAGGTAAATAATTTGCATAGATTTTATACCGAAAACCTTTGCCCGGGCGATAAAAACGCAGTTATAGAGGGCGACGACGTAAAGCATATTAAAAAAGTTCTGCGCCTTAAAGAGGGCGATGAGGTTGTGCTGTGCGATTTTAAAAATACCGATTATCTTTGCAAAATTGATAAAATCGGTGAAAATAACGTTTCGCTTTCGGTTTTGTCATTTTGCGAAAACAAGCTTGAACCGCCGATTGACATAACTCTGTTTCAGGGTTTGCCAAAGTCTGACAAGCTTGAATACATTATTCAAAAATGCGTTGAGCTGGGTGCGGTGAAAATTGTGCCGACCGCTGCGAAACGCTCGGTTGTAAAAATTTCGGACGGCGAAAAAAAGCGCATACGCTGGCAAAAAATCGCCGACGAGGCGGCAAAGCAGTGCGGACGGGGAAAACGGGTTGAAATTTTATCTCCCGTATCTTTTAAAGACGCTGTTTTGGCGGCAAAGGGCGCCGACCTTAAGATTATGCCCTACGAAAACGAAGAAAACACAACGCTTAAAAATATTCTTGCAAACGCAAAGCCGAAAAGCATTGCGGTGTTTATCGGTCCCGAAGGCGGATTTGACGTTTCGGAAACACAGTTTGCCGCAGAAAACGGCGTTTGCACGGTTACGCTCGGCCCGAGAATTATGCGAACCGAAACGGCTCCGATTGCAGTTTTGTCGGCGTGTATGTATGAGCTGGGCGGCTGGGAAAGATAGTTTTCAAGCGCTTATATAAGGAGATAAAAATGGAAAATACCAAAAGAAATATTCTTGAAGAAAAACATTCAAACGCAATGCTTATTTCAACAATAATAAGTATGGCGCTTTTGACATTCATATTTTTTGTGTATACCCGTCTTTTCGGGCAGGTTGACGCCGTTCTTCCGCTCTACAACACGCTTTTGGTGCTCAGCTTTGCAAGCTGGATATGCTCGGCGGTTTTAACGGTTTTAACGCTTAAGAAAAGCGAGTTTTTTGCAGAGTATTCGCTGCTTTTGTCGGTGCTTGCGGTGTGCTTTTTCTCAATGAGGGGAATTCCGTTTATATCGGCGAAAAATGCGGCAATCGTCACCATTGCGCTGATTGTGCTCTACTGGGTTTTAAGCTTTGCTTATCACTCGTTTTTTGAAAAATTTACGCTTTCGCAAAGAACGCAGACGGTGCTTGTAACGGTGTTTCTGGCAATTTCGGCAATTTTGGTTGCCCTCTTTATCATCACCCTTTCAAAAATGCCGTACTTCAGCTTGTGGTATACAAAAGATTTATATTAATATTTGTTTTCAAGGCATAGGAAAATTAATCCTATGCCTGAAATATATATTTAATAAGGAGAGATTAAGGTATGAAAGTAGTATGTTTCGGCGAAGTTATGGGCCGGCTCAACCCACCGGGTTATCAGAGATTTGTTCAGGCAAGGGATTTTGAAATTTCCTATGCCGGCGGCGAGGCAAATGTTGCCGTATCGCTCGCAAACTATGGCGTTAAGGCGTCGTATGTTACAAAAATGCCCGCAAATGACATTGCAAAATCGGCTATAAGAGAGCTTAAGGCTCACGACGTTGACACCTCCGATATCGTAATCGGCGGCGAAAGACTTGGCCTTTATTTTGTGGAAAAAGGTGCGTCGCAGAGGGCTTCAAAGGTTATTTACGACAGAAAATATTCGGCTATTTCAATGGCAGAGCAGTCTGATTTTGACTGGAATAAAATTTTTGACGGCGCAGACTGGTTCCATTTTACGGGAATTACACCGGCGCTTTCGGATAACTGTGCGGCAATTTGTCTTGACGCATGCAAAGCGGCTAAGGCTAAAAACATTACCGTAAGCTGCGATTTAAACTTCAGAAAAAATTTGTGGACAAGCGAAAAAGCCGGCAAGGTTATGGGCGCTCTTATGGAATATGTTGACGTTGCAATCGCAAACGAAGAAGATTGCGACAAGGTGTTCGGCATAAAGGCAGACAACACCGACGTAACGGGCGGCACGCTTTCAAAGGACGGTTACATAAAGGTTGCCGAAACGCTTTCAAAGAAATTTAACATCCCCACTGTTGCAATCACGCTCAGAGGAAGCATTTCCGCAAGTGACAACAACTGGGCGGCTATGCTTTACAAAAACGGCGAGGTGTTCTTCTCGAAGAATTATCTTGTGCGTATTGTTGACAGGGTCGGCGGCGGCGACAGCTTCGGCGGCGGCTTGATTTACGCTTTGAGAGAAGGATATAACGGTCAGGACGCTATTGAATTTGCGGTTGCTGCGTCTTGCCTCAAGCATACAATCGAGCACGACTTCAACGAAGTTACCGTTGATGAGGTTAAGAGCCTTATGGGCGGCGACGGCAGCGGACGTGTGCAGAGATAGTATTTATAAAGAGAGAATTAAAAAGTGTCGTTATGCGTCAAAGTATAACGGCACTTTTTTGCGGGCATAGGTTCGGTTTAAAGCACTGATTTCTTAAAATTCGGGCAAATTTACTTCCTTTTTATGCAAATAAAAAGCGTTCGGAAAAATTTTTCCGAACGCTGTTTTTACTTTTTAAGACGAATTACTTCATCATACTTGCAACTTCGTCAGCAAAGTTTTCTTCTTTCTTTTCAAGGCCTTCGCCCTTTTCAAATCTAACAAAATCAACAAGCTTAATACCTTTTTCCGCAAGATATTTTTCAACCTTATAGTTCGAATCCTTAACAAATTCCTGCTGGTTCAGGCAGTTAAGCTCATAGAATTTGTTAACCTTACCCGTAAGCATTTTTTCAAGAATGTTTTCGGGTTTGCCTGCATTCTTGGGGTCCTCCTTCATCTGAGCAAGAATGATGTGTTTTTCTTTCTCAAGGTCTTCGGAAGGAACGGTGGTTTTGTCAAGATAAAGCGGATTCATAGCGGCAATCTGCATTGCAGCGTCTTTTGCGGCAGCCTTGGCGTCGTCTGTGAGATTTCCCTCAACCTTAACCATAACGCCTATTCTGCCCTCGCCGTGGATATAAGTTACAACGTTTCCTTCAAAACGTGCAAATCTTCTGATTTTCATATTTTCGCCGATTGTAAGAATTTTTTCTCTGAGTTCTTCTTCAACGGTCTTTGTATCGTCGTATTTAAGAGCGTTAAGAGCCTCCAAATCAGCCGGGTTGTTCTCTGCAACTATTTTTGCAAGATTGCCCACAAACGCTTTAAAATCAGCGTTTTTGCCGACAAAGTCGGTTTCGGAGTTAACTTCTATAATAGCGCCTACCGAAGCGTTGTCGCTTGTATACGAGCTTACGATACCCTCGGCAGCAATTCTGCCTGCTTTTTTGGTAGCGGCAGCAAGGCCTTTTTCTCTCAAAAGCTCCATAGCTTTTTCCATATCGCCGTCCGACTCGGTGAGCGCCTTTTTGCAGTCCATCATACCGCAGCCGGTTTTTTCTCTTAATTCTTTAACGTCTTTTGCTGTAAACATTTGTTTTCTCCTTTCAAAAAACGGTATTATTCCTCCGAAGCTTCTTCTTTTTCAGCTTCGGGAGCAAGCTGCTCGCCCTGTCTGCCTTCGATAACGGCATTTGCGATTGTAGCCGTGATAAGCTTAACTGCTCTGATAGCGTCGTCGTTGCCGGGGATTACATAGTCAACCTCATCAGGGTCGCAGTTTGTATCAACGATAGCAACAACCGGGATACCGAGCTTTTTAGCTTCGGCAACAGCAATTTTTTCTTTTCTCGGGTCAACAATAAAGAGTGCGCCCGGAAGTTTTTTCATATCTTTAATACCGCCGAGGTATTTGTCAAGCTTTTCGATTTCAAGGTTCAATTTGATAACTTCTTTTTTCGGGAGAAGGTCGAATGTGCCGTCCTCTTCCATTTTGCGAAGCTGTTTTAATCTTTCAATTCTCTGCTTGATGGTTTTAAAGTTTGTCATCATACCGCCGAGCCATCTTGCGTTAACATAGTACATACCAACTCTCTCAGCCTCTTCCTTGATGGAATCCTGAGCCTGTTTTTTTGTACCTACGAACAAAATGTCCTGACCGTTTTCTGCGATTTCTTTAACAAACGCATAAGCTTCTTCGATTTTTTTAACGGTTTTCTGAAGATTGATAATATAGATACCGTTTCTTTCCGTATAGATGTATTCCGCCATTTTCGGATTCCATCTTCTTGTCTGGTGACCGAAGTGAACACCTGCTTCGAGTAACTGTTTCATTGAAATTACCGACATTTTAAAATTCCTCCTTTTGTTTGTACCTCCGCACAAAATATCAGCCTTAAAAAATTAAAGCCACATGATTGGAATTTTTTGTGCGTGCGTAATCGTACAGATGATATGATATCACAAAATTTTCAAAAAAGCAAGGGTTTTTTTTACAAAGTTATAATATTTTTTAACATAAGCCACAGCCCGACAAGGAAACATTGCCCTGACAAACATCTTTTTTGCGAATTTCTGCGTTAAAAAAGCTCGAAATCCGACAGGATTACTCGCTTTTTTGCCTTGAATTTCATCAAAAAATTTTGTTTTCAGGGTGCAAAGCAGTTTTGAAGGTTGGAGTTTAAGCTTTAGACAAGAAAAAAATACACCGTAATACTGACGTATACGGTGTATTTTTGACGAAGTATAAACTTAAAATACTGCTTTCAAAACCAATGCTTCCTTATCGGGCTGTGGCTTAATTTTCCCGCATTTTTATTTTAATATTAAATTTTCCTTTTGCGGCGGCATTTATGCCCGTTTTCCGACACTAATTTACATAAATTTACAATTTTCATTCCGAAATAATTATGTAAACTTAAAAATTTTCAACAGAAAAATTATTCAAAATTTATGCAAACCTGTGGATAACTTGCGTTTTAACTTCAAAATAAGGGTTGTTTCTGTGGATAACTCTGTGGATATGTGGATTAATCACTGCGTTTTATTCAAAATTAATCACGTTTTCAAATTTTTTGCGTATTGAAAGTTATGTCAAGCGCAAAAACGCTTGATTTTTTTGCCGGATTTTAATATACTGTTCATATCGGCAATCCGTTTTTAATAAAATTTAGTATAATTTATTGAAAACGGAGAGCTTTATATGACCTTTTTTAAACGGTATTTTAAGCATTTGTTATTTGCGGCGGCGCTTTTTTTGGCTGCTGCGGCAATTTTTTTTAATCCGCTGCGCTTATACGACGCCGATATCGGCAGCAACCGCACCGCATTTTTTCAAAAATACGGCTGGGTGACCGAAAGCGAACCGTATTTGTGCGAACAGGTGCAAATTCCGCTCGAATTTGACCATACTTTGGATAAGTACAACGAAATTCAAAAGCGCTCGGGGTTTGACCTTTCAAAATACAGAGGAGCCGTTGCAAAGCGGTATTCCTACAGGGTTTTAAACCACTTAAGCGACAAAAGATACGCATATGCAAACATATTCGTTTATCAGAAAAAAATTATTGCGGCGGATATTGTAAGCCCGAAAATCAACGGGTTTATAGCGGCGGTATCGGACGTGCAATTTCAGGAAAGGAAGTAAAAAATGCGGCTGGACAAATTCTTGGCGGACTGCGCAAAAGGCAGCCGCAAGGACATAAAAAAGATGATTTCAAAAGGGCTTGTGACGCTTGACGGAAAAGTTTGCAAAAACGCACAGACGCCCGTTTGCGAAACCTCAAAAATAACTCTTTGCGGCGAAGAAATAAAATACGAAAAATACATTTATCTTATGATGAACAAGCCGAAAGGCTACATCAGCGCAACCGAGGATGTGCGCAAAAAAACTGTTCTCGACCTTCTTTGTGACGAGTACCGGCATTATTCTCTGTTTCCTGCCGGGCGGCTGGACATTGACACCGAAGGTTTTCTGCTTCTTACCAACGACGGCGGTTTTGCGCACAACATTCTTTCGCCGAAAAAGCACGTTGACAAGACGTATTTTGCAAAAACCGACGGCTGCGTAACGGATGAGCACGCAGCGCTTTTTGCAAATTCGGTAACGCTTGACGACGGTTACAAAACCCTTCCCGCACGTCTTGTGATTTTAAAATCGGGCGAAAATTCAAGCGAGGTGGAAATCACCGTCAGAGAGGGCAAATTTCATCAGATTAAGCGTATGTTTGAGGCAATCGGTATGCACGTTGTGTACCTTAAAAGAATTGCAATGGGCGCTCTTTATCTTGACGAAATCCTTAAGGCGGGCGAGGTTAAAAAGCTTACAAAGGATGACATTGAAAAAATAATCGGAGGACAAAATGGATATAATCAAAACGCTTTGCAGTGAGTTAAACATCAGCAAAAATCAGGCGGAAAATGCAGTAAAACTGCTTGATGACGGAAATACGATTGCGTTTATCGCACGTTACAGAAAAGAGGCTACAGGCTCGCTGGACGACAAAATTTTGCGCACGCTTGCGGACAGGCTGAGCTATCTGCGCTCGTTTAACGAACGCAGCGACGAAATTATCCGTCTTATAACCGAGCAGGGCAAAATGACGGATGAAATTTTAAAAAGCATAAACGAGGCAAAAATTTTGCAGGAACTGGAGGATATTTACCGTCCGTACAAGCAAAAAAAGCGCACACGTGCGACAATTGCAAAGGAGAAAGGACTGGAAGGTCTTGCAAACACCGTTCTTTTGCAAAACGAGGGGCAAAAAACGGCGGACGAAATTTGCCTTCCTTATATTGACCCGGAAAAAGGCGTCGAAAATACGTCCGACGCACTTTCGGGCGCCTGCGACATTATTGCGGAAATGCTGTCTGACGATGCGAAAATAAGAAAATTTGTGAGAAATTTCACCCTGAAAGAGGGTGTTCTGCGCACCGAAAACGCAAAGGATACAGACTCTGTTTACCGTATGTATTACGATTTTTCCGAGCCGCTTTCAAAAATTGCCGACCACAGAATTCTTGCGGTGAACCGCGGCGAAAAGGAAGGTTTTTTGAACGTAAGCATTGAAATTGACGAGAAAAAAATTTTTGCATATATGGAAAAATGTATTATCAGAAACGAGAATTCGGTTTTTGCAAATCTTTTGAAAGAAACCGTCCGTGACGCATACAAGCGCCTTATTGCACCGTCAACCGAGCGTGAGGTAAGGGCGTTTTTTACCGAAAAAGCTTCGGAAAACGGAATAAAACTGTTTTCAAAAAATTTGGACAGGCTTCTTATGCAGCCGCCCATCAAGGGCAAAACCGTTCTCGGCGTTGACCCGGGCTACAGAACGGGCTGCAAAATTGCGGTTGTTGATAAAACGGGAAAAGTGTGCGACACGGGCATAATTTTCTGCACGCTTGCGCACCACGACAAAGAAAAATCAAAAAAATACGTTCTGTCGCTTATCAAAAAATACGATATAGACCTCATTGCAATCGGCAACGGAACGGCGTCAAAAGAGAGCGAGATGTTTATTGCCGACACCATAAAAGAGGCTGAAAAGAAGGTTTATTACCTTATAGTTAACGAGGCGGGCGCTTCGGTTTATTCGGCATCAAAAGAGGGCGAGGAGGAATTTCCCGACTTTACGGTTGAGCAGCGCAGCGCCGTGTCGATTGCCCGAAGGTGCCAGGACCCGCTTGTGGAATTTGTTAAAATCGACCCGAAGGCAATCGGCGTGGGTCAGTATCAGCACGATATGAACCAGAAACGCTTAAAAGAGGCGCTCGGCGGCGTTGTTGAAAATTGTGTAAATACCGTCGGCGTAGACCTTAATACCGCCTCATATGCGCTTTTAAGCTATGTTTCGGGCATAAATCAGACGTCGGCGAAAAATATTGTAAAATACCGTGAGCAAAACGGCGAATTTACGTCACGAAAACAGCTTTTGAAGGTTGAAAAAATCGGTCCGAAGGCATTTTTGCAGTGCGCAGGATTTCTGCGTATTCCCGACGGCGACGAAATTCTTGACAATACAGCCGTTCATCCCGAGTCGTACAAGGCGGCAAAGTCGCTTCTCAAAACGCTCGGATACACCGAGGACGACGTTAAAAACCGCTCTGTCGGCGACATAAAAGAGCGTATGAAGGGTATCGACATCAAAAGTTTCTGCAAAGAAAACGGCGTGGGCGAAATTACCGTTTCCGACATTGCGGATTCCATTATAAAGCCGGGCAGGGACGTGAGGGATTCTCTTCCCAAGCCGATTTTGCTGACGGACGTTCTTGGCATTTCCGACCTTAAGGAAGGAATGATTTTAACCGGCACGGTGCGCAATGTCACCGATTTCGGCGCATTTGTGGATATCGGCGTTCATCAGGACGGGCTTGTGCACATATCGCAAATCTGCGACAGGTATATTAAAAATCCCACCGAGGTGCTTTCTGTCGGCGATATCGTAAAGGTCAAGGTTTTGGAGGCGGACGAGGACAAAAAGCGAATTTCCCTTTCCATCAAAGAGGCGCAGCAGCGTTCATAAAAAGGCACGGCGCTGTCCTATATGCACAATAATCACAAAAAAGCGGCAGGTGTTTTTTGCGTTTTCACCAAAAAAATTGCGGCGGTTAAATGTGCGCTGTCCAACATCACCAAACAAAGGCTTAAAAATCGCATTAACCGTTGTGCAAAACCCACTAAACCCCCTGTTTGCGAAGGGCAAAAATCCCCTAAAATCAGCCTTTTTATGCAATGTTACTAAATATCTTTTCACAATTTTGTGCAATCGCCTAATTCCATTAATTTTAAATTTATGGTATCATATTATCGTAAACTGATATAGTGTATTTAAATGCAAAATATTCTTTTTGCAATATAAAATAACTGCCACGGTTGCAAATAATTAATCACACGGGAGGTAATAAAATGGCAAGTCTTAAATTGGATCATATTTATAAAAAATACGCAGGCGGCGTTGTTGCTGTATCGGACTTCTGTCTTGAAATTGCCGACAAAGAATTTATCGTTCTTGTTGGTCCGTCCGGCTGCGGTAAATCCACAACGCTCAGAATGATTGCAGGTCTTGAAGAAATTTCGGAAGGTGAACTTTACATAGGCGACAAACTTATGAACGACGTTGCCCCCAAAGACAGAGATATTGCAATGGTTTTCCAGAACTACGCTTTGTATCCGCATATGACGGTTTACGAAAATATGGCGTTCGGTCTTAAGCTCAGAAAAACACCGAAGGACGAAATTAACAGACGTGTTACCGAAGCTGCTAAAATCCTCGATATCGAACATCTTCTCGACAGAAAGCCGAAGGCTCTTTCGGGCGGACAAAGACAGAGGGTTGCGCTCGGCCGTGCTATCGTTCGTGAACCTAAGGTATTCCTTATGGACGAACCTCTTTCAAACCTTGACGCTAAGCTTCGTGTTCAGATGAGAACAGAAATCGGCAAGCTTCATCACAGACTGCAAACAACCTTTATCTACGTAACCCACGACCAGACAGAGGCTATGACAATGGGTTCGAGAATCGTTGTTATGAAAGACGGTCTTATGCAGCAGGTTGATTCGCCCATTAACCTTTACAACTATCCTTGCAATATGTTCGTTGCAGGCTTTATCGGAAGCCCGCAGATGAACTTTATCGACGCAGAGGTTGTTGCAAAAGACGGCGGAATTTACCTTACATTCGGCGACCACAGCGTTAAGCTTGAAGAAACAAAGGCTAAAGCTGTTGAAGAAAAGGGCTATGTCGGCAAAACTGTTGTTATGGGTATCCGTCCCGAAGATTTGCACGACGAAGAATCTTTCATTTCAATTGCAAAAGAGTGCGTTGTTAAAGCAAATGTTGACCTTACAGAGGTTATGGGTGCTGAAACTTATCTCTATCTTACAATTTCGGGAACTCCGTTTGTTGCAAGGGTTAGCCCCAGAAGCACAGCTCAGAAAGATGACGTTATCGACATTGCGTTTGACGCACATAAGATCCACGTTTTCGACAAAGAAACACATCTTACAATCGTAAACTGATAAATGTTTACAATCGTAAATTGTTAACTGTAGAATTTAAATTGGAATCATATAAAAAGCTCCGGTTAAGTTTGCCGGAGCTTTTTTGTTGTTGTTTTTAGCGTTACTGCGTTTGGTGTTGCTGCGTTTAGTACTGCGCATTGCGGCAATCCACGGATTGCGCCCGGCTTTGCATTGCAAGCAACCAAAAGTGTTGGCGCTTGATTTTGATTGTATATTTTAGGCATACCGTTGTAAGGATAATTTTGTATTCCATAATACGAAAACAGCGGTGCGCACACAAGTTATAGTGATTGGCGGCGGTATGCCGGCAAAACAAAATGAAAAGTTAAAGACCCCCAACTATTATTAAACGCAATGACAGATACAAAATCTTCGGCTATAGTACAAAAAAAGCAATGCCAAGCTAAAACCTTCCTGCTACCGCTTGAAACATAAACACCAAAACTTCACGGCTATTGGTTGTGTATAGGTGATAATTTGGGGTTGTATATATAGTTTTGCTTCGACTTTATGCAGCATTGAACACACATTTTAGAGTGTATTTACATTTGCAAAAGTTTGTATTTGTTATCGGCTGCATAGCAGTTTATTGCGCAAAATATTACTGAATACAAAACCCCGGCTATCAATTAGCACAATTATTAAAACACTTCAAAATTTAGACACGCAAAAAAAGAACCGCTCAGATTGAGCGGTTCTTTTAACCCTGAAATTCAGGATTTTCGATTCAGTTAAGAATTAAAGTTCGTCAGCAGGAAGAACATCTGCATCTTTAACAATTGCATCTTCTTCTACACTCTCAGTGTCAGCGGAAGGCAATTCGATTTCTCCGCCGTCAGCAACTTTAATTGTAAATTCATTTGAAGTAACTTTTGTGTTGTCTTTGTCTTTGATAGTAACTGTTACTGTGAAAGTATTTTCCTTATCAGCTACAGCTTTGATGTCGGCTACTGTAACAGTATAATCAGTATCTTTTGTAAGAGTTGTAGCAGCAGCTGTGCCAACCTTCTTTGTAACTACCAAAGTAGCAAGAGCTTCTTCTTTAGTTGCTTTGTCGCTCTGAACAGTTGCAGTATATTCTACTTTGGGTTCAACTGCTTTGAGTGTCTGACCTTTATCGAACGAAACGATATCAACTACGTCGCCGTCGAATGTTCTGATAAGAACATAGTAAACTTTGTCAGAAGAAACCTCACCCTTACTATCAAGGTAAGCATCTACATCACCGTAGGTGTAAGAACCTTCAGAGATAGTTGTTTTCTTGGAAGTACCTGTAACTGTGTACTGGTTAGCTTTACCAACTGTAAACTGTCTGTCTGTACCTGCAATATCGTTGTTATCAGCGTCTTTAGCAGGAATAGAATCTTTTACGTTAATTGTAACTTCGTTATCATTTGTGGTCTTTGTCTTAATATAACCATAGTAGAAAGCGTCGTCATCATCAACACCGAATTTAACACCGTCAGCTGTCTTGAAGCCGTTTGCAAATGTGAACTCTCTGTTCTTGGTTGTACCAACTACAGCGTAGTCAGAAACAAGACCTTCTGCATTTGCATTGTACATAATAACTGTACCAACGTCGAACGAGCCGGGAGCTACATTGCCGCCCTTATCATTTGAATCATCATCAAATGTAAGTTCAACAGTTTCGCCGTCTTTGTAAGCTGTAACTTTTGTTATATCGTTATCAGCGTCGTCTTTTGTATCTCTCTTAGACTCAACGATTGCAAGACCTGCACCGTCTTCAAATACTGCATCAGCTGTAAGAATTACAGCAGCGCCGTAGTAGCTGTCATCATTCTTGTTGTAGAGAAGTGCTGTGTACTGGCTGTCATCAACGAAGTAAGAAACGTCTGTAACTTTCGAGCTTGACGGATTTGTCCAGTCGAGCTTGAATACAACTATGTTGTCGTTCAAGAGTTTGGTGCCAACCTTCTGACCGGATGCTTTGTAAGTACCCGATACAACTTCTTTTTCTTTACCGAAATCTACACTGTTTGTACCTTCAACATTAGCTTTCTTTGTCGAAGCAGGTTTGATTTCAACGATTTCGTTGTTAGAGTTAAGTTTGTATGTGATAAATCTTGCAGCAGCGATTTTTTCTTTCGTTGCACCGGTTTCTTTAAGAGCTTCATCTATGTTGTTATAGAATACACCGTCATCTTTAGAACCGAGCTGTTCTCTGATAGAAACAGAACCTGCGGCATCTTTGAAGAGGCCTTCCCAAGTTGTGTTCTTCAACATAGCTGTCAAATCTTTGATGTAACCGGAATCACCAACAGTTGTCGAAACTGTCTTGTCGATGTCTTTCTTGATGTAGTTTGTTGTTTCGCCTGTAAGACCGTAGTTCGGGTTAGCAAATCTGATAGAAGAAGCAAGGTCGTAAGTAACAGTCTTGCCGTCTTTTGTTAACAATTCCATCTGATTTGTGTTTTTACCGGATGTGTAAGCGTTCATAATGAATGCAAAGTTATCAGATGTTTTGTTTTCGCCTTCAAAACCTACGATTTCGCCATTGATACCAATGTAGAAAGTACCTTCAGCCTGGAGGTCGATTTTAGATTTGTTGTAAATTTCTTTGCTGTCAACATCATAGTCTTTACCGTCGATAGATACAACGATGTCGCCTGTCTCTTTATCTTTGTCATATTCTTTAACAACGCCTGTTACAGTGCTGTTTTTAAGAACTGTGATATCCAAAGACTCATATTTGTCAGCATTCTTAAGAGAAGTTTCTTTGATGTTCCAAGGATCATCACTTTTAGCATCTACGATAATAGCAAGAACATCACCGTCAGCGATATCGCTTGCTGCGATTTCGTTGCCGTTTACGTCTTTGATTGTAACAACTTTATCGTCGTCATCAATAGCAAGGTCAATCTTTGAGCCGTTGTAGGTTTCGATTGTACCCTTGTTTTCGTCGTAAGACCGAGCAATCATGTGGAGATACTCATAAACTTTAACGATATCATATTTTGTATCGTTGTCTTTGTCGATAAGCTCGATCATAGCCGATACAGAAGATTTGAGGTTAGTCTGAAGCTCTGCAGCTGTAACAGATTTGTTGTTCCATGTTGCAGCATAATCTTTTGTATCAGTACCAGCGTAAGAAAGGTTAACCTTTGTGCCTGTACCGCTTGTAGCGCCGTCTTTGTAGTATCTGAAGCTCGGCTTAGAATCATTGAAATGACGCTCGTCATCGTTAAGGTCAGAAGCTTTGATTGTCAAAGTGCTTGTGGAGTCGTTGTCCATTTCGACAGCTTTAACAACCCATTTGCCGCTTTCTTTAGCAACGTAGATGATAGCTTTTGTACCAACAAATTCTTCAGCGTTTGTGTTGCCTACTTCAAATGTCTTTGTGTAAGTTTTGTCGTTGCCGTTAACAACTTTCATCTGAAGAGCCTTTTCGGGGCAATCATAATCGTCGTCAACTGTGAACGAAATCTGACCTGCGTTTACTTTTTCAACGCCATAACCAACTTTGGAGTTAGCGTCAACAGTACCGCCTAATTTGTAGATACCCATTTTTGTTAAGAGAGTAGCTTTGTCGTGGTCGTCATTCTCTTTCATAATTTCGTAAGAGATGTCTGTACCGAAACCTGTCTGCTCCATAACGGGGATATCAAGTGCGTTGTAAGTCATTGTAGCAACAATGTTTCTTGCAGCGCCTGTGCCCTGTGTTGCGCCGGATACACTGTCAAGAAGACCAATCTGCGAAGCAACTGCGATATAACCTGTGGGGTAACCGCCTTTAGATGTTGCCATCGGCTCATAGCCTAATGCGCAAACGAGCATTTTAACAGCTTCTTCGTATTTAACTGCGTCGTCGGGACCGAAGTTACCGTCGCCGTAGCCTTTAACGATACCGTACTGGTTAGCCATTTTTATGTAGCCTGTAGCCCAGTGGTCAGCAGCGTCTGTGAAGTCGCATTTGCCTGTTGCAGAACCTTCAATACCTAAAAGTCTGCAAACGATTACAGCATATTCTGCTCTTGTGATTGTAGCGTCGGGATTAAAGTTGCCGTTGTCGTCACCTTTAAAGAATCCCATTGCTGCGAGTGTTTCGATTGCACTTGCATAATCAGCGTCATCTGCAACGTCCGGGAAAGAACCTGCAAAAGCAACTGTAGAAAGCATCATAGCGAATACTACAACAAGTGCCAAAACCTTTTTGAGATTTTTCATAGTCTCAAATCCTCCTTATAAAATATTGTTTTGAAAGAGATTAAACTTAAGTCGTGCTTAAGCCGCCTCTTTCATTTACAGCTTAATCACTTTATCGGAAAAGGAACCTTTTATGTACTCAAAGGCACACCAAAGATACCTTTACCAACCTTGTGTTCATTATAGCACCCCTTTAAAATGCCGTCAAGAACAATTTATTGTTGTAACAAAAATGTAAAAATACAGAAATATTAATTACATTTTTGAAAAACGCTTTGTGTATTTTTTATTATTTTAATTAAAATTTTCGGCTTTGTTTTATTTATTTTTCACTGCCGCACCGATAAAGCTTGCAAAAAGCGGATGGGGCTTGTTGGGTCTGGACTTGAACTCGGGGTGGAACTGCACTCCGATATGCCACTTGTTTTTCGGAAGCTCAACAATTTCGACAAGCTTTTCGTCGGGCGAAATACCCGAAATAAACATACCGCCTTTTTTGAAATCTTCACGGTAAGCGTTGCCGAATTCGTAACGGTGGCGGTGGCGCTCGTAAATTAAATCTTCATTATATAATGCACGGCATTTTCCGCCCTCGTTAAGCTTGCAGGGATAAAGACCCAACCGCATTGTGCCGCCCATATTTGAAATTTCCTTCTGCTCGTCCATAATGTCGATTACCGGATGGGTTGTATCGGGCGCAAACTCGGTGGAATGAGCGTCGGCATAACCCAAAACGTTTCGTGCGTATTCAACAACCGCAAGCTGCATACCGAGGCATATTCCGAAAAACGGAACGTCGTTTGTGCGGGCATATTCGATTGCCGCAATTTTGCCTTCGATTCCTCTGTCGCCGAAGCCGCCGGGAACCAAAATTCCGTCAGCGTCCTTAAGCTTTTCGGCTGCGTTTTCACGGGTAACCTCTTCCGAATCTATCCAGTCTATTTCAACGTTTACATCATTTGCAATTCCGCCGTGTTTAAGCGACTCCGCAACGCTTATGTAAGCGTCGTGCAGGGCAACGTATTTGCCGACAAGCGCTATACGCACGCTGCCTTTTAAATTTTTGATTTTTTCAACCATAGCACGCCAGCTTGCAAGGTCAGGCTCTTTATCGGTAAGCTTAAGCCTGTCGCACACAACACGTGCAAGACCCGCCTCTTCAAGCATAAGCGGAACTTCGTAAATTACCGAAGCGTTTTTGTTTTCGATAACTGCGTCGGGACGGATATTGCAGAAAAGGCTGATTTTGTTTTTAACCTCTTCGTCAATGCCGATTTCGGTTCTGCACACGATAATATCAGGCTGAATACCAAGCCCGAGAAGCTCTTTTACGCTGTGCTGAGTGGGCTTTGACTTCTGCTCGCCCGACTGCGAAAGATAAGGAAGCAGAGTAAGGTGAATGTAAAGACAGTTTTCTTTGCCGACTTCAACTGCAACCTGCCTTATTGCCTCAAGATACGGCGTGCTTTCGATATCGCCCACCGTGCCGCCGATTTCTGTGATTACCACGTCAACATTCTTGTTTTTGGCAACCCTGTATACTTTTTCTTTTATTTCGTTTGTGATGTGCGGAATAACCTGCACCGTGCCGCCGAGAAAATCTCCTCTTCTCTCTTTGGTTATTACCGACCAGTAAATTTTACCGGTTGTAACGTTGCTGTCAACGCTTAAATTTTCGTTTACAAATCTCTCGTAGTGACCGAGGTCAAGGTCGGTTTCTGCGCCGTCGTCGGTAACAAAAACCTCACCGTGCTGATAAGGACTCATAGTTCCCGGGTCAACATTTATATAAGGGTCGAATTTTTGAATTGTCACCTTTAACCCTCTTGATTTTAACAATCTGCCGAGCGAGGCGGCGGTAATGCCCTTTCCAAGCCCCGATACGACTCCGCCGGTTACAAAGATATATTTAACTGCCATTTTTCCACCCCTTATTCTGATAATTTTTAAAGATTAAAACACATACCTATTCATTTTATTATTTTATCCGACAAATGTCAAGGCATTTACGCTTATTTTTTTAAATTTATACATTTTTCATCAAAAAATTACAGACGTTTTGAAAAATCACATATCTTCTCTTCTTTAAAACGGTTGAATCTGCCCTCTTCTATCGCAAGGCGGATATCCTCCATAAGATGATTGTAAAAATAAAGATTGTGCAAAACGCAAAGGCGCATAGCCAGCATTTCTTTCGCCTTGAAAAGATGCCTTATATAAGCCCTTGAATAATTTCTGCACGCAACACAGCCGCAGTTTTCGTCAATCGGGCGCATATCACGCTCGTATTTTGCGTTGTTAAGATTCATATAGCCGTTGTTTGTAAAAAGATTTGCGTGGCGCGCGTTTCTCGAAGCGATTACGCAGTCGAAAAAGTCAATTCCCCTGTCCACCGACTCCAGAATATTTATCGGCGTGCCGACCCCCATAAGATATCTCGGCTTGTTTTCGGGCGCAAACGGAAGGGTAACGTCCAGAATATGGTACATTTCCTCGTGCGTTTCGCCCACCGCAAGACCGCCCACGGCATATCCGTCAAGGTCAAGCTTTGCAATCTGTTTCATATTTTCTATGCGTAAATCGTCAAACACTGCGCCCTGGTTTATACCAAACAGCATTTGATTTTTGTTGATGGTTTTATCAAGCGAGTTTAATCTTTTCATCTCGTCCCTGCACCGCTCAAGCCAGCGTGCGGTGCGCTCTGCCGACTGTTTTGAATAGTCGTATTTTGCGGGAAGCGCAACACATTCGTCAAAAGCCATTGCAATGGTTGAGGCAAGGTTTGACTGAATCTGCATACTTTCTTCGGGACCCATAAAAATTTTGCGTCCGTCTATGTGCGAGGAAAAATACACTCCCTCTTCCTTGATTTTCCGCAATGAAGCGAGCGAAAACACCTGAAATCCGCCCGAATCGGTAAGAATGGGTCTGTCCCAGTTGATAAACTTGTGAAGTCCGCCCAAATCGTGAACAACCTCGTCCCCCGGGCGGAGGTGCAGATGATACGTATTTGAAAGCTCAATCTGACAGCCGACATCCTTTAAATCCAAGGTTGAAACTGCGCCCTTTATTGCGCCGAGCGTACCCACATTCATAAAAACAGGCGTCTGAACAGCGCCGTGGATTGTTGTAAATTCGCCCCTTCTTGCCCTGCCTTGGGTTTTGAGTATTTTAAACATCAAAAAATTCCTTCCCTTTTTAACACAAAATTTGTCACTTTATAAGCATAGCGTCGCCGAAGCTGAAAAACCGGTATTCATTATCGACCGCCTCTTTGTATGCCTTCATAATATTTTCCCTGCCGGCAAGAGCGCTTACAAGCATAAGCAGCGTCGATTCGGGAAGGTGAAAATTGGTGATAAGCGCATCCACAATTTTAAATTTGTACGGCGGATAAATAAAAATTTTTGTTTCGCCCGACGAAGGAGCAACAAATCCGTCGTTGTCCGCAACCGTTTCAAGCACCCTTGTGGAGGTTGTGCCGACCGATATAATTCTGCCGCCGTTTTTCTTTGCATTGTTTATTATATCCGCATTTTCGGCGTCAATATTATAAAATTCCGAGTGCATAACGTGCGATTCCACGTCGTCCACCTTTACCGGACGGAAGGTTCCCAGCCCCACGTGAAGGGTAAGCTCGGCAATATCCACACCCGTATTTTTAATTTTTTCCAGAAGCTCTTTTGTAAAATGCAGCCCTGCCGTGGGAGCCGCCGCCGAGCCGTCGTTTTTTGCGTAAACCGTCTGATAACGGTTTTTATCCTTAAGAGCGTGCGTGATGTACGGCGGAAGCGGCATCTGACCGAGCGTATCAAGCACGTTTTCAAAAACTCCGTCGTAAAAAAACCTTACAATTCTGTTTCCGTCGGGCAAAACCTTTTCAACCTCAGCCCTCAAAAGACCGCCGCCGAACACGGCACGTGCGCCTTCTCTGAGCTTTCTTCCCGGTTTTACAATAACCTCCCACACGTCAAGCGAAATTTTTTTAAGCAGCAAAAATTCAACCTTTGCGCCGCTTTCCTCTTTTTCGCCGATAAGACGTGCCGGAATTACCTTTGTATTGTTAATTACAAGGCAATCGCCCTTTTTAAGATAATCCGATATATTTTTAAAAATTGTATGCTCTGTTTCGCCGCTTTCTTTGTCAAGCACCAAAAGACGTGACGAAGCCCTGTCCTCAAGAGGGTCCTGCGCAATGAGGCGCTCGGGCAAATCATAATAAAAATCGCTTGTTTTCATAAAAAATGTTCCTTTCGTAAAACGCAGGATGACGTAAGCCAAGCCCCCGTATGCCTATTCAACCACCGTGCCGGTGTAGTAAAAATCAAGAATTTTGTATGCGCTAAAGCCCATAAGCGCCATATCCCTTGCGCCGCACTGGCTCATACCAACCCTGTGACCGTAGCCTCTTCCGCTGAATGTAAAGCTCCCGGCGGACGGCATACCGTCTGCAAAAACCGAAAAATCGCCGTTTATGTAATAATCGTAAGCGTTCTTTTTAAAAAGGCTCCAGTTTTCGGCGATACTGCCCGAATTTCCGCCCTGTGCGCTTATTACAAAATACTGGCTCTTAAGACCGAAAAACACACGCACGTCGTCGTTTTTTATAATGTGTGTACCGCCGCTTCCCGTTATTTCAACCTCGTAAACCGTGTGATTATCCTCTTTTGTCACGCGCACGTCCGAAATTCTTCCTATATTAATGCTGCGGTTTAAAAGCTTTTGCGCAACATCCTCCGCCGACAAGGTGACCGTCCACGTTCCGTAGGACGCTTTTTCGTTAACCTCGTAAGGGTCTTCTTTTGCGGTAAGATACGGCACACTGCCGCCCCACACATATTTTGCGTCCGCAGTATATCCGCCGTCCGAAGCAAAGAAAAGCGCCTCGGCAACCTGACCGTTGTATTTTAAAAGCTGTCCTCTCGTCTGATTTACTGCGTCAATCGTTTTTTCCGACTCGGTTGCCGTTCCGCCGTAAACCTGGCTCACGGTGGTTGTGCAAAGGTTAAAGCCGTATGACGAAAATTTGTTCCAGTTTCGCACCGCATAGCTTCGGGCGCAGATTGCCTGTGCCTTAAGCGCCTCAATCGGCCAGGAGGGGCTCATCTCTTTTCCCAGAACCGAATACAAATATTCCTCTGTGGGAAGCTTGTTTATAACCGTCATTTTGCCGTCCTTTAAAATAAGAAGGCAATCTCCTCTGTATTCCGTACCTTCGATTTTTAAAAATCCCAACCCCGGGCGCAGCGTCGTATCGCCGTCGAATGCCGAAACGCCTTCAATTTCAATCTGCCCCGCATCGTTTGCAAAAACCCTTATATCGCTTTTGTCAACAGCCATCGTCTCAATAAATTCGCCGTTTTGCTCGTATCCGACAAAAAATCCGCCGCTGCACGAAAGATTTACGCTGTCCTTTGCGCTCTGACCGAAAAACAAACCGAGTTTTATTGTATCAAAGCCGCTGCCGGCTGCATAACATATGGTAGAAAACGATAAAATCACAAAAATTATGCTTATTATTCCCGCAAATTTTTTCAAACAAAACACCTTCATTTATATAATAAGTAAAAACAAACATATACATTATATTATACGTATACATTATAAGGATAAAATAATAAACGTGATAAGTCAAGCATTTTTATAAAATTTTAATATAAATGTTGACTTATCCTCCCTAAAATGGTATGATATCCTAAAGATGTCTGAGTTTTTTAATACAATTTCAAGGGGTGTTTAAAAATTATGAAAAAATACAAAATCGCCGTTGTGGGCGCAACGGGTATGGTTGGAAGAACTTTTCTGAAAGTGCTTGAAGAGGTTAAGCTTCCGGCAGAAAGCTATACGCTTTTTTCGTCGGCACGCTCGGCAGGAACGCATCTTACCTTTATGGGAAAAGACTATGTTGTAAAAGAGCTTTGCGAAAATTCGTTTGACGAAGGCTTTGACATTGCGCTCTTTTCGGCGGGCGGCTCCACAAGCGAAAAGTTTGCTCCCATTGCCGCTTCCAAGGGCTGTGTTGTTATAGATAATTCCAGCGCCTGGAGAATGGACGATAACGTTCCTTTGGTTGTTCCCGAGGTTAACCCGGACGATATAAAATGGAACAAAGGTATTATCGCAAATCCCAACTGCTCCACAATTCAGGCTATGGTTGCGTTAAAACCCCTGCACGACAAATACAAAATCAAACGTATTGTGTATTCTACCTATCAGGCGGTGTCGGGCGCAGGCCTTGCCGGATACAAAGACCTTGAAAACGGCTTAAAGGGCGAGGCGCCGAAAAAATTTCCGCATCAGATTGCGGGAAACTGCCTGCCTCATATAGATGTATTTCTTCCTAACGGTTACACCAAGGAAGAGATGAAAATGGTTAACGAAACAAGAAAAATTCTTGGCGACAACAGCATAAAAATTACCGCCACAACCGTGCGCGTGCCTGTTTTCAACAGCCATTCCGAGGCTATTAACGTTGAGTTTTACAATCAGTTTGATTTGGACGACTTACGAAAAACGCTTGAGGAGGCGCCCGGCATAATCGTTCAGGACGACGTTGAACACGACGTATATCCTCTTGCGCTTGACGCAGCGGGCAAAAACGAAACTTTTGTCGGCAGAATAAGACGTGACGAAAGCGTTGAATCGGGTGTAAACCTTTGGGTTGTTGCCGATAATATAAGAAAAGGCGCTGCCACAAACGCTGTTCAGATTGCGCAAAAGCTTATTGAGCAATGGGAAAACAAATAAATTTTAATGGAGGGTTTTAAAGTGAAAAAACCGATTTTCACAGGCTCGGGAGTTGCCATTATAACTCCGTTTACAAAAGACGGGGCAATAGATTTTGAAGAACTCGGAAGGCTTTTGGATTTTCACCTTGAAAATGAAACCGACGCAATAATCATATGCGGAACTACGGGCGAAAGTGCGGCAATGCCCGATAAGGAGCATTTGTCGGTTATAGATTACACCGTAAAAAGAATAAACGGAAAAATTCCGGTTATCGCAGGAACGGGCAGCAACGATACCGCACACGGAGTAAACCTTTGCAAAGCGGCAGAGAGCCTTGGCGTTGACGGGCTTTTAACCGTTACGCCGTATTACAACAAAACCACTCAGAGAGGTCTTGTAAAGCACTTTACGGCGCTTGCAAACTCGGTTAAAATTCCTATTATTTTATACAACGTTCCTTCGAGAACGGGTCTTAACATTAAGCCCGACACGCTTTTTGAGCTTTCAAAAGTTGAAAACATCATAGGCATAAAAGAGGCGAGCGGCAATATCACGCAGGTTGCGCAAATGGCGGCGAAATGTCCCGATATGGTAATCTATTCGGGCAACGACGACCAGATTGTCCCCATTATGTCCGTCGGCGGACTGGGCGTTATCTCGGTGCTTGCAAACATTGCGCCGAAAAACGTGCACGATATGTGCCAAAAATTTCTTGACAAAGATACCGAGGGCGCTATGAAGCTTCAGCTTGACGCTATGGAAATAATCGACGCACTTTTCTGCGAGGTTAACCCCATTCCCGTCAAAAAGGCAATGAGCCTTATGGGGTACAATACCGACACATTAAGGCTTCCTTTGTGCGAAATTTCGCCCGAAAACGAAAAATATTTAAGAAGCGCACTTATAAACTACGGCATAAAATTGGTAAAATAACCGCTTTTGGTATAAATAGGAGTTTTTGCAAATGATAAACGTTATTTTAAGCGGCTGCAACGGAAAAATGGGAAGGGTAATTTCAAATGCGGCAAAGGATGACGAAACGGTAAAAATCGTTGCCGGGTTTGATATAAATACGGAAAAAAACTTTGATTATCCGGTATACGGCAGCCTTGACGAAATAAAATGTGCGGCAAATGTGCTGATAGATTTTTCGCATCCGGCAAATCTTGAAAAAATTCTTTCTTACTGCACAAAAAACAACATTTCACTTGTTGTTGCCACAACGGGATATACAAAAGAAGAAGTGTCGAAAATACACGGGGCGGCAAAAAAAATCCCTGTATTTTACACCGCAAATATGTCGGTCGGCGTAAATCTTGTTTCGCTGCTCGCACGTCAGGCGACAAGAGTTCTTGCAGACAGCTTCGATATAGAAATAATCGAAAAGCACCACAATCAAAAAATTGACGCTCCGAGCGGCACGGCGCTTATGCTGGCAGACGAAATTAAAAAAGAGCTTTCAACAAATCCCGAATACGTCTACGACCGCCATTCGGTAAGAAAAAAGAGAGAGAAGAACGAAATCGGGCTTCACTCGGTGCGGGGCGGAAACATTGTGGGCGAGCATACGGTGATTTTTGCCGGAAACGACGAAATTGTGGAAATTACGCACAAAGCCGCAAGCAAAGAGGTTTTTGCCCTCGGCAGCATAAGGGCGGCAAAGTTTTTGTCGGGCAAGGGCGCAGGGCTTTACAATATGCAGGACATTATGAATGTGTAGTTGCCAAACTGCTCCGATGGCATATACAAACATTTTTGGCGTATATGCAATCAATTTGAACGCATATAACACAAACGCTCCTACAGCATACGGCAAAACCGCATTTTAAATGTATATAAAATGCAAGCCGTTAACAGACATATAAAATATTAATTTGCAAAAGAGAACTGCTTTTTAGATTTTGGCAGTTCTTTTTTTGACCCTTTTTGACGGAGGTAATTATGGAATCGCCGATTGTAACAAAAATCACCGTTACAGATGACATTGCGGTGGCTGAAATTGTGCCGCCGCAAAAAATACCTCACCTTGCATACACCGTAATAAACAGCCTTTCCGAAAAAAACATCCGCATTATTTCGCTCAACATATCGCACATAACAGGTGCGGTTACACTTGCGGTAAACAAAGAGGCGGTGTGCGAAATTTTAAAAATCACCGGGCATAAAAGCGGTATTCTTACAACCGTGAGAAGCGAAAATTCAAAAATCACAATTCTGGGCGAAAACCTTGACGACGCATCGTTTTTGGTAAAAAACATTCTCGACCCGTTATCCGAATACAATGCCGACATCAGCCTTATATCTGCGTCGCCGTATGAAATTTCGCTTATTTTGCCGTCGTTTAAAACCGAGCCTTTTCTTTGCGGATTTACAAAATAACCTATCGTTTTTTGCATTTATTTTTAAAAAAATCCTAAAAATTATAAAACAAACTTGTTTTATGCAAAACAGGGGCGAAAGATATTTAAATTTTTCGCCCTTTTTTTGACATAATTCTATACGTTTTCTAAATTATAATAAACGAACAGAGAAAAAAGCGCAGTCACTGTACCAAGGAGGAAAAGTTATGCAAAAATTAAAGTTTAATCCGTCCTCAATCAGGATAAATTTTCCGTTCAGGAGCGAAATTTCGGCGTATAAAGATGAAATTTTCAATATACTGCTCGGCGTAATATGTTCGTTTTCAACCGTTTTCGGAGGGTATATTCCGTTTTGCATATCCTTTTATGCAAGCGGCACGCTCTGCAAAGCGTCGGTTTTCAAATTTCTTGCCATAGCCGTGTCCGCAGTTTTGTCGGTGGGAGCGAAAATGAGCATAAAATACATAGTTCCCATTCTTATCTACACCGCACTGAACATAGTTTTTCCCATAAAGCGCACAAGCGCAAAGGCGGCTGTTTCGGCTTCGCTGCTGTTTTTGACGGGACTTGCGGCGTCGTATATGGATTCGCTTCTTCTCTACGACGTTGTGCTTTGCGCAACCGAATCGTTCGTTGCGTTTGTCGGAGTGTTCATTATGGACAAGGCTGTGCCGATTGTTAAAGAATACACCAAAAGAAGCATTGTTTCGCAGGACGAATTTGTTTGCCTTACCGCATTTTTTGCGGTGTGCGTGTTTGCCGCTTCACGTATTCCGCCCCTGTTCGGCGTTAAAATATGCAATATACTGTGCATACTTTTAATTCTTATTTTTGACAAGAGCGGCGAAATGGGAATGGGCGCCTCAATCGGAGTGGTTTGCGGCGTGGCAAGCGGGATGAACAATTTCAACCTCAGTGCAACGGTGGGCGCATTTGCGTTTTCGTCCATGGTGGCGGGGCTTTTCAAAAATTACGGCAGGCTCGGCGTGTGCCTCGGATTTATTCTTGCAAACACGATAATCACAATATTTTTAAACTCGTCGGGCGAAGTGCTTATAAGCATTTACGAAATTATAGCGGCGGTGTTTCTTCTTCTGGTTCTGCCAAAGCGTATGTTTGACAGCGCATATTCGTTTTCGGGAAAATTAAAAAATGCCGACGACTCGGAAACCGAGCGTGCACTTCAGTTCAAAACCATTGTAAAGACAAAAATCTATGCAATGTCACGCTCTATAGAACACCTTGCGGATATGTATTTCACGGACGAAAAACTGGGCGGAGATTTGGAGAAAAAAGACCTTATTGCCTTTTTTGACAGCGCCTCAAAAAAGGTGTGCGCCGACTGCACAATGCGTTTTAACTGCTGGCAGAACAACTATCAGACAACATATCAGCATATGCTTAAAATGTTCTCGCTTGCAAGGCTTAACGGAAAGGTTCTTACAAAACAGCTTCCCGACGGTCTTAAAGAAACCTGCATACATCAGGAGGAATTTTGCACCTCTTTTAACAATATGTACGAAATTTTTTCAATGTCAAAATACTGGAAGGGCAAAATTTTGGAAAGCAAAAATGCCGCAGCAATGCAGATTAAGGATTTGTCCAAAATTATAAAAAACACGCTCGATACAACGGATATCGGCATTGACGCCGCCGTGCAGGGCGAAATTAAAGCCGCTCTCAGCAAAAGGGGCATAAGCCCTAAATTTGTGTGGGCGGTGGTAAGCGGAAACAGCGGCGAATTTGAAATTACAATTTGTGCAAACGCAGACGCATCCGTTAAAGAGATTGCCGCTTCTGCAGAGGAGGTTTTGTGCAAAAAGGTAAGACTGGGTCAGATTTCGGGCGGCGGAAAGGATATGATGGTTAAATTTTATCCGGCTATGAAATATTGGGTTGAAACAGCCGCCTCATCCATGCCGAAGGACGGCGAGGAAATCTGCGGCGATTCATACGTTTCGGTTCCGCTTTCGGGCGGTCATATGGTTGCCGTCAGCGACGGAATGGGTTCGGGCGAAGCAGCGGCAAATATGAGCGAGAGTGCGGTAAGCCTTTTGAAACGGTTTTTTGAAGCCGGCTTTGACGCAGGCGCAGCTCTTAACATAATAAACTCGGCGCTCCTACTCAAGAGCAACTCCGAAATTTTTGCAACCCTCGATTTGTGCGCAATCGACTTAGACCGTGCAATCGCCCATTTTATAAAGGTGGGCGGCGCAAACAGCTACATCAAAAACGGCAAAAACGTTGAAAAGGTTGAATTTTCGTCGCTTCCCATAGGAATTCTTATGAACGTTGACAAAAAAATATGCGTAAAAAATTTAAACCGCCAAAGCATTATAATTATGATTACCGACGGAATTTATGACGCATTTGAGGACGAAGAAAAGCTTATTTCGACGCTTAAAGAGGCAGAGGGCGACAGCGCAAAAGAGCTTTCGGCGTATATTTTAAAGGCGGCGCTTGCAAACGAGGCGCAAAAGCCGAAGGACGATATGACGGTTATATGCGCAAGGGTATATTAGTATAAACAAGTAAAAATTTGGGAATTATTTTATCATAACAAAATCTTAGGCATACGGATTTTTACTCTCCTATGCCTTACGGGAGGAAAAAATATGACGTTCGGCGGCAAACAGGATTTTGACGGATTTGTTCCGCAGAAAAACAAAAAAGGCAAAAATTTTGCCGATAAGACCGAAATTCCCAACATAATCACACAGGCGGAGGACATTGTAAACAGCTACGCTATGAGAATTTTTGCTGTAAAAAAAGAAAAAAAGCGCATTTTTCCGTTTGTTGCAATATCGTTTGTTGTTGTTTGCGCCGTTTTGTGCCTGGTGCGGATAATATAAAAAATCCGCTTATCAATAAAGACGGCATTGCACCGAAAAATATATTTTCTGCACCTTACAGGACGTAAAAAAACTCACAATTCAAAAACCGCCCCTTCGCAAAAAAAGGAGCGGCTTTTTATTTTTTATTCGCCCAAAGTTTTTGCAAAAACATCAAGCGTATCGGTCGACTCGTTTTTCTTCGGCCAGTAAAAATTGTTTCCCTTAAACGTCATAATTTTGGCATAATAATTTCCTTTTCCCAGATTAAACGTTTCTTCGCATTTTAAAAGCGAGCCTATGCTGTCCTCGGGACTTTTGGAAACATACGCATAATCGAGCATAAAATTATTCACCCTTACATCTGCCAAAAGCCCGGTGTCGGCATTGTATACCGCAAAAACAACCGAAACAGGCAGTCTGTTCTGTGCGGCGGAATTTTCGCCGTAGCCCTCGTTTTCAAAAATTATTCTGTCAATGGTTTCGGCATAGTATTCCACGGTAAATTTGCCGTCGGAAGGATAATTTTCAACAAGGCGCTTCTTTTTGTCAAGAATATTAACCTTATAAGTGCAAAGCTGAGATATAAGGCTCTTGTTTTCGGCAGGAACATAGCTTACCTTCTCGGAATTAAGGTTTCCGTCCGCAACGCTGAAAAGGCCGCCGTTAAACTCAATCAGGTTTGTAAGCGTTCCGCCGTAGGATTTTACAGAAAAGTTTTCCGCTCCCCTGCCGATAACGTAAAGATTGTTGTTTGCGCCAAATCCCGCAAGCACCCTTGCGCCGCCTACGGTAATCATATTTATGTCTTTAATAAGTTTTCTGTCTATATCGGCATACTTTGCCAAAGAGCCGCTCGTGGCAAGATTTGTTCCGTTTCTTCCTGTTTTAATGGTGTAAACCGCCTTGTTCGTAAGAACATACACAAACTGCCCTTCAACCAAAAGCTTTTCGTACATTTCGCCGTTTTCAAGGCTTACGTTAACGTGTCTTACGTCAATCGAACCGTTTTTGAAATCGGCAATATACATATACTGCACTCCCGCATCGCTTTTGCCCGTCATTACGTAAAATCCGCATTTTTCGTGCGATATGTATGCTATATCGTTTACATAAAGCTTGTTTGTTTTATTTTCGTCCAGATAAATTGTGTTGGCAACCGGAGTTAAACTGCCCGAATCCGTTTCCGGCGGTGTAAAATGCATAATATTTCCCGTTGACGACACAACAACGAACTCATTTTTGTTGTGCGCAGCCGCAACATATGTGGGATTGCTGTCGGTATCCTGATAATAGCGCATACTGGTAAAGGCAGCGTCTTTTGCAAAAATTATTCTTTTGTCAATTTTTCTTACAAGCGCATATTTGAAAACCGGGCTGTCGGGAAGGTATTCGCAAAATTCATACGGTTTGCTTACAGATGCCGCCGCCGATAAAGATACGTCCGTGCCGTCCTTTACAGCCCTCCATATTTTCCCGTCGGCATAAAATATGAATTCGCCGTTTGAAACGTCCGTCGGAGAGGTTATTTCGCCCGTCCGAACGCTCACTTTGCCGTCGGACACGATATCGGGCTTTACAAAAACATGGCAGTAAAAGCTGTTGCCTTTTTCGTCCTTTGAGAATTCGGTGTCAAAATCCGTTGTGATGTAAATATCCGCCTCGCCGGGCGACACGCCGAGCACAACGCCGTTGTTTGACACGGTTGCAACGCTTGTGTCGGACGATTTATATTTTAAAACGGGATTTTGTGCGTTTGCCGGAAGTATCTGCGTTTCAATCTGCCTGCTTTCGCCCACTGCGACATTGAGATTTTTTGTATATTCAAGACTTTTTATTTCAACAAAGCCGTCGTAAGCGCTCTTTACCGTTTTTTCAAGGTTTACTGCTCCGAAGCCGTAGAAGGTATCGTAACCTTCTCTGCCCAAATCGTCCGCCCTGTTTTTGATGATATTTGCAATTTCGGTAGGCGTGATATCGGGATTTGCAATTCTTAAAAGCGCCGCCGCTGCCGACACAATGGGAGCGGAAAACGACGTTCCCGCCGACTTTTTATTAACCGTAGAATCGGTAATAATTCCGCCGTCGCTGTGCAAAAGAAGAGCCATACTCTCGCCCGGTGCCGATACGTCAATATATTCGTTATACTGCGAAAAAACCGACCTGTTTCTGTTTGTGTCATACGCCGCAACCGAAATTACGTTATCGTAGCTTGCAGGGTACATAAGCTGATTCGAATAGTGATTTCCTGCCGCCGCAACCACAACGCAGCCCGCATTGACAGCGGCATTTATAGCCTCCTGCATAGTTTCAACCTTGTTGGCAGTGTCAATGGGAAGCACGCTTCCGATTGACATATTTATTACGTCGACGTTGTTTTCAACTGCCTTGTTGACAGCTTTTATCAAAACCGAGGCGGTAGCGCCGTCGCCTGTGGAATTAAACACCTTTATCGGAAGAATTTTAACATTAAATTCGCCCGCAACACCGCAAATTCCCACACCGTTGTTTGCCTCTGCCGCAATGACGGACGAAACACGTGTGCCGTGATAGGTATTTTTTAATGAATAATCATCCTCAAAGCTTGCCGAATAATTAGAAAGAAGGTTGTAGCCTATCATATTGCCGTCACCGTCGGTAAGAATACGGTTTTTGAGGTCGGGGTTATTTGTGTCTATTCCGCTGTCAATAACCGCAACGCAGGCGCTGTTTTGATAAACATTGTCGTATTCTTTCATTGCCTCCCAAGCTTTGGGCGCATTTATATCGTCAAGATACCAGTTTTTGCCGCCGTACAAATCATAATCGTTGTAAGGATAATCTCCGTCCGTATTCTCCATAGGAGCGGCGGACGAAAAATCCTCCGAAATATCGGGGTCATCGGTGTCAAACTTAATTTCTCTGTCATAGTCAACCGTTTTAACGTTCGGATGCGATTTTAAAATTACGTATGCGTCCTGTGCCGCAGCGGCGCTTTTAAAATCTATACGGTAAATTTTGTCCATAAGCACTTCTTTGTTTATAACATCCGAAAGAAGCGATATTGTGTGGTCGGCAAAATCATAAAAACACGCAACAAGCGCCGTTACGCCGTCGGTATTTTCAAGACTGAACTTATCTGCGTCGGTAAGAATTTCCGCCTCACCGATACCGCCGGCATATACGCTGATTTCATCCTCAGCCGCCAAAGCCTGCAGGGAAGCAAAAAGAACAGCAAACGCCGCAATAATACTTAAAACTCTTTTCATAAAATTTTCTCAATCCTTCTTTTGTATTCGCAAAATGCGCCTATTTTTTAACCGCCGCAAGCATATCCTCAACGTCGCCCGACAAAGCGATAAAGCTTTTGCCGCCCGTGACGTTTGCAATACATTTACGGCTTTCGTAATCAAAAAATTCAACCGTAATATCCGTTTTGTCGTTCATATGATAAACAATTTCGCACACCTTATCCTTGCCGTTTAAGCCGTACGCAAAATCCTTTGCCGTTATTCCGATAATTTTTTGATATACATCGGTAAATTTTTCTTTTGTAACCTCAGCCGAATTTGCACTGTAGGTTTCATTATCGCCGTTTCTTATTATGGAAAACGTATATTTTCCGCCCGTTTTGGCGTCATAAACGTCAACGCCGGTTATATCCTTGATATTTGTAAGGCACACAAATCCGTCGGTAAAGTTTATTGCCTTAAGGCTTATAAATGAGAGCGAATCCATTGGCGCCGTATACACGCTTTTTGAGTCTTCGCACATAATAAAATATCCGTCGCCCGACTTGTTTCCCACAAAAATCTTTTGCTTTGCGCCTTTTGAATCTTCAAAATAAACGTATTTTGAAAATCCGTATTTTGACAAATCGCTTGCGTTATCCTCGATAAATTCGGTTACCGAAAGGCTGCCTATTTTTGTAAGGACGTGCTCCGACACCGAGCCGATATATGCGTCGGTATTCAGCGGCGCAGTCATTTTCCAATCGCCGCCCTCTTTTTTAAGAGTGACCGTATCGTTCTCGCCCGCAAACGAAATGCAGGTCAAATCGTCCGCCGAAACGTTTAAAATGCTCGTTTCCCTGTAATACGAAAGCTCGTTTGAAAACAGCGACGCAAAAGACGTGCTGACAATATAAACGGAATTGTCAACCGCAAAAAAGTAAGAGCCTTTGGATGTCTGACCGCCCACCTTAAAGGTTACGTCGCCGTCCGAAAAGTGCGCAGTCGCCGCTGATGAGGGCTTGTCAAGGCTGTATTTTGACAAATCCTCTGCATTTTCCTCCGCCAGACTTTCCGCCGTGATGTTTGAAATCTGCTCAAACAAAAATTTAACTCTGCTGTTTTTCAAAATTATTTCGCTGTTTCCGTTCGCCTCATAGGTTTCGCCGCCCGTTTTCGCAAGGGTATATTCGCCGCCTTCGTTTGTAACGGTAACAGAATCGAGAAGCGATATATCCTTTTCAAACGCCGTAACAATGCTGTCGCTGCCGTTATCCTCCGTATCGGTATCGGGCTTTGTGTATTTTAATGCAAAAAATATTCCTGCGCACAAGACAAGCACAAGCGCAATAAGGGCGATAAGCGTTTTTTTGCTTGTTATCATAAGCTCCTCCTTTTGCGCCATACCAAAAATCCTGCCGCAAGTATTAAGAGCGGCAAAACAACAACCGTCACGGCAATTATTATTTTTGCCGCAGACGCCGGAATGTCGAGGTATACAGGAGATAAATCCTTAGGCCCGATTGAAATTACACCGCCGTTTTCGGCAAGGTATTTTATTGAATTTTTCATAAAATCCTTGTTTGCAAAGCCCGAGCCGTCCATATAATATGCCGACAGAATATCGCTGCTGCCGAAAAACATAACCTTGCCCCTGTCGCCGATTTCGCTTATAACCGCAACGTTCTGCCTGCTTTTTTCAGCGGTTTCGCCGCTTTCTATATCCGTCATAAAGCCCTTGTCCGAGGTTGTGAGCAAAGGCTGCGCATAGTTTTCGTTGCTGATATTTATTGCCAGCGACAAAGGAGCGGCAATTCTTGCAGTTTGCGAAACAAAGTTATTGTTGAGGGCAAAATCCGCCTTTGTTGCGATAAGATAAAACGGGTTTTGGCTGAAATAATTATCCGAATTTTCGTCTGCTGCAATGCCGTTTTTATACTGCACGCCGCGCTCGGCAAAATACGCCATAAGCTCGGGAGTGTTTGATATTCCGAGCTTTGCGTCGGGCAAAAACATCATACTTTTTCCCGATTTCAAATACAAATCAAGATTTTCAATTTCTTCCTTTGAAAAATCGGACTGCGGCGCGAGCACCATAAGAAGCGAAGCGTCCTCGGGAACGGCTGAATTTAAAAGATTAACGCTTTCATACGAAAAATATTCGTCCGCAAAAACCTTTTGCATATAGTCTCCCACGTTAAAGTCGCCCGAATTGTAAAGGCCCATTTTTTCGCCGTGATTTTCGGTATAGTAAATTTTTGTGTTTTTGCCGCTTGTAAGGCTTTCGATTGCAGAGGTGATTTTCTGCTCCGCACTCAAAAATGTGTATTTGTCGCTCATTGACACCATATCGTTTAAGTCAACAACCCTGTAATCCGAGCTGTTTTCAACAAAAAGATAGTAGTCCGAGGCTATTGCCGAGCCGTCCGCAAGCTTGTATTTCTGCGTAAATGCGGGGTTTTTGGACGTATCCTCAACCTTATATGTAATTTTGTCCGACTCTGTATCGTATTTTTTCAAAATCATTCTCAGCGACGACATAACCCCGTAGCTGTCGTTAAAACTTTCGGGAATTATGGAAATAATTTTCACGTCGTCTTTAAGGTTTTTTATAACCTCCTCGGTGAGAGGCGAAAATTCCAAAACCTTGTCGCTTGTCATATCTATGGTAAAATCGGTTTTTGACGCTATAACCGCCGCAAGAGCGTTAAGCGCTATAATTGCCGCTATAACAAAAACGGCAACCGCCGAAGCAGTTATTTTCTGATTAACCCTGTCGTTTTTCATAAAGCCTTCGCATCTCCTTTTTTGTTTTCTACTTTTTAAATCTGCGTTTTTCTATCTGATACCCGGTAAGGAATATAAACAGCGCAGATACGCTCAGGTAGTAGATTACCGAATCTATGCGCACAATTGCGTTTGTAAAATCGGTGTACCGTGTTGTGACTGAAAGGTATGAAATAACGCTTTTGAGAAACGGATTTGTAACAACGGTTGTAAGCATATCCGCAAGATTTAAAACAAAGAGGATTACAAAGGTTGAAACCGCAGAAATAATTTGATTTTCGGTAAGTGATGAGATAAACACTCCGATTGAAATATACGAAATTCCCATAAGGAAAAAACCAATGTAAACCGCTGCAATTTCGCTGACTGCCGGTTTTGAATAAATTGAAATTATAACGGGATAAACAAGCGAAAGCAAAAGCGAGAGCAAAAATACCGAAAAGGCTGCAAAAACCTTTCCCAGAACTATTTTTGTTGTGCTTATCGGCGCCGTCAAAAGAAGCTGGTCTGTTTTTGTGTTTTTTTCTTCCGAAATAAGCCGCATTGTAAGTATCGGCACCAAAAACATAAACACTATTGTAAGATTTCCGAAAAGCGACGACAAATCGCCGCTTGCCGAGAAAATGTTTGTGTATGTAAAAATCCACGAGGTGAGGAAAATGAAAAATCCGATAAACACATATCCTATCGGCGTGTAAAAATACTCTTTAAGCTCACGCTTTAATATTGCTGTCATCTTTTTCTTCCTCCCCTTCGTTTAAAATTTTTTCTTCTTTGTTATCTTCGTTTTCGGTATCCATTTTTGCGTCCTCCATTGCCTTTATAGCCTTTTCACGCTTTAAATCCTGCTTTTTCTGCAATGCCAGGAGCGCTTCTTCGCTTGTAAGCTTTAAGAAAATCTGCTCAAGCGTAAGCTTGTTCGACCTGAGCTCCAAAATGGGCATATCCGCCTCGGACAGGGCAAAGAACATATCTTTTCTGATATCCCTTCCGTCGTCGAAGGTAACTTTAAAATCGTATGCGCCGTTTTCTGCGCTTGCAACAGGCTCTGCGCTTATAATTCCGTCAATTTCAAGAAGCTTTTGTTTTATTTCGGTTAAATTTCCCATAACCCTTACCGAAAGCGTATTTGCCGCCGAAAGCTTTTCGGAAAGCTCTTCTTTTGTGCCCTGCGCCATAAGCTTGCCCTGATTTATGATAATCACCTTTTTGCAGATAGCCTCGATTTCGGCAAGAATATGCGAGCTTACAATAACCGTTCTGTCTTTTCCGAGCTTTGCAATAACCCCTCTTATTTCTTTAATCTGCTTGGGGTCAAGACCAACCGTAGGCTCATCCAGAATAAGAATTTCGGGGTCGCCCACAAGCGCCTGGGCAATGCCCACCCTTTGCTTATATCCCTTTGACAGATTTTTTATAAGACGGTTTTTAACGTCGTCAATTTTTACAAGCTGCATAATTTCGTCCAGATGCTCTTTTTTGGGGAGTTTTACGCCCTTTATATCGTACACAAAATCAAGATACTCCGAAACCGTCATATCAAGATAAAGCGGCGGTTTTTCGGGAAGGTATCCTATTTTTTTCTTTGCCTCGTAAGGATTTTTTGAAATATCGATACCGTCTACAATAACCGTTCCGAGCGTTGCCGATATGTAGCCGGTGATAATATTCATAGTAGTGGTTTTGCCTGCGCCGTTAGGGCCCAAAAAGCCCACAATCTCGCCTTTTTCAATTTTAAGCGATATATTGTCTACAGCCCTTTTTGAGCCGTACAGCTTAAAAAGATTTTTAATTTCTATCATTTTCAAAGTTCCTTTCAAAACTTTTTTGCTTTTTTAAAGTCATTCTACCACACATTTATAAATAAAATGTTACTAATTTGTAAACACAAAAGGGCGCAAGATTAGCCCAATCCTGCGCCCGCAAATTATATATTTAATTTTCTTCGCTCTTTTTTGCAAGCTCTATGCCAAGCTCCTTAAGCTGTTTTTCGTCCACAACGTCGGGTGCGTTCGTCATAAGCTCCGAGGCGTTCTGCACCTTCGGAAATGCAATAACGTCCCTTATGCTGTCGCTCTTTGTAAGAAGCATAACAAACCTGTCAAAGCCGTAAGCCATACCGCCGTGAGGGGGTGCGCCGTATTTGAACGCTTCAACCAAAAATCCGAATTTGCTCTGCGCCTCTTCTTTTGTAAGACCCAGCACCTCAAACATTTTTTCCTGCAAATCGCTGTTGTATATTCTGATGCTTCCGCCGCCGAGCTCAACACCGTTTAAAATTATGTCGTAAGCTTTCGCCCTGACGTTTTGCGGCTCGGTATCGAGCTTCTCAATATCCTCGTCCGCCGGGGATGTGAACGGATGGTGCATAGCAACATATCTTTCCTCCTCCTCGCTGTATTCGAGAAGCGGAAAATCGGTAACCCACAAAAGGTTGAATTTATTTTCGTCAATAAGACCGTAACGCTTTGCAACCTCGCATCTCAAAGCGCCGAGGGTATCGAAAACAACCTTGTTTTTATCGGCAACAAAAAGCAAAACGTCGTTCTTTTCGCAATTTGCCCTTTCAAGGATTTTTGCAAAATCAGCCTCGTCAAAGAACTTTGCAATGGGCGACTGTACTCCCTCGTCGGTATATTTTGCCCACGCAAGCCCCTTTGCCTTGTAGGTTTTTGCAAATTCGCCCAAAGAATCTATATTTTTTCTCGACATTTTATCCGCAAGATTTTTTGCGTTTATAAGACGCACGCTGCCGCCGTTTGCAACAGCGTCGGAAAACACCTTGAATCCGCAGTCCGCAACAAGGTCTGAAATATCGGTAAGCTCCATACCAAAACGTATGTCGGGCTTATCCGAGCCGTAGCGTGACATTGCCTCGGAATACGGCATACGCAAAAACGGCGTTTTAACCTCAACGTTAAGAATTTCTTTAAACACACGCGCAATAAACTTTTCGTTGACGCTCATAACGTCATCCTGCTCAACAAACGACATTTCAATGTCAATCTGCGTAAACTCGGGCTGTCTGTCCGCCCTCAAATCCTCGTCCCTGAAGCACCTTGCAATCTGAAAATATCTGTCCATACCCGACAGCATAAGAAGCTGCTTGTAAAGCTGCGGAGATTGCGGCAGCGCATAAAAGCATCCGTTTTTCACCCTGCTCGGCACAAGATAATCCCTTGCGCCCTCGGGAGTGCTTTTGTTAAGCATAGGAGTTTCAATTTCCAAAAATCCGTTTTCGTCAAAAAAGTCGCGTGCAATTTTGGCAACCTTATGCCTTAAAATAAGCTTTCTTTGCATATCGGGTCTGCGAAGGTCGAGATATCTGTATTTTAAACGAAGCTCCTCTTTAACGTCGCTGTTTTCAACAATATAAAACGGCGGCGTTTTAGCCTTGTTCAAAATGCGAAGCTCGCAAACGTTGATTTCAATTTCGCCCGTGGGCATATTTTTGTTTACAGCGCCCTCGCCCCTTGCGCACACAACGCCTCTTGCGGCAAGCACAAACTCATTTCTCACGGTTGACGCTTTTTTAACAAGCTCTTCGTTTGCGGTGTCAAAAAACAGCTGAACAACACCCGAAATATCCCTTAAGTTTATAAACAGAAGTCCGCCGAGGTTTCTTTCCGAATCGGCAAAACCCATAACGGTAACCTCACGTCCGATATCCTTTGCCGACAGCTCTGCGCACTTGTCTGTCCTTTTTAAGCCCTTTAAATTTTCAAACATTTTTATAAATCTCCCTTGTCATTTGTATTAGAGCACGTTCTTTATGCTTTCTGCGTCAAGACAACACTCGGTTTCATTGCCCGTTTCCATATTTTTAATTTTGACTTTCTTTTCGTTTATTTCGTTATCGCCTATTATAACGGCGTTTTTTGCGCCTATCTTGTTTGCGAATTTCATCTGCGCCTTGACGCTTCTGTCAAGGTGGTCGATTTCGCATTTTACACCCATATCCCTCAGCCTGAACGCAAGCGACTGCGCAAACATTTTTGAATTTTCGCCGAAAGAGCCGATAAAAATATCCGTTTTATCCTCGTCGGGGAATTTTATGCCCTGCTCCTCCATTGTAAGAATAAGCCTTTCTATGCCCAGCGCAAAACCGCTTGCGGGCGTAGGCGAATATCCGAGCTGTTCAACAAGACCGTCGTAGCGTCCGCCGCCGCAGATTGTGCTGTTTGAATTTTTGTTGTCCGCAATTATTTCAAAAACGGTTTTTGTATAATAGTCAAGCCCTCTTACGATATACGGGTCGATAAAATACTCAATGCCCATACTCGAAAGCGCACTTTTAACCTCGTTAAAATGCTCTCTGCACTCGTCGCAGATGCAGTCCAAAAGGACGGGCGCCCCCTTTGCAATTTCCTTGCACACCTTCGACTTGCAATCGAGAATACGCATAGGATTTTTTTCAAATCTGCTTTTGCAGGTATCGCAAAGCTTATCATACTCGGGCTTTAAATACTGCCTCAGTTTTTCGTTGTATTCTTTGCGGCATTTGGGACATCCTATACTGTTTATGTTAAGCTTTAAATTTTTAAGCCCCAGCCTTTTATACAAAAGCATTGCAAGGCTCATAAGCTCTGCGTCAACGCTTGCGCTGCCGCTGCCTATAACTTCTGCGCCGAACTGATGAAATTCACGGTATCTGCCTGCCTGATTTTTTTCGTATCTGTAGCAGGTTATGTTGTAAAAAAGCTTTGACGGCTGAGGAGTGTTGAAAAGTCCGTTTTCGATATAGCTTCTCGAAACGGGCGACGTTCCTTCGGGTCTTAGCGTAATGCTTCTGCCGCCCTTGTCCTCAAACGTATACATTTCTTTTTCAACAACGTCGGTCGTATCGCCCACGCCTCTTTCAAAAAGCTCTGTATGCTCAAAAACTGGCGTGCGTATTTCTTTGAAATTATATTCTTTGCAGATTTTTAAAATTTCTTTTTCTATATACTGCCATATATGTGATTTTTCGGGAAGAATATCGTTTGTACCCTTCGGTGCTCTGGTAAGCATTTAACCACTTCCTTAAAATATATTGCCACTCTTTATTGTAAGATATTTTCGCTTGCTTTGTCAACCCTTTCGGCATAATTTTTGAAAATTATGCAAAATGCACCGGTTTAAGGCTTTGCAAAACAGAGTGATTTGAGATATTAAACATAAATTATAATAACATCATAATTATATCATAATAACATTACAAAGGCATCTTAACAAGAATTATGTCGCAGCTGATTTTGCTTATGCAGCACCAGGGAATACAAATTTTTTCATTGCGTGAAAAAAGCGAGCATTTGCACCTTCCCGGTACAACAATTTTTAAAATCTGCCCGGTACATTCGTCTATTTCAAGGTCGCACACATATCCGAGCCGCTCTCCCGACACAAGATTTATAACCTCTCTGCATTTAAAATCGGACGCTCTGAACATAAAAATCCCGCCTTTTTAAAAAATTATGCGCTTTAAATCTTATGAATTTTAAAAAATTTTATGTTTAATTTTTATAAAAACCGAAAATAATAATATCAAAAAAAGGAGTGATTTTTAAATGATGAAGGGTTTTTCGTGCGGACTTATAACAGGTGCGCTGCTGGGCGCTGCGGCAGGAATGCTTGCCGACCCGATAAAGGACAGACAACACGCAAAGATGTCCAAGAAAAAAAGAGAAATGTTTAAGGCTGTGGGCGACGTTATAGACAACGTTATGGATATGTTTTAAAATCCGCAGATTTTGCAAAAAGCCGTTTAAGCTTCAGACAAGAAAAAAGACACCGTATTACTTAACATACGGTGTCTTTTTGACGAAGTATAAAATACGGATTTTAAAACCAATGCTTCCTTACGGGGCTGTGGCTTACGGCTTTTTTTGTTTATCAGTCGCCGAAATGGAGTTTAACGCCGTTTTCGGCAAGTTTTTTCTGAAGCCTTGCAACGTCAAGAGTATCAAAATCGTCCGACATAGCCGCCGCATTTCCTGCCGCCTCGCCGCTTACGGCGCAAACGGGAATAACCCTTGACAAATCCCACAAATCGTCCTTTACGCCAAAGCATCTGCCTGCCGCAAGAAGGTTTTTAACGTCCTTTGTGCAGAGCGAACGGAACGGAATTTCAAAAACCGGGCCCTTCTTTCTCCAGCTTGAAAACATACCCACGCTGTCGTCAAATTTTTTGTGGTCATCCGAAAGCTCGATATCGTATTTGCCGACAATTCTTCTTGTCATTCTCACTTGCGGAATTGTTGCCATGGAATTTATAATATAGCTTTCGTCTTTTTCTCTGTGTTTGATAAAATCAGAGTAAATCGAGCTGTGCGAAAGAGTTACCATTTCGCAGATTTCGTCATTTTCAACCGCCTCAAACGTTCTGTCGATAAGCTTTTCGACAGGATTTTCCGCATCATCTGCGGCGCCTCTTATTTTAAGGTTGAAATTGCTGTTTTTATCAGCCCAGTAATACCAGGCAGCCAGAATGTTCTTTTCGCTGTAAAGAGCGCACTCTGCGCCGGCAAGATGCGCAACGTCGGCGTCGCCGGTACAGTCGATAACGCTTTTTACCTCTATTGCGCTTCTGCCCGATTTATTTTCTATTATAATATCTTTAATTTTTTTATCTTCCGTTTCTGCGGCGCACACGGATGTGCCGTACATAATTTCAACGCCTTCTTTTAAAAGGAGTTTTTCTGCAAGAATTGCGAACAAATACGGATTATACTGCACCTGAAAACGTGTTTTTTCCTTTTCCTCTCTGCTTCCGCCTTCAAGCCACGGTTTGGGATATTTTGCGTCTGCGCCGTGCGTTATCGAAAGCCTTAAAAGCTCTTCCGCAATGCCGAAGCTCACCTG
The DNA here is from genome assembly GCA_934500875.1 of uncultured Clostridia bacterium. Lineage (GTDB taxonomy): Bacteria > Bacillota > Clostridia > UMGS1810 > UMGS1810 > Qingrenia. Next base: position 34,751 of record CAKSTL010000005.1, on the reverse strand, counting down.
ATTTCCGCAGCCGTCGCAAATCGGAAGAAAAATTGTTACAAGACCGCACGTGCCAAGCCCTCCGAGCATAAACTGCTTTTCAAGAAGAATTGTTTTTGCGCCCGCTCTTGCCGCCGCAAGCGCTGCGCTTATTCCGGCAAATCCGCCTCCCGCAACCAGAACGTCACATTTTTTTGCAACCGGCGTTTTTATTTTTTCGCTTATATAATCCATATTATTTAGCCCCCATATGTTTGCTGTATATATATTTTACAACCATATTGTACCATAACTTTTTGCTTATTTCAAGGGTATTTTTTGTAGATAAGGCGTGCGCTTTTGCAAAAAAGTGCTGTTTTTTGAAAAAATTTTAAAAAAGGTATTGACAAACAAAAAAATATGAGTTATGATGTAACCACAGTGTACTAATGCACAATAGTACACAATAGTAAGGGGTGATACAATGTTGGGTATAAGCTTAAACAATTCGGCGCCGATTTACGAACAGCTGATAACAAAAATTGAGCAGTTGGTGCTGAGCGGACTTATCGAGCCGAACGAAAGCCTTCCTTCGGTGCGTGAGCTTGCAACAAGCCTGGCAATCAATCCTAACACCGTTCAGAAGGCGTATGCCTATCTTGAGCAGATAGGAGTTACCTATTCGGTAAGCGGAAAAGGAAGGTTTGTTACAGGTGATGTCAACGTTTTGAGGCAAAGAAAAATTACCGACGCATATTTTGAGCTTGAAAAGGCTTTGGAAAAGCTTAAAAATCTTGGCGAGGACAAGAAAAACGTGTCGGACAGGGTTGACTCTTTTTATAAGGAGGATGAAAAATGATAGCAGTAGAAAACTTAACAAAAAAGTTTGACGGAAATCTAATTCTCGACTGCATTACGTCAAACATAAAAAAAGGCAGCATATACGGTCTTATAGGCACGAACGGAGCAGGAAAATCTACGCTTTTAAACACAATATCGGGCATATATTCTCCCGAAGGCGGAAAGGTTTTCATAAGCGGCGAGGATTTATCGAAAAACGTTTTGTTAAAGGACAAAATCGCATACATAAGCGACGAGCCGTTTTTCTTTAATTCATACACTATGGCGGATATGGCAAAGTATTACAAAAAGGCTTATCCTTCGTTTTCGTACGAAAAGTTTATAGAGGTGTCTTCGCTGTTTCCGCTGGACATAAACAAAAGGCTCAACACCTTTTCAAAGGGTATGAAACGGCAGTCGGCAATTATTATGGCGCTTTCGAGAAATCCCGAAATTCTTCTTTGCGACGAAAGCTTTGACGGGCTTGACCCGGTTATAAGGCAGCTTGTAAAAAGAATTATCATAAAAGAGGTTACCGAAAGGGGAATGACGGTTATTATATCGTCGCACAACTTAAACGAGCTTGAAAATTTCTGCGACGTAATCGGTATTCTGCACCAAAACAAAATTATAATAGAAAAAAATCTTGACGAAATAAAAGAAAACATTCACAAAATTCAGGTTGCGTTCAGGCCTATGATTGACGTTTCGGCGCTAAATGACATTGACATCATGAAATCCACGGTGCGAAAAAGCATTATGGAGCTTGTGGTGAGGGGCCGCCTTGACAATATTTTGAAAAGAATCGAAGCGAAAAACCCCATTCTTACTGATGTTATAGATATTTCGCTCGAGGATATATTTATTTACGAAATGGAGGTTACGGGCTATGATGCGTCAAAAGTCCTTATTTAACCCAAAGCTTGCCTTGGAAGATTTAAAACAAAACAAGCATATAATAATTCTTTATACGGTTGCGCTGCTGCTCTGCACGCTGCTTCCTGCGCTTTTGTGCTATTCAAACTACCTTGAAAACGTAAAAGAAAACGCATATGCCTTAGGAACGTGCGCAAATCTTCTTGAAATTGCAAATCCGTTTGTGATGATACTCACCTTCACAGCGGCGTTTATATTTGTGATTTTGCAGTTTAACTACCTTTATAAGCAAAGCTCGGTTATTTTTGTTCATTCAATGCCGTACACAAGGGCAAACATAATAATAACAAAATACATATCGGGTCTTATCGGTCTGGTTGTGCCGATTATACTGGTTTCGCTGATAAATATGCTCTGCGCAAAAATTATCGGCGTGGATTATATCGTGCCTCGCAAAGAGTTTGCTGCCGTTGCGGCATACTGCGTATTGTCAACTCTTTTTTGCTACAGCGTTATGGTTTTGGCACAAACGGTTTCGTCGGGAATATTTTCTCTTTTTATCTCGTCGGCGTTTCTGTTTTTGCTCTACCCCGTAACAAAACTTGTTGCGGCAGGGCTTGTGTCGGTTTATCTTAAATCCTACGGCATTGAAACGCTGTTCAGCCGTGAGCTTGATTTTATCTTTCCGTTCTGGAAGGTTGCCTCGGCAACGGATTCGTCAGCCGGTCTTACGTGGGGATTTTCGGCATATCTTGTTATAACGTCTTTGATACTGCTTGCGGTTTCGGCGGTTGTATATTCAAAACGCAAAAGCGAAAATTCAAACAAATTCTTTGCGTTTGACGGCGTTAACAAGTTTTTGAAATATTACATAACCGTATTTCTTGCAATGGGCGCAGGCGTTCTTACCGGAACGGCTGCCGGCGGAAGCTTCGGCATTTCATACATTATGTATATCATTGCGGCAATCATAATTTTTGCCGTGCTGCAAGCCATTTTCGACAAAAACATCAAAAATATGTTTGCAAACAAATTAAGCCTTGGTGCGGTGCTTTTGGTTATAACCGCAATTGTGTGCGCATTTAAATTTGATGTTTTAAATCTTAACAACCACGTTCCCGACGCACGAAAGACAAACAGCATAACGGTTACTGTTCCGCTCGAGTTCTCCGACGGTCTTGTGACGCAGAACGAATACACCTTTACTGACAAGAGGATAATTGAAAAATCAATTCTTCTTATGAAGAGCGGCGAGCCGGCATACAACAGGGGCTGGACGAGCGACGACGGATTAAAGAATATTAAATTCCAAACCGACAAGTATAAAAAACTTGGAATTTCAAGATGTGTGCTTGTTCCGACAGAGGATTACAAAAACTTTGCGGCGGCGATATTTGAAAGTGAAGAATTTAAAGCTACGCTTGTGCCCGATTCATCTCAGATAAAGAAAGTTAATTGGGCATATGTAAATCTTAACACCACAAACGAAAACTTTAACATAGGCACAAGAGAGCAGATTGAAAAGCTTCTGACGGCATATGCGTCCGATATAAAGAGCGTTACGTCCGAGGATTTTGCAAACAAAAAGGCGGTATGCTGCATAGAATATGAAATTCTCGTTTCGGACCCGGCGATTGTTAGCAGCAGCACAAGATACGTTTACACCCGTGTTCCGGTTTACGAAAGCTGCACCGAAACAATGCGCCTTATAGACAAATATTATAAGGATTGGCAGGAGGACGCTGCCGAAGCAAAAAATGCGGACGGCGCAGAAAATTCTGACAATGAGCAAAACGCAGACAATGCGGAATCGGAAAGCGCTGCCGAATAGAAAAGTTTTAAAATACACGGCATATATGGGTTAAATTTCCAAAACTTAAGGCTGCAAACCTTAATTTCAAATGCCGGCAAAAACAGCAATTTTCTAATTACCATTCTTCAATATTCGCTTTCTTTATCCCTCCTTAAAGGCATTGGGGCAGCTTGGCTGTGCAACGCAAAAGAAAGCGAAACACCACCGAAAACACTGCGGTATTTAAAAACCGCGGTGTTTTTCTGCGCAAAAAGCATACAAAAAAGAGCGGCTTTCGGCAGTCATTGATAAAACAGTAATCATAGCTGACAGACTGCCAAACGGAATTGCAAAAAATCGGCATGCCACTTTTTAAGGTGGTATGCCGATTTTCGTTATGCAAGAATTTCTATATATTCTACACATATATGTGAGCATTTAGAGGTCGAAAAAGCCTTATTTTATACGGTTTTTTAGGCTCAAAATCAACGAGGTAATATAAAACCATTAAAAACCTCAAAATGGGGTTCTAATGTTCAGATAAAAAAATGCACGATTTATGATGTGCACAAAGTCCTTTTGCCCTAATTACCTAAAAAGCCGTATAAAGTGAATTTGTCAACAGTGTGCAAAGCACAGGCAATGCCCTTGCTGTTTACTAATTCGCTCATACGGCTAAAATTTTATAAGGCAAAAAATATAAATGTCAAAATTATTCCTTGATATTTCGGATAATATTATAATACAGGTATTCAAGTGTATTTTTACACATACTTTTCTTTAGCTGGCATTCCCATACAGTAATAACATTCCAACCTGATTCACTTAAATTATTATAATTTTTTCTATCTCTCTCAATATTTTTTTTGATTTTTTCTCTCCAATAATCCGTGTTAGACTTTGGCATAACAAAATATTTACAGCCGTTATGACCGTGCCAAAAACACCCATTTACAAAAATAATCGTCTTATATTTCGCCAGAACAATATCCGGTTTGCCCGGAAGTGTTTTCACATTTTTTCGATACCGTAAACCCCTTGAAAATAGATACTTTCTTACCATTTCTTCCGGCTTAGTGTTAGTGCTTTTTATTTGCGACATATTATAACTTCTGACTTTCGGAGAATGATTATCCATTGGAACATCTTCCTCCTTATAAGTCAGACATTAAAATTTGCCTGTTTAAAGAAAAAATACTGCGTATTTTTGTATGGTTATAATCCACTGTATTATAGTTTTCAACTAATTGTATCATGTTTGAAACACTTATTGCGCTCCCATTTACAGAAGTTTCATTAACAATTTCCCGTATCTGATTATTTATATTTTTCCCAAAGCCTCCGGCAATATATGAAAAAAATGCGAGCGGAAGTTTACCGCTGTAGTAATTGTTCAAATTGCCAATATAATTATAAACCATTCTATTATGATGGGCATTGCTTATAGTATATTTGCTGTAAGCCTTGTTATCAATTATTCCGCAGTATCCATCACTATCTGACAGAACAAGCACATCAGGTGTAAGGCCTATCGGGCCTACATGTTTTGCATCAAATCCGAAAACATTTTTGAATAATTCAACGGTCGCTTTTTCAAACTCTGCCGCCTCGTCACGACCCTTAAATGCCATTTCAAAATATTCTGTCATAAAAGCTCCTATAGCACCATGCGGATATAATTTAAGCAAGCATTCTTCAACTGTTTCTTCTGTAAATCCTGTTTGAACGGAAATTTTTTCGATCAGAAAATCTGTTATTTTACTAATCGGTGTTTTCAATGATTCTGTAATGAATGCCTGTTTAATTTTTTGTTCAGCAATCATTTTAGCTGTTATTGCTTTAGTTTCAGATAGATTCCTTGTATCTTTCCTATGTTTGGGGTCTAACCCATATTTCCTTTGAAAATATTCATGTTGTTCACAGCGGTCAATAAATGCAGGAACAGTAGATAATGCGGCATTTACTTCATTCCGTTTATCTTCAATAATTCTTATTGATTTATCCTCGCTACGCTTTGCAAGTTGTGTATATTCAAGCCAATTTACTATGGTGTTTGCTATATCCAGCAAATGGCTGAACGGATGTTCTTGGTTAACTTTGCCGCTGCTTGGGGCATATTGTTCAAAAAAATCTTTTGAAAGACATTCATCACCTTTATCTCTGTAAAGCAATATTTTTTCTTTGATGGTTTTATAACAAATTTCTGTTTCGTTTTCAGCCTCCACAATTACAATTTTGGCAATTTCATCTTCGTTAAGATATTCTATATCGCCATCATTTAAAAGGCGAAGCAAAAACCTAAACGGTCTTATTTTAAAGCGCCGTGAAACATTAACATTTCTGCTGATTGAAAATGAAGATGGAAACTGATATTTTAATATTTGGTTTTTTATTATTTCAACAGGTGACTCACCATTCATAATAGCTTCGCCTGCAAGCGTGAGTTTTAATTTTTTTGTTGATTCCTGAATAAAAATTAACCCCAAACTTGAAATCCATGCCTTGTATGTACGGGCTCCGCCTCCGGTTTGATCCCGCCGGTCTCCCTTTCTTTTTAAATTTGCTTCTTCTAAGGCTTCTTCAAAATCAAGATGTGTTCCTTTTTGTCCCTGCCATTCTTCGTTTAATGATATTTCAGCCAATGCTGCTAAAACCTCAGGAACAGAGTTTAAGCGTCTCTTAGGACGCGTTACCCACCAATAGTTTATCATAAGTTTTCCTCCTATCTTTGGACAGAAAAATCCATAAAATACTGTTCGTCATCTAACTTATAAAAAGTTACATTCGTTCTTCCATACCTTTCTAAATCAGCTGTTGATATGAGAGATCCGTTTGCCAGCCCCAATCTGTTTCTAAAGTATTCGCCTAATAAAGAATTGTTCAACGGAGTAGTAATTGCTTTATTGTTTTGCTGTTCTACGCGTAAAATTAACTGCTTTCCGTCATCAGTGAGTACCGAAAAATGGTTTCTGTTGAGAGGAAAAAAGTTTGTTCTTGCAATTCTTGACGGCAATGGTATATATGCTTGATTCGGTTCTCTGCCGTCTCGCTGTCCCCAGTTAAGACCAGAACGGCTACCAACTTCACCGCTTCTTGTTAAAAATGAAAGCGTTACTGATGATACGCCTGCACCGCGAACTAACACTAAAGGCTCTTCTTCTGCATTTAATATTGGATGAGATGGGCAGAGCGTTACATAGTCCTCGATTTCTGCATGGGTGCAATATATAGAATCAGGCTCTATTTCATTAAAATAATCATTTGCTTCTAAAGGATCGCATTCTGTCATAATTTCTCTTCTAAGCGGCGAAAATGCTGCCTGTGTATAATTTGCAGAACCCATAAATGCTGAAAATGGTTCGCCATTCTTCTCCCATAAAAATAATTTTGAATGTACAGGTGCTGCATTAAAAATGTATTGACAGCAAAATTGAGAATTATTCGGCAAGGCTTCTCTCATAAGATTTTTAAATCCCTCATGAACGGATATGCTTATTCCGTCAAATTTACACATTCCGATAATCAAAGTTATTTTTATGCCTTGGTTATACAATGTTTCAATTTCAGAAAAATGCCAAGAGGCCATAGTATGTGTGGCATATCCGGATATAATTTTTAAATGTTCTGCTCCTTCTGAAACAGGATTAAGCAAAATTTCATTTTTAAAATTTGTACTATACAATTTTGTTGCCCCCTACTCATTGATATTGGGTTCAACAAAGTCATATTCAATACCTGCAAAGGTATTGAGAATGGCTTCGAAAATTATTCTTGCACCATCACATGGAACCGCCATTCCTATCTGTTTTCTTACGCTCTCTCGTCCGCCTTCAAAAACATAAGTATCAGGAAATGTTTGCAGTCTTGCTCTTTCTCTGTTGGTTAAAGCACGCGGTTCATCCCAGTGATATATGTGCGTGCCGCCGCCGCCGCTTCCAGTAACCGTATAAGCTGGTTTGTCAGGGTCTAATCTTTTATATATCTGACTTATTTGCGCTCCGCGTACATTTAAGCGTAGCCGTTCCGGCAAATCAGCCGTAAAAGCATTTTGACCGGGTTTTATATGGCTTAAACGTTCTGTTACAATATCAGTTTGGTTTGCCCGTTCATTGTTAGGTGCATCCTGAGCAATAGGCGGAACTTCAATAGCGTGCCTGCAAGTATTGTCAACATCAGCATAAGGCTCAGGAGACGGAACCCGAAAAACAACATTTTCATCGTTGTGAATACCTACGATAATAATTCTATGTCTTGCCTGCGGAACACCATATTCCTCGAATTTATATAAATGGGGGGTGATTGTGTAACCTGCCGCACGCAGTTCATCTAATATTCTCGTCAATGCCTGCCCATCATTTGCATTGCGCAGTCCGCCGACATTCTCTGCTAAAAACCATCTCGGCTGATAACGTTCAAGTGTATGGACACCATATTGATACAGCGGACCGAATATACCGTTCATTCCTTGTTGTTCACCGACTACACTATAATCATTACAGGGAAATCCAAAAGCAAGCGCATCTATTTCACCTAATCTATCAATATTTAATCTGCGTATATCTTCGTGAATTACTGACTGCGGATTATCAGGGCATATATTTCTTATATATGTGCTACAAGTATCGCGGTCATAATCTGTTGCCCATTGATGAACTATTCTAAAATCAGGATTTTCTATTCGGGCTGTCATAGCTCCATAAGCAATTCCGCCGGGGCCGCAAAACAATTCCCCTAATCTATAATTAGGCATAATATATTTCTCCTTATAATTTTATATTTCTTCTCCGTTTGGCAATAAAAATTTTCTTGAAAATGATGTTCCTGTTGCGTCAGCAATATCGTCAAGTTCATTCATAGTAAAACTTTCTCTCTGCATTTTTCCGCTAAAATTCTGCGGAGACTGACCTAAGCGTCTGGCTAATTCAGCAGAACTAATATTCAGTCTGGCACAAAGCATTTTTATCTGTTCAGAAATAGTCATAAAGCCACCTCTCATTACAATAATACATTATATATTATAAATCAAAAAATTTAGCTTGTCAACTATTTAATTTAGCTATACTAAATTTTGTGTATCATAAACAATTTTTTAATTTACTTTGCTAAATATTACTGTATGGTTTGCTCTGCATTTTGGAATGGATTTGCATTGCTAACAGAAAAATTTTATTAACTGTTTTTGTTTTTTGGCAAAAAACTTTTTTCAGTCGTAGTAGTAACAAAGATAAATTTTTAAAAATTTTTTTCTATAAAAGGTTGCTTTTTCTGCATTTTATTTGTTACTTATATGAGGGGCAAAAAAGATAAAAAATTTTTCGTTTTGAAGTTGCCGGAACAGTATTTTCTGCACTACCTATATAGAGAGCAAAATTGAAATTTTTATCGAAAAGGGTTTGGGAATATCCCAAAAATTCAAAATCAAATTTGTAGAGTGTGGCTACACTCGCTTTGCTTGCTATTCTGTCGGAATGGTAAGCAACCACAATTTGATTTTGAGCGAGTGGGTACTCATTCGCTTTGCTTGCTACTCTCAAAAATTACTTATTATCACGAAAGAAAGGTGTTTTGAAAATGAACAATGATAACAAATTTAAAGTGTCAATCCAAAGTATGTTAGATTATGAATTGCCCGATATCGAGGTTAAATTTGAGGACTGCAAAACCGAATATATCTTTACCGGGACATACGAGGGCAACAGCGCAATTTCAGCAAAACTATTAAAACTTATCGAAAACGACAAAACTTTTGCGGAAAGGGCTGACAAATAAGAAAATGAGCGTTAAAATAAATTCAAGCAATTTTGTTATGGCAGACTGTCCGAACGAAAAGGAGGATAAAAATTTTATGAGACAGTCTGAAAAATTTACAATTCTATATTGCCGTTTGAGCCGAGATGATGAACTTCAAGGCGACAGCAACAGTATTGTAAATCAAAAAAATATTTTAAGCAAATACGCAAAAGAAAACGGTTTCAAAAATATACATTTTATAGTTGATGACGGTTATTCGGGAACTAATTTTCAAAGACCCGGTTGGAATGAATTATTGGAACTTATTGAAAATAACAAAGTCGAAACAATTATTGTAAAAGATATGTCAAGACTTGGGCGTGATTATCTGAAAGTCGGGTTTTATACAGAGGTAATGTTTGTCGAGAAAAATATCCGTTTTATTGCTATCAACAATGGTATTGACAGTTCAAATCAAGCAGATAGTGATTTTACTCCGTTTCTGAATATCATTAACGAGTGGTACGCAAAGGACACAAGCAAGAAAATAAAAGCTGTTATGAAAGCAAAAGGCGAATCGGGGAAAACGCTGACTACAATTCCGCCGTTCGGTTATATGAAAAGTCCTGACGATAAAACTAAATGGATTGTTGACGAACCTGCGGCAGAGGTTGTGAAAAAAATTTTTGATTTATGTATGGACGGTTGCGGTCCGTCGCAAATAGCGAAAATTTTGGAAAGTGAAAAAGTTTTAACACCGACTGCATACTGGCAGAGCATAGGACGGACTACAAATGCCTCTGTGCCGTACAACCCGTATCGTTGGGTAAGTGATACAATTTCAACTATGCTTGAAAAGAAAGAATATTTAGGACATACCGTAAACTTTAAAACTTATAAGCAGTCATACAAAAGCAAAAAGAAAATGTATAATCCCGAAGAAAAGCAGCTTGTATTTGAAAACACGCACGAACCTATTATTGACACCGATACTTGGGAACGAGTACAGGAACTGCGAAAGAACAAACGCAGACCGTCAAAAACAGGCAAAACAAATATGTTTTCCGGCATTGCCTATTGTGCCGATTGCAGACAAAAACTATATTACTGCACGAGCAATTATTTTGAAAGCCGTCAAGACCATTTTGTGTGTTCAACTTCACGAAAAGGCAAAGAATATTGCTCAACACATTTTATTCGTGCCGTTGTCCTTGAAAAAGGTGTACTTGCTCATTTGAAGTATGTGATTGGATATGTTTCAGCATATGAGAAACAATTCCGAGAAATTATGGGTGCAAAGCAAAAGGCAGAGGTTAAAAAAGAAATATCTGTAAAGAAAAAACTGCTTATAAAATGTGAAAATCGTATCAGCGAATTGGACAGGCTTTTCAAAAATATTTATGAGGACAAAGCCAAAGGAGTTTTGAGCGAAAACAGATTTCAAATGCTTGCAGATGATTACGAAAAAGAACAGCAGGAGTTGGAATTGAAAATTGTTTCTCTGTCGGCAGAAATGTCAGATACCGAACAGCAAAGCGACAATTTGGAACGGTTTATTTCAAAGATACATAAATATCTTGATTTGCAGGAGCTAACACCCACAGTTTTAAATGATATGGTGAAAAGCGTGTATGTTCACGCACCGCAAACCGTTGACGGAAAACGCACACAACAGATTGATATTTGCTATGATTTGGTCGGCATATTGCCGATGTCATTATTAAAGCAAAACAACGAAACGGCATAGAACAAACTATGCCGTTTCGAGGAAAACAATATTACTGTTTTATTGAGGACACCCATTTAACCGCTCTTTTAAAATTATTTTTATAATTATATTTGCAAACCGTATTTTCAAAGTTTACAAAGCTACATTTTTCTTATCATTGTGTTTTTATAGGTTTTAAACACAAACTTTATACCGTTTTCTTCTTTCAAACCGCTCTCGCTCTCAAGCCGCCACGACGGATTTTTTGAGATATTGTTAATTTGCTTATCCGCCTCTTTTTCGCCGTCAATCTCAGTGATATAAGCATATTCGCAATACGGCATAAGCATATTGTAGAGCGTTTCGCCGCCGATTACAAAAATATCAGCGCTTTCGTACGCTTTTATTTTTTCAAAAAGCTCGGGAAACGAACGGCACACAACGCACCCCTGCGCCGAAAAGTTCTTATTGGACGAAAGCACAATGTTAACCCTGTTTGCAAGACCTTTTCCTCCGGGAAGCGATTCAAGCGTTTTTCTGCCCATAATCACAACCTTGCCCTCGGTTTTGCTTTTAAAAAATTTCATATCTTCTTTTATGTGATACAAAAGGTCGCCTTTAAACCCTATAGACCAATTTTTGTCCACTGCGGCAATAAGATTCATATTATGTCCTTTCAATCCCCTTTATTCTGCAACGGGGATTTTTGTGTTAAACTCGTGATAATTATAATCTTTAAGCCGCACATTGTCAACAGTAAATTTATAAAAATCGTCAATATCGTCAATTTCAAACGCCGGTGCGTCATACGGCTTGCGGCTTATAAGCTCCTCCACCAAAGGGATGTGGCGGTCGTAGATATGTGCGTCGGCAATAACGTGAACAAGCTCGCCCGCAACAAGGTTTGACACCTTTGCAAACATATGCACCAAAACCGCATACTGACACACATTCCAGTTGTTTGCAACAAGCATATCCTGCGAACGCTGGTTAAGTATCGCATTCAAGCGGTTTCCCGTAACGTTGAACGTCACGCTGTATGCGCACGGATAGAGATTCATCTCGTGCAAATCCTCGTGATTGTAAATATTTGTAATAATTCGCCTGCTCAAAGGATTGTGCTTTAAATCGTAGAGCACCCTGTCAACCTGGTCAAATTCGCCCTCTTTGTATTTGTGCTTTATTCCAAGCTGATATCCGTATGCCTTGCCGATTGAGCCACTCTCATCCGCCCAGGCGTTCCAGATTTTGCTCTTAAGGTCTTCTACGTTGTTGGATTTTTTCTGCCAAATCCACAAAAGCTCGTCCACAGCCGACTTAAAAAAGGTTTTCCTCAAAGTTATAATGGGAAATTCCTTTGTCAAATCGTATCTGTTGACAATACAGAATTTTTTAATTGTATGCGCCTTTTCGCCGGTATCCGCCCAAGTGGGACGCACGTCATAGCACACGTCCGAAAAGCCGTTTTCCAAAATATCCTTACAATTTTCAATAAATTTTATATCCGCAACGCTCAAAATCTATTCCTCCCCGCATCATTTTCCCGACAAAAATTCGTTAAGACGGCAAAACGCCTTGGAACGGTGGCTTATTTTGTTTTTCACCTCAAGCGGCACATTTGCAAGCGTGGTTTTAAACTCGGGAAAGTAAAACAGCGGGTCATAGCCGAAGCCGCCATCGCCCACTTCGCTTTTTAAAATATACCCTTCGCACGTTTCGGTAAAAATATGCTTTTCGCCGCCGGGATAAACTATCGCAACAGAGCAGACGTATCTTGCGCTCCTCTTTTCGTCCGGAACGCCGTCAAGAAGCGACAGAAGCTTTTCGTTCCTATCCTTATCGGTTGCGCCCTCGCCTGCAAAGCGTGCCGAATAAATTCCCGGCGCACCGTTTAAATAATCAACCTCAAGACCCGAATCGTCCGCAACGGTAACCTCTCCCAGCCTGTCGCACACGTATTTTGCCTTTATATAGGCATTTTCTTCAAACGTTTTTCCGTTTTCTTCGATATCGTCAAAAATGCCTGCCTCTTTCATTGTAACAATTTCATACTCGGGCAAAAGCGTTTTTATTTCCTTAAGTTTTCCTTTGTTTGACGTTGCAAGAATAATCCTCATTTTACTTCTCTTCCTCCGTCGCCGATTTCCGAAATGTAGAACGACGCCGTAAGACCCGTTTTTGCGGTGTAATTTTTACCCACTTCTTCTATAAACTTATCAACCGCACTGTCCTCGACAATGCTTACCGTACAGCCGCCGAAGCCTGCGCCCGTCATTCTTGAGCCTAAAACTCCGTCAATTTTTCTTGCTTCGTAAGCAAGCGTGTCAAGCTCATCTCCGGTAACCTCATAAAGATTTTTAAGCGAATCGTGCGATTCGTTCATAAGCTTGCCGAATTTCACAATATCACCCTCTTCGAGCGCCTTTACAGACCTTAAAACCCTGTCGCATTCGCAGATAACGTGCTCTACCCTCTTTTCGACAACCGGGTCGGTAATAAGGTGCTTGTGCGCCTGAAATTCGTCATACGAAATTTCGCCAAGACACGTTTTTTCGGGCATTGCCTTCTTTAAAATTTCCAGTCCCTTTTCGCACTCTTCTCTGCGCTCGTTATACTTTGACGCACCCAGAGCGTGTTTTTTGTTGGTATTTGTCAAAATCAGCTTTTTGCCCTCAAAATTTATCGGCGCATATTTATAATCGAGCGTTTTGCAGTCTAAGAAAATTGCGTGGTCTTTTTTGCCCATTGCAGAGGCAAACTGGTCCATAATTCCGCACTTTACGCCGATATAATTATGCTCTGCCATCTGGCTTATTTTAGCCATTTTAATCATATCGATTTGTTCGTTTTTGTTATTTTTTTCATTTGAAAAGGTTGCAAACATAAGCGCCGTGGAAACCTCGATTGCCGCCGACGAAGAAAGTCCGCCGCCGTGAGGAACGGTATCGTCGTACAAAAGGTCGGCGCCGACAATGTCATAGCCCTCTTTTTTAAGCTCCGACGCAACGCCGAGCTGATAATCTCCCCATTTAATGCCTTTGTAATCGTCAAGACGGTTTATATCCGCCTCAACCACAACGTCAAGGTCGGTTGCGCGCATAACGATTTTATCGTCGTTTCGCTTTCTTGCAACGATTGTTGTTTTCATTGTAAGAGCGGCGGGAAAAACATATCCTCCGTTATAATCGGTATGTTCGCCGATAAGATTAACCCGTCCGGGTGAGGTAAAAATTCTCAAATCGTCTTTTGAGCCGCCGTAAATTTCAATAAATTTATCAATAATTTTGCAAAGTTCCATTTTTTCCTCCTCGTCAAAACCGCTTCTTAACCGCATTTTTGCAGGTCGGTTTTCGCTCTTTTTAATATTTTATCACAAGCGCATTTCTTTTTCAACAAAAATTTTACTTATTGTTTTTTTCAAGATATTTTTTGTGCGCTTCTCTTAATTCCTGCGCCTTCTGTTCAGGGGCTGTGGGATTGCAGTGCGCCCAGGCTCCCGTTTCGCTCGACGCATTGAATTTTTGCTTGTCGGCGCTTCGCATTGGCGGGAAAAATTCAATGTGAAAATGTGTGTAATCCGACATATCGCCGCAATTTACGGGCGACTGCTGAATACACATCATATAGGGGAAGGTGTATCCGAAAAGATTATCGAGCGTGCCTGCCGCCTCTCTTACCGCCTTTGCAAGGTTTGTGCGCTCAGAATCGGTAAAGGACGAAATGCTGTGCTTATGCGATTTTGCGGCAATGTTTATTCCGTAGGGATAAGCCGAATAAAACGGCAGAAATACAACAAAATCGTCGTTTTCAAAAATTATTCTTTCTTTTGCGCCGTACTCGTCCTTTAACATATCGCAGAAAAGGCATTTTCCTTCCTTTTCAAAATACTCTTTTGACGAATTTATTTCAAGCTCAACTTTTTTTGGAATATACGAATAACCGTAAATCTGACCGTGCGGATGAGGCATTGTAACGCCTACAACGTCGCCCCTGTTTTCAAAAATGAAAACGTATTTGATTTTTTCGTCCGCCTTCATTTTTTCATACCTCTCGCACCAGAGGTCAACAAGCTTTCTTACGTGTTCTTCGGAAAGCTCGGGAAGCGTTACGGTGTGCTGCGGCGAATACAGAATTACCTCGCATTTTCCGTAAGCGGGCTTTGTTTTGTATATTTTTGTGGCAACGTCATCAGGGACGGGCGGATTTTGCGAAAGCGCAGGAAAATCGTTGTCATATTCGTAAACGTCAAAGCTGTCGGGCACCTTTCCCGAGCCGGGGCAAAACGGACACCAATCCTTTGGCATCTGCGGTCTGTTCTGCCTGTGCGACGCTATCATCACCCAATCTTTGGTGAGTGGATTAAATCTTAATTCAGCCATTTTTAAAAACTCCTTATATGTAAAATTATAATTTTCCACCTTCCATTATATAACTTTTGCTGCGTGCCGTCAATGAAATTATTGAGCATTTTAACGGTGCAAAAAAGTTACATAATAACATATTTTTTGCATATTTGACAAACCGTGCGGAATAAAATATAATATTAATGTGAAAATATCGTAAAAATATCAAAAGATTAGAAATTTTAAAGATTGGGAGATTTTTATGAATATACAATGGTTTCCGGGGCATATGACCAAAACTATGCGCCTTATCGAAGAAAACATAAAGGCTGTGGATATCGTAATTGAAATTCTGGACGCACGAATTCCCAAAAGCAGCAAAAATCCGCAGATTGACTTGCTGACAGGCAGCAAAAAACGGCTTATTGTGCTCAACAAATCGGACATTGCCGACAAAAACGAAACACAAAAGTGGATAAAACATTTTGAAAAATCGGGAATTTGCGCAATGGCGATAAGCTCGGTCAACAGCAAAAACTTAAATTCCGTGCTTGAAAAATGCAGAAACATTCTTTCCGACAAAATAAACGCTCAAAAGGAGCGCGGAATTGTCAACCGTTCGGTAAAAATTATGGTTGTCGGCGTTCCCAACGTCGGGAAATCGTCGTTTATAAACCGTATTGCAAACAAAAAGAGCGCAAAAACGGGCGACAGACCGGGCGTTACGAGGGGCAAACAATGGATAAGGCTGTCAAACGGCTTTGAACTTCTGGACACCCCCGGCGTTCTGTGGCCGAAATTCGAAGACAAACAAGTCGGTATGCGTCTTGCGTTTACCGGTGCGGTGAAGGACGAAATTATGGATGTTGAGGAACTTGCGGTTCATCTTTTGGAATTTTTGAAAGAAAACTATCCTTCATCTCTTGCAGACCGTTACAAAATGACAGATTTTGACGGTCTTGACGGCTACGGGCTTCTTCAAATGCTGGGAAAAAAGAGAGGCTTTGTAGTGTCGGGCGGAGAAATCGACACCCTGAGGGCGGCAAACGTGCTGCTGGACGAATTTCGTGGCGCAGTTTTAGGCAAAATTACACTTGACAAGGTTGGTGAAGAGTGATGGCGGCAAAGATTTTTGAGGATTTTGACAATCTTGAATACGAAAAAAAGTACTGGCAGAAAGGATATTCGCTCGTTGCGGGGGCGGACGAAGCAGGCAGAGGGCCTCTTGCCGGGCCTGTTTATGCGGCGGCGGTGATTTTTCCAAAGGACATTGAAATTGAGGGTCTTACCGATTCGAAAAAACTTTCCGAAAAAAAGCGTGACTACTATTTTGACGTTATAAGAGAAAAGGCGATTGCCTATTCCATTGCCTCAGTTGACGAAAAAACGATTGACGAAATAAACATTTTAAACGCTGCGCATCTGGCATTTAAAAAGGCGGTTGAAGGGCTTGACCCGAAGTGCGAAATTGCGCTTATTGACGGCAACAGTATGAAAAATCTGCCCTGCCCGTTTGAGCTTATCGTAAAGGGCGACCAAAAAAGCCTTACCGTTGCGGCGGCGTCTGTTTTGGCAAAGGTTTCGAGGGACAGATTTATGGACAAAATTGACAAAGAGTATCCCGAATACCAATTTGCAAAGCACAAGGGCTACGGCACAAAGCTGCATTACGAAATGCTTGAAAAATACGGTGCCTGCCCGTATCACAGGCAAAGTTTCCGTCTTTTTAAAAAATAGGTTCAGAGGGTATTTAATATGGACAATATTGACAAAAAATTATTCGGCAAGTTCGGCGAGGATGCGGCGGCAAAATATCTTGTGCGAAGATTTTATAAAATTGTTGAAAGAAATTACAGAAAACGCAGCGCCGAGGTGGATATCATTGCAAAAAAAGGCGGCGTTTTGTGCTTTGTTGAGGTAAAAACACGCTCCTCCTGCGCCTTCGGCACTCCCAAAGAGGCGGTGGATTTTAAAAAACAGCAGAAAATTATTCTCGGTGCGCAAAACTATCTTTTGGAAAATAACTGGGACGGCGAGGTGCGCTTTGACGTTGCCGAGGTTTATGCCGACAAAAGCGAAAAAGGGTTTGCGGTAAGGAAAATCAACTACATAAAAAATGCGTTTGAGGCTGTTTCTTAAAAATTTTAAAAGGATGATATAATTATGGAATATATAATTTTTGACGCACACTGCGACACGGCTTTAAAGCTTTATTACGAGGGAAAAAGCCTTTATGACAACGATATTATGGTAAGCGCAAAAAAGTGTGAAAATTATAAAAAAGCCACATACACTATGGCAATTTTCAACGACGGCAGCCTTAAGGTTTGCGACATTTTTGCAATAATCGGCAAAATAAAAGAAGAATCGGAAAAAATAAAAAATACGAATTTTAAAACGCTGATTTCGATTGAAGGGCTGGGAAACACCAAGGATTTAGAACTTTCGGACATTGAAAAATTTGCGCTTGCGGGCGTTAAAATTATGAGTCTTACCTGGAATGATGACACTCCCCTTTGCGGCGGTGTGGGATATCAGGACAGCGATGGCGGAAACGACAAGGGTCTTACGCTCCTCGGCAAACAATATCTTGTAAAAATGGAAGAATTCGGAATAATTCTCGACACCTCCCACATTAGCGATATCGGATTTTACGACGTTTTGCAAAATTTCGGCGGCAAGGTGTGCGCAACTCACTCAAATTCACGCTCGGTATGCAGCCACAGGCGCAATCTGACCGACGGTATGTTTCTTGCTCTCAAAGAGCGGAATGGCGTTGCGGGAATTAACCTCTGCCCCGATTTTTTAAGCAATTCGCACACTGCGTCGGCTGATGACGCAATAAGGCATATCGAGCATTTTCTTTCGCTCGGCGGCGAAAACAACATTGGCATAGGCGCCGATTTTGACGGCATTGACTCTACCCCCTCCGACATAAAGACGTGCGAAGATTTATACATTCTGGCGGACAAAATGCTTTCTTACAACTACAGTGAGGATATTATCAACAAAATTTTACATCAAAACTTTGAAAAAATGTTGAATTTATAATAATTTTGACTTTTTTTGAATTTTGTTGTCAAAAAACTTGCATTTTTCGTCTGTTTATGGTAGGATTAAACAGTGAATACAGTGTAAAAATGAAATTTTACAAGAAAAATTATTCAGTATTTTAAACGGAGGCAGGTTAGAATGTATCTTTCCGAAAAATTTTTGAGTATTTCTCCGTCACCGACTCTGTCGATTGACGCAAAATTCAAGCAGATGAAAAAGGACGGTCTTGACGTTGTGGGATTCGGCGCAGGCGAGCCGGATTTTGACACTCCCAAGCACATAAAGGACGCCGCAATAAAGGCTATTTTGGAGGGCAAAACCAAATACACGCCGGCATCAGGTATGCCCGAGCTTAAAAAGGCTGTCTGTAAAAAGTTTATGCGTGACAATTCGCTTTACTACGAACCTAATCAGATTGTGGTTTCAAACGGTGCAAAACATTCGCTTGTCAACGTTTTCGGCGCTATTTTAAACGAGGGCGACGAGGTTATTATTCCTGCGCCTTATTGGGTAAGCTACCCCGAAATGGTTAAAATCAACTCGGGCGTTCCCGTTACGGTTTACGCTTCGGAGGACAACGATTTTAAGGTTACTCCCGAGCAGATTGAAGAAAAAATTACCGAAAAAACACGTGCTATTGTTATAAACAGCCCGAGCAATCCGACGGGTATGGTTTATACAAAAGCCGAGCTTGAAAAAATTGCCGAAATTGCTTTAAAGCACAACCTTTATATCGTTTCGGACGAAATTTACGAGCATCTTATATACGAAGGAAAGCACTTTTCCGTTGCGCAAATCAGCGAAGAGGTAAAGGATATTACAATTATTGTAAACGGCGTTTCAAAAACGTATGCTATGACGGGCTGGAGAATCGGATACACTGCGTCAAATCCGACAATCGCAAAGATTATGTCGAACGTGCAGAGCCACGCAACATCAAACCCCAACACAATAGCTCAGATTGCCGCAATTGAGGCTTTAAACGGCCCTGCCGACGAGCTTGAGGCTATGGTTGCCGAATTTGCAAAAAGGCGCACGTATATGGCGGACAGAATTAACAAAATTGAGGGTGTTTCGTGCATAAAACCGCACGGTTCGTTCTATATTATGATGAACATTAAAAACATTATCGGCAAAAAGCTGAACGGCAAAACCATACACTCGGCGGACGAATTTGCCGAAATGCTTTTGGACGACAAGCTTGTGGCGGTTGTTCCCGGAACAGGCTTTGAGGCGCCCGATTATGTAAGGTGGTCATACGCTACAAGTATGGAAAACATAAAAGAGGGTCTGGACAGACTGGAAAAATTTTTGGCAGAACTGGAATAGTTTTTGAAGTTTTGTAAATTTTTGGGGTTGGAAACAACCCCTTTGTTATTAATTTTACATATGAGGTGATATTTTGAATAATTTTTATGAAAGTCCGCTTAACACACGCTATGCAAGCGACGAAATGAAAGAAATTTTTTCGCCGGACAAAAAATTCAAAACCTGGAGAAGGCTGTGGATTGCCCTTGCAAAAGCCGAAAAACAGCTCGGACTTAACATAACCGACGAGCAGATTGAGGAGCTTGAAAAATTTAAGGACGATATAAATTATGACGTTGCAAAAAAGCGTGAAAAAGAAGTGCGCCATGACGTTATGTCGCACGTTTACGCTTACGGCGTGCAGTGTCCCAAGGCGAAGGCGATTATTCACCTCGGCGCAACAAGCTGTTATGTTGGCGACAACACCGATATTATCATTATGACCGAGGCGCTTAAGCTTATCCGCAAAAAGCTTGTCAACGTTATTTACAGGCTCAGAATTTTTGCGGACGAATATAAAAATCTTCCCACACTCGGCTTTACGCATTTTCAGCCGGCGCAGCTTACAACGGTGGGAAAGCGTGCCTGTCTTTGGATTCAGGAGCTTTTGATGGATTTGGAGGATGTGGAATATCAGCTTTCCAAGGCAAAACTTTTGGGGTCAAAAGGCACAACCGGCACGCAGGCAAGCTTTCTTGAGCTTTTTGACGGCGACCACGAAAAGGTCAAAAAGCTTGACGAGATGATTACAAAAGAAATGGGTTTTGACGCATATTTTCCCGTTTCGGGTCAGACGTATTCAAGAAAGCTCGATTCGCAGTTTTTGAACGTTTTAAGCTCAATTGCGCAGAGCGCTTATAAATTCAGCAACGATTTGCGCCTTTTGCAGCACTTGAAAGAGGTTGAGGAGCCGTTTGAAAAAAGTCAGATTGGCTCGTCCGCAATGGCGTACAAGCGCAATCCTATGCGTTCGGAAAGAATTTCGTCCCTTGCAAGATACGTTATTGCAAACAGCATAAATCCCGCAATAACGGCGTCAACGCAGTGGTTTGAAAGAACGCTGGACGATTCGGCAAACAAGCGCATTTCTGTTCCGGAAAGTTTTCTTGCGGTGGATGCTGTTTTGAATATTTACCTTAATATTGCAACCAAAATGGTGGTATATCCCAAGGTTATAGAACAGCATATTTTAAAGGAACTTCCGTTTATGGCAACCGAAAATATTATGATGCAGGCTGTTAAAAATGGCGGCGACAGGCAGGAGC
Organism: uncultured Clostridia bacterium; assembly: GCA_934500875.1. Classification (GTDB taxonomy): domain Bacteria; phylum Bacillota; class Clostridia; order UMGS1810; family UMGS1810; genus Qingrenia. Next base: position 13,877 of record CAKSTL010000005.1, on the reverse strand, counting down.
TGCACGAAAAAATCAGAATTCATTCTATGGCAGCGGCAAGGGTTGTTAAGGAAGAGGGCAAGGAAAACGACCTTATAGAGCGCATTGTGAACGACAAAAGCTTTAATCTCGACATTGACGACATTAAGGCGGTGTTGAAGCCCGAAAACTTTATCGGAAGGGCAAAAGAGCAGACCGAAGAATTTTTGAGGGATTATGTTTCGCCTGTTCTTGAAAAATATAAGGATGTTCTCGGCGAAGAGGCGGAATTAAGCGTTTGATTTGCGGTATTTAAACAAAATTTCTTTATAATAAGTTATAAAAAAACTCTTGGAAAACAGGATTTTCACCTGAATCCAAGAGTTTATTTTTATTGCCTTCCTATTTTATAATATCGCAGCCCATATAAGGTCTTAAAACCTCGGGGACGGTCACGCTGCCGTCGGCGTTCTGATAATTTTCTAAAATCGCCGCAACCGTTCTGCCGATTGCAACACCGCTGCCGTTGAGCGTATGCACATACTGCGCCTTTTCTCCCTGCGCATTTTTAAATTTGATGTTCGCCCTTCTCGCCTGAAAATCTTCAAAATTAGAACACGACGAGATTTCAACATATCTGCCGTAGCTGGGCATCCAAACCTCGATATCGTATTTTTTTGCCGCCGTAAAGCCCAAATCGCCCACGCAGATTTTAACAACCCTGTACGGAAGCTTCAAAAGCTGAAGCACTTTTTCGGCGTCACGTGTAAGTTTTTCAAGCTCTTCGTAAGAATTTTCGGGTTTTGCAAATTTAACAAGTTCAACCTTGTTAAACTGGTGCTGCCTTATCAGACCCCTCGTATCCTTTCCTGCCGAACCTGCCTCTGCCCTGAAGCAAGCCGAATAAGCAACGTGCTTTATGGGAAGCTTGTTTCCGTCAAGAATCTGGTCACGGTACATATTCGTAACCGGCACCTCCGCAGTGGGAATAAGGAAATAGTCGGTGTTCATAACCTTGAAAGCGTCCTCCTCAAATTTCGGGAGCTGACCTGTTCCGACCATACTTCTTCTGTGCACCATATACGGCGGAAATACCTCCATATAACCGCTCTGCTCGGTGTGAGTGTTAAGATAAAAGTTGATTATCGACCTCTCAAGACGTGCGCCCTTGTCTTTATAGAAAGTAAATCTTGTGCCTGTAACCTTACCGGCAGTGGGAGCGTCAAGAATGTCAAGGTCCGCGCCGATATCCCAGTGCGCCTTAGGCTCAAAATCAAATTTTGTCGGCTCCATAAACTTTCTTACTTCCACATTATCCTCGTCGGTTTCGCCGTCAGGAACGTCGTCTGCCGGAATATTCGGGATTGTGAGCATAATTTTGTTAATCTGCTCGTCAAGATTTCTTATTTTTTCGTCATATTCTTTAATATCTGCCGAAAGTTTTTTCATATCTTCAAAAAGTGCGCTTACATCCTTACCCTCTTTTTTGAGAACCGGAATTCTTTTGCTTTCCTCATTCTGCGCATTTTTCTTCTTTTCAACCTCAAAAAGCGCCTCTCTTCTTTCGTTGTCAAGAGCAAGAAGTGCGTCGATATCCACAACTTCTTTTCTTCTGGAAAGCGCCTTTTTAACCCTTTCTGTTTCTGTTCTGATTACCTTAATGTCCAGCATTTTTACTACCCCTTTTATTCGTTAATTTTGTCTATAATGTAAGTCTGCAAATCCCCGGTTTTGGATTTGTCAACATCTTTTACTATGTTTTTTGCGTTTTTTCTGTTGCCCTTTGCAAGTTCGTCCACCGCTTTTTTCAGCGTTTCGTTTACTCTTTGTATTTCTTCGATGTTTTCATTTTTTTCAAGCTCAAGATATTTTTCGTTTTTATTCTTTGCGTCCGAAAGCTCGGTATTAAGCTTTTCAAGCTGAGATTTCAAATTTTCATTCTCTTTGGTAAGATTTTCAATGCTTGCCTTGTAACCGCTCATATTTTTGTTTATGGCTTCGTTTTCTTTTGAAATATTATTTTGTGTAAGATACGCAAAAACAATGAGTATCAGTGCAAACGAAAACAATATTCCCGTATAAATCCACAAAAATTTAACTTTACTGTTCATATTCTTCTCCTGTAGTGTTCCTCGAGGAACATTTTATTTTTACAAAATCACCATATGTCCTATAATCTTAATTTTCGCCGTGTGTTTGATTTTTATGTATTTTAACAAAATCACATTGCCTATATTATAAAAATCTATTTTAGCTCAATTTTAAAGGTCGCTTTTTCAAGTGATATTCAAAATTCTGCAAATTCTTTCCAAATCTGCGTTGCCGTAATACTCTATTTCTATTTTTCCCTTCTTTTTTCCGCTTATAACTTTTACCTTTGTTCCGAGCGAATTTTCCATTTTCTTTTCAAAATCCATAAGGGCAAGCTTTAAATTCAAATCTTCTTTTTCTTCTTTTTCTTCTTTTTTCTTTTTCTGCACAGCTTTTCCGTTGGGATTTTCTTTAATCAGCCTTTCAAGCTCACGCAAAGTAAGATTTTCGTTAACCGCAATTTCAGCGTAATTCTCCTGCAAATCTTTATCCGTAACCGAAAGCAGCAATTTTGCGTGCGCCCCGGAAAGTTTTCCTTTTTCAAGATATCCACATATCGTTGTGGATAAGTTTAAAAGTCTTAACGAGTTTGCAACAGTAGAACGTGACTTGCTCACCTTTTGCGAAATCTGCTCCTGAGTAAGTTCAAAATCCTCCATAAGCTGTTTGTAACCCTTTGCCTCTTCAATGGGGTTTAAATCTTCACGCTGAAGGTTTTCTATAAGTGCAACCTCTTGAATCTGCTGATTTGTAAAATTTTTTACAATAGCCGGAATTGTCTTTTTACCCGCCTTTTTCGACGCTCTCCATCTTCTCTCTCCGGCAATAATCTTATAAAATCCGTTAGGCTGCTTTTTTACCAGAATGGGCGAAATAACGCCATGTTCTCTTATTGACGCCGCCAAATCTTCAAGTTTTTCATCATCAAAATTTGTTCTCGGCTGGTTTTTATTCGGCTCAATATCCACAATTTTAAGTTCTACAACCGAAGGATTTTCCTGAACAACGCTTGTGGTTGAAAAAAGAGCCTCAATTCCCCTTCCGAGTCCGTTTTTTTCGTTTTTCATCATTTATTTTTCTCCTTCGTTTCTCTCAATTACTTCGTTTGCAAGCTTTGTATAGCTTTCCGCTCCCTTGGAATTTTCGTCATACACCGTGATGGGTTGTCCGTAGCTCGGCGCCTCGGAAAGACGTACATTTCTGGGTATTACCGAAGCATAAACCTTTTTGGGATAATATTTTTTAACCTCGTCAGCCACCTGAATTGAAAGATTTGTGCGTGCGTCAAACATAGTAAGCAGCACGCCTTCAATGTCAAGCGACGGATTTAGTCCTTTTTTCACAAGTCTTATCGTTTTTATAAGCTGACTCAACCCCTCCAGTGCATAGTATTCGCATTGAATGGGAATCAGAATTGTATCTGTGCATACAAAAGCATTAAGCGTCAAAAGTCCCAAAGACGGCGGACAATCAATTATAATGTAATCGTAATCGTCTTTAATTTTTGAAACCGCAAATTTAAGGCAATTTTCCCTGTCCTCAACGCCGACAAGCTCAATTTCAGCACCTGCAAGGTCAACATTTGACGGGCAAACCGACAAATTTTCAAATTCCGTAACCTTAATTGCCTGTTCTATAGAAATGCCGTTTACCAAAACATCGTAAACCGACTTAATATTTTCGTTTCTTTCAACTCCTACTCCACTGGTAGCGTTTCCCTGAGGGTCCAAATCTATCAGAAGCACCCTTTTGCCGCATTCACCGAGAGCGGCGCTCAAGTTAATAGATGTAGTTGTTTTTCCCACGCCGCCTTTTTGATTTGCGACGGCTATACATTTTCCCATTTTTTCACCTTCTTGTATTTATCCGAACATCTTTTAACAGTATACCACAACCGCATATATCAGTGCAATAGTTTGACAAAAAATAAATAAAATTTTGTGAAACATTTTTATAAAAACTAAAATGTTCCTCGAGGAACATTTTAATAATTTTCTTTTTTTCTGAGTTTTCTTAATTCGTATCTCTTTCTTCCTGCCTCAAATTCTTCTCTTTCTTCCTCCGTTTCTATAATAAGACCGGGAACTTTTGTGGGATTTTTATTTTCGTCAAGCGCAACCATAACAAAATATGCCCTGTTAATTTCTTTTCTCTCGCCGTTTAACTTTTCCACAAATGTATCCACACGCACCTCCATAGAAGTTTTTCCCACATAGGTTATTTTTCCTTCCAGAATTAAAGTGTCGTTTATATTTGCGCCCGATTTAAAATTAAGGTTATCCACAGAAGCGGTAACAACGTTGCAGCCCGAGTGTCTGCGAGCCGTAACAGCCGCAACAACGTCAATCCACTGCATAAGAACACCTCCGAAAAGGCGCTGCTGACCGTTTATATGCTGGAGCATAATAAGTTCTGCGTGATGTGTTATAGAATCTGCAACTCTTTTTTCCATTTAAATACTCCTTTTGCTAAATTTCAGGCATAAGAAATTTACATTCCTTATGCCTTTTTGTAAAATTATTAACTTTTATTCTTCGTTTTCGCCATTTTCCGAAGTTTCTTCTGCTTCTTCCTCTTCTTCTTTATCGGTAGAGGTAATGGAAACAACTTTCACACCCTCGTCAAGGCGCATAACCTTTACGCCCTGCGTTGTTCTGCCGAATTTACTTATTTCGTCAACAGCGGTTCTTATAATAACTCCGTCAGAAGTAATAATCATAACGTCATTATCGTTGTTAACAATGCTTATTCCGGCAACGTCGCCCGTTTTTTCGGTTATCTTGTAGCCGAACAAGCCTTTTCCGCCCCTGTTCTGAATTTTAAATTCGTCAAGGTCGGTCTTTTTGCCGTATCCGTTTTCGGTAATCGTAAGAATATCTGCGCCGTCCGTGCAGCAGCCTGCACCCACAACAACGTCGTCATCATTAAGCAGAATAGCCCTTACGCCGCTTGCGCCCCTGCCCATAGGACGAACGTCGCTTTCTTTAAAGCGTATGCAAATACCTTTTTTCGTTCCGATAATAATATTGTTTTCGCCGTCGGTAAGCTCAACGTGGATAAGCTCGTCATCCTCACGAAGCCCGATTGCTATAAGACCGCCCTTTCTGATTGTGTCATAATCGGTAAGGTCTGTTTTTTTGATAACTCCTTTTTTCGTTATCATTGTAAGATATTTATTTTCTTCAAACTCTTTTATCGGAATAACAGCCGTAATTTTTTCATCTTTTTCAATAGGAAGAAGATTTACAATCGCACTGCCTTTCGCCTGACGTCCCGCCTCGGGAATCTGATAGGTTTTCATCTTATACATTCTGCCCTTGTTGGTGAAGAACAGAATAAAGTTGTGCGACGAAGTTACAAAAATATTTTCAACAAAATCTTCATCCCTGGTGCTGAGTCCCGAAATTCCTCTTCCGCCACGGTGCTGCGACCTGTACGTGCTTGAAGGAAGCCTTTTTACATAGCCGAAATGCGTCATAGTTACAACACATTCCTCAACCGGGATAAGGTCCTCGTCCTCAATATCCACAATTCCGTTTTCAATCGAAGTAAGACGTTCGTCGCCGTATTTATCTCTGATTTCGATAAGTTCTTTTTTAATCTGTTCCAAAAGCTTGTGCTCGTCCGCAAGAAGCCCTTTGTATTCCTCCGCCTTTTCGCTGAGGTCATTATATTCATTCTCAATTTTCTCGCTGTTTAAACGCTGCAATTGAGAAAGTTTCATATCAAGAACACTCTGCGCCTGAATTTCAGAAAATCCAAAACGTGCCATAAGCCTTTCCTTAGCGTCGTCGTACGAATTTCTTATTATTTCGATAACCTCGTCAATATTTGCAATCGCAATTTTCAAACCTTCCAAAATGTGCATTCTTGCAAGTGCTTTGTCAAGGTCGTATTTCGTTCTGCGCCTTACAATATCCTCCTGGAATGAGATAAAGTTTGATAAAATATCCTTAAGACCCAGAATTTTCGGTTTTCCGTCGCATATTGCAAGCATATTGATGGAAAAACTGTCCTGAAGTCTTGTAAATTTAAACAGCTTGTTGAGCACAACCTGTGCGTTAACGTCACGTTTTAACGATATTTCAAGCCTTATTCCCACACGGTCGGAAGAATGGTCGTCAATATCGTGCAGACCTTCGATTTTTTTGTCCTTAACCAATGCGGCGATAGACTCAACCAGCATTTTTTTGTTAACCTGATAAGGCAGCTCTGTAACGATAATAGAAGAAGTGCCGTCCCTGTTTTCAACAATTTCGGTCTTTGCCCTTACAATAACCTTTCCCTTACCGGTTGTATAAGCGCTTCTTATGCCGCTTCGTCCCATAATAAGAGCCTTTGTCGGAAAATCCGGACCTTTTATGTATTCCATAAGATCCTCAACAGTAATAAGCGGGTCCTCAATCTGCGCAATAACGCCGTTTAAAACCTCTGTAAGGTTGTGCGGCGGAATATTTGTAGCCATACCAACCGCAATACCCGAACTTCCGTTAACCAAAAGAGTGGGAATTCTTGTGGGCAGCACCGACGGCTCTTTTCTCTTTTCGTCAAAGTTGGGAATAAAATCTACGGTATTTTTTTCAATATTCTCCAAAAGAGCATTTGCGATTTTGCTCATTCTCGCCTCGGTATAACGGTATGCAGCCGGGGGGTCGCCGTCCACCGAACCGAAGTTTCCGTGACCGTCAATAAGCGGATATCTTAAAGAGAAATCCTGCGCCATTCTTACCAAAGCGTCATAAGCCGAAGCGTCGCCGTGCGGATGGTACCTACCGATAACGTTACCTACCGTTGTAGCCGACTTAAAAAACGGCTTGTCGTTTGTAAGATGTTCTTCATACATAGCGTACAGAATACGTCTGTGAACAGGCTTTAAACCGTCACGCACATCAGGCAGCGCCCTGCTTACGATAACGCTCATTGCGTAATCGATAAAAGCGTCCCTCATACGCTGTTCAATGTCAACATCCACAATCTTTTGCGATTCAAGATACTCTTCAAAATGAGTATCTTCATATTTTTTGTTTTTAGCCATATATTCCTCCAAATTTATTGGAAATAATTGTAAATTATATATCCAAATTTGTCACGTACTGTGCGTTTTCCTCGATAAACTGCCTTCTCGGTTCAACCTCGTCACCCATAAGAACGGTGAAAATCTGCGACGCTTTTTCTGCGTCCTCCATAGTAACCTTCAAAAGAATACGGTTTTTCGGGTCCATTGTCGTTTCCCAAAGCTCAACCGGGTCCATCTCTCCAAGACCTTTAAAACGGCTGATTTCAACCTTTGCGTTAGCGTCGCCGTCTTTTAATTCTTCGCTAATTCTGTCCCTTTCCTCGTCACTGAAGGCAACCCTTTCCTTCTTTCCTCTCATAAGCTTATAAAGAGGCGGCTTTGCAAGATATATATGTCCAAGCTCTATAAGCGGCTTCATAAAGCGGAAGAAGAAGGTTAAAAGAAGCGTTTGGATATGTGCTCCGTCAACGTCGGCATCCGCCATAATTATAACCTTGTCGTATCTTAATTTTTCAGCGTTAAATTCGTCCGCAATGCCCGTTCCGAGCGCCTGAATAACAGGAGTGAGCTTATCGTTTCCGTAAACCTTGTCCGGTCTTACCTTTTCAACGTTAAGCATTTTTCCCCAAAGAGGGAGAATAGCCTGATATTTGCTGTCACGTCCGTTCTTTGCCGAGCCGCCCGCAGAATCGCCCTCGACTATATAAATTTCGGTTTTTGTCGGGTCTTTCACAATGCAGTCGGTAAGCTTACCGGGAAGAGTGCTTACGCCGAGCGGAGATTTTCTTGTAGCCTCTCTCGCCTTTCTCGCAGCCTCTCTCGCCCTTGCGGCGGTAAGCGCTTTGTCAAGAATTACCCTTGTAACCGAAGGATTTTCTTCAAGAAAGTTTGTAAGATGCTCGCCTATTGCATATTCAACAACGCTTCTTACCTCGCTGTTGCCGAGTTTTGTTTTTGTCTGACCTTCAAACTGCGCCTCCAAAACCTTAACGCTGATAACGCAGGTAAGACCTTCTCTGATATCCTCGCCCGAAAGATTTTTGTCGTTTTCTTTTATAAAATTAAGCTTTCTTGCAAAGTCGTTAAAAACCTTTGTAAGAGCCGATTTAAAGCCTGTTTCGTGAGTTCCGCCCTCGGTTGTGTGAATGTCGTTTGCAAAGCTTACAAGATTTTCCGTGTATGCGCTTGTGTACTGCATTGCAATTTCAACCTCGGTGTCATCCTTTTTAGCCTCAACGTAAATTATATCGTCGTGAATTGGGGTTTTGTTCTGATTAAGCCACTCCACAAACGACTTTATTCCGCCCTCATACTGCAAAGTATCGCACCTGTCGCTGCCCCTTTTGTCCTTGAGAACAATTTTTATTCCCTTGTTCAAAAACGCCTGTTCTCTAAGCCTTGCAAGCAGAATATCATAATCATATATCAAATCTTCAAAAATTTCATAATCGGGCTTAAAAGTAATTTTTGTACCGGTTTTGTTTGTATCTCCCGTTTCTTTAAGCTTGCAGGTGCTTTTGCCTCTTTCGTAGCGCTGATAAAAAATATGCTCGCCGTTGTAAATTTCAACTTCAAGATATTCTGAAAGAGCGTTAACGACAGAAGCGCCCACGCCGTGCAGACCGCCCGAAACCTTGTATCCGCCGCCGCCGAACTTACCGCCTGCGTGAAGCACGGTGAAAACAACCTCAACCGCAGGAATACCCATTTTCGGGTGTATACCCGTCGGAATACCCCTTCCGTTATCGGTAACGGTTATGGAATTATCCTCGTTTATTTCAACCAAAATCTCATCACAATACCCTGCCAGAGCCTCGTCGATACTGTTATCCACAATCTCGTAAACAAGGTGGTGCAAACCTCTTGAAGAAGTGGAGCCTATATACATACCCGGTCTTTTTCGCACCGCCTCCAAGCCTTCCAGCACCTGAATTTGATTTTCGTCGTAATTATTTGTTACTTTTTCGTTGCTCATATTTTAATTTTCCTTTCCGAAAAGAAATTTAAACTGTCTTATAAAATACTGCCGTTTGCCCTTTTTAAAAGGGTTTGCGTGGCAATGGGAGATATATAAATTTTCGTTTCATCTTTATTATACCACACCAAAACGTATGATTTCGGAAGATTTTCGACATCAACGTTTATAACCCTGCCGTTTAATTCTTCGTTTTTCAAAAAATCTTTGGTTATGTGCGAAAGAGAAGAAGATTCCATATCCATAATGGCAATCACATCATCTTTTTTCACCACAACGTCTGCACCCAAATGAAGATACACATTATTCCTCCCCGATACGTCTGCCGTTTTCAATTTTTATATAATTTGCGTTTTTCATAATTTCTTTTTCAGTGCCGGTTATAAAAACCTGCCTGTCCTTTATTTTGTCAAAAAGAAACTTTTTTCTCTCTTTGTCAATCTCGCTTGCAATGTCGTCAAAAAGAATAACCGGATATTCTCCGCAGATTTCGTTCACAACCTCGCACTCCGAAAGCTTAAGCGACAAAACAGAGCATCTTATCTGCCCTTGCGAGCCGAAATGTTTAATATCTTTTCCGTTTATATAAAGCGAAAAATCGTCCCTGTGAGGACCCACAAGACAAAATCCTGTTTCCATTTCCTTTTTTGTGTGTTCGTTTATTATATCAAGAATTTTTTGCCTGTCGTTAAAATTTTCTTTCACCGAAGGATTGTAAACAATTTTAAGCTTTTCCTTCCCGTTTGAAATTTCATTCTGAAAATTTTCGCAAAAAGGCGCAAGCTTATCTATGATAAAAGCACGGTATTTAAAAATAAGGTGCGAAAATTCAGCCATTTTTTCATTCCATACATAAATAAGGTTAATATCAGCGCTTCTTGATTTCAAAAGATTGTTTTTCTGCTTCAAAACCTTGTAATAATTTAAAAGCAGCTTAAAATAAACAGGATAAAGCGAAGATATGAAAACATCCAGAAAATGCCTTCTTTCGCTCGGCGCACCCTTTATAAGGTCAAGACAGTCGGGAGTAAAAAGCACCGCCTTCAAAAACCCCACAAGTTCGCTCAGCTTTTTTATGTTAACACCGTTTAAGTTTATTATTTTTTCATCCTTCAATATTATTTCCGCACTGTTTTTAGAGGAAAACGACTCAAACAAAATGCTTATTTTAGAAAATTCTTCGCCGAATTTTATAACCTCTTTGTCCTTTACGTTTTTAAACGAGCGGCCTGTGCAAAAATAATAAAAAGCCTCTATAATATTGGTTTTTCCCTGCCCGTTTGCGCCGTAAATAAAGTTAATATTGTCGCCGAATTTAAAATTTTCACATTCGTAGTTTCTGAAATTTACAACCGATAAAGAATTTATTTTCAATTCTGTTCACCGACAGCCTTTAAAGAAATTTTGTTTCCCCCGTATTCTATCAAAACGCAGTCACCGGGGTAAATTTTTCTGCCTCTTCTCAATTCTTTTTCGCCGTTTACCGAAACATACCCCTCCGTAATAAGGATTTTTGCGTCCGAGCCGTCCGATACAACGTCTGCAAATTTTAAAAGCTGCTGCAATTTTATAAAAGGTGTGTCAATTTTAATATTTTCCATATTATCACCTATCTTTTAAATTCTCTCGGAAGCACCATATAGAAAAATTCGTCACCCTCGCACGGTCTTATTACCAAAGGAGAACGCTCGGTATTAAATTCCATAATTATATCGTCGTTTGACGAAGCTTTCAGTGCGTCGAGCAAAAATTTGCTTCCCAGCCCTATGCAAAGAGAAGACGACGTTTTCTCAATATCGATTTCCTCGTGAAAATTACCTTTTTTTGAAACGCAGTCAACGCACATCACACCGCCGTCGATATCAAGAATAATAGGAAGGCGTGAATCGTCGTAATTTATGATAATGGACGCTCTTTCAACTGTTTGAGTAATAAGGCGCCTGTCCATTTTTATTGAAAATTTCTTTTCTTTGGGAATAAACTGTTCGTAGTTTATGTATTCTCCTCCCATAAGAGATGACACAATAACGGTGTTTTCAAATTTAAAAACGGCGCTGTTGTTTGAAAGGGAAATTTCTATTTCGGTTTCGTCGTCCCTTAAAATTTTCAAAACCTCATTAAGTATTCTTCCCTTAACAATAAATGAAAATTCTTCCTCCTGCTCTTTTATCGGCATTTTTCTTATAGCCATACGGTATCCGTCAATGGAAACAAGCTTCATTTCGTGCTTTCCCACTTCAAATTTAACACCGGTAAGAATGGGACGGGATTCGTCCTGTGCCGCTGCAAAAGCGGTATCTCTTACGATATCCTTAAACTCTTTTGACTCAAAATTAAGCGTATATGAGGAATAAATATCGGGAAATTTCGGAAATTCTTCAGCACTTATTCCCGCAATATTGAATTTATTTTTAGAGGTATAAATGGTAGCCTCGTTTTTATCGTTTATTTCAATATTTATAGGGCCGTCGTCCGATTTTCTTATAATATCCGAAAACATACGTGCGTCAAGAACGGTTTGTCCGGGTTCGGTAACGTTAGCCTCAATCGAACACTTTATTGAAACGTCGATATTTGTTGCATAAAGAGTAAGTTCGTCTTTGGCTTCAAGCTTTATTCCTCTTAAAATTTCTATATTGTTTGCGGTGTTTATGGCTTTTGAAACATTATTCAAAGCGTCCGCAAGATTTTCTTTCAAACAAAAAAACTTCATAATTTTAACGCTCCTTAAATAAGAGTAATATAACTTATTTATATTAATTATAATAGAATATATAATAATATAATAATTATAAGCATAAGTATTAATAGGTGTTGTTTAAAGTGTGGAAAACTTAAATTTTACGCTTTGCAAAGGCACTTTCGCTATGTGCACAAACCTGTGCATAATATGTTTTAAAAATCCACAGGTTTAACAGGCAGAAAATTTAAAAAATTGAAAAATAATTTTTCCACTTGTGGATAACTTAAAATTATCAACTTTTTGTGGAAAACTCACACCCGAAATTGTGGATATGTTGAAAACATTCAAAAATAAGCCTGTGGATAACTTTTTTGAAAATTATCTGTTTCTGATGTTTTTAATAATATCGTCAACCATATTTTTAACGGTGGAATCGTTGTTTATATCGTGCTCGATTTTCTCAATTCCGTGAAGAATGGTGGTGTGATCCCTTCCTCCAAGCTCCTGCCCTATTTTCGGTGTGGACATCTCGGTAAGCTCACGCATAATATACATTGCAATCTGACGTGCAAACGAAATATTTTTTGTTCTTTTAAGGCTTACAAGCGAGTTTTCTTTCAGATTAAAGTATTTTTCCACAAAATTAATAATTGTGGAGGGTGTAACGATACCTGCGTTCACAACGTTAAAATCAACAAGAGCCTTTTCCACAATTTCCATTGTGACGTCGTTTTTTGAAAAGCCCGAGAGCGCCGCAATTTTTTTGATGGTACCCTCAAGCTCCCTTACGTTTGACGTAACTTTTGACGCAATGTGTTTTATAAGAGTATCGTCAATAGCAAGGTTAAACTGCTCTGCCTTCTGCTTTAAAATTGCCGCTCTGGTTTCAAAATCGGGCGGCTGAATGTCAACAAGAAGTCCGCTTTCAAAACGTGTGCGAAGCCTTTCTTCAAGTGTGTGCATCTCCTTGGGGGGACGGTCGCTCGAAAGAATTATCTGTTTATTTGCAAGAGAAAGAAAATTAAACGTGTGAAAAAATTCTTCCTCGCTGCTGGTTTTTCCTGCTATAAACTGAATATCGTCCACAATAAGCACATCTATGGAGCGGTATTTGTTGCGGAACTGCTCGTTTTTCTGCTCTCTTATAGAATTTATAAGCTCGTTTACAAACTGCTCCGACGAAACGTACATAACCTTTTTTTCGGGATACGTTTCCAAAACCCTGTTGCCGATAGCATTAATAAGATGGGTTTTGCCAAGACCCGAGCCGCCGTACACAAAAAACGGGTTATAAAGTATTGACGGTGCCTCTGCAACCGCAAGCGCCGCAGCCTGCGCAAACTGGTTTGACTGACCTATTATGTAGTTATCAAACGTATACTGAGGATTTAAAGGATATCCTCCCAAATCTTTTTTTTCTTCCTTTTCAAAATCGGGAAGAATTAAAGGTGACAGACTTTTGTCGCCCTCAACAATAACGTCAATGCCGTAATCCTTTCCTGTTATAAGAAAGAGAGAATGTTTGACAAGCTCCATATAACGCTCGCAAAGCATTGTTTTGTTTATGGGAGTGGGCACTTTTAAAGAAACCGTGTCCTCGGTCATATCAAGCGGAGTAATTGTTTTAATCCAGGTTTTATATGATATTTGCTGGTCGGCGAATTCTTCTTCCATTAAGGTAAGAGCCTCCTGCCAGATACCTTCTATACTGTTCATTGCTTTCTCCTTTAAGTAAAAATGCAATTTTATAAAAAATTACATAAAAATTTCAAATAAACATAAATATACATTAGATATTATATCACAAAACAATACAATTTTCAAGAAAAATTATAAAAAAATATTGACAAAATGTATATTTATAAAGTATATTAGTAATGTTAGGACAAAAATTTTATGCCCTCTTAGTTAAATGGATATAATAAACCCCTCCTAAGGGTTGGTTGTGAGTTCGATTCTCGCAGAGGGTGCCAGTTAAAAGGAGCAAAGATAAGCTTTGTTCCTTTTTTATTAAAAATTATGTTTTTTAGTCTTAAAAATAAAAAAACAGGCATTTCTCTCTGCCTGTTTTAAAGTTATTTTTTATTGATTTGATAGACGCCAAACCTTTTATAAGTCCTCACAAATGTTTATAAACCAATGTGAAAATGGCT
>CAKSTL010000004.1 GCA_934500875.1 uncultured Clostridia bacterium | reverse complement strand
GCAACCCTTGTTTTAGGCATAACTGTTTTTGCCGCAAGCGGAATTGTATCAACTTGGTTTAGTTCTTCGTCATCTACCCCTGATTATAAATCACTTCCGACAGCAGAGCAGGTTGCAGGGGATATAGGCTACGAGCCTGTTCTCATTGAAAGTTTTGAAAACGGTTATACCTTCAAAGACGGAAATATTGTAAAAAACAATCTCAAAGATGAAAATGGTAAATTAATCGAAAAATTCAAGTCAGTATCGTTTGATTATGAAAAAAACGGCGACAGAGTGATTTTTGCACAGGATAAATTTAATTCCGAGAAAAATATAACCGGAGAAATAATCAAAACCGTAGGAAATGCTGATATTTATTATCATAGTTACACAAACAAAATTGTTCCAGCGGATTATGTTCTTACCGATGATGATAAAAAAGCCGAAGAAAACGGCGAATTGGTGTTCAGCTATGGCTCGCCGGAGGTGAAAATAAGCGAAGTGCAGAGCGTTACATGGTTTAAAGACTGTATGCAGTATCAGCTTTTTCAGATTGACGGAAAGCTTTCGGCAGACGAGCTTGCAAATATGGCTGAAGAAATTTTGAATAAATAATTCTGCGCATAAGAGCTATTTCAAAAGAACGCATAAAGAAAAAACGAATATTTGATTTATAAAAAATCCACCCGCTATGCAGGTGGATTTTTTTGCATATTATGCTGTTTTTATGCGTAATTCTGCAATTTGTAATCGGACGTTGAACGTCCAAGACTTATTAATTTTATTTTGTGCAAAAACATTAAGATTAAAGACATAACCGCAAAAAACTCGCCGTGCCGGACAATTCATCCAATGTGCTGCGAAAATGTGGAGATAAGCTCCGTTACGGTTTTAAATCCGTATTCTTCGCCGAATACAGACGGAATAAATCCCGAAAGCTGCAAAAATGTGATGATATCAAACTGTCATATTGACGTCGGCGACGACTGTGTGACAATAAAGTCTGGTACAGAGGACGATACTTTGCAAAAACAGCGTCCGTGCGAAAATATCACCGTAACAAACTGCACAAACGTTACTTTTAACGGCGAAAATTTATAAAAAAATTATGCCGGGATGTAGTTTTTTATATAAATTTTCGGGTCGTGCATAAATATCACCTCAGTTTATATTATACATTGTCAATTTAAAGTTTTCATTTAATATTTTGCTTATATTGACAAAAAACACAAAAATATTGACAGTTGAAAAACAAACAGACTTTGATAATATATACCTTATCAAAGCCTGTTTTTGTTTAAAACCCGTATTGCGTTTTTTTAACTGAGCCTAACTTAAGACATGCTCTTTTCATACTGCTCAATCATTTTTTTAACCATCTGACCGCCGACAGAACCTGCCTGTCTGGAAGTGAGGTCGCCGTTATAGCCCTGCTTTAAGTTTACGCCAACTTCTGCAGCAGCTTCCATTTTAAATCTTTCCATTGCCTGTTTTGCTTCGGGAACCATACTTTTTGCCATTTTCTTTTCACTCCTTTTTAATCGGTAAAAATGTTTTTTTGCAATAAAAGTAATTTGTTATTGCTCTATTATTGTGCTTTGTTTTCCGATTAAATATTCTGTAAAAATTTTCAAATTTAAAAAACGGCATATGATAATGTTTTTCAGTCGGTTATTTCAATAACGCTTGCCATAATTCCTCTTTTTCCGTTGCTTTTTCGGTGCGAAAAAAGCTCGGTATGATTGCAGGCGGTGCAAAGGTCTGACACAAGAATGTTTTCTTCTTTTACACCTGCGCTTATAAGAATTTGCCTGTTGATTTCGGGCAAATCCAGATAAAACGCTCCGTTTTCAATCCGCATTGCGTTTTTTTGGTCAATGTATGAAAATTTATTTTTAAAATCGTTAAAAAGCTTTTCGTCAACCTCATAACAGCACCCGTGTATGCACGGTGCAACCGATACAAAGATATCTTCAAATTTACTGCCGTAGTTTTCATTCATCTTTTTTGCCGTAAGGTATGCAAGATTTTTGTATGTTCCCCTCCAGCCGCAATGCGCTGCGCCGATTGCTTTGTTTTTTGAGTCGGCAAAGAGAATTGGAACACAGTCTGCGCCGAACACCGTGAGCGCAACGTATTTTTCATTGGTAACAAGTGCGTCAACGTCGTCATAATCGGCGTCCTTTGTAATTCCCATTCCGCAGTCGGCACGGGACGCAGTTTTTATGTTTTCGTTGTGGCGCTGTCTTGAAGAAACCATATCGTTTATGTCAATTCCTATGGCGGAAGCGAAAATTTCAAAATTTTTGCGCACATTATCGGCGCAGTCATCCGTATGATATCCCAAATTCATTGTCGACAAATACTCTATTTCAGACACACCGCCAATACGTGTTGACGAGGCGTGCTTTATAAATCCGAGTTTTTCAAGGTTCGGATAAGTTATATACACAACATTGTTTTTTTCGCTGATTATGCAGTTTTTGCTGTTCATAAATTCACCCCGCAATAAAATTTCAATTCTATATTACAACAGGCAAAACGCTTTGTCAATAAATGAGCAATATATTTACATATTTACCATAAATAAATAGAAAAAATACGTTTACAAAACAAAAAAATTATGATAAAATAAAAAGGCACCGAGAAGATAACATTATATATTAATATTTTCATCTGATTGGGGAGTTTTTATTGAGAAGAAGCGGAGTGCTTATGCACATATCAACGCTGTACGGCGATTATTCGTGCGGCAGCTTTGGAAAAGAGGCGAGGGAATTTATTGATTTTCTCTCGGATACGGGTTTTTCAATCTGGCAGGTTTTGCCGTTCGGAACGAGCGACGAGTGCAATTCGCCGTATAAATCTTATTCGGCGTTCGGCGGAAATCCTTATTTTGCCGACCTTAATACTTTGTACGAAAAAGGTTATATTACATATGACGAGATGCAGCTTCAAAAACAGGAAACACCGTATTCGTGCGAATACAAAAGGCTGTTTGAAAATCGTGTAAAGCTTTTGTGTGCGGCATCCGAGAGGGTAAACGGCTGCGAAAGGGAAAAGATAGAAAAATTTATCGGCGAAAATAAATATCTTGCCGACTTCTGCAAATTTATGGCGCTAAAGAGCGCAAACGGCGACAAACCGTGGCAGGAATGGGACGTTTTTGAAACGGACGATAAAATACTTTTCGGCTGGAAGTTTATTCAGTATGAGTTTTTTAGTCAGTGGAACGAAATAAAAAAATATGCAAACGAAAAAAACATAAGCATAATAGGTGATATACCAATTTATGTTTCGCACGACAGTTGTGACGTGTGGAGCAACAGAGAAGAATTTTTGCTCGACGAAAAGGGTTATCCCACATCTGTTGCGGGCGTTCCGCCGGATTATTTTTCAAAAGACGGTCAGCTCTGGAGCAATCCTTTGTACGACTGGGACAAAATGAAGAAAAACGGCTACAAATGGTGGGTTGACAGGCTTTCGCATATGCTCACTATGTTTGACGGCATACGCATTGACCATTTTAGAGGGCTGGAATCGTTCTGGTCGGTTGACGCAGGCGCAAAGACAGCCGCCGAAGGAAAATGGGTCAAGGGTCCCGGCAAAGATTTTATCAACGCAATAAAAAAAGTTTCGGACGGTAAAATGATAATAGCCGAGGATTTGGGCGAAATATCCGAAGATGTCAACAGCCTTGTTGAATACAGTAGTTTTCCGGGAATGAGGGTTTTGCAGTTCGGATTTTTGTCGTTTGACGACAACAGCCACCTTCCGCACAACTATGTAAAAAACTGCGTTGCATACACGGGAACTCACGATAACAACACGCTTCTGGGCTATCTCTGGGAGCTTGACGCCGACAAGAAAAAGTATCTTTTGGAGTATTGCGGATACGAAAGCGACAACTGGGAGGGCGGGTTTGACAGCATTGTGCGCACGCTTTATCAAAGCAGTGCGGATACTGTCATACTTCCGATTCAGGATTTGCTCAAATACGGCTCGGACACACGTCTTAATACACCCGGAACAAGCGAAAACAACTGGCTTTACAGAATTACAAAAGAACAGCTTCTCAGCATTGACAAAGAAAAATACCGCCGTCTTAACAAGCTTTATAAACGGTAAGAATTTTTCTAATGTTACATATTTTTTTCAAAAACAATATTATATTGACTTATCGGCAATTATGTTTTAAAATGTTATTATGTAGATTTACATACTTAGGAGGAAAGAATTATGACGAGCATTAAAAGATTAACGGCGCTTGTTACGGTTGTTGTGTTTATGTTTACACTTTTTACATTTAATGTGTATGCAGATTCTACATTTACCGACGTAACGGGCGACACGCAGTATGCCGAAGCAATTCAGAAGCTTTACGAAAGCGGAATTGTTGACGGATACCTTGCGGAGGACGGAACAAGAACATTTAAACCTCTTGATACCATTACCAGAGGAGAATTTGCAAAGCTTCTGGCAGTTGCGAAAATTAAGGATGCGGCAGCAAACCTTACGGCAACTTCTTCGGGATTTTCCGATGTGGATTCCGACCCGACGGTAAGCTGGACAATTCCTTACATAGATTATGCTGTCAAAGCGTCTATCGTAAACGGTTATGAGGACGGCACGTTCAGAGCGAAAAATACGGTTTCGTATGCCGAAGCGGTTAAAATGGTTGTTTGCGCTATGGGTTATTCTTCGGTTATCGAAAAAACAGAGCCGTGGTATAACGGATATATCCAGGTTGCACAGCAAATCGGCATTTTAAAACAGGCTGCAGGCTCTGCTGATGATGCGGCGCCCAGAGGACTTGTTGCACAGCTTATTTACAATATGACAATCTCGGATAAGGTGATTACTGTTATTCCCGGGGGTAATACAGGTACAGGCTCGGGTTCGGGCGGATTTGTTATAAAAGATAACGAAAAGGACGAAGATGAAGAGTCGGTACTCGGTATGGTCAGCGCTGTTTTTAACCAGGGTGTTGATGGTGAAACAGGCGGCTCAATGGACGAAATTAAACTCTATGATGACAGCACCGGTACGGAAACAACCTATAAAATCGGAAGCTACAGCATAGATAATATGTATCAGTATCTCGGTCAGTACCTTGATATTACATATACCGTGAAAAACTCGAAAAATACAATTAAAAGCATTTCTACAGACGGACTTAACAAAACGGTTGAAATTGACGCAGACGATATAGAAACCATTGACGGAAGCTATGTTGAGTATTACAAAGACTCAAGCACAAAGGTTTCGAGAATACCGTTTGAAAACAATCTGAAAATAATCTACAACGGCGTCGGTGTAAGCGGAGTAAATTCAACAAAGATTAAAAATCTTCTTGATATCGACAACGGAACAATTAAATTTGTTGACGGCGACGGCAACGGCAAATACGACACGGCTTATGTTTCAACATATGAAACTTTCTTTGTGGGAACGGTTGAGTCCACTTCAAAGACAATTACCGATAAATATGTAAAAAACGGCAATGTTTTAAAAAGCATTAAGCTTGATATGGACCCTGAAAATATTGAGTTTAAAAACTCTGCCGGCACATCCGCACAGTTTGGCTCAATAAGACAGAACAGCGTTGTTTCAATTGCAAAACCGTATGATACGGACGCTTCATATGCAAAAACAACGGTTATTATTTCAACAACCACTGCACAGGGTACTGTTAGCAGTATTTCGAGCGACGACGTTTATGAAATCGGCAATAAAGAATACAAGGCTTCAAATTATTATAAAAGACTTGTTGAGCAAGACCCTGCACAGGCTATGAACAGGGGCGATATTGTAACGTGCTATCTTGACCGTGAAGGTAAGATTGTTGCTATTTCTTCAACCGATACAACAAAATACGGTTATATCGTTGATGTAACTCCTTCTGAAAGCGCTGACAAGGATGATGTTAAAATCAGTATGATTGTGGCAGGAAAATCCACAAATTCAGCGGTTGCTGAGTATACTTTGAAGAAAACCGTCAGGGTTAACGGCAAGGATGGTTATTCTCCCAGAGATATTCCGGGTATTTTGGCAGAGTCTGCGAAAGTTATAAACAACGGTTCGTCAAATAAAATTGAAGACGGTCGTGAGGATTACGCAATGTATAGCCAGCCGATTGTTTTCAAAACAACTTCGGCGTCGGGTAAGGTTATTTCCAGCATTACAACTGTTGCTGTAGGCGGCGAATCCGATTTCCTTGAATACAGCAAAGGCAAGACAGACGGAAGCGTAGGTCTTAAATACGCAGACGGCAACTCGTTTAAGGATAGTTCCAACAAATCAGTGTTTAATATGAATTTCAGCACATCATCTTCTTCCACGGCGGTGTCAACAAAAGTATTCTTTGTTCCGCTTGACAGAAGTGATGAGGAAGGCTATACGGTATATTCGTCAAAACCCGGTAAATTTACAAACGGAGCTTCTTTCTATGTTGACGCATTTAATGTGAACAGCAATACACATAATGCTGAAATTGTTGTTGTATACGGCGGCAATGCTCTTGAAATTACCGGTAATTCAAAAACAATTATGATTAAGAAAATCAGCGACGCTGTGCAAGACGGCGACAATGTTAAGAAAATTGTTTACTACGACTTTACCGCAAGCAAAGAAGTTGCTGCTGAACCGCTCTACACTGACGGAAAGGTAGATGTAAGCAACCTTAATCCGGGCGATATCATTAAGTATGAAACCAAGAGCGGTGCTGTTGCGCTCGTTGAAAAAATATTTGCAAACGGCACGCTTTACAACAAGGCAGGTTCGGACGGTTCGCAGACTGCGGCTGATTGGCATATTTCACGTACAAGACCCGGTTCAAATGACCCCTATAATGCATACTACGGCGTAGCTTATTCCACAGACGGTACGCTTAATTTGGTAAAAACTTCAGATATTGAAGGTATCAGTACGGATGACCCGGATTACGTTGATAAGATTTCGGCGCTGTCCCCTGAAAACATAGGTACTATCGGCTCGGGCATTAAACTCTTTGTTTTTGACTCTTCCGCTAAGAACGAAGATGATAAGATTCTGTCTTATGACAATATTGTGAATGCGGTTACACCGATCAGAACTTCGGACGGCAACGGAAATATCGAAGATGCTTCGAGGGTATTTGTATCGAGAATAGGCAATTCTATCAAAGCAATTATTGCATATAAATAAAAAAACGGCATAAAAGCCCCGAATACCTCCCCATAATAAAGTGGGGAGGTATTTGTACTGAATATTTAGGAGTGATTTTTTGAAAAACCGGCTTCAAAAAAGTTATATCGCCGTTTTTATTATAGGCGTTCTGCTTATAGCGGTATACAAAACGTTTGACAATTTCGGCATAATAATCGATTGGGTTAAAAAGCTCTTTAAAATACTTTCGCCGTTCGGATGGGGATTTGCGTTTGCGCTTTTGCTTTATCCGTTCTGCATAAAGCTTGAAAAGCTGATGCATAAATGCAGCAATAAGTTTATACGCAAAAACCGCAGAGGATTTTCCGTTGCGGCAACATTTATTGTGCTTATCGGTATTCTCGGAATAATAATATATTTTATGATACCGCCGCTTATCAAAAATATAGGCGACTTTGTGTATCAGGTGCCGGGTCTTATCGAGCGTATGACCGATTATATCAACAGTCTTGATATTGTAAGCATTGATTTGGATTATCTTGAAAAACTTGTCAGTGTTGATAACATTATGAAGTATGTGAAATTTGAAAGCATAAATCAGTATGCCTCGGGAGTTATGGGATTTTCAACCGCATTTGTCAATGTTTTTATGGGGCTTATAATATCGGTTTACATTCTTCTTGACCGTGACAGGTTAAAGTCGGCGGCAAAAAGATTTTTAAAAATTGCAGTTCGTGAAAAGACATACAACAAAGCGTCACGATATGTCAAAATGGCAACCGAGTTTGTTTATAAATACCTCTACTGCCTGATTATTGACGCCGTTGTCGTTTTTGTGCTGTCGTTTATTGTGCTGACGCTTCTAAAGGTTAAGTATGCGCACATTTTTGCACTTCTTCTCGGCACGTTTAACCTTATTCCGTACTTCGGGGCAATAATAGCAACGGCGCTTACGGCAGTCGTAACTTGTTTTACGGCAAGCTTTACAAAAGGCGTCTGGGTTGCGGTCGCACTTATAATTTTGCAGCAGATTGACGCAAACGTTATTCAGCCGAACCTTGTAAACAATTCGTTTTCAATCAAACCGTTCTGGGTAATTTTTGCTATTCTTGTCGGCGGCGGATTTTTCGGGATAGCCGGAATACTGCTTGCAGTTCCGACAGCCGCACTTATAAAAACACTTTTGTGCGAGTATATGGATAAAAAAGAGGCGGAAAACGGCAAAACGGCTTAAAAAGATTTTTGCTGCATTTAGAAAAAGGAGATAATTTATGGTATATTTCGGACCGAGCGGAAATTCGGAAAGTTTTTATAATGAAGGTTACAAATCGTCGCTCCAAATGCCCGGGTGGCTTAAGGAAAAAGGGCTTGACGCATATGAATATCAGTGCTCAAAAGGCGTTAAAATTACGGAGCCGACTGCGAAAAAGCTTGGAGATGAGGCGAAGAAAAACAAAATTAAGCTGAGTATCCACGCACCATATTATATAAATCTTGCAACGGATGATGAGGAGAAACGTGAAAAAAGCGTGAAATATATTACCGACACGCTTGCCGCCGCTGATTTTATGGGTGCGGACAGAATTGTTGTTCATTCGGGTGCGTGTGCAAAAATGGACAGGCGTGTTGCTATGGAATATGCAAAAAAAACGCTGACAATTGCGCTTGAACGCTCTAAGGAACTTAATCTTTCGCACATTCATATTTGCCCTGAAACAATGGGAAAAATCAATCAGCTCGGCGATTTGGACGAGGTTATTGAGTTGTGCAGGCTTGACGATTATCTTTTGCCGACGATTGATTTCGGTCATCTTAACGCAAGGGGGCTCGGCTCGCTGAAGGAGTATTCCGATTATCTTGAAATTTTTGATAAAATCGAAAACGGATTGGGTCACGACAGACTAAACTGTTTTCACTCGCATTTCAGCCGTATTGAGTTTACCGCGGGCGGTGAAAAAAAGCATCACACGCTTGCCGACACTATGTACGGACCGGAATTTTTGCCGATTGCCGAGATAATTTACAAAAAAAATCTTTCTCCGACAATTATTTGCGAATCGAACGGAACTATGGCGGAGGACGCCCTTGAAATGAAGCGTATGTACCTTGCGCAAAAGGATAAATAAAAACCGGAGATGAATTAAATTGGCAACCGAAACACAATCGAGAATAAAAAAATTAAGAAGTTATCTTATAAAAAACAAACTTGACAGCGCTCTTATAACAGACCTTAAAAATGTGTTTTATTACAGCGGCTATACAGGAAGCAGCGCATATCTTGTAATCGGGCTTGACGTTCTGTATCTTATGACCGATTTTCGCTATATCACACAGGCAGGCGAGCAATGCCCTGACTATGAAATTATTGATATAAGAAAAAACGACATCAAAAAAATGTGTTCTGCGTTTGAAAAGACGGGGTTTGAAAATCTTTCAATTTCTTACAGCTCGTATATGAAATTCGGCGGCATATTCAAAAATCTTTTTTGCCTTGATGACACAATTTTAAAATTCAGGGCTAAAAAAAGCGCCTCCGAGCTGAAAAATATAAGAAAGGCAGTCAAAATTGCCGATATGGCATTTGAGCATATTTTAAAGTTTGCAAAAGAGGGTATGAGCGAGATTGAAGTTGCAAACGAAATTGACTTTTTTATGAAAAAATGCGGTGCGTCGCAAAATTCATTCGACACAATATGTGCGTCGGGAAAAAGAGGCGCTCTTCCGCACGGATTTCCTACGTCAAAAAAGCTTGAAAAAGGCGATTTGGTAGTGCTTGACTACGGATGTGTATATAACGGATACTGTTCGGATATCACAAGAACGTTTGCGGTGGGTGATGTATCGGACGACGCAAAAAAGATTTACGATACGGTGCTTACTGCGCAAAGATGCGCAGAAGAATTTTTGGCTGCGCAGAAAAAATGCTCGGACGCACATATGCTTGCGGAAAATATCATAAATAAAAGTTACTGCGGATATTTCGGACACGCTCTCGGGCACGGAGTGGGATTGGATATTCACGAATTGCCGACTTTATCGCCGAAAAACGAAACGCTGCTTAAGCCGGGTAACGTTGTTACGGTTGAGCCGGGCATTTATATCCCTTCTTTCTGCGGTGTAAGAATTGAAGATATGGTTGTTATAAAAAAGGACGGAATTGAAATTTTGACAAGCGCCGAAAAAGATTTGAAAATTATCGGCTGAAAGCGGCAAAAATTAAAGTTTTGCCGCAAAAATTCAAAAAATATTGCTTAAACGGCAATAAAATTAAAAAAAAGACTTGCTATTTTGTTAAAAATAGGTTAAAATAAATAATATGGAATTTTGTGTCAGCAAATTGCTTGACATTACAATACAGTAACAGGAGGAATTTTAAAATGATTTCAGCAGGTGAATTCAGAAACGGCGTTACCTTTGAGCTTGACGGCAACGTTTTCCAGATTGTGGAATTTCAGCACGTTAAACCCGGCAAGGGCGCAGCTTTTGTAAGAACAAAATTAAAAAATGTTATCACGGGTGCGGTGGTTGAAAAAACTTTCAGACCTACCGAAAAAATGCCCAAGGCGCATATTGAAAGAAAGGACTACGAGTATTTATATACAGACGGCGAGTTGTACTACTTTATGGACCAGGAAACTTTTGAACAGATGCCGCTAAACAAAGAAGCGCTCGGCGATTCGTTCAAATTTGTAAAAGAAAATATGGTTGTTAAAGTGCTTTCGTACAAGGGCAATGTATTCGGCGTTGAGCCGCCTACGTTTGTTGAACTTCAGGTTACTGAAACCGAGCCGGGCTTTAAGGGCGATACTTCGACGGGCGCAACAAAACCCGCTACGGTTGAAACCGGCGCTACACTCAACGTTCCGCTCTTTATTGACCAGGGCGAAATGATAAGAATTGACACAAGAACAGGCGAATATATGGAAAGAGCGTAAGGCTTATAACTATTTAAGGAGGCTAAAATTATGGAAAATATATCTAATCAGCTTTCATACGTTAAAGGTTTGATGGACGGTATGAAATTTGACGAAAAATCAAACGAGGGCAAAATTTTCAACGCTTTGATTTCCGTTCTGGATGAAATTAACGAATCTATCGACGATTTGTATGATTATCAGGACGAGGTTGCAGAGCAGGTTGATTTGATTGACGAGGATTTGGCGGCTGTTGAAGAAGAGCTTCTCGATTGTGACGAGTGCGATTGCGACGATTGCTGCGACGGCGAGTATTACGAGGTTGAGTGCCCCGAGTGCCACGAAACGGTTTGCGTTGATGAGGACGCACTTTTGGAGAATGAGGACATTTACTGCCCCAATTGCAAAACCAAAATCGACATTGATTTCGACGACTGCGATTGCGATGACTGCTGTGACTGCGGCTGTGAGGACGACGAATAATTTTTAAAAACTTCGGCAAAAGCCGAAGTTTTTTTATGTAAAAAACTATCTTCAAAAGACAGAGAAAATGGGTTTTTAAATTTATAAAACCCATTTATCCCGGTAATATTTATGTAAAATTTATATTTATTTTAAAAAATGTGCAAAAAAGCCTTGATTTTCTTATAAATATGTGGTAGAATAACCATATACTGAATATTGACTTGACAAAGAGTGGGCTAAACCCACTCTTTCGTATTGTTAGGCATCAAATGATCAACCCCGTGCCGAAAGAAAATAATCCGAACCCGCCTGAAAAGGCATAATTTCGGCACCTTTCGGCTATGGCTTAATTCAAAAATGCCCGGATATATCGGAGGAGAGTATGGCTAAAATTACAGATGCGGTAAAGAATATCGCCGAATCGGCGGCAAAAAAATACGATTGTGCGCTCTTTGACGTTGAATACAAAAAAGAAGGCGCCGATTATGTTTTGAGGGTGTATATAGAAAAAGAAAACCCTGATGAAAATATTTCGATAAACGATTGCGAAAATGTCAGCCGTTACCTTTCGGATTTGCTTGACGAGAGCGACCCTATTCCGAATGCATATATGCTTGAGGTTTCATCTCCGGGAATTGACAGACCGCTCAGAAACAAGGATGATTATGAAAAATACAAAGGAAGGCTTGTTGATGTAAGCCTGTTTGCAAAAATAAACGGCGCAAAGTCTTTAAACGGCGTCCTTTCGGGCTACGGCGACGACTATGTGCTGATTGATGCGGACGGCGAGATTAAAATTCCGCTTGAAAAAATTTCAGGTATAAAATTAGCGATAAGCTTTTAAATTACTATTTAAAAAAGGGGCGTTGAAGAAAAATGAACAGTGAGTTCATATTGGCGTTGGAAGAAATTGAAAGAGAAAAAAATATCAAGAAAGAGGTTTTGCTTGAAACAATCGAAAACGCGCTTATATCCGCTTACAAAAAGAATTATGAAACAAATCAGGATAACGTTTTTGTTAACATTGATAAGGAAACAGGTGTTGTAAGGGTGTTTGCACGAAAGACGGTTGTTGAAGAGGTTACCGACCCGCAAACCGAAATTTCAATTGACGAGGCTCACAAAATAAGCAAGCAGTATGATGTGGGCAGCGAGGTTGAAATCGAGGCTACTCCGAAAACTTTCGGACGTATTGCGGCGCAGACTGCAAAGCAGATGGTTACGCAGAAAATCCGTGAAGTTGAAAGAGAAAATATTTACGAGGAATTTTCTGCTAAAGAACATACCGTAATTGAAGGAATTATTCAGCGTATCGAAAGAAGAAATATTTATCTTGACGCAGGAAAAGCAGAGGTGTTTTTGCCGGTTTCTGAGCAGGTGCCGACAGAAAAGTATGACTTTCACCAGCACCTTAAGGTTTATGTAACCGAGGTTAAAAAGACCACAAAGGGTCCGGTTATAACCGTTTCAAGGTCAAAAGCGGCGCTTGTTCAAAAGCTTTTTGAGAATGAAATTCCCGAAATTTCGGATAAAACCGTTGAGATTATGAGCATATCGAGAGAAGCGGGCTCAAGAACAAAAATGGCGGTTAAATCAAACAACGAAAACGTTGACCCGATTGGTGCTTGTATCGGCGCAAAGGGTGCGAGAGTTCAGGTTATTATTGATGAGCTTAACGGCGAGAAGATAGATATTGTAAAATACAGCGACGACGCAGAAGAATTTATAAGAGCGGCGCTCAGCCCTGCCGAGGTTGTTTCGCTTACGGTTGACACCGAGGAAAAGCAGGCGCACATTATTGTTCCGTTTTCGCAGCTTTCTCTTGCAATCGGAAAAGAAGGACAGAATGCACGTCTTGCCGCACGTCTGACGGGATATAAAATCGATATCAAAAGCGACCGTGACGAATAGGATGTGGTGTGATGTCATCAGATAAATATATGCCGGTGCGCACCTGTATCGGCTGCGGTAAAAAGGGCGCAAAGAATGAGTTTATAAGAATTGCAAAAACGAAGGATGGAATTGTTTTTGTAAACGCCGGAAAAGACGTTTTCGGCAGAAGCGCATATATTTGCAGCGACGAAAAGTGCGTTTTGAAGGCGGAGAAGAAAAACAGAATTCTCCGCACGCTGCGCATTTCGGACGGCGGCGGTATTTACCAAAAACTTTTGAAAATTATCGGTGATAAAAATGGACAGGATTTTTAAGCTTATAGGTCTTGCAAAAAAGGCAGGAAGGGTTGTAAGCGGTGAGAAAAACTGCAAGGACGCAATTTCGTCAAAGAATGCGAAACTTGTTATAATAAGCTGTGACGCAGCAAAAAACACTGTAAAAAGCATTACAAACAGCTGTAAGTTTTATGATGTAAAATATGTGTTTTTCGGCTCGGCAGAGTCTTTGGGGCACAGCATAGGCAACACGCACAATGCGGTTGTTGCAATTTGCGACGAGGGACTGGCAGGACTGATTGAAGCGGGTCTTTTGAAAATTTAACGGAGGTGGTAATTTTGGCACAGCCAAAAATTCACGAAATAGCAAAGGATTTCGGGGTGCAGAGTAAGGAGCTTATCGGCGTTTTTGCCGATTACGGTATTGTGATGAAAAATCACTCGGCAAAGCTTGAACCCGACGATATTAACCTCATTTTTTCGATATATTTAAACAAATATGACGACAAAATGACGCTTGAGGAATACTTTGCGTTAAAGGCAGAAGAAAAGAAGGCAAAAATAGAGGCTGAGAAAAAGGCTAAAAAAGAAGAAGCGGCCAAGAAGGGCATTGAGCTTAAGGAAGAGCCTGTTATAGAAGAAGTGAGCGAAGAATCTCTTAAAATTGTGAAACAGGATAATCTTAAGGTTGTTGATACCCGTCAGAATGTTGTTGACCTTGAAAAGCTTGATACCGAAAAAATTGAAAAACTTGTCGATATAGAAAAGGTATCGAATGTTGAGAAAAAGCAAAAGCTTAAAAAGGGAAATCAGCATAAAAAGAACGAAAAGAGCAATGTTCCCGCTGCTAAAAAAGAAAAGGAAAAGAAAGAAACGGTTGAAGTAAAAACCGTTTTGGTGCCGGAGGAAATCTCTGTCGGCGATTTTGCAGCCCGTCTTGATGTTCCTGCGGCTTCGGTTGTAAAAAAACTGTTTGAGCTTGGAATTATGGCGTCTGTAAGTCAGGTTATAGACTTTGATACGGCTTCGCTCGTCGGTGAGGATTTGGGATTTAAAATTGAAAAAGAGATTATTGTTACTGAAGAAGATTTGCTCTTTAACGATACCGAGGATTCGCCCGAAAGCTTAAAGCCGAGGTCGCCCGTAGTTGTTGTTATGGGTCACGTTGACCACGGTAAAACATCACTTCTTGACGCTATCAGAAGCACAAACGTTATTGCAAACGAGGCAGGCGGAATTACACAGCATATCGGCGCTTACAGGGTAAGAATAAACGACAAGAAAATTACCTTCCTCGATACACCGGGTCACGAGGCGTTTACCGCAATGCGTGCAAGGGGAGCACAGGTTACGGATATTGCAATTCTGGTTGTTGCTGCGGATGACGGCATTATGCCCCAGACGGTTGAGGCCATAAACCACGCAAAGGCTGCCGGAGTTACCATTATTGTTGCGATAAACAAAATTGACAAAGAGGGTGCAAATCCCGATAAAATTATGCAGGAACTTACCGAGTATGACCTTATTCCCGAGGCTTGGGGCGGCGATACAATCTGCGTTCCGATATCCGCTAAATTTAAGCAGAATATTGACGGACTTTTGGAAATGGTAACGCTTGTTGCCGAGATGAAAGAGCTTAAGGCAAATCCGGACAGAAAGGCAAAGGGTACTGTAATAGAATCTCAGCTCGACAAGGGCAGAGGTCCTGTTGCAACGGTGCTTGTTCAAAACGGAACCTTGCGTGTGGGCGATATAATCGTTGCGGGAACTGCTGTCGGCAGAGTAAGAGCTATGGTTGACGACAGGGGAGCCTCGGTTAAAAAGGCAGGTCCATCCGTTCCGGTTGAGGTTGTGGGTCTTAGCGAAGTGCCTGTCGGCGGAGACATTTTCTATGCGGTAACAGACGAGAAAAAGGCACGAAGCGTTGTTGAAAAGAGAAAGCAGAAAATCAAGGATGAAAACACCGTTTCACGTCAGGCTGTGTCGCTGGACGCTTTGTTTGACCAAATTAAAGAAGGCGAAGTGAAAGACCTTAATATCATTGTAAAAGCCGACGTTCAAGGCTCGGTTGAGGCGGTTAAGCAGTCGCTTGAAAAGCTTTCAAATGACGAGGTAAGGGTAAAATGTATTCACGGCGGAGTGGGCGGTATCACCGAATCCGACGTTATGCTCGCCTCGGCTTCAAACGCTATAATTGTCGGATTTAACGTTCGTCCCGATTCGGGTGCGGCGGCGTCTGCAAAGCGTGATGATGTTGACATAAGACTTTACAGGGTAATCTACAATGCTATAGAAGAAATCGAAGCGGCTATGAAGGGTATGCTTGCTCCGCAGTTTAAAGAAAACGTTCTCGGTCACGCCGAGGTAAGAACTACATTTAAGGTTTCGGGCGTGGGAACCATTGCGGGCGCATATGTTCAGGACGGAAAAATCACCAGAAATTCGCAGACACGTATTGTGCGTGACGGTATTATTGTTCACGAAGGCGTGCTCAGCAGCTTAAAGAGATTTAAGGATGACGCAAAAGAGGTTGCGGCAGGATATGAGTGCGGCGTGGGTATTGAAAACTTTAATGATATCAAAGACGGCGATATTATCGAGTCGTTCGTTATGGAGGAAGTAAAGAGATAAAAAGGCGGTGTGTCTTGTGGCTGGCAACAGGCTTGAAAGAATTAAAGAAGAGGTAAAAAGGGAACTCAGCAGTATTATAAGACGGCTTAAAGACCCGAGAATAGCAGATGTTGTTTCGGTTGTTTCCGTTGACATTACAAAGGATTTAAAGTATGCAAAAGCGCACATCAGCGTAATGGGAACCGACGAAGAAAAGAAAAACACAATAACGGCGCTAAATTCTGCGGCGGGATTTATCAGGCACGAAATTTCGTCTGCGCTTGACCTTAGAAATACGCCCGAGTTTAAATTTGTTCACGATAACAGCGTTGAGTACGGTATTCATATTGACGAGCTTATTCATAAAATTAACAAAAATGAGAGGAACTGACCTTGAACTTATTTGACTTTTGTGAAAAAATAAAAGAATATGACAAATTTATTGTTATTCCGCATATAAACCCCGACGGCGACGCTGTCGGGTCGGCGCTTTGTCTTTGCAGAATACTCCGCAGCTTAAAAAAGACGGCATATGTTTCGGACATATCGGAAAATATGCCTAAAAATCTTGG
Organism: uncultured Clostridia bacterium; assembly: GCA_934500875.1. GTDB lineage: Bacteria > Bacillota > Clostridia > UMGS1810 > UMGS1810 > Qingrenia. Next base: position 194,656 of record CAKSTL010000004.1, on the reverse strand, counting down.
ATTTATTGACGTTTCGGAATATGCCGCACCAAAGGACTATAAACCCGATACGGCATTTTCGTCCGATTGCGCCGACAGAGGCAGAATGTATGATATCGAGGTCTTTGACAGCTGTAAAAACAGTCTTTGCATTGACCATCACATAACAAACAGCGGCTTTGCGGACTTTAACTATATTGACCCCAAGGCAAGCGCAACGGGTGAAATTGTATTTGAGATTGCAAAAATGCTTGATTTGCCGATTGACAAAGAATGTGCAAAGTATCTCTACTGCGCAATTGCCTCCGATACGGGCAGTTTCAAATACAGCAATACTTCTGCGAAAACTTTCAGGATTGCCGCAGACCTCCGGGATATTTACGGCGAATTTTCTTATCTTTCGCACGCAATGTTTGACGAATTTTCCGCTAATCAGCTCAAGCTTCAGGAATATGTTATTTCAAATATGAAAACATATTTTGACGGCAGGGTTGTTGTTATGGCGATTGAATTTAATTATCTTGAAGAAAACAATCTTTCGTTTGACGACACCGATTTTCTCTCCAGCCTTCCGAGGTCTGTAAAGGGTGCCGAGGTTGGAATATTTGCAAAAATCAAGCGCAGCGAAATCAAAATAAGCCTTCGTTCAAACGAGTATATTGACGTTTCGCATATTGCCGCAAAATTCGGCGGCGGCGGTCACAAGCGTGCGGCAGGGGTAAGCTTTGATGTTTCATATGACGAGGCGATAGATAAACTTTTGAAGGCGATTGAAAATGAAATCTGAAAACGCAAGCATAAACGGAATTATTGTTATAAATAAAGAAAAAGGTTTTACATCACACGACGTTGTGGCAAAGCTGAGAAGAATTCTTTGCACGAGAAAAGTGGGACATACCGGGACGCTCGACCCCGACGCAACGGGTGTTTTGCCTGTTTGTATCGGTAAGGCGACGAGAGTTTGTGATATGATACTTAATTCCGACAAAGAATATGTTGCCGAAATGAAATTTGGAATAACAACCGATACGCTGGATATTTCGGGAAATGTGCTGAGCGAAAGAAAGGTTTCGCTGAAAAAAGAAGATATTGAAAATGCCGTTATGTCGTTTGAAGGTGAAATAGAGCAGTTGCCGCCTATGTATTCGGCAGTGAAAATAGGCGGGAAAAAACTTTACGAATATGCACGCAAAGGCGTTGAGGTTGAAAGAAGCCCACGAAGGGTAACGATTAAAAAAATTGACATTCTCGATATCGGGTCGGATACTGCCAAAATCAGGGTTTTGTGTTCCAAGGGGACGTATATCCGCACGCTGTGCAGCGATATCGGCAAGCATCTTTTGTGCGGCGCTTGTATGACGAGCCTTGTACGGACGAAAAGTGCAGGATTTGACATCAAAAATGCAGTTACGCTTTCCAAGCTTGAAAACGACGGTTTTGAAAAACATCTTGTTCCGACAGACGCTGTTTTTTCGGCGCTCGAAAAGATTATTGTTGACGACGAAATAAGGCTTCGTTTGAAAAACGGCGCAAAATCTTCGCTTGATGCCGAAAAGGGCAGATACAGGGTGTATGATAAAAACGGCGTGTTTATTTGTGTGGGAAAGGTTTATTTTTCAAACGGAAGAAACGTTATTTCATCGGAGAAGCTTTTTTGCGACTGATATTTGTTTTGCATAAAAAAGGGGGGCTGATAATTGGAAATTTTAAAAGACGGTTTTTCTGCACTTCCCGATACGGTTATTGCCCTCGGAAAATTTGACGCCCTGCATAAAGGACATATGAAAATTATCGGAAAAATGAAAGAAATTTCCGATAAAAAATGCCTAAAATCGGTTATTTTTACATTTGACAATATATCTGAAAAATTTATTGTTTCAAAAAAAGATAAAGAAAAAATTCTTTCCTCGTGCGGTATCGATTATATATATTGCCAGAAATTTAACGACGAATTTAAAAACACCTCCGCAGAGGATTTTTTTGAAAATATTCTTATAAAAAAGTTTAACGCAAAATACATTGTTTCGGGGGATGACTGGCATTTCGGCAAAAACAAAAGCGGAGATGTAAGGCTTCTTGAAAAAATGTGCGGTGAAAAAAATATTGGTTTTTCCGTTTTGAAAAGAATTGAAATTAACGGCGAAACCGTAAGCTCGAGCCTTATAAGAGAGAGTATTTTAAACGGCGACGTAAAAAAAGCAAACCTTCTTTTGGGACGTCCTCTTTCGGTTGAGGCAACGGTTGCAAGCGGTAAGCGGCTCGGCTCGAAAATAGGCTTTCCGACGGTGAATTTTGCTGCGGAAAAGGGAAGGGTACTTCCCAAAAACGGCGTTTATGCGTCAAGGGTTTTATACAATGGCAGCAGCTATCTTGCAATGACCAACGTCGGAGATAATCCGACTGTTGATAAAAATATTGACGTGCGCATTGAAACGCATATTTTTGATTTTGAAAAAAATGTGTACGGAGAGAAAATGAAAATAGAATTTTTGGACAAAATACGTGATGAAATAAAATTTTCTTCGGTCAATGCCTTGGTACGGCAGCTTGAGAAGGATAAAGAATATATAAAAAATAATTTTAAAAATTTTTAAAAAAGATATTTACATTTTGAAAATAATATGATATAATCAAATAGTTGTTAACCTGTCACAAGGTTTTCGGACACACCAACCTTTGCTTTGTGACACGGCGATTTATATTTGGAGGTGAAATTTATGCAGAAAGAAATTAAGCAGGAAATTATTAATACTTACAAAAGGCACGAAAACGATACGGGTTCGCCCGAAGTTCAGATTGCTATTTTGACTTACCGTATTAATCATTTGACCGAGCATCTTAAAAAGAATATGAAAGACCATCACTCTCGCAGAGGTCTTTTGCAGATGGTCGGCGACAGAAGAGGTTTGCTTAATTATTTAATGAAGATTGATATTGAAAGATATCGTGAAATCATTAAAAAATTAAACATCAGAAAATAGTAATAAAAACAGGGCAAAGGCGGTTTTTTAAAAAGCCGTTCTTTGTCTGTTTTCATTAATTTGAGAAAAAACCATCTACCGAAGGTTAGCGATTAGATATGTTATTTTTTTCATAAAAATGCCGTATCTAATGGCTAAAAGTCGGTAGACGGCTTGAAAAACTTTAGGAGGATAAAATGCAGAAAAAATTTTCCACGACTTTAGCAGGACGTGAGCTTACATTGGAAACAGGCGAGCTTGCAGGTCTTGCAAACGGTTCTGTGCTTGTAAGATACGGCGATACGGTTGTTTTGGTCAATGCAACCGCATCATCAAAACCGAGAGAGGGAATAGACTTTTTCCCGCTCAGTGTTGACTATGAAGAAAAACTTTACGCAGTAGGAAAAATCCCCGGCGGATTTATAAGACGTGAAGGAAAGCCGAGCGAAAAGGCAATACTTACATCACGTGTTATCGACAGACCTATCCGTCCGCTTTTCCCGAAGGATTTGCGAAATGACGTAAGCATTGTTGCAACCGTTATGTCGGTTGAAATTGACAATTCGCCCGAAATTGCCGCTATGATTGGCACGGGTGCGGCGCTTGCCATTTCGGATATTCCGTTTAACGGCCCTGTTGCAGGCGTGTTTGTAGGTTTGGTTGACGGCGAAATTGTTATCAACCCAACCCTTGCTCAGCGTGAAAAAAGCGACCTTGAGCTCACCGTTGCGGCGACAAGAGAAAAGGTTGTTATGATTGAGGCAGGCGCTAAGGAAGTTCCCGAGGACGTTATGCTCAAAGCTATAAAAACAGCGCACGAAGAAATTAAAAAACTTTGTGATTTTATTGATAAAATGGCGCTTGAAGTTGGAAAACCGAAATTCAGCTATCCGAGTGTTGAGGTTGACCACGATTTGTATGAAAAAATCAAGGCGTTTGCTTATGAAAAGGTTGAAGCTGCGCTTGATACACCCGATAAGCACACACGTGACGTTCAGGTTAACAAAGTGGGCGACGAGATAACCGAGCATTTTTCGGCAGAATATCCCGATATGCAGGCGGCATTCGGCGAGTGTCTTTATAAGCTTCAGAAGGAAGTTGTCAGAAAATGGCTTATCAAAGACCATAAAAGGGTTGACGGCAGAGGTCTTTTGGAAATCCGTCCGCTTTCTTCAAAGGTTGGTCTTTTGCCCAGAACACACGGTTCGGGTCTTTTCACAAGAGGTCAGACTCAGGTTCTTACCATTGCAACCTTGGGTGCGCTTGCAGATGTGCAGATGCTTGACGGTCTTGACGAGGATGAAACAAAACGTTATATGCATCACTATAATTTCCCGTCATATTCGGTTGGCGAAACACGTCCGTCAAGAGGTCCCGGACGACGTGAAATCGGTCACGGAGCACTTGCTGAAAGAGCGCTTTTGCCGGTTATTCCTTCGGTTGAAGAATTTCCGTATGCAATCCGTCTTGTGTCTGAGGTTTTAAGCTCAAACGGCTCAACCTCGCAGGGCAGCGTATGCGGCAGCACACTTGCTCTTATGGACGCAGGCGTTCCGATTAAAGCTCCGGTTGCAGGCATTTCGTGCGGTCTTGTTACAGACGGCGACGACCACCTTACTTTTGTTGATATACAGGGTCTTGAAGACTTTTTCGGCGATATGGACTTTAAAGTTGCCGGCACAAAGAAGGGTATCACAGCTATTCAGGTTGATATAAAAGTAACCGGCCTTTCGTATGAGGTCATTGAAGAGGCATTTGCAAAAACCAAAACCGCAAGAGAATATATTCTTGACGAGGTAATGCTCAAAACCATTCCCGAGCCGAGAAAAGAACTTTCAAAATACGCTCCGAAAGCGGTTACTATGCAGATTGACCCCGAGAAAATCCGTGACGTTATAGGTACGGGCGGCAAGGTTATTCAGAAAATTATTGCCGATACCGGCGTTAAAATTGATATTGACGACGACGGAAAAGTGTTTATTCTTGCTGTTGACAGCGAGGCGGCGGATAAGGCAGTTAAAATTATTGAAGGAATTGTTGCTGAGGCTGAGGTTGGCAAAACGTATCTCGGAAAGGTTGTAAGAATTATGCCTTTTGGTGCGTTTGTTGAAATTCTTCCGGGCAAGGACGGTCTTGTTCACATTTCAAAGCTTGATAAAAAACGTGTTGAAAAGGTTGAGGACGTTGTAAATATCGGCGATGAAATTATGGTTAAGGTAATTGAAATTGACAAACAGGGCAGAATCAATCTTTCGAGAAAAGACGCTTTGCCCGATAACGAATAAAATCCGATAAAACGGCTGCTGTGGATGATACACGGCAGCCTTTTTGCATATTTTTTTGAAAAAATACCGATATTAAATGTAAAATATGCAAAGGAATGATTATAATGTTCAGCCCGAGAAGCGATTTGGCAATTGAGGCGGCAGCGCTGTTTAACAAAAGCGAGAGCGACATAAAAAACATTGAGGGGATAAAATACAAAACCGAAAAATGTGACAGTTACACACTTACAACGGTTGAGGTTTTAAACAGCAGGGGCGAGGAGGCAATCGGCAAAAAAATCGGTACGTATATTACCATCGACTGCCCGAAAATAAGAGAAAATGATGATGAGGCGTTTGATAAGGTGAGCGCTGCGCTCGGGGATATACTTGAAAAAATGCTTAATTTAAAAAAATATCACACGGTTTTGGCAGTGGGACTCGGCAACTGGAATGTCACGCCCGACGCACTTGGCCCGAAGGTTGTGTCAAAGCTTTTGGTGACACGGCATTTGTTTGAATTTATTCCCGAAAAAATTCCCGACACCCTTCAGGCGCTGTGTGCAATTTCGCCCGGAGTTCTGGGAATTACAGGCATTGAAACAAGCGAAATTGTGAAGGGAATTTGCGATAAGGTGCGCCCTGATGTGATAATTGCAATCGACGCACTCGCTTCAAGGAAAATAGAACGTATCAGCACAAGTATTCAGATTTCAGACACGGGAATTACCCCCGGGGCGGGTATCGGCAACAAAAGACGGGGCCTTGACGAGGAATATCTCGGCGCAAGAGTGATTGCAATAGGTGTGCCCACGGTGGTAGACGCTGCAACGGTTGCGAACGACACAATAGAAATTTTGTGCGAAAATATTAAAAGGAGCGAAGGCTTAAACAAGGAAATCGGAAAGGCTCTTGAGCTAACCGACAACGAAATGAGATATCCGCTTATAAAAGAGGTTTTAAACCCGTTTGTCGGCGATTTGATTGTTACTCCCAAGGAGGTTGACGAAATTATCGACGACGTTTCAAAAATTATTGCAAACGGCATAAACAGGGCGGTACACAAGGATACGCAAAATCTTTACAATGCATAAAATATGCTTGACCGACATAAGTATTAATTAGAAATTTATGGAGGTCGGGTATGAAATACAGATATGCAAAAAAGGCACTGCGCCTTAAAATTACAATGGCTTACACCGCCGTATTTTTGGTCTTGTCAATAATTTTGTTAAATCTTCCGCCGATACATTTAAGCTTCGGCATACAAAAAAACGCCCTTGCAAGTGCGATTGTAAATTTAAGCGGCGGCAAAAAAAGCGTTGCGCTTGAAATAAGCAAATCGGCGCTCGGATATGTGTGCGGCAGATATCTTTCGCCGAAAAGCTTTCTGCGTGACGCTTTTCCTTATATAGAATCGAGAAAAACGCCCGAAATAAAGGTTACCGACAATCCGCCGCCGTCTGAGCCGCAAAAGGAGGCGCAGACGAAAAAAATTACCGAATCGCAGGTTGTATCGAAAAATTTGCAGATTAAAAATGAAACCGATTATAAAATTGACACCCAGAGCCTTTTAAGTGAAAAGCCGTCTTTTAAAAAAACGGACGGTCAGCCGCTGGTGCTTATAATGCACACCCATTCCTCCGAATCGTATGAGTCGAACGGCGAATATGAAACGAGCGATACAGACCGCACGCAGGACGCAAATTACAATGTTATAAGGGTGGGGGATAAACTTGCCGAAATGCTTGAAAACAAGGGAATTTCGGTTATACACGACAAAACCGTTCACGATTATCCGTCATATACCCACTCATATAAAAAGTCGCTTGAAACAATCGAGAGAAATTTAAAAGAGCATCCGTCAATCCAGATAGTTTTCGACGTCCACAGGGATGCACTCGGCGACAGCGAAAACAAGGTTAAGTTTACTGCGGATATCAACGGCGAAACGGCAGCACAGGCAATGCTTGTGTGCGGCACAAACTCTATGGGGCTTTGGTTTGACAACTGGGAGGATAATTTAAGGTTTGCAATGCAGATACAGGACAGGCTGGAGAGATGTTATCCCGGGCTTGCACGTCCTGTCAATATACGCAGGGAAAGGTTTAATCTTCACGCAACGAGGGGTTCGGTGCTTATTGAAGTAGGCACAAACGGCAATACGCTCGATGAGGCACTGTGCTGCGCAAAATACCTTGGCGATACCATTGCGGACGTTATAAACGACCTTACAATATTACAGTAATGTTAATTTTGCAAAAAAGTATTTATTTTATAAAAAAATTGTGTTATACTGTATTCAAGTGAAATTTTAACTACATACGACAGATTAGAAGGTGCGAAATGTTTGAAAAACTGTCCTTCATTGAAGGAAGATTTGAGGAGCTTGAAAAGAAGATTTCCGATCCTGAGGTTATTGCCGACCAGGCGCTCTGGCGAAAACTTTGCAAAGAACATTCGGATATTGCTCCCATTGTTGAAAAATACAGAGAATATAAGCTTGTCAGCGATAATATAGCCGAGGCGAAGGAGATTATTGAAACCTCGGACGATAAAGAGATGAAAGAGCTTGCCGAAGCCGAGCTTGCGGACGGCAAGGAAAAAACGGAAAAAATCGAGCAGGAAATTAAAATTCTGCTCTTGCCAAAAGATGAAAACGACGATAAAAACGTTATTATGGAAATAAGAGGCGGTGCGGGCGGCGACGAGGCGGCGCTTTTTGCGGCAGACCTTTTGAGAATGTATTCAATGTACGCAGAGTCTATGCACTGGAAGGTTGAAATGCTCAGTGCAAACGAAACCGATATCGGCGGTTATAAAGAGGTATCTTTTGCAATCAACGGTCAGGGCGCATACAGCCGTCTTAAGTTTGAAAGCGGAGTTCACCGTGTTCAGCGTATCCCGTCAACAGAGTCGGGAGGACGTATTCACACCTCCACCGTTACGGTTGCGGTTCTTCCCGAGGTTGAAGAGGTTGAAATTGATATTAATCCCAATGATTTGAGAATAGATGTTTTCCGTGCCGGCGGTCCCGGCGGTCAGTGCGTTAACACAACCGATTCTGCGGTGAGAATTACGCATATTCCGACAGGCGTTGTGGTTTCGTGTCAGGATGAAAAATCGCAGCTTAAAAATAAAGAAAAGGCTATGAAAATTCTTCGTTCAAGGGTTTACGATATGGCTGTTTCGGCTCAGAATGCAGAGCTTTCGGCAGAGCGCAAAAGCCAAGTCGGCACCGGTGACAGAAGCGAGAGAATACGAACGTACAACTTCCCTCAGGGACGTGTTACCGACCACAGAATTTCTCTTACGCTTCATAAACTTGATATGGTCTTAAACGGCGATTTAAGCGAAATTATTGACGCACTCATAACAGCCGACCAGAGCGAAAAGCTTAAAATGTCCGGCGAATAAAATTACAAGGAAATGACGTTTTGATGACAAAAATTGTTAAAAGCGACAATCTTGACGAGGCGGCGCAGTGCCTTAAATGCGGCGGTACGGTAATTTTTCCGACCGAAACGGTTTACGGTCTGGGTGCTGACGCCTTAAACGAGGATGCCGTTAAAAAGATTTATGCCGCAAAGGGCAGACCGAGCGATAATCCGCTTATCGTACATATTGCCGATACGGACAACCTTTTAAAAATTGTAAAAACTGTTCCGCCCGACGCACAAAAGCTTATAGATGCCTTCTGGCCGGGACCTTTGACAATGATTTTTAAAAAGGGCGACGCTGTCCCAAGAATTGTAACTGCAAATCTTGATACCGTTGCGGTAAGATTTCCGTCAAATAAAACTGCGCAGAATCTTATAAAAAAAAGCGGTGTTTTTGTGGCGGCACCCAGCGCTAATCTTTCGGGCAGTCCAAGCCCTACGGTTTTTAAGCACGTTTGTGATGATATGATGGGCAGAGTCGATTTTATAATCGACGGCGGCGAATGCAGCGTGGGAATAGAATCTACCGTTCTGGATGTTTCGCAGGAGGAATTTAAAATTCTGCGGCCCGGATACGTTACATTTGACGATATACGAAAATATACCGACAGAATAAAATCGGATTATGTTGACATCAAGGGCGTTAAAACCCCGAAATGTCCAGGTATGAAGTACACTCACTATTCACCGAAGGCAGATGTTTTTGTGGTTATGGGAAAGGAAGGCGGCTGCAAAAAATATATCGACTCGGTTTTGGAGAATAAAAATAAAAGAATTGGTGTTTTATCGTATAAAAACACAAAATATGAAAATGCCGATTATGTGATTGACGCAGGGGACGATATGAAAAATTACGCATATGTTCTCTACGAGGCGTTAAGAGAGTTTGACGAAAACGGAATTGACGTTATTTACGCACAGCTTGAGGACGAGAGCGGAATAGGCGTTGCAGTGAAAAACAGAATTTTTAAATCGGCAGGATATAAAATTATTAAAGTTTAATTTTCGGGAGCAGGAAAAAATGGTAATATCCACAGCAAATGAAAACGACCTCAAGAGAATTTCTGTAATCGAGGAAAAAAATTTTGATGACAGTTGGAGCTACGATGCATTAAAATCGCAGTTTAATTCGCCTAACTGTATTTTTCTTACCGCAAGGGATAAGAAAACCATTATCGGATACGCAATTTTTACATATGTTTGCGACGAGGCAGAGCTTTTGCGTATATGCGTTGAAAAACGCCACCGCAGAAGAAGCGTTGCCACCAAATTATTTGAAGAAATGGAAAGAATTATAGAGGATAAAATGATTATCTGCTGTTTTCTTGAGGTTAGAAGCTCAAATGACGCAGCGGTTGCATTTTATACAAAACAAGGGTTTACAACAGTCGGTAAGCGCAGCGGTTATTATGCAATGTATAATAACGAGGACGCTTATCTTATGACAAAAAGATACCGGCTTAAGATAAAAAGAGATTGAGGAGGGGATAAAAACGGCGCTGATATTAGGTATCGAATCATCCTGCGACGAAACGGCAGCGGCAGTCGTAAAAGACGGCAGATGTGTTTTGTCAAACATTATTTCAACACAGATTAAAACTCACAGAAAATACGGCGGAGTAGTCCCCGAAATTGCTTCTAGAAAGCATCTTGAGGCGATAAGCGGCGTTATTGAAGAATCACTTTTGGCGGCAAACGTCACTTTTGACGATTTGGACGCTTTGGCGGTTACATACGCACCGGGGCTTGTGGGCGCACTGCTTGTCGGTGTTTCAACGGCTAAGGCGCTTGCGTTTTCGCTCCATAAACCGCTTGTCGGCGTTCACCATATAAGGGCGCATATTTGTGCAAATTATATTGAACACAAAGACCTTGAACCGCCGTTTGTATGTCTTGTTGCATCGGGTGGTCACAGTCACATAATTTTGGCGGAGAGCTATACAAAATACAAAATTCTCGGTCAGACCAGGGATGATGCAGCCGGCGAAGCGTTTGACAAGGTTGCAAGGGTTATCGGGCTGGGTTATCCCGGCGGTCCTATGATAGACAAAGAGGCAAAAAACGGAAATCCCGATTTTGTTGCATTTAAACAGGTGTCTTTCGGCAAGGATTCGTTTGATTTCAGCTTCAGCGGCATAAAGACGGGAGTTATAAATTATCTGCACAATCTGGAGCAGAAAGGCGAAACGTACAACAGAGCCGATATTGCGGCTTCGTTTCAAAAAAGCGTGGTTGAGGTTTTGTCAAAAAACCTTGTTGCGGCAGCAAAAAAGTACGGTGTTGATAAAATTGCAATTGCCGGCGGAGTTGCGGCAAACAGCGCTCTTCGCAGCGAGCTTGAAAAGCGTAAGGAGAATTTAAAGCTTTATTATCCGTCGCCGATTTTGTGCACAGACAATGCCGCTATGACGGCGTGCTGCGGATACTATGAGTTTTTAAACGGTAATTTTAAAGATATGACGCTTAATGCGATTCCGTATTTAAGCGTTGAACAAAACTAAAATACTAATTTATGAGGAGGTTTTACAAATGAAACTGAAAAAAGCAATTAGCCTTGTTGCGGCAGCTGCAACACTTTGCACAGCCGTTATGCCTTTGACGGCGTCGGCGGCAAAATTTTCTGATGTTACCAACGAAAACTACGGCTGGGCGGTAGAGGCTGTCGATTCTATGGCGGAAGAAAAAATTATTTTGGGTTACGAGGACGCAACGTTCAGACCTGCAAATACCGTAACCAAACTTGAATCGCTTGTACTTGCGGCAAGAATTCTGGGTGTTAACAATTCGGCAAACAGCGATTTGACAGATGTTTTTAAAGAAAAATACAGTTCCGATACAGAAAAATACGACCTCGCCTACGGAAAAGGCGAGCTTGCATACCTTCTCGGAAAAAATGTTATTTCATCAGCAGAACTTGCGGATTATGTAGGCGGTGCAAATGCAACGCAGGGGCTTAAAAGATATGAGCTTGCCGTTCTTTTGACAAAGGCAATGGGCGCTGAAGAAACGGTTAAGAAAAATCTCGCTTCGGTGCTTGATTATTCGGACGAGTCAAGCATACCGTCATTTGCAAAAAAATATGTTGAATATGTAACCGAGCAGGGGCTTATGCAGGGTATGTCGGCAACGGAATTTTCGCCGAATACAGAGGTTACAAGAGCGCAGATGGCAGTCGTTTTGTATAAGCTCAAAAACAATGCCGAGTTTGAAAACTTAAGTGCAATTGTTACAAATGTTGACCCGCTTATCGGCGTGATGAAATTCAAGGGCAAAAACGACGAACCGTACGGGTACACAGTAAATGACAGCGTTGTGTTAAGATTTGAGGGCGAAAAAATTTCGATTGATGATGTGTCAATCGGCTATGAGTGCGTTATTACGACAAAAAAAGGTGCGCTTTTCGCAATTGATTTTATAACTCCCGACGTCGAGGAAACGTTCAAAGGCTCGATAAGTACAATCAAAAATAATTCAAAAGCAGGCACAAGCACAATCAAATTCAACAAATTTCTTGACAGCGGCGAAAAGGAAACGGTTGAATACACCACGTCAGAGTCGGTGCTTGTAACATATGAGGGCGAAAAGAGTACGGTTACTTCTCTTAAAACGGGCGACTATGCAGAGGTTACTCTTAAAAAAGGAAAAATTACACTTATAAACGCAAAATCGAAGACCGAAACGGTTAAGGGTATCGTAAAAGAAATTTATACAAGTGATTTGGGCGTTTATGTTAAAATTACGGATACCGACAATAACGAAGTTTCGTACACCGCAGGAAACGAAATTACCGTGTCCAAGAGCGGAACAAACGACGCAACACTTTCGGATGTCCGAAGCGGAGATTCGGTTAGTATGACGCTTGAATACGGCTACATCACTAAGATTGTCGCTACAAGCAAAACAAGCAATACAACCGGGTTTATTGAGGAAATCAACATTTCATCTTCGCCGTCGGTAAAGGTAAAACTGAACGGAGAGAGCAAAACATATCCGCTCGCTTCGAATGTTGCAATTACCGTTAACGGTGCGGCGGGAACGATTTACGATTTAAGACTTTCGACAACAGCAAAAATTACGCTTGAAAGTGATACAATCGTTAAAATTGACACTTCGCCGGTTGAAACGATTACACAGATTACCGGTACCGTTGACCTTGTAAATGCGTCCTACGGCCTTGTGCAGATTACGTATTTTGACAACGTATCGTCGCAAAACATTACTCAGTCGGTGTTTGTCGGCAAATCCACAAAAATAATCAACAATTCAACAGGCAAAGAGGCTGCGCTCAAAACAATCACTTCGGGTATGTCGCTTACGGCGATAGGCTCGGTTAAATCGGGTGTGTTTGAGGCAACAACGCTTATAGTTTTGGGATAAAATTTTAAATGTTTCAAATTTAAATATCTTAAAATATTAAAAGGACTTTGTGCAGTATAATTACTTTTCTGCATAAAGTCCTTTTTTTCAGCGCTTGTCTTTGAACAAAAGTGTGATTGTCCATATGCCGGCAATACCGACGATTGTGTAAATAATTCTCGGTATCAGCGTAAGCTGTCCGCCGAAAAGCATTCCTATAAGGTCAACACCGAAAAGACCGATGATACCCCAGTTTAATGCGCCGATAATAACGAGTATAAGTGAAATATTATCAATCATACTACCGCTCCTTATATTGATGTTTTGCAATAAAAAATTACCCGTTTTAAGTATATGCATTAAGCATTGCTTTTAAACGGGTAAAATTTTCAAAAAATTTTATGCGGTTTCGTTTTCTTCAGCCTTTCTCGGCTTCTTTTTGCCCCTGTAAGCAAGAATGGGTTTTTCAAGCTTATCTACGCATTTTTTTGTAATCGTGCATTTTGCAAGGCTTACATCCGACGGAGCCTCGTACATAACGTCAATCATAGTATCTTCAATAACAGAGCGAAGTCCGCGGGCACCGGTTTTTAAATCAATAGCCTTTTGCGCAATTTCCTCCAGCGCTTCGCCGTCAAATTCAAGTTCAACATTGTCAAGCTCAAGCATTTTTTTATACTGCTTAACCAAGGCGTTTTTCGGCTCTGTAAGAATTCTGACAAGCGCTTTTTTGTCAAGGTTGTCAAGAGTTGCAATCATTGGCAGTCTGCCTATAAATTCGGGTATAAGACCGAATTTGAGCAAATCCTGCGGAGTGATTTTTTTAAGTGTATCGCCGATATTTTTTTCTTCCTGTTTTGTAATTTCTGCGCCGAAGCCCATAAGCTTCTTGCCGACTCTGTTTTCAATTATTTTGTCAATTCCATCAAAAGCGCCGCCGCATATGAACAAAATATTTGTCGTGTCAATCTGAATAAGCTCCTGATGCGGATGCTTTCTTCCTCCCTGAGGGGGAACGGAGGCAACGGTGCCTTCCAGAATTTTTAAGAGCGCCTGCTGAACGCCTTCGCCGCTTACGTCACGTGTAATCGAAACATTTTCGGATTTTCTGGCAATTTTGTCAATTTCATCAATATAAATAATGCCTTTTTCGGCACGTTCAATATTATAATCAGCCGCTTGAATAAGCTTAAGAAGAATATTTTCAACATCCTCGCCGACATATCCGGCTTCGGTAAGTGAGGTTGCGTCTGCAATGGCGAACGGAACGTCGATAATTCTTGCCAGAGTTTGAGCAATGAGCGTTTTGCCTGAACCGGTGGGGCCGAGCAGAAGTATATTGCTTTTCTGAAGTTCAACGTCACTGTCTTTTTCTTGGGTTTCAATTCGTTTGTAGTGATTATACACCGCAACGCTCAAAACCTTTTTTGCAGCGTCCTGACCGATTACGTAGTCGTCAAGAATTTTTTTAATTTCCTGCGGCTTGGGAATATTTTCTAAATTCGCCTGTTTGTCAAAATCATCATAGTCTTCGGCGACGATATCGCAGCACATAGCAATACAATCGCTGCAAATAAATACGCCCGGGCCCGCAACAAGCCTCGATACCTGGTCCTCGGTTTTGCCGCAGAACGAGCATTTGAGCTGCTTTTTATCATCAATATTGCCCATTATCTGTTTTCACCTCATTTATTTTCGTTTTGAAATAACCTCGTCAACAAGACCGTATTCTTTTGCCTCGATTGCCGTCATAAAGTTGTCACGGTCTGTATCTCTTTCGATAATTTCAAGCGGTTTGCCTGTCTGTTCGCTGAAAAGCGTGTTAAGTGTGTGTCTGATTTTTATGATTCTGTCTGCGTGAATTTTTATATCCGCAGCCTGACCCTGCATACCGCCGAGGGGCTGATGAATCATTATTTCGCTGTGGGGAAGGGCAAAACGTTTGCCTTTTGCGCCGGATGAGAGCAAAAATGCACCCATACTTGCAGCCATACCGATACAGATTGTCGATACGTCGCATTTAATATACTGCATTGTATCGTAAATTGCCATACCTGCGGTAATAGAGCCGCCCGGACTGTTTATATAAAGATTTATATCTTTGGACGGGTCTTCGCCTTCCAAAAAGAGAAGCTGCGCAACAACAAGACTTGCTGTTACGTCATTAACCTCGTCGCTGAGCATTATAATTCTGTCTTTTAAAAGCCTTGAATAAATGTCGAATGAACGTTCACCCCGACTTGTCTGTTCAATAACCATAGGAACTAAACTCATATGAAAATCCTCCTTTTTTTAAATGAGCTGCCGTTAAAACAGCAGCCCATAATGTAAATTTATATTTAAAAACTACTTTGTTTTTGTTGCGTTTTTAACGAGAAGGTCAATGGTTTTCTGCGTAACAATTTCGTTTTCAAGCGATTTTGTTTCTTCTTCTTTAAACATTTCTTTAACCTTGTCAAGCTCCATATTGTAACCTTCAGCGATTTTCTTCATTTCAGCCTCGATGTCTTTTTCTGTTGCTTTAACTTTTTCAGTCTTTGCAACTGCTTCAAGAACGAGCGAAATTTTAACCTGTTTTTCAGCCTGATCTTTAAACTGAGCTTTGAAAGCGTCAATATCAGAGCCGGTCATCTGAAGATATTTTTCAAGATTTAAGCCTTGCATTGAAAGACGGTAATCAAAATCTCTTGCAATGTTATCAAGCTGAGTGTCAATCATACACTCGGGAATTTCAACGGTCGCAACCTTCAAAACCTCGTCAAGAACGTTGTTTTCGGTTTCCTGTCTGCCTTTCTGCTCGTTTGCCTTTGCAAGCTTTTCTTTGATGTCCTTTTTGTAGTCGTCAAGAGTGTCAAATTCGCTGACGTCCTTTACAAAATCGTCGTTGATTTCGGGAAGCTGTTTTTCCTTAATTTCTTTAACGGTTACTTTAAACAAAGCCTTTTTGCCCTTTAAATCTTCGGAATGATAGTCCTTCGGGAAAGTAACGTTAACCTCAACCTCTTTGCCGATTTCTGCGCCGATAAGCTGGTCTTCAAAACCGGGGATAAAAGCGCCCGAGCCGATTTCAAGGCTGTAATCGGTGCCTTTTCCGCCTTCAAAAGCAACGCCGTCGGTAAAGCCTTCAAAATCAATAACCGTAAGGTCGCCTGCTTTAACCGCTCTGTCCTCAACGGGAACGATCCTTGCATTCTGCTCCTGAACCTTCTTAATTTCGGATTCAATTTCTTTTTGAGTAGTGCGGTATGTAACCTTTTTAACGCTTACTGCGTTGTAATCGCCAAGCTCAACCTCGGGTTTTGTTGTAACGGTAGCGGTGAAAACAAAATCTTTGCCGCTTTCAATTTCAACAACGTCAATTTCAGGTCTTGAAACAGCGTCCACACCCGTTTCTTTTAATGCTTCTTCATATGCCTCGGGGCAAACAAAATTAATTGCGTCTTCAAAAAATACGCCTGCGCCGTAGTACTGTTCAATAATTTTTCTGGGCGCTTTGCCTTTTCTGAAACCGGGGAGTGCAATTTTTTTAACGTTTTTAAGATAAGCCTTCTGCACGCCTTTTTCAAAGGTTTCTGCGTCTACCGTAATGGTAAGCTTGACGCTGTTTTTTTCCTGCTGCTCTTTGGTAACTTTCATAATTTCAATTTCCCTTCTGTATTTTAAAATTTATTTATATATAAATTCTTACTTGACAACAATACATTATATCAAAGATTTTATAAAAATGCTACTGTTTTTTCAAAAAATATTAAAATTTAACAAAAATTTATTTATTTACGTTATATAATGTAGATATTATGTTAATTTATACGGCGTAAAGTCCATATAATCCGCTGAAACAAGCTTAAAAACCACACCTTCAGCCTCTCCCTCAAACGCTTTTTTTGACGACCTTGAATGAATGTGTCCGTAAAAGCATCTTTTAACGTTGTGCTTTTTAAAAATTTCAAGATAATCGGAATTTACGCTTAAGCTTTTTGTTACGGGAGGGTAGTGCAAAAATGCGATTTTTTCATCACAGTCAAATTTATCTGCCGCCGCAAGCGACATATCCAGCCGCATAAGCTCCCGAAGATATATTTTTTCGTCATCTGTTTTAAATGCGTCATACGATTTGTCAATCCAGCCCCTTGTGCCGCAGATTGCCTTGTTTTCAACACAGATTGCGTTGTTGTGCAAAAAAGATACGGAATTAAATCCGTTGTTTTTAACATAATCGGTAAGCTTTGTAATGCTTTCCCACCAATAGTCGTGATTTCCCTTTAAAATTATTTTTCTGCCGTTTAAATTTTCTATATATTCAAAGTCTTTGTACGCCTCGTCAAGGTAAGTCGCCCAGGAAATATCGCCGCCGATAACAACGGTATCGCATTTATCCACCGTTTTGTTCCAGTTTTCCTTAATGCGCTGCATATAGTTTTTCCAGCCGTCGCCGAAGATGTCCATCGGCTTGTCAATGCCAAGGGCAAGGTGCAAATCCGATATTGTTAGTATACTCACAAAAAAACTCCTTTTAAACGTATTGAAAAAAAATAAATTTTGTGATAAAATCACTATGAGCATTATAACCGCTTTTTGGTAAATTTGTCAAGTATGGAGTTAAACGTATGAGAAATCTTTTTTATTTGGCGCTTGCATCTTTTTCGCTTGGAATGACAGTGTGCGCCAATGTTTTTCCGAAAAAAATAATCGCTTTGGCGCTTATTGCATATACTTTTTTTATAGTCTTTAAGGTTTTGAAACAAAAAAAATACCTTTATTCTGCCGGAATTATTTTTCTCTGCACAGGAATAGCAGCATATTTCGGTATATTTGCCGTAAAAACCGCAAAGGTTAAAGCTTATTACGGCACAAAGTGCGATTTGTACGCTACTGTGACAGGAAGCGAGTCTGCGGGCGCTGATTCCGACAATCTTAAGTATTACGCATATCTTACAAAAATAAACTCGGAAAAGGCAAAAATTAAATTCAGATTTTATGCGCCGGCAAATTTAAACCTTAAATACGGCGACAGAATTGTTATAAAAAACGCTTGCCCCTATGCTGTTTTGAGCAAGAATAAATCGGGATATTCCGACTATCTTAAGGCAAAAGGAATTTTTATGACGGTGAGTACATCCGATGCCGAAATACAAAAGATTTCGGAAGGAAAGGGAATATTAAGGGCGATTTCTGATTTTAGAAAGGACATTTCAAAAAAGACCGAAAAGTATCTTGACAAAGAATGTGCAGGGATTGTAAATGCCGTAACAACGGGTGATAAATCTAATTTACAAAAAAGGATTAAAATACTCTTTTCCGTTTCGGGAATATCGCATCTTCTTGCGGTATCAGGACTGCATCTTACCCTGTTTGTAACGTATTTTTCTCAGATAATCAGAAAAAAAGATTACATAACGCAAAGATATGTAAAACCGCTGTTTGCCATATTTACAGCTCTTTTTGTGATGGCTCTGACAGGTTTCGGATATTCCGTTATACGAGCCGGGATTATGCTTATTATTTTAAACATTTCAAAAATGCTCGGCAGAGAAAAAGACAGCGTGAATTCGCTTATGATAGCGGCTGCGGTGATAATTGTTTTAAATCCGTATTCGGTATTTGATTTGGGGTTTGAACTTTCATTTTTTGCAACGCTCGGAATACTTATCTACGCAGAACGTATAAAGCGCTTTTTAATTCGTTTCCTGCGGTTTGAAACGCTTTCGTCAACAGTTGCAACAACGTTGTCGGCACAGATTTTTACAACGCCGATTTTAGTTTTTTATTTTAAAAATGTTTCGTTTTATTCGGTGCTTGCAAACATCATTACAATTCCCGTGTTTACGGTGCTTTTGTTTACCTCGGCGCTGTTTGTGGTGTGCGCCTATACCTTCCCTGCAATAATTAACGTTTTTACGGGAAATATTTATATTGCAACAAAAATAATTATGCTTACCGCACGCATTATTTCACGGCTTCCGTATGCCGCAATACCGGTAAGCGGAGCGGAATTTGCACTTACGGTTATTTTTGCTGCGGCAATGCGGATTGTGATTAAAAATTTTAAGACCACAAAATACAGAAAATCGGGCGCAATAATTTTAACCGTATGCGCCATAGGAATTTTTTACGCAAATTATGACGGTCGTGATTTGAAGGTAACGTTTCTTGACGTCGGTCAAGGCTCGTGCAGCCACATAAAAACGCCCGGCGGAGAAAATATAATGATAGACTGCGGCGTAAGCAAGTATTATTCCAAATACGATATAGGCGATACGGTTTATTCGGACTATCTTTCTCCAAACGGCATTACGCACCTTGATTACGCAATTCTTACGCATTATCACGACGACCATTTCTCCGGGCTTTTAACTCTTATGGAGGACGGTATGGTTGACACGCTCATTTTGCCCAAGCCTCAGAATGTCAGCGACATGGAGGATTACGAAAATATAAGAGCAACGGCGCTATTAAATGACGTTGATATAGAATATTTTTCACGGTCAAGCGACCTTTCGTTCGGCGACGTTAAATTTACCGTCATTTCGCCCGGAAAGGGAGAAAATTTTTCGCAGAATGACGAATCGCTTGTTATAAAGCTTACCTACAAGGGAAGGGGATTTTTGTTTACCGGTGATATTGAAAACAGCATTATGCGCACTCTTAAAAAGAGCGAGCTTACCGCTGATGTGATACAGTCGCCTCATCACGGCTCAAAAACGTCGAATCTTGACTCGTTTTACAAAAACACCGAGGCGGATTATGCGGTTATCAGCGCCGGTAAGGACAATTCATACAAGCATCCGCACCCCGAGCATATTAATACGCTTGCGGCAAACAATATAAAAATTTTGCGGACCGACCAAAACGGCAATATATGTTTTACGGTTGACAAGAACGGAAATGTAAAATATAAGGTTGAGGAGGCCGCATAATGAAAAATTTAAGAGAAGAAATTTCAACGGGAAATTTGAAAAAGTTTTATATACTGTACGGCGAAGAGGATTATCTTAAAGACCACTACACAAAAATGATAAAACGGTGCGTAAGCGATACCGATGCCGAGGATTTCAACATACTTAAAATAAGCGGAAAATTTGATATAAACGCATTTGAAATGTTTTTGTCATCGCCGCCGATTTTTAACGACAAAAAGGTGTGCATTGTAAAAAACACCGGGATTTTGGTTAAGGTTAACGAGGCTGAAAAGGAAAGAATACTTGCGGCGCTTAACAATATTGCGCAGGGGGCGACCGTTGTTTTTTGCGAAAGTTCGGTTGACAAAAGAGGGTCAATTTACAAGCTTCTGGCAAAAAGCGGCGGAGTTTACGAATTTAAGTATCAAAAAGAAGCCGATTTGAAAAACTGGGTTAAACGTCATTTGCAGAGCGAGAAAATGTCTGCGTCGGAGGAGGATTTAACGTATTTTTTAAATTCTGCCGGGAGCGGAATGTATGAAATTTTATCCGAAATAACAAAGCTTATAAACTACAAGCGGAAAGAAGGCGTTATAACACGCAGCGACATAGACGCACTTGTATCAAAAAGCGTTGAAAACAAGGTTTTTGAAATGATAAACAAGCTCTTTGACGGCGATATGAAAAGCGTTTACAAAATGCTTGACGATTTAAAAACACTCAAAACAGAGCCGGTTATGATTGTTTCGCTGATTTTCGGAGAATGTTCAAAAATACGGAAGCTTAAGCTGTTTTCCGAAAACCTTCCGCAGCCGGAGGCATTAAAAAGGGCAGGAATCCGTTTTTATGCAAACGAATATATAAAAAGGGCAAAATCCATACCGCTCAAAACGCTGGACGGAATGATTTTTCTTTGCCGTGAATGTGATTATGAAATAAAGAGCGGCACAAGCGAAAAATACCTTGCGCTCTCAAAGCTTATATCAAATTCACACAATCTTGCACGCCGCATATAATACATTAAAGAAAGGCGGTGGCAAAATTGTTCGGATGCAGACGGTACAATACACTTATTTTTTCGCTCGCTTCATTTGCGGCTGGGATGATTGTATCGCTCTTTCTTTCGTGCGCCGCCGTTATCGTTATATCGCTTCTTGTGTGCTGTGTTGTTTTTTTTATAATATGGTGCCGGGGACGGTTTTAAAGGGATGGTGATGACAATGAAGGTTGTGGTGGTCAAGGCGTCAAAATTCTGGCAGAAGATTTTAAAGAGCATTTTTAAAATTGATTGAAAGCAAAGGAATTAAAAATTACATAGAAAAACGAGGTATTTGCAAGCTTAGGCAAATACCTCATTTAAATTCTGCATACCTTTTTGCAGCGCCCAATCAGATGGCACGTACAATCTTGTTGGAACGAAGGCATCTTGAACATACATTCACCCTCTTAGGTGTGCCGTTAACAAGTGCACGAACCTTTCTTACGTTAGCCTTCCAGGTTCTGTTCGATCTTCTGTGCGAGTGGCTGACCTTTATTCCAAAAGTAGTTCCTTTGCCGCAAACTTCACATTTTGCCATATATATACACCTCCTAAAAATTACATCATCAGTAAAACAAACTCTATTTTAACAGATATTTATTCATTTTGCAAGGTTTTTTTAAAATTTTTTTAAAAAAGTCTTTAATTTTTTGAAAATATGATATATAATAACAGTATATGATTATATTTACAGGAGGAATAATATGCACAAAACCGGTTTTAATGTAACTCTGGGCGAAATTGCGGATGAGTTTAAGTTAAAAGAGATTAACAAAACAGAAAATATGCGTGATGTGCTTGTATATAACAATGAGGTCAACAGGTGCGGACTTGCGCTTGCGGGATATTTTGACCATTTTGAGCATACACGGCTGCAAATAATAGGTCACGTTGAAGCAACGTATATCAATACTATTTCGGATGAGCAGAAAAAAAGTGTATTTGAAAAAATGTTTTCTTTGAAAATTCCTGCAATTGTTCTATCAAACGGAATAGAGCTTCCCGAAAGCATTGTAAAACTGTCGGAAAAATACAACGTTCCCATGCTTTCGTCAAACCTTTCAACCTCACGTTTTACAAGTGCGCTTATTGCATATCTCAATGTTATGCTTGCAGAGAGAGAAACACGACACGGTGTGCTTGTTGAAGTTTACGGCGAAGGAATACTTCTTTTGGCGGACAGCGGAGTGGGAAAGAGCGAAACCGCAATCGAGCTTGTAAAAAGAGGGCATCGTCTTGTGGCGGACGACGCCGTTGAGATTAAGAAGGTGTCGGACAAGTCTTTGGTCGGAAGCGCACCCGAAATTATAAGGCATTTTATTGAGCTCAGGGGCATAGGAATAATTGACGTAAAACAGATTTTCGGTATGGGCGCCGTAAAGGACACCGAAAAAATAGATATGGTTATTCATCTTGAAAACTGGCAGCAGCACAAGCAGTATGACAGATTGGGTCTTACGACGGAATATACAAACATTTTGGGAATTGATATTCCGTCGGTGACAATTCCGGTAAAACCGGGACGTAACCTTGCGGTTATAGTTGAGGTTGCGGCTATGAACAACCGTCAGCGCAAAATGGGATACAATGCGGCGCAGGCGTTGAATGACAGGCTTTTGGGAAACACAAAATAAACTTTTAATTTGACTTAAAATTTCACAATAGGAGGATTTTTATAATGTATATAGGAGTGGATTTGGGCGGTACGGGAATTAAGGTTGGTCTTGTGGATAATTCGGGAAATATTATTCATAAAGACAGTTGTCCCACTCAGGCAATGGAGGATTATAAAATTATAGTAAAGGATATGGCAGACCTTATAAAAAAGGTGCTGAAAGATACCGATACGGATATATCAAGCCTTAAGGCAATCGGCATAGGCTGCCCCGGCTCTATTGATGACAAAAAGGGAATTGTAATGTATGCAAACAATCTTAATTTGCACAACGCTCCTTTGGCGGATGAACTTAAAAAATACTTTGACGTTCCCATTTTTGTGGGCAACGACGCAAACTGTGCGGCTCTGGGCGAATTTTTTGCGCTCGGCGACGAAAATATTACCGATATTGTTGCCATCACGCTCGGTACGGGCGTCGGCGGCGGAATTATAATAAACAAAAAGATTTTTACAGGCACCAACGGAATTGCGGGCGAACTCGGACACACCGTTATAAGAGTCGGCGGTGAAAGATGCACCTGCGGACGAAACGGCTGCTGGGAGGCATATGCGTCTGCGACGGCTCTTATAAGAGATACCGAGAGAGCCGCAAAGAATAACCCCGATTCATACCTTGCAAAGCTTGTGACGGAAAACGGCGGCAAGGCAACCGGAAGAATACCGTTTGCCGCACTGGAGATGGGCGATAAAACGGCAAAAGAAGTTATTGACAGCTACGTTGTAAGCGTTGCGGAAGGAATTGTAAACATTATAAACACCTTCCAGCCCCACGCAATAGTAATAGGCGGCGGTGTAAGCAATGCCGGCGACGCTCTTTTGAAGCCTGTAAGAGAATACGTTGAAAAAAATTCATACGGCGGGATTCTCAGTACAAAAATTTCAATTGCAAAGCTTGGCAACGACGCAGGAATTATAGGCGCTGCTTTTTTGGGAAAATAACATTTTTTAAGAGGTGATTTTGTGATTTATGAAAGGCTGAAGGAAATTTCGGGTGAAAAAAACGTTTTAAAAGACGAGCTGATGAAAAATCACACTTCCTTTAAAATCGGCGGCAGGGCAAGTTATCTTGTTATGCCTCGTTCGGCAGATGAAATAATATCGTTGATAAAATGCGCAAGAGAATACGAACATCCCGTTTTTGTAATCGGCAACGGTTCGAATCTTTTGGTGGACGATAAGGGGCTTTTCGGGGTTGTAATCAAGCTCGGAAGCAACTTTTCAAAAATTTTTGCTGACGGCGATACCATTGAGGCATACAGCGGCGCTCTTCTTTCAAAAATCGCAAATGAGGCTTTAAAACACTCTCTTGAAGGGTTTGAATTTGCCTCGGGAATACCCGGAACGCTCGGCGGTGCCGTAAAAATGAATGCAGGCGCTTACGGCGGCGAGATGAAGGATGTCGTTATAAAAACGGTGTATCTTGACAAAAATCTTAATCTGTGCGAAAAATGCGGTGCTGAACATATGTTTTCGTATCGTCACAGCGTGTTTTCGGATGACGATATAATATTAAAATCGTATATAAAACTTAAAGCCGGCGAAAAAGAAGAAATCAGACGGCAAATGCTTGATTTAAACGGCAGAAGGCGTGAAAAACAGCCTCTTTCTTATCCGAGCGCAGGAAGTACGTTCAAGCGTCCCGAGGGATATTTTGCTGCAAAGCTTATAGAGGACAGCAATCTTAAGGGCAAAAAAATCGGCGGCGCAATGGTGTCGGATAAACACTGCGGTTTTATTATAAATTATGACAATGCAAGCTTTGACGACGTTATAAACCTCATTGACGAAGTCAAAAAAACGGTGTACCAAAAATTTGGCGTTACGCTTTGCGAGGAAGTTAAAATTTTAAAATACAACAGGTAAAATTACAATCTGTAAAGGGTGGTTTATATGAAATTCGTGCTGATAACGGGTATGTCGGGCGCAGGAAAGAGTATTGCGGCAAACTGTATGGAGGATATGGGATATTATTGCGTTGATAATCTTCCGAGCGAGCTTTTGTCAAAATTTGCCGAAATATGCTATCAGTCCGACGGAAAATTCGATAAGGTTGCGTTTGTTATTGATGCGAGAAACCAGCGTAATTCGGACGATATTTTGAACGAGGTTGAAATTTTTGAACGGCACGGAAACAAGGTTGAAATTCTTTTTCTTGACGCAGATGACGAAACGATTGTAAAACGATATAAGGAAACAAGGCGCCTTCATCCTCTTTCGGACGGCGGAAGAATAATTGAGGGAATTGAAAAAGAAAGGGAAATTCTGGCGCATTTAAAAGACAGGGCAACTTACGTTGTGGATACGTCGCACCTTCTTACAAGAGAGCTGAAAGAAAACCTTACCGAGCTTTTCAGCGGTGAAAAAAGAGAAAGCACGCTTTCGGTAAATGTTTTGTCGTTCGGCTTTAAATACGGCATTCCAAACGACGCCGACCTTGTTTTTGACGTGCGTTTTCTGCCGAATCCTTACTATATTCCCGAACTGAGAGATAAAACCGGGCTTGATAAGGATATCAGAGATTATGTAAATTCATTTCCGCAAACAACCGAATTTGCAAAAAAGCTTGACGATATGATAACATTTCTGCTTCCGCTTTTTATTGAAGAAGGAAAGACCAATCTTGTCATTGCAATCGGCTGCACCGGCGGCAAACACCGCTCGGTAACGCTTGCGTCGCACGTTTACAAAACTGTTGTAAATCTTGGATATAAGGCAAAAATCACCCACAGAGATATTTCAAAGGGAAAATAATTTGTTATGTGAGGTTAAGCAATGGAAATAACCGATAAAATAATAAAAAACGCCGCAGGCAAAAATGTGGTTGCAATAGGCGGCGGTACGGGCATTTCTACAATGCTTCGCGGTATAAAAAAATATTTTGAAAATCTTACGGCAATCATAACGGTTGCTGATGACGGCGGCGGCTCGGGTATGATAAGAGAGGACCTTAATATGCTTCCGCCGGGAGATGTGCGAAACTGCATTATGGCGCTGGCAAATACCGAGCCCATAATGGAAAGGCTTTTGAACTACCGTTTTGAGTCGGGCAGGCTTAAAGGACAAAGTTTCGGAAATCTTTTTTTGGCTGCAATGTGCGGAATTTCGGACGGCAGTTTTGAAAAGGCGGTTAATAAATTTTCGGATGTCCTTGCGGTAAAGGGCAGGGTGTTGCCGGTGTCGGAAGAAAATATAAATCTCGGCGCACGTCTTTCGGACGGCAGCGTCGTTTTGGGTGAATCGTCCATTCCCTCCACGGCAATACATAACGGCGCAAAGATAGAAGAACTGTTTTTGGCGCCTGCAAAGGTAAAACCACTCTGTGAGTGTATACAGAGCATATACAATGCCGATTATATAATTTTGGGACCCGGCAGCCTTTATACAAGTGTAATTCCCAATCTTTTGGTGGAGGGGGTTGCAGAGGCTGTAAAAAAGAGCGACGCAAAGGTAATTTATATATGCAACATTATGACTCAGCCCGGCGAAACTGATAATTTTACGGCTTTTGACCATATTGAGGCTATATATAAGCACACAAAAAGCGAGTTTATAGATTATTGCTTTGTCAACAGCGAGCCGCTCAATGATTTTCTTTATGCAAAATACCGTCTGACACATTCGTTTCAGGTTGTGAATGACGATTATAAATTTTACAAAAACAATATAAAACTGATTAAGAAAAACTTTTTAAATGTTGCCAATGACGTTGTGCGACACAACTACAATGTTCTGGCAGATGCGCTTGTGTGCCTGTTTTATCTTATTGAAAACGGCAAAAGCGCTGATGATTTATAATTTTTTACGGAGTGATAAAATGTCGTTTTCCGCTGAGGTGAAAAAAGAAGCGCTTTGCGCAAAAATAACAAAACCGTGCTGTCAAAAGTCATTTTTTCTTGCTTTGCTCGCCTTCGGCGGAAGAATTTTAAAAAAAGACGGCGAATGGGCATTAAGCATTTTTTGTGACAGCGAAGAGCTTGCAAAAATAATATCTCACAGTGCGCAGAAGCTTTTTGACGCAAAGGTGAGAATTTGCGAAATAAAAAAAAGCAAGGGCATTTTTTTTGAGGCGGGCATTTTTTCCGAGGCAGAAATTATGAAGGTTCTGCGCCCGCTGATGCTTGCCGAAAACAATGTGAGCGAGCTTATAAATTTTCATGCGGATGAAAGGCTTGTTCAAAAGAGCTGCTGCCGAAAGGCGTTTATAAAAGGCGCTTTTTTGATGTGCGGAACGGTTATAGACCCGGAAAAAAGGTATCATCTTGAATTTGTTACGCCGCACTGCGTTCTGAGTGAAGATTTTTTCAGGATTTTAAGAAAAGAAAACTTAAAAGCAAAAAGAATTGTAAGAAAGTCAAACTACGTTCTGTATTTTAAACAGGGCGACGATATAGCTGATATCCTCGGAATTTGCGGCAGCGTCAAGCGGCTTATGGATTTTCATAATATACGCATTTTAAAGGATATGCGCAACAATGTAAACCGCATTGTAAACTGCGAGAGTGCGAATATGGACAAAACCATTGACGCAGCGTTTAAGCAAACGGAATGTATAGAATTTTTGAAAAAGAGCGGTGCACTCGATTCTCTGTCGCCCGCACTTAAAGAAATTGCCACTCTGCGGCTTGAAAATGCCGAGTTAAGCTTAAGCGAACTCGGAAAACTTGTTACGCCCAATCTTACACGTTCGGGCGTAAACCACCGTTTGAAAAAGCTTTGTTCTCTTGCAGAAAAACTTAAATCGGAAAAGGACGGTTAAAAAATGTTTACGCATCTGCATCTTCATACGCAATATAGTCTGCTTGACGGTGCGGCAAAAATCGATTCCGTCATTAAAAAGGCAAAAGATGACAATATGAGCGCCGTTGCCATTACCGACCACGGCGTTATGTTCGGTGCGGTTGATTTTTATCTTAAGGCGAAAGAAAACGGCATTAAACCCATAATCGGATGCGAGGTTTACACTGCGCCCAATTCAAGAAAAGACAAGCGTTACGGCATTGACAACAAATACGGGCATCTTGTCTTGCTTGCAAAAAACAATACCGGTTATATAAATCTTATGAAAATCTGCTCTGTCGGCTTTACGCAAGGATATTATTATAAGCCGAGGGTGGATTTTGAGGTTCTGGAAAAGTACAGCGAAGGCATAATTGCTCTGAGCGCCTGCCTTTTCGGAAATATCAATTCAGCCCTTCTTGCAGGAGATGTAAGCACCGCAGAACGGTATGCACTGCATTACAAAAAAATTTACGGCGGCGATTTTTATCTTGAAATTCAAAATCACGGTCTTGATGACGAAAAAAGGCTTATTCCCATGGTTGCCGATTTGTCAAAAAGGCTTAATATAAAGCTTGTTGCAACCAACGACGTACACTATGTAAACAAAAAGGACGCATCGTTCCACGACGTGCTTTTGTGCATACAGACGGGCAAAAAAATTGACGATACCGACAGATTAAGATTTTCAAACGACGAGTTTTATTTTAAAACTCAAAAGGAGATGGAGAGCCTTTTTCCTGATTTTCCCGAGGCGGTGAAAAATACGGATGAGGTTGCGCAAAAGTGCAATGTCAATATAGATTTTGACAAAATTTATCTCCCGAAATTAAAGCTTCCCGGAAATATGAGTTCGGATAGGTATCTTCGCACACTTTGCGAAAATGCCCTTCCCGAAAGATACGAAAACATTACGGACGAAATAAAACAGCGTCTTGAAAAGGAGCTTGACACCATAATTTCAATGGGATTTGCCGATTATTTTCTTATTGTCAGAGATTATGTCGATTACGCTAAAAAAAGCGGCATTTCGGTGGGCCCGGGCAGAGGCTCGGCTGCCGGAAGCATTGTTTCGTATCTTCTCAAAATCACCGATATCGACCCCATAAAATACG
This sequence comes from uncultured Clostridia bacterium, assembly GCA_934500875.1. Lineage (GTDB taxonomy): Bacteria > Bacillota > Clostridia > UMGS1810 > UMGS1810 > Qingrenia. Next base: position 166,150 of record CAKSTL010000004.1, on the reverse strand, counting down.
GTCTTTTGTTTGAAAGATTTTTAAATCCCGAAAGGGTAAGTATGCCCGATATTGACATAGATTTTTGCTATGTCAGACGTGACGAAGTTATAGAATATATGGTTAAAAAATACGGAAAGGATTATGTTGCCCAGATTGCCGCATTTGACACAATGCTGGCAAGAGGCGCAATTCGTGATGTGGGCAGGGTTTTGGATTTGCCCATTCCGTTTGTGGATAAAATTGCAAAACTCATTCCGCACACCATTGGTATGACCATCGATACTGCGCTCTCGGAGAGCGGCGAGCTTAAAAAGCTTTATGAAACCGATAACCGTGCAAAGCGCCTTATTGATACGGCAAAGCAGATTGAAGGTCTTCCCAAAAACGTTTCACGCCACGCAGCAGGGCTTATTGTCACCGATAAAAAGCTCTACAACTGCGTTCCGCTTATGGACGGCGATATTGCGTATATGTCGCAGTATCATATGAAGGTGCTTGAAAAAATAGGCGTTGTAAAAATGGATTTTCTCGGCTTGAGAAACCTTACAATTATCAGCGACGCAGTTGAGCTTATACGCAAAAATTATGATAAAAATTTTACGGTTGAAAAGATAAATTACGAGGACGAAAATATTTACAATATGCTCTCAAACGGCGATACAACGGGCGTTTTTCAGGTTGAAAGCCAGGGAATGACGGCGTTTTTAAAAGAGCTTAAGCCAAAAAATTTTGAAGATATTATTGCAGGGCTTTCTCTTTACCGCCCGGCAACCGCAAAAATTCAGATTCCGCTGTATATAAAAAACCGAAACGGTGGAAAAATAACCTACAAGCATCCGCTTCTTGAGGATATATTAAAGCCGACCTACGGCTCGATTGTGTATCAGGAGCAGGCTATGCAGATTTTCCGTGCGCTTGCAGGATATTCTCTCGGCAGAGCCGACCTTGTGCGCCGTGCAATGGCTAAGAAAAACCACGCTGCTCTTGAGGCGGAAAAAAAGGTTTTTATGTACGGGCTTAAGGATGATAACGGAAATGTGGTTATCAAAGGCACGCTTGCAAACGGAATTTCAAAAGAGCTTTCGGAAGAAATTTTTGCTCAGCTTTCCGAGTTTTCAAAATATGCGTTTAACAAATCCCACGCTGCGGCATATGCAAAAATAGTTTATCAGACGGCGTATCTTAAATATTACTACCGTGCAATATATCTTGCGTCGCTTTTGAAAAACAGCTACGCTTCAAAACAGGCGGAATATATTGAAGATTATAAAAGATACGGAATTAAAATTCTTCCTCCCGATATAAACAAAAGCTGTGCGGATTTTACCGTAGACGGCAACACTGTGCGCTTCGGACTGTCATCCGTCAAAAACGTCGGAAGCTTGTTTGCCGAGGAGGTCGAAAGAGTGCGCACAAAAGATTTTGAATCGTTTACGTCGTTCTGCGGCGCTATGCGTGAAAAACTTAACACAAAAACGGTTGAAAACCTTATAAAATGCGGTGCGTTTGACAGCATAAATCCCAACAGGCGCCAGCTTATCATAAATTGTGCATCGGTTGTCGAAAATGTTGTAAAAAAAGGAAGAAATGCGCCGATAGGGCAGTTTAATATGTTTGATTCCGTTTCGGAGGATAAGCTGTGCGAAGATAATTTTCCTTATGAAAAAGATTTTTCGCTGTCGGATAAATTGTCGTTTGAAAAAGAGCTTACGGGCATCTATTTTTCGGGTCATCCGCTTGATAAATACCGCACAAAATTTCCGTCGGCAGGGTGTGTGCCGATTTCCAAGATTACGCAGGAGCGTTTCGGCGACGGACAGATGGTAAAAATCGGCGTTATGATTTCAAAAGTCGTAAAAAAGAAAACATCAAAGGGGCAGATTATGGCAATTGTCAGTGCGGAGGATTTTGTTTCTGTGTGCGAGACGGTTGCGTTTCCGAATGTGTACGAAAGGTTTTCGGATATATTGATTCCCGGCAAAACCGTGATTATTGAAGCCGAAGCTTCGTTTGACTCGAACGACAGTCTGAATCTTATAATCAAAAACGCTGCGGATGCGGAGAATTATGCTTTTAAAACCGAAAACACCGTTTATATAAGAGTGAAAACCGAAAGCGAGCTTGCAAAGGTATCGCACATTGCGCAAAAATACCCCGGGACAAGCAATCTTAAAGTGTTTGCAGAGGAAAAAAACACGGTCTACAGCTTAAAAAACGGTCAGAAGGTCAATATTTGCAGCGCATTTTTAAAGGATGCACAGAAAAATTTCGGAAAAGATAACGTAAAAATAAAATAACTGTTGATTTTTTTATAATTATGTTGTAAAATTATAGAATATAGTGTTAGCAGATTGGAGAACTGTAAAATGGATAATTCGGATTATGTAGTTGTTAAAGCGGTTAAGGACGGAGTGAGCATTACAGGGCTTACAAGCGGACGTGATACAAAATTTCACCATACCGAAATGCTTTCGGAGGGCGAGGTTTTTATTGCGCAGTTTACCGAAACCACCACTGCAATGAAGATTAAAGGCAATGCTGTGATTTATACCAAGCACGGCGAAATTACAACGAGATAATATTTTACTGCAAAAGAACATAAAAAACGAATGTTTTTGGCAGTCTGAAAGGAAATGATGACAATGGCTGAAATTAAAACGATAGGTGTGCTTACATCCGGCGGTGACGCTCCCGGTATGAATGCGGCAATCAGAGCCGTCGCAAGAGGTGCTATGTGCCACGGTATGAAGGTTATGGGTATAAGAAGAGGTTATCACGGTCTTTTAAGGGGCGAGATAGAAGAGCTTAATTCACGTTCCGTTTCCGATATTCTTCAAAGAGGCGGTACGTTTTTGCAAACCGCAAGAAGCAAAAGTTTTGCTACCGAAGAGGGTATTAAAAAAGCGGTTGAGGTTGCAAGAATTTTCGGTATCGACGCACTTGTGGTTATCGGCGGCGACGGCTCGTACAAAGGCGCAAGGGCGCTTGCAAACGCAGGGCTTCCCACAATCGGTATTCCCGGCACAATTGACAACGATATCGGATGCACCGACTATACAATAGGATATGACACTGCGCTCAATACCGCTATGCAGGCAATCGACAAAATAAGAGATACTGCGTCCAGCCACGAGCGTTGCTCGGTTGTTGAGGTAATGGGACGAAACGCAGGTTACATTCCCGTTAACCTTGCTGTTGCAAACGGCGCCGAGGCTGTTATAATCCCCGAAACTCCGTATGATTTGGACGAAATCAAGAAAACCGTTATAGAAGGCAGAAACAGAGGTAAATCTCATTATATTATTGTTGTTTCCGAGGGTGTCGGCGAAACTTACGAGCTTTGCAAGACCATTGAAGAAGCAACCGGAATTGAAACAAGAGCAACCGTTCTCGGTTATGTTCAAAGAGGCGGCAGCCCCACGCTTATCGACAGGGTTACCGCAACAAAGATGGGCAGCTATGCTGCAGACCTTCTTGCACAGGGAACGGTTAACCGCATAATTGCTCAGAAAGATTCGAAAATTATTGATATCGAAATTAACGAAGCGCTCGAAATGCAGAAAAGCATTGAGCCCGAAATGCTTGATTTGGTTAAAAAGATGTCAATCTGACAAATTTGAGGTGGAAATTTTTTGACTATACCTAATATTATTACAACCGTAAGGTTTTTGCTTGTACCCGTTTTTCCGCTGGTGTATTTTTCGCACCTTAAAAACGCTCATCTTGCTGCGCTTATTATTTTTGTTTTTGCAATGCTGCTTGACGTTGCGGACGGGTTTATAGCGCGAAAATTCAATATGATTACGTCGCTCGGCAAAATGCTTGACCCTGCCGCCGACAAGTGTATGGTTATTACCGTTGTTGCAACTCTTGTTGCAACAGGAAAGCTCGGCAGCTGGTTTTTGTGGTTTGTAATGGCGAAAGAGCTTGTTATGATTTTTTCGGGAAGTTTTATATATAAAAAAGAAAAAATCATTATACCGTCAAATTTTTTCGGCAAGCTTGCAACATTTTTAATGTTTTTGCTTCTTGTTGACGCAATGTGTTTTGGAAAATATATTGACATTTCTTCGGTTGTCGTTGTTGTTTCAATGGTTTGTGCGTTCATCACGTACTGCATAAGCTTTGTGCTTGTCAAGGTAAATCAGGTTTCGCAAAACGGCACCCAGAATAAGGGGCGTGAAATATGAAAATTTTGGCATTTTTGCTTATTGTACTCGGAGCGTCTTTGAATTACGGTGCAAAAAAAATAGTCGAAAAGGTTATAAAAAAGGACGATTCTGACAAAAAATATACTGGTATGGTTAAACTGGCAGGCTTTGCTTTGGTGCTTATTGGGGCAATAATTGTTTTTAAAATAGGATAGGCAGCAAAACTGCCTTTTGGGAGGAATTTTTAACGTGAAGGAAATAGAAAAGGTTTACAACCCGCAGGCGGTTGAGGACAGAATTTATGCAAACTGGGTTGATAAAAAATATTTCAGTGCAAAGGCTGACCCTGACAAAAAGCCGTTTACAATTGTAATTCCGCCCCCGAATGTAACAGGACAGCTACATATGGGGCATGCACTTGACGAAACGCTTCAGGATATTCTCATACGTTATAAGCGTATGATGGGATACAGTGCGCTTTGGATTCCGGGCACGGACCATGCGGGAATTGCAACGCAGATTAAGGTTGAAGAAACCTTGAGAAAAGAAGAAAATCTTACCCGCTACGACCTCGGAAGAGAAGAATTTCTCAAAAGGGTTTGGGACTGGAAGAATTTGTACGGCTCACGTATTATAAATCAGCTTAAAAAGCTCGGTTCGTCCTGCGATTGGGACAGAGAGCGCTTTACTATGGACGAAGGCTGTTCAAAGGCGGTACGTGAGGTTTTTGTCAATCTTTATAATAAAGGTCTTATTTACCAGGGTTCGAGAATTATAAACTGGTGTCCGCACTGCACAACGGCTTTGTCGGACGCTGAGGTTGAATATACCGAGCAGGACGGTCATTTCTGGCATATAAAATATCCGGTTAAGGATAGCAGCGAATATGTTATAATTGCCACAACACGTCCCGAAACGCTTCTCGGCGATACTGCCGTTGCGGTTCATCCGGACGACGAAAGATATAAAAATCTTGTGGGAAAAATGCTCGTTCTTCCGCTTGTCAACCGTGAAATTCCGGTTATTGCGGATGAATATGTCGATAAAGATTTCGGTACCGGTGCGGTTAAAATTACGCCTGCGCACGACCCGAACGACTTTGAGGTGGGTCTGCGTCATAATTTAGAGCAGATAAAGGTTTTGAATGATGACGCTACCATAAATTCATACGGCGGAAAATATGAAGGTATGGACCGCTACGAAGCAAGAAAAGCTATGGTGGACGATTTGGATAAGCTCGGTCTTTTGGTTAAGGTTGAGGAGCATAAGCACAATGTCGGTCAGTGCTACAGATGTTCCACAACGGTTGAGCCGATAACCTCAAAGCAGTGGTTTGTAAAAATGCAGCCGCTCGCAAAAGAGGCAATCAGAGTTGTAAAAGAAAAAGAAGTTAAATTTGTTCCCGACAGTTTTTCAAAAATTTATCTTAACTGGATGGAAAATATTCACGACTGGTGCATTTCACGTCAGCTTTGGTGGGGACACAGAATTCCGGCGTTTTATTGCAGCAAATGCGGCAAAACCGTCGTGTCAAAAACCGATGTTCACACCTGTCCGGAGTGCGGCGGCGCTATGACGCAGGACGAAGATGTTCTCGATACCTGGTTCAGCTCTGCTCTCTGGCCGTTTTCAACTCTCGGATGGCCCGAAAAAACTGAGGATTTGGATTATTTCTATCCCACAAGCGTGCTTGTTACGGGGTATGATATAATTTTCTTCTGGGTTGCACGTATGATTTTTTCGGCGTGCGAGCATACCGGAAAACCGCCGTTTGAGCACGTGTTCATTCACGGCATTGTGCGTGACAGTCAGGGCAGAAAAATGTCAAAATCGCTCGGCAACGGCATAGACCCGCTTAAAGTTATAGAGCAGTACGGCGCTGACGCATTGAGATTTACGCTTGTTACAGGCAATTCGCCCGGAAACGATATGCGTTATTACGAATCACGTGTTGAGGCAAGCAGAAACTTTGCAAATAAAATATGGAATGCGTCAAGATTTTTGCTGATGAATATCAGCATTGATAAAATTGCACTTCCGAGCCTTGAAAATCTTTGCATTGAAGATAAATGGATTTTGAATAAATATAACAGGCTCGTAAAAGAGGTTTCGGCAAATCTTGAAAAATTTGAGCTCGGCGTTGCGGCGGCAAAGCTTTACGACTTTATCTGGGACGATTATTGCGACTGGTATATCGAGCTTGTAAAACCGAGGCTTTACGAAAAGGACGGTGTGGGCTATGAAACGGCGCAGAACGTTCTTGCATATGTTCTTGTCAACACTCTCAAGCTTTTGCATCCGTTTATGCCTTTTATTACAGAAGAAATATTTACTCATCTTCCTACCGGCGAAGAAAGCATTATGATTTCAAAATGGCCCGAAGCAAATGACAATTTTGCGTTTGACAAGGAAGAAGAGCAGATGGAAAACATTATGGAGGCGATAAAAAGCATCCGTAATGTAAGAACAAAAATGAACGTTGCACCGTCAAGAAGGGCAAAAATATATATCGTAACGCAATCGGGCGAAATTTTTAAGGGCAGCGAAGTATTTTTTGAAAAGCTCGCTTCAGGTCTTGAAACGGTGATAACCGACTCTGAAGAAGGAATTGACGATAATGCGGTTACAACCGTTGTTGAAAATGCAAAAATCTTTATTCCGTTCGGCGATTTGGTTGATACAGAGGCTGAAAGAGAAAGACTTGAAAAAGAAAAAGAACACCTTATTTCGGAAATTAAACGTGTTGAAGGAAAGCTTGGCAACAAAGGATTTGTTGCGAAAGCACCGCAAAAGGTTGTTGACGAAGAAAGAGCAAAGGGCGAAAAATACAGAGAAATGCTCAGTAAGGTTGAAGAAAGCCTTAAAAATTTAATGAAGTAAAAACCGGCGGATACAGCCTTTTAAAATTTAATGGAATAAAAAACGGACGGATAGAGCCGCTGCCTTGTTCGGCGGCGGCTTTTGCTTTCGCCCTTTTGATTTTGGAGATAAAATGACAAACGCAGAAAAGTATATACATTCACTCGGCAAATTCGGCAAAAAGTCGGGTCTTGACAATATAAAAAAACTTCTTGATGTGCTCGGCAATCCGCAGGACAGTCTTAAATTTGTCCATATCGCAGGAACAAACGGAAAAGGTTCGGTTTCAAATTTTATATCGCAAATTCTGATTGAGTCGGGGTATAAAACGGGGCTTTTTACTTCGCCGTTCATTGAAATTTTTAACGAGCGGATTAAAATCAACAATAAAAATATATCGGATGACGACCTTGACGTTTGCGTTGAAAAGGTAAAAACAGCAGTGGGCAGTCTTAAGGCGTGCGGTGATTACAATCCTATTGAGTTTGAGGTTATCACAGCAGCGGCATTTTTGTATTTCGCAAGTCAAAAGTGCGATATTGTTGTGCTTGAGGTGGGGCTTGGCGGAAGGCTCGACTGCACAAACGTTATAAAAAATCCGATCGTGTGCGCAATTTGCTCAATAAGCTTTGACCACACAAAGTATCTAGGCGATACAATAGAAAAAATTGCGTTTGAAAAATGCGGAATTTTAAAAGAAAATTCTGAGGTTGTGTGCTATCCGAAGCTTGACAAGAAGGCGGAAATCGTGCTTAAAGAAGCCGTTTGCAAGACGAATTCGCACCTATATCCGCATAAGGAAATCAAAATAAAAAAATCAGGCACGACAAGCGTTTTCGATTACGGCGAGTATAAGAACATTAAAATCAACCTTTGCGGAACACATCAGATTTACAATGCGGCAGTGGCACTCGACGCAGCCGAGTGTCTTAAAAATACGTTTGATATAACGGATGAAAGCATATATAAAGGGCTTGAAAATGCACGCTGGATGTGCCGTTTTGAGATTTTTGAAAAAAAGGACGGCACATTTGTTATTGACGGCGCACACAACTTTGACGGTGTTTTAAAGCTTTGCGATACGGTAAAAACGGTTTTCGGCGGCAAAAAAATTATTACCGTTTTCGGTATGCTTAACGAAAAAGACTATGAAAAATCGCTTGAAAAAATATGCTCGGTGTCTGACCTTGTTATCATAACGAGCGTTCCGAGCAGCAGGCAAACCGATTTTGAAAAAATTTTCAAAACCGCAAAAAAATATAAAAATGACGCCGTTCTTATAGAGGATAATTTTGAAGCCGTAAGGTGTGCGGCTATACAAAATAATGGCGAGGGCGCGGTTATTATTGCAGGTTCGCTCTATCTTGCGGGAAATTTGAGAAAGTTTGTCGATAAGTTTTGATGCGTTCGACAAAACCTCTTATTTTTCTTTGAAGGAATGGGACAGGCTTTATAGAATATTTAAGATGAAACTAAAATGTTTCATCTTTTTTTGTGCAATAAAGGAGGGAAAATTTGTGCAGATAATCTTTCAGACGAAGGAAAAAACTCTTATTGTAAAACTTATCGGAGAGCTTGACCATCACGTTGCGGGCGGTGTAAAAGACAGAATTGACAAAAAAATTACATCATCTGCGGCAGAAAATCTTATTTTCGACTTTTCTGCGTTGTCTTTTATGGACAGCTCGGGTATTGGCGTTGTAATAGGCAGGTATAAGCTGATAAAATCAATCGGCGGAAAAACCGTTATCGTGTCAAACGCAAAATCTATCGACCGTCTTTTAAACATTGCCGGCATTAAAAAAATAATCAGCGTCAGAAATGACGTTGACGGGGCGGTATGCGCTCTTAAGGAGGGATAAATAATGAGAGAAAACAGTGCAAAAATCGTTGTAATGTCAAAATCGGAAAACGAGTCGTTTGTGCGTGCGGCAGTTTCTGCGTTTGTTTCGCAGCTTGACCCGACTCTTGAAGAATTGGCGGATATAAAAACAGCAGTGTCCGAGGCGGTTACAAATTCCGTTGTCCACGGATATGCCGAAAAAAAGGGCAATGTCACGATTGATATATACATAAAGGATGATAACGTAAAAATTACCGTAACCGATAACGGATGCGGAATTGCAGACGTTAAGGAAGCTATGCAGCCGCTTTTTACTACCAATACGGACGGCGAAAGGTCGGGAATGGGATTTACCGTTATGGAAACCTTTATGGATAATATCAGCGTTCATTCCATTGTGGATGTGGGAACAAAGGTTACAATGGAAAAAACCATAGGTTCGAGAACGCTTTGAATCGGAGGTTTAAATATTGGCAAATGATATTACAGACCTTATAAAACGTGCAAAGGAGGGCGACAAGAGCGCCGAGGACGAAATTGTAAACGAAAATATTGCGCTTGTATGGAGCGTTGCAAGAAAGTTTTCAAACAGAGGTTATGATTTGGAGGATATTTTTCAAATCGGATGTATAGGAATACTTAAGGCAATAAAAAACTTTGATTTAAGCTATGACGTGCGCTTTTCAACATATGCCGTTCCGCTTATTATGGGCGAAATAAAACGGTTTTTGCGTGACGACGGCATAATTAAGGTGAGCCGCAGATTAAAAGAAATTGCGCAGAAGGCAAAAATTACAAAGGAGGTGATGGAAAAAGAGTTAAACCGTGAGGTGAGGTTATCGGAAATTGCCGAAAGAATAGGGCAGACGCCGAGCGAACTGGCTGTTGCGCTTGAGGCAAACACAGCGCCCGAATCGCTTTACAGAGAGTTTTATGAAAACGACAAATCGGCAGGATTTTTGATTGACAAAATTGCAAACGATACCGATACCGAGGATAAAATTTTAGATAAAATTTCGCTTTGCGAAGCTATCAAAGCCTTGGACGAAAGAGAGAAAAAAATAATTATGCTTCGCTATTTCAGAGGAAAAACACAGAGCGAAATTGCAGGATGTATCGGTATTTCACAGGTGCAGGTATCCCGTCTCGAGAAGAAAATTCTAAAAAGAATGAAAGAAAAAATGACAGGATAGAAGAGAAAGTGTAATATTACTAAAAGGGTGAAAAAATTAGAGTTGAAGAAGCATAAAAGCCGTTGTATATTTTAATTACTAAGACTTGTTTTGGGATGGATGGTATGAAAAATATAAGACGGCTTTTTGTTTATACAAAACAACGGACTGAAGTTTGTAATAAAAACTCAGTCCGTTTTGAATTTTTTGTTTTTCAATACCAACGGCAATGCCGTATTATGCGAAAAAGGCTACTCTTTGTCAAACGGTATGCCGAAGTGGTCGTATGCCGATTTTGTAACAATTCTTCCCCTCGGAGTGCGATTTATAAAGCCGAGCTGAAGAAGATAAGGCTCGTAAACATCTTCGATTGTGTTTGCGTCCTCGCCGATTGTTGCGGCAAGCGTATCAAGCCCGACGGGTCCGCCGCCGAAGTTTTTAATCATTGATTTTATCATATTGGCATCGGTGCAGTCAAGCCCGATTTTATCAACCTCTATTTTTTCAAGAGCAAGCTGTGCAATTTTTTTCGTAACCGTGCCGTCGCCGTAAACCTGACCGAAATCACGCACACGCTTTAAAAGACGGTTTGCAATTCTCGGCGTCCCTCGTGAGCGTGAGGCTATTTCGTATGCGCCGTCCGAATCTATGCTAACGTTTAAAATTTTTGCGCTTCTTTCAACAATCTGTTTAAGATGGTCGTTTGTGTAAAGCTCAAGCCGTGCAAGAACGCCGAATCGGTCACGAAGGGGAGAAGTAATTCTTCCTGCCTTGGTTGTTGCGCCGATAAGCGTAAATTTAGGAAGGTCAAGCCTTATAGAGCGTGCGCTCGGGCCTTTGCCGATTATAATATCGAGCGAAAAATCCTCCATTGCAGGGTATAAAATTTCTTCAACGCTTGCGCTCAGACGGTGAATTTCGTCAATAAACAAAACGTCGTGCTCGGCAAGATTTGTTAAAATTCCTGCCAAATCGCCGGGCTTTTCAATTGCAGGGCCGCTTGTAATTCTTATGTTTACACCCATTTCGTTTGCGATAATGTTTGAAAGAGTGGTTTTTCCAAGTCCCGGCGGGCCGTATAAGAGAACGTGGTCAAGCGCTTCGTTCCTCTCTTTTGCCGCCTTGATATAGACCGAGAGGTTTTCTTTAATTTTGTCCTGACCCACATATTCGTCCAGATGTTTTGGACGGAGGCTTGTTTCAATGTCAATATCTTCATCAATAAAATCCGACGTGACAATTCTTTCGTTAAAATCCATATTTTTATCCTTTCAAAGTTAAATAAGCGCCTTCAGAGCCGCTTTGATGATGTCCTCTGCATTGTTTAAATCCTTCGGCGCCTTTGCAACTGCATTTTCAGCCTCAATTTTTGAATATCCCAAAACAATAAGTGCGCTCACTGCCTCAGAATGTGCGTCGGTAAGCGAAATACCGTCCGAAATACACGTATCCTCCTGTGCGGCAACAAGCTCTTCGTTTTTGATTTTGTCTTTAAGTTCGAGAATAATGCGCTGCGCCGTTTTGGGGCCTATTCCCGATGCTTTTTTTATTGAGGACACATCATTGGTAACAAGGCTTACCGCAAGTTTTTGCGGCGTGAGCGAGGACAAAATTGCAATTGCGCCCTTTGCCCCGACGCCCGATACCGAAATCAGAAGCTCAAACATATTAAGTTCTTCTGCGGTTGAAAAACCGTATAAATCCATAATTCCTTCCTTGATATACATATATGTATAAAAAGTGACGGGTGTATTTTCGGCATTTGCGCCGATACTCTGAAGCGAGGTGAGCGACGTGTAAACCTTAAATCCAATGCCGGAAACGTCAATAACAACAAAATTCTGACCTTTTTGAGTCAAAAAACCTTTTAAATAGCTGAACATAAAGCTCTCCTTAGTAAATTATATATAAGTTTTTTCGTTCATCCGAAACGAATGTGCGTGGCAAACCGCAATTGCAAGTGCGTCGGCAGTGTCGTCGGGCTTCGGAATTTTTTCGAGGTTTAAAAGTATTTTCGTCATCTGCTGAACCTGTTTTTTTTCAGCCCTGCCGTATCCTGCAACAGCCTGTTTAACTTGCAGCGGAGTGTATTCGTAAATTTCAAGATTGGTATTTGCGGCGGCGAGATAGGGCATTGCACGGCCCTGCGCAACATTTATAACCGTTTTTGCGTTGTTATTGTAAAAAAGCTCTTCAATCGCAATGCAATCAGGCTTGTGCAGACGTATTATGTCAATTACACCGTCGTATATAATTTTGAGCCTGTCTTTCACCTTCATATCTGCTGGGGTAGTTATAGCGCCGTAACTTAACGTTTTAAATTTATTACCTCTATATTCTACCACACCGTAGCCCACAATTGCAATACCGGGGTCAATTCCGAGAATAATCATATTCACATTTTTGCATATTATGCAGTATACATATGTATATTATGTATATTTATGCCTATTATGCACCTTTCTTTTTATTAAAAATTGTATAATATACACGATTTTGCGAAAATGCTCTTGAAATGCGCAGAATTTAATGTATAATATACTTATATTTTAACACAAATTGGAGGAAAATCAAGATGGCAAAAGAAAAAGTTGTTTTAGCTTATTCCGGCGGACTTGATACATCAATTATCATCCACTGGTTAATTGAAAATTACGATTACGAGGTTATAGCGGTTTGCGGCGACGTCGGTCAGGGCAAAGAAACGGAAGGTCTTGAGGAAAGAGCAAAAAAAGCAGGCGCATCAAAATTATATATTGCTGACTTAAAAGAAGGATATGTTAAGGATTATATTTTCCCGACGCTTAAAGCAGGTGCGGTTTATGAAGGAAAATATCTCCTCGGAACGTCGCACGCACGTCCGATTATTGCAAAAAAACTTGTTGAGGTTGCAAAAAAAGAGGGCGCAGTTGCAATTTGTCACGGCGCAACAGGTAAGGGCAACGACCAGGTAAGGTTTGAGCTTACCATAAAAGCGCTTGCACCCGAACTTAAAATTATTGCTCCCTGGCGAATCTGGGATATTAAATCGAGGGAGGACGCTGTTGACTACGCCGAGAAAAACGGCATAGAAATTCCCGTTACTAAAAAGGATTTGTATTCACGTGACAGAAACGTATGGCATATAAGCCACGAGGGTATGGATTTGGAGAACCCGTGGAACGAGCCTCAGCTTGACAATCTCTTGAAACTTACAACTCCGCCCGAAAAAACACCTGATACCCCCAAATATATTACAATCGGATTTGAAAAAGGCGAGCCTGTTTCGATTGACGGCAAAAATTACTCTCCGCTTGCTTTGGTTGAAGAGCTTAATAAAGTCGGCGGCGAATACGGAATTGGCATTGCTGATATTGTTGAGGACAGGCTTGTGGGTATGAAATCAAGGGGAGTGTATGAAACCCCGGGCGGAACAATTCTTTATGCGGCGCACGACGAGCTTGAATATTTGTGTCTTGACAGGGATACGCAGGCGTTTAAACGTCAGGCGGCAATCAAATTCGCTGAGCTTGTATATGACGGAAAATGGTTTACGCCTCTCAGGGAAGCGCTTTCGGCATTTGTTGACTCAACTCAGCAAACCGTTACCGGCGAAGTGAAATTAAAGCTTTATAAAGGTCACATTTCTCCTGCCGGCGCTAAGTCGAAATATTCGCTCTATAACGAGGATATAGCGTCGTTCGGTGACAGCCACGAGCTTTACAGCCACAAGGATGCGGAAGGATTTATCAATCTCTTCGGTTTGCCGCTTAAGGTAAGGGCTCTTATGAACGAAAAAAACAAAAGTAACTGATTAAAAACGGGATGCAAAAAATTTGCATCCCGTTTTTGTATTACAGTTAAAAATAGAAAAATTTTAAATGCCGCTGCATTTTTTTGCCCGTAAGGCTATTATTTTTTCAACAATTTTTGCCGACACAATGCCGTCGATTATGCCCAAGACAATTGCCGCAAGGACGTCTGTGGGAAAGTGAACGTAAAGATAAAGCCGTGAAAATGCAATCAGAACCGCAGCAGCAAACGTTATAAAAACTGCTGTCTTGGTGTCAAAAACAGTGTGAACACCGTCTTTTTTTCGGCTACGATAGCACATAAAATACGCTGTTGCGGCAGAGAATGACACCATGGTGTGACCCGACGGAAAAGAAAAGTCGTTCGGTTTATCAATAATGAGCTTTATATCGGTATATATAAACGGTCTTACTCTTGCAATAAGCGGCTTTAACGTTATGTTGCACACAACAAGCATAATTACAAGCGACACCGCCATATAAAAGCCGTATTTGCGCACACTTTTTAAAGACAGCATAACTATTGTAAAAATTATCCACGCAATTCCGCCGTTGCCGAGCGCTGAAATCTGTGGCATAACATTATCAAGAAAGCCGCAGCGCATATTTTGCTGTATAAAGTTTAAAATCGCAAATTCAAAGTTCAAATTTATCGCCTCCGCTTGTTAGTATATCACTAATTTGCCTCTGTGGCAAGGCTGAATTTTAAGACAATATTACAAAAATGAAATTTTGGTTGTATTAAGTAAAAAAATGTGTTATTATAGTAAATAATAATATCAATTTACATATTTTTCGGAGGAAATATAATGAAAAAAAGGATTTTAGCACTCATTTTCCTTTTTTTAATAGTAGTGTCATCTTTTTCGGAGGCATTTTGCGCTGCGTCAATCAGCGTGGAATCCGATTCGGCAATTTTGTTTGACGTTGACCAGAATTCGGTTTTGTTTGAAAAAGACGCAAACAAAAAAATGCACCCGGCAAGCATAACAAAAATTATGACGCTTTTGCTTACTGCGGAAAACTGCAATTTTGACGACAGGTTTGTTGTGGATAACAATTGCCTTTTGTCTATGCCGTCCGACGCTGTTATTGCAGATTTTCGTCAGGGCGAGGAAATAAGCGTTAAGGACGCATTTATGGCTACATATTTAAGGTCGGCAAATGATGCGGCGGTTTTGCTTGCGTGCCACGTAAGCGGCTCGGTTGACAAGTTTGTTGAGCTTATGAACAACCGTGCAAAAGAGCTTGGCGCAAACAATACGCATTTTGCAAATCCTACGGGACTTACCGATGATAATCATTACACAACGGCATATGATATGATGCTTATTGCAAGGGCGGCTTCGCAGAATGAAAAGATTATGAGTGTTGCCGGCGAGGTTAAATATACGCTTCATAAAAACAGCGTCCGAAAAGAAGATTTGGAAATGGCTACAAGCCACAGAATGATGGATAAGGACACGGCGCAGTATTATCAGGGCGTTATTTTCGGAAAAACAGGCTATACAAATGCGGCAAGGGCAACGCTTGTCACCGTTGCAAAAAAGGACGACAGAAATCTTATTGTTGTAACGCTCGGTCACGAGAACAGATTCAAGCAGTATAACGACACAAAAATCCTTCTGGATTACGGCTTCGGCAGTTTTTACAGATTTGTGATAAGCAAGGACGACCTTAAGGGTATGGTAAAGCTTAAAAAAAGCGAGTATGCCGATATTCAAAACGATTTTGTGATTGTTCTTCCGACTGACGTTAAGCGTGAAAATCTTACTCAGAGCGTAGATGTTGTGAACGGCGAAATTTTTATAACGCTTAAGGGTGGTGAAAATGACGTTACTCAAAAAATCGGCACGGTTGCGGAAAAAAGCGGTAGTTTCGGCGCTGCGGTTTTAAGAGGATTAAAGCTGATTTTTACAATCCTTCTCTATCTTGTAATAATTTTCATTGTACTGTTTATAATTCTTCTTATTTACATAAACAGGCGCAACAAAAAGAGAATTGCCGAAAAACAGAGAAAAGAAAGAATCAATTCAAATTACAAATACTATAATATGTAAATTCTCCGAAAAGAAAGAGTTTTTCTGACTTTAAGGCGATACGGTAAAATGCTTAACAAAGGTGTTAAACTCTGTCGCCGTTTTTTCGGCAGCAGAGTTGTTTTATTTTTAAGGGGTGATTTTTATATGGCAGATTTAAACTCGACGCCGAGTGCAAACAGAATACAAATTGCATTCTTCGGCAAACGCAACAGCGGCAAGTCGTCGCTTATCAATGCGCTTGCAAAACAGGAAATTTCAATTGTCAGCGACGTTTTGGGAACTACCACCGACCCGGTAAGCAAGGCTCTTGAAATTTTTCCGATAGGTCCGTGTACGCTTATCGACACTGCAGGTTTTGATGATGTCGGAAGTCTTGGTGCGCTGCGTATAGAAAAGACGAAAAACGTGCTTGCAAAGGCTGATATTGCGATTGTTGTCGTTGCGGCGGACGAAAAGGATTTTTCGGTATATTCCGATTGGTTATATGCGATAAAAAAGAAGAATGTCAGCTGTCTTTGCGTTATAAATAAAACGGATTTGGAATCCGATACTTCGGAAATTGAAAAATTTGTTTCGCAAAAGGGCGTTGATTTTGTTAAGGTCAGTGCCGAAAAACGCATAAATCTTGATTTGCTGTTTGAGAAAATAATTAAAATTTCGCCCAAGGATTTTGACGAAATCTCAATTACCGGTGTGCTTGCGGGCGAAAATGACAGCGTGCTGCTGGTTGCTCCGCAGGATATTGAAGCGCCGAAAGGGCGGCTTATTCTTCCGCAGGTTCAAACAATCCGTGAGCTGCTTGACAAAAAGGCTGTTGTGACGATTGTTACGGCGGAAAAAATGAAGGCTGCGCTTGACGCACTAAATAAACCGCCAAAGCTTATAATCTGCGATTCGCAGGCATTTAAACAGGTTTACGACCTTGCGCCGAAAGAAAGTATTCTTACATCATTTTCCATTCTCTTTGCAAGCTATAAAGGCGATATTGAAGAGTTCAAAAAAGGTGCGGAGGCAATTGATAAGCTGAATGAAAATTCAAGCGTTCTTATTGCCGAAGCTTGTTCGCACACCACTCTTGACGGCGACATTGCAAAGGTGAAAATTCCGAATATGCTGCGAAAAAAGGCAGGCAAAAATATCAGAATTGATTTTTGCTCGGGTGTAAATTTTAATCTTGACAAGAAATACGACCTTGTAATTCACTGCGGCGGCTGTATGTTTACAAGAAGCCATATTTTAAGCAGAATTGCAATGTGCAAGGAGAAAAACATTCCGATTACAAACTTCGGAATTACCATTGCAAAGCTTACCGGTATACTTGATATGGTAGAGCTTCACAATAAATAATACGAAATATTGCACAAATTGCAAAAAAACTTTTGTGCAATATTCACCAATTTGCAATTAGTTGTAGAATTTTTGCACAGTGTATGCTACAATATATTTGTATATTTTTTATATACTGGAAATTTGTTTATCATAATCAAATTCCACTCCATCTTTTTTTGCCTCTTGCCCGGATTTGCAAGAGGTATTTTTTTTCGGAGTTTTGTCAAATTAAAAAATGATTGAGAGTGATTTTACTTGAAATAATTTATTATTTGTGATACAATTTTTAAGTGGAAACAATATTATAGATTATATTTTTTATTTTACATAAAAGGTGTGTTTGTTAAGGTGTATTTAAAGGGAATTTGTATGCAGGGGTTTAAATCCTTTGCTGACAAAATTGAATTGGAATTCGGCAAGGGTATTACCGCCATTGTCGGGCCGAACGGAAGCGGAAAAAGCAACGTTTCGGACGCTATCCGCTGGGTTATGGGCGAGCAGAGCGCAAAGAGCCTTCGTGGCAGCAAGATGGAGGATGTAATTTTTTCGGGCACTCAAAACCGAAAACCGCTTGGCTTTGCTGAAGTTTCTATTATTCTGGATAATGCCGACAGAAAATTAAACCTTGATTTTGACACCGTTACCGTTACAAGAAGGGTTCACCGAAGCGGCGAGGGTGAATATTTTATAAACAAATCTCCCTGCCGTCTTAAGGATATTTACGAGCTTTTTATGGATACGGGCATAGGAAGGGAAGGATATTCGGTTGTCGGTCAGGGCAAGATTGACGAAATTTTATCGTCAAAATCCGAGGACAGACGGCATATTTTCGAAGAAGCCGCAGGAATAAGCAAATATAAATACCGAAAAAACGAGGCGGAAAAAAAGCTTGCCAAAACCGAAGAAAATCTTTTGAGAATAAAGGATATTGTGTCGGAGCTTTCGTCGCAGGTGGGGCCGCTTAAAATCCAGAGCGAAAAGGCTAAAAAATATCTTGACCTTCGTGAAGTTTTAAAAGTTCTGGAAATAAATATTGCGATTATCAACATAGAAAAATATCGTGAAAACGCAAAAAAGTGCGAAAATGACCTTAAAATCACTCTTTCTCAGCTTGAGGACGCACGAAAAAAGCAAAACGAGCTTGACTCGGAGGTTGAAAAGTTTACTGCGCTTTTGCAGACCGAAAACGAAAAAAGTGCACAGATTAATCAGCAAAAATACGAGCTTGAAAAAAACGAGGGCGGATTTTTAAATAAAATCGAGCTTATAAAAAGCGAAATTTCGCACAACAATGAAAATATTGAGCGGTTAAAGAATGATAACGGCGAGCTTTGCGAAAAAATAAAAATTCTTGATGAAGAAAATGCGCAGAAAAAAGCAAAACTTGACGAGGTGAACGCTCAAATAGAATCGCTTTGCAAGGCTCTTGAAACGCTTTGCAAAAATGATGAAGAATTGGATATAAAGCTTGAAAATTCGCTTAAGGATATTGAAAATCAGAAGGCGGACATAATAGAGCTTTTGAACGAAAACACAAATCTTTCGGCAAATTCCGATGGTCTTGACGCACTGTGCAAAAATTTTGCCGACAGAAAGGAAAGCATTAAAAACGAAATTACACTGAACGAAAATTCGCTTAAAATTTGCGAAGAACAGCTCGAAAAGTGCGGCGGCGAGCTTGAAAAGTGCAAAAAAGTGAAGGATAAATGCAATGCGGGGCTTGATGTTTTAAAAAAGGAATATTTCAGCATTACAGCCGAGAATGACGCACTCAAAGCAGAGCAGAATTCGATTACGGCTGAGTATAATACCAAAAATTCAAAACGCCGTGCGCTTGAGGATTTGGAAAAATCGCTTGAAGGATATTCAAAAGGCGTAAAAGAGGTTATAAATTCAAAATCCGACGGCATATGCGGAGTAATTTCAAAGCTTCTGACGGTTGACGAAAAGTATGTTGTCGCCATAGAAACCGCACTCGGACGAGCTATGCAGAACATTGTAACCGACAGTGAAGAAACCGCAAAAAGGTGCATAGAAACGCTTAAACGCTCAAAAAGCGGAAGGGCGACATTTTTGCCGCTTACCTCTGTAAGGGGCGAGGTTTTGAAAAATGCGCCGAAAAACGAGAGAGGATATATCGGCATTGCTTCCAATCTCATATCGTATGATGAAAAGTATGAAGGAATTTTTTCGTACCTTCTTGGCAGAACTGTAATTGCGGATAATATCGATTCGGGGGTTGCGATTTCAAAAAAATTCGGCTATAAATTTAAGGTTGTTACCCTTGACGGGCAGGTGCTTAATGCCGGCGGTTCCATAACGGGCGGCAGCTCGGATGCACGGCTCGGGCTTATAAGCCGAAGCAAAAACATAGAGCAGCTTAAAGCCGACACCGATTTGCTTTCCAAAAAGATTGACAAAAATGACAGTCTGATAGCAAAAAACAATCAAAAAATCAAAGAAATTGCCGCAAAAAAAGAGGAATTTGACTTATCAATCAGCGAATGTGAACGAAATATTGTGCGCCTTTGCGCAGAAAAAAATCACCTCGACGAAAGCATTAAAAATCTCGGCGAAAAAATCCGCCTTCTTGGAGGCGAGAGCGGTGATATTAACACTCAGATTGAGGATATCGACAAAAACAAGGCGGCGCTTGCGGAGAAAATTGCCGCAAATGATGAAAAAATCAGTAGTATAAGAAATGCCGTTACAGGTTTTGAAGAAGGGCTTGCGCTTGTCAGAGCAGAGAGCGAAAAAATTAAAAGTGAGATTTCCGCTAAAAAAATCAAGCAGAACGGACTTTGCAAGGATTTGGAATTTATTACCGAAAATATCAGCGAATACAGCATCCGACGCAGCGAATACGAGGGTGAAATTTTAAAAAATACCAATCTTTCCGATTCTTTTGTGCGCAAAAACAGCGATTTGCAAAGTGAAATTTTAAACATTGAAAAATCTATGGGCGGTATGCGTGAAATTTTTGCGGAATTTGAAAATCAGCTCGAAAGTCTCAAAAACAAACAGGAAAAAATTCTTGCCGATATAAAAGAAAAAAGCCGTCTTTCAAAAGAAAATCAGGAGGTTGTGCTTGTTCTCGTTCAGGAATCGACAAGGTGCGAAAACAAGGTTGCAAAGGCAGAAAGTGATATTGAAGGCGTTATCAACAAGCTTTGGGACGACTATGAAATAACATATTCCGACGCACAAAGCTATAAAAAAGAGATTGAAAATTTTTCCGAGGCGCAGCATGAAGTGTCCTCGATAAAACGCAAAATCAAAGAACTCGGAAACATCAATATTGACGCTATTGAAGAATACAAGGCGGTATCGGAAAGGTATGAATTTTTGTCGGCTCAGGAAAATGATTTGAACGAGTCGAAGAAAAATCTTACCGGTATCATTGACAATATGCAGTCGGTTATGAAGGAAAAGTTTATATCGGCGTTTTACGCTATCAGCGAGGAGTTTAAAAACGTTTTTGCCTCTCTTTTCGGCGGCGGAATTGCAAAAATATATCTTGCCGACGAGAGCGATGTGCTTACGAGCGGCATTGAAATCGAGGTGCAGCCGCCGGGCAAAAAACTGCAAAATCTTACTCTTTTGTCAGGCGGTGAACGTGCGTTTTCGGCAATTGCCCTGCTTTTTGCGGTGCTTAAAACCGCACCCACGCCGTTTTGTCTTTTGGATGAGGTTGAGGCGGCTCTTGACGAAGCCAATGTTTACAAATTTGCAAATTATGCAAAAAAATTCACGTCGGACACGCAGTTTCTGATTGTTACCCACAGGCGTGGAACAATGGAAACGGCAGACATATTATACGGCGTTACAATGCAGGAAAAGGGAGTTTCAAAGCTTCTTAAACTTAATTTTGACGATTTGGAGGAAAATGATGTTTAACGCATTTAAAGAAAAACTGAAAAAGGGTTTGGAAAAGACCAAAAATTCATTCGGCGATAAGCTTGACAGCGTGCTGAAGGTGTTTAAAAAAATTGACGACGATTTATACGACGAGCTTGAAGAAGCGCTTATTATGGCGGACGCAGGCGTTGAAACGTCAATGTATATAATAGAAGAATTAAAGAAAAAAGTAAAGGAAAACCGCCTTACCGAAGCAGATGAGGTGAAAGATGCAATAAAAGAAATCATAGCTGAGATACTTAGCGAAAACGAAAGCGAAATCAAGCTTTCGGGCAAGCCTGCGGTGATTATGGTAATCGGCGTAAACGGTGTGGGAAAAACAACCTCAATCGGCAAAATGGCAAGTCTTTTTAAAGAGGAAGGCAAAAAGGTGATTTTGGGCGCCGGCGATACCTTCCGTGCGGCGGCGACAGACCAGCTTCGTGTATGGGCCGAAAGAGTGGGGGTTGACATCATAAGCCATCAGGAGGGCGCAGACCCGGGTGCGGTGATGTACGATTCAATAAGCGCCGCAAAGGCGAGGGGCGCAGACGTTTTGATTTTTGACACGGCAGGCAGACTGCACAACAAGAAAAATCTTATGGACGAGCTTAAAAAAATATACAAAATTATTGACCGCGAGCTTCCCGAATCGTCAAAAGAGGTACTCTTGGTTCTGGACGCAACAACTGGTCAGAATGCGCTTTCGCAGGCAAAACTTTTCGGCGAGGCTGCCGATATTACGGGAATTGTGCTTACCAAGCTTGACGGCACCGCAAAGGGCGGAATTGTAATTGCGATAGGACATGAACAGAAAATAGGCGTAAAATTTGTCGGTGTGGGAGAAGGCATTGACGATTTGCAGAAATTTGACGCAGCCGCCTTTGCGGACGCACTTTTTTGATTGGAGGAAGATAAAATGACAGACCACGTAAAAAGAGCAAGAGAATTGTTTTTGGACGGCTACAACTGTTCGCAGGCGGTGCTCGGAGCTTTCTGCGACGAGATAGGTATGGATTTTAACACCGCTATGAAGCTTTCGTCGTCGTTCGGCGGCGGAATGGGAAGAATGAGAGAGGTTTGCGGTGCGTGTTCGGCTATGTTTATGATTGCCGGCATTATTTACGGTTATGACGATTCCAAAGACGACAAGAAAAAGGCGGCGCATTATGCCCTTGTGCAAAAACTTGCAGAGGATTTTAAAAACGAAAACCGCACAATCATATGCCGTGAGCTTTTGAAAAATATCAAAACCGATATGTCGGCAAACCCCACAAAGAGGGATAACGAATTTTATAAAAAGCGTCCCTGTTTAAAATTTGTCGAGGACGCAGCAGGTATTATAGAGGGTCTGCTGCAAAATGAAAAAGCAGTGTAAGAGATAAGAAAAACCTACTGTTTACGCCCATATATGATGGCGGCAAAGGAGATTTTTATGAAAAAAATAATTTCGCTTTTGATTTGCATATCAATTTTTATATCCTGCACAACCGTATTTGCGTTTGAATTTCCGTCGGTTGACTGGGGAGCACTTTTGGCTGAAAAGGAAAGAATGGTAAACGAGACAGATTTTGAGCTTTATGTTCAGGCAGATGTTTCAAATTTGCCGTATTACGGTGCACGTCTTGAGCCGAAAGACGGTGCGTATCTTGGTATGATTGCCGAAACAAGCGAGAATTTTTGGCCTCTCGGAAGTTATCTTACCTATATTGACGCTATGAATCAGCCGGATTTTTATTATCCTGCGAATGAAATCATAAAAGGCAACGATTCGGCGGTTATGGTCGGCTGGACTATAAACAGCCTTGACGAAGTAAACTACGATACAATCCGCTCGGTGTTAAATACGCTTGCGGCATACAACAAGCCTATGTTTATCCGTTTTGCAAACGAAATGAACGTTTCGTCTCTCGGTGATGAACCCGAAAGGTATGTGGAAATTTTCAGAAACGTTGCAAATATGGTACACGAATACGATAATTTTGCGGTTGTGTGGTCGCCCAATGACCTTGGTGCGCTTGACCGTCCGTTTGAATTTTTCTATCCGGGCGACGAATACGTTGACTGGGTAGGCGTAAGTATGTATATGATAAAATATTTCCAGGGAAAAGCCGACACCTCTTATAAAGACAGCGTATATTTTATGACGGGCGATTATGCTTGGGCAACAAACAGAATTAAGCCGATTATGGATTTTATGGCGAAAAATAACATAAACAAACCTGTTATGATAAGCGAGGGCGGCGTTCCGACAAACACAAATCACGATACCGACCTTGAGGCTTGGGGCGCACCGAGAATGAGGGATATGCTCTGGAATCTCGTTATGAAGTATCCGCAGATTAAGATGATTAACTATTTTAACAATCACCGTGCAAACGAAGCGGAAAGATACGATATCAACGATTATCTATATGCGTCGGACATTTTTGCGGAGGTTAAGACAAGCGGACTTTATAAAACGAGTGTAAATGCGCCGTCCGATTTTGCGCTTGTGCCTGCAAACAGCGGTGAGATTACAGATATTGCCGCAAACGGCATACTTTATACGCTTGCGCACGTTTCGAACAAGGCAGATATTACGGTAAATTACGCAATTGACGGCGAGTGGTGTCATTCGTCAAACAAAATTCCTTACAAATTCAGCTTTTCAAATATCAGTTCTGTTTCCAACGGCCGGCATACTTTGAGAATTTGGACGGAGAATTTAAGCAAGGAATATGTTTTTTACAAGCACGGCAGCAAAATCCGTTTCGGTGCGGATTTTGAGCCTGAAATACCGGTTGTGATTGACGGCGAAACGCTTGAAACCGACAGGTCGCCGATTATTGTAAACGACAGAACGCTTGTTCCTATGCGTGCAATTTTCGAGAAATTGGGCGCTTTGGTTGACTGGAACGAGTCGGCGCAGTCGGTTACGGCAATAAAGGGCGAAAAAGAAATTTCTCTTGCAATCGGCGGTGATGTTATGTATATTAACGGCGAGGCAAAAACGCTTGACGTTCCCGCAATGCTTTATAATGGCAGAACACTTGTTCCGGTGCGTGCGGTGTCTGAGGCGCTGGGCTGCGGTGTTGAATGGCTCGGAGAGGAAAACAAGGTTGTTATAACGACAAATAAATAAACAAAATCCACTCGCTAAACGAGTGGATTTTTAATTTAAGAATAGCCTGCCGCTGTATGGATAACAGCGGTTTTATTTTGCGCCTTTTGAAAATTTCAGCGGTGTAATGCCTTTAACTTTTTTAAAAACGGTTGAAAAATAGTTGGAATCGTTAAAACCGCACATAAGCGCCACGTCGGTTATTGAATATTTTTTTGATTTTAAAAGCTTTTCGGCATTTAAAATGCGCACATATGTGATATATTCGTTTATGCCTATGCCCGAAATATCCTTGAATTTTCGGCAGAGGTGGCTTTCGCTTACAGAAAACATACCGCTTAGCGCCGAGAGCGAAATGTTTTTATCAAAATTTTTGCTTATGTATTCCGATATATCGTGAATAAGCTTTTCGGAGCCTTCGATTTTCCGTTTTGGCTTGTGCTTGAAGCGGCACAAAAGCGCAAGAAGCTCAAGCGTGTAGAGTTTAAAAAGATAATCGGAATATTCGTCCTCTTTTTCCGACTCCTGTTCAAGATTATACATAATTGACGTAAGGGTGTTTATCTTGCTTTCTGGAATACTCATAATTCTTGTTTTTTTAAGCTCGTCAAGAATATACAAATTTGAGCTGTCAAACAAAGAATCGTCAAAAGAAATGAGTATTCTTTCGTTATGCAGACACGTTTCGCTGTCGGTTTTGTGAAACATTCCCTTCGGAACAAACACAAAATTATCTTTTTTTACCGTAAAAATTTCGTCGCCGATAAAGTATTTTGTTTCGCCGCTTACAAGGTAGTAAAGCTCGTAGCTGTCGTGGTAGTGAATACCTGTAAATTTACGGCGGTTTGTTACTCTGTGGTGCGAAAACTTTGCATTTTTATAAGTATAATCCGGCATATTTATCACCCGTATACTATAATATCATAAAATTTTTGCAAAATCAATATATTAAAGAAATTTTATATATAAAGCAATATTGTGAAGGAAAAGTGGAAAATGTTGTTTTATAATCAATGATATAGGAGGGGATAGAATGTTTGAAAAAGTAAAAAGATGCGAGAAAATAATACAGTTTGGCGAAGGAGGATTTTTAAGAGGTTTTGCCGACTGGATTATACAGCTTACCGATGAAAAAACAGATTTTAACGCAAGCGTTGTTGTGGTTCAGCCGATAAAAAACGGAATGTGCGATATGCTTGAAGCGCAAAACTGCGTATATACGCACGTTATGAGAGGAATTAAAAACGGCGTGCCCACGGTTGAAAAAAAGGTTATTGACGTAATTTCAAGAACCGTTCAGCCTTACAAGGATTTTGAAGAATTTTTAAAACTTGCGGAAAATCCTGGTTTTGAGTTTGTAATATCCAATACAACAGAGTCGGGAATTGTGTTTGACGGCAACGATTTTCCGGATGCTGCGCCCGAAATAACTTTCCCCGCAAAAGTTACGCTTCTTTTAAAAAGACGTTTTGATTTGTCGCTTGACGGGTTTACTTTTCTTCCGTGCGAGCTGATTGACAAAAACGGCGCAAATCTTAAAAAGTGCATATTAAATTATGCGGAAAAGTGGAATTTCGGCGCTGATTTTGTAAAGTGGATTGAAGAAAAAAACGTGTTCTGCAATACTTTGGTTGACAGAATTGTAACGGGATATCCGAGGGGCGAAAAAATTGATATCGGATATGAGGACAATATGCTTGACACAAGCGAAATTTTTCATCTCTGGGTCATTGAGGGGCCTAAGGACATTACCGAAAAATTTCCGTTTGACAAGGCAAATCTTAATATAATCGTTACCGATAATCTTGAACGCTACCGCACAAGAAAGGTAAGAATTTTGAACGGCGCCCACACGTCTATGATACCGTATGCGCTGCTTTCGGGAATTGAAACGGTCGGCGACTGTATGAAGGACGAAAAAATGAGTGCGTTTGTTAAAAAATGCGTATATGACGAAATAATTCCCACGCTCGATTTGCCGAAGGGAGAGCTTACCGATTATGCCGACAATGTTTTTGAGCGTTTTCAAAATCCTTATATAAGGCATATGTGTTCGTCTATCGCTTTAAATTCGGTAAGCAAATTCAAGGTGCGTGTTCTGCCTTCTTTGCTCGAATACATAAAGCGTATGAACAAAATGCCCGAAAACCTTTTGCTGTCATTTGCAAAACTTATTGAGTTTTACAAGGACGGCGAGCCGAACGACGACGAAAAGGTTGTTGAGTTTATGAAGAATAAACCGATAAATGAAATTCTTGCAAACAAGGATTTCTGGGGTGAGGATTTAAGTTTTCTTGCCGACGAAATAAACGGGAGATACAAAAAATGAAAATTAACGCATTGGACAATGTTGAAGTAAACCTTGAAAACGGTCATAAATATGCCGTGTGCGATATTAAAAAAGGCGAAAATGTTATAAAATACGGCTTTCCGATTGGTCACGCAATATGCGATATAAAAAAAGGAGAGCACGTGCATACGCACAATCTTAAGACAAATCTCAAAGGGAACCTCGAATATTCGTATGAACCCGATTTTACGCCGATTAAGAGGGTTTCGGCCGACAAAACGTTTATGGGATATGTGCGCAAAAACGGAGATGTCGGCATAAGAAACGAAATATGGATTGTAAATACCGTGGGCTGCGTAAATAAAATTGCAAAAAGGCTTTCAGACCTTACCGGGGCAAGGCATTTTGAACATCCGTTCGGCTGTTCGCAGCTTGGCGGCGACCAGAAAATTACACAGCTTATTTTAAAAGGACTTGTAAATCATCCCAATGCCGGCGGAGTTCTGGTTTTGGGATTGGGCTGCGAGAACAATAACATCTCCGAGTTTAAAAAGGTACTCGGCGAATATGATGAAAACAGGGTTAAATTTTTAAACGCACAGGATTTTGATGATGAAATTGAAGAAGGTGTAAAGCTTATAGGCGAGCTTAAAAAATATGCCGATACCTTCAAACGCCGGAGCATACCGGTATCAAAGCTTAAAATCGGCTTAAAATGCGGCGGCAGCGATGGATTTAGCGGAATAAGCGCAAATCCGCTTGTCGGTTCGTTGTCGGACAGGGTTATTTCATTCGGCGGTTCGTGTATTCTTACCGAAGTGCCCGAAATGTTCGGCGCAGAAACTCTTCTTATGAAAAGATGCCCCACAAAAGAGCTTTTTGACAAAACGGTTTGTCTTATAAATAATTTTAAGGATTATTTCACACGTCACAATCAGGTTATATATGAAAATCCGTCGCCGGGCAACAAGGCGGGCGGCATAACAACGCTGGAGGAAAAATCGCTCGGATGTGTTCAGAAGGGCGGTATGGGAGAGATTGCCGATGTTATAGATTACGGCGGCGTTGTTTGCAAAAACGGTCTTACGCTTTTAAACGGCCCGGGAAACGATATTGTTGCAATTACAAATCTTACGGCGGCGGGCGTTCATATGATACTCTTTACAACAGGCAGAGGAACGCCTGTCGGTGCGCCTGTTCCGACGGTTAAAATTTCAACCAACAAAAGCCTTGCCGAAAGAAAGAAAAACTGGATTGATTTTGACGCTTCGCCTCTTACGGAGGGCAAAAAAATGTCCGACCTTACCGATGAACTTCTTGATTTTATAATAAATACCGCTTCGGGCGAAAAAACAAAAAACGAAGTAAACGGATACAGCGAAATCTCGATTTTCAAGGACGGAATTGTGCTGTAATGTTTTGTCATTGAATTGTTAAATATTTGATACAAAATGTTAAAAAAATAATGTTGATTTTGCCTTTTTTATATGCTATTATATCAGTACAATATATATAAAAAGAGAGGCTGATGTTTATGAAAAAATCAAAAACGGTTTTGGCGCTTGCACTTGTGTTTTCGCTGCTGTTTACGTCTTTTGTGTGCTATGCGGAGGATAATAAAACGGGCGGTGAGGATATGTTTACCGTCGTAAGCGTTGATTATCCCGAAGGCGAGGAGCTTTTTTCAAACAGCTATGATGAATATTCCCGTCTTTTTGCACGTTTTGCAGACGACAAAACTCCCATTCCGTTGTCAATGTATTATGACGGAAAAATGTTTGCCACAATTCCCGTTGCCGATAAGGACAGGGCAATTGAGGCGTTTGTGGGTGACAAGGCTGAATTTTCAGATTACACTGATGAAAACTCGTTTGATTTTTACCATTTGAAAAGACTGTCGGTTTGCGGTGTCGTTACGGGCGACGACGAAGGAAAGGCAAATCCGAAGAGCGAGATTACCCGTGCCGAGGCAACCGCAATGGTTATGCGTTTTCTCGGGCTTTCGGCAATAGAAGGCGCCGAGTGCAATTTTGATGATGTTAAAAAAGGCGATTGGTTTTATGATGTTGTTGCGTCGGCAAACAAATACGGCATTGTAAACGGTGATTCCGAAACGGAGTTTTCTCCCGAAAGAAGCATTTCGAGAGAAGAATTTGTTGCAATTGCGGCAAGGGCGACATATCTTTCGGGCTTAAGAGATGAGGACAAAACCGTTACAAAGGATAATTTTTCAAATGACAGAGCCGTAACTGCCGAAGATTTGGATAAGGTTTCCGATTGGGCAATTCCGGCATATCATACCTTAAGCTATAATGTTCCGTGCGATTATGAAGAAGGAACCGAGCTTGACGCAGAAGGAATACCGGTAAGTCTTATGTATTACAGACCTTCTCAGAATATAACACGCTGTGAGGTTTCCGAACTTCTTGTCCGTGTTCAGGCAGAATATCAGATTTATCCTTCAAAGCTTGCTGTTGAATACGGATTTGACAAAGAAATGCCGGTAATTGACGGTTCTACTTCTACATATCCGTTTACCGAGGCGGTTTACGGGCATCTTTTCTCAAACGGATATATGCACAAGAGTTTGCCGAGCAAACATTCAAAAAGCCACGTTTCGTATGAAAGACTTATAAACGGCGACGTTGATATGATTTTTGCTTCGGTATATCCTGCAAGCGATATTCTGGAACTTGCAAAGAAAAACGGTGTTGAAATTGAGCTTGTTCCCATTGCATACGACGCTATGGTTTTCTTTACAAATATTGAAAACAGTGCAACAAACCTTACAAGCGAGCAGATTACGAATATTTATGTTGACAATAAATATTCAAACTGGAACGAAATAGGCGGTCCTGACGCACTTTTGTATCCGTATTGCCGAAATAATGACAGCGGCAGCCACGCTCAGATGGAAAGACACTTTTTAAACGGCAAGGAAATTAACGAAAAAATAAGAAACGAAACAACTTCGATTTCTATGTCGAACGTTCTTACGGATGTTCAGGGCGCTATAACGGATGACCCTGTAGGTTATGCTTTGGGTTACAGCATTTATTATTACTTTAACAATATGGATTTGTTCTACGACACGTCGAAAACGCTTAAACTTCTGTCAATTGACGGTGTTTTCCCGTCCGACGAAACAATTGCGGACGGCACATATCCTTTGTCAAACAATACGTATGTTGCGTATATCAAAGGCTCGAAGAGCGAGGAGCGAGCTAAGAAAATGGCGGACTTTATGCTCTCCGACGCAGGTCAGCTGTGCGTAAAAGAAGCAGGTTTCGGCACATTAAGACCGATAGAATACGATAATTAATAAAATTTATATCAAAGGTGAGGCAAGTGAAGAACGGAAAGTCAATATTTTTAACACTTATAGGCTCTTTGCTGGCGGCATTTGCCGTCAGCTGCCTCTTTTTGCCGAATAAGGTCGTAAACGGCGGGGTATCGGGTCTTGCAACGGTGCTTTACTATGCGTTTTCCTTTCCGCCGGGACTTTCAAATGCGGTCATCAACCTTTTGCTGCTCGTTTTTGGATTCAGAATTCTGGGCGGAAAGTTTGTTTTGAAAACGCTGTTCGGCGCAGGTGTATTTTCGGTTTTTATACAAATTTTTTCATATCTTCCGCCTGTTACGGACAACCTATTGCTTGCAACGGTTTTCGGCGGAGTGCTTTACGGATTCGGCATAGGTCTTGCGCTTGCGGCAGGCTCTACAACCGGCGGCACTGACATTGCGGGAAGGCTTATTCAGCATAAATTTCCGTATCTTCCGATAGGCAAGCTTTTGCTTTTGTGCGACGGATGCGTTATTTTGGTTTCGCTCTTTGTATTCAGACAGGTTGACCTCGGTCTGTACGGCATTATGACGGTGTTTATTTCAACTTTTTCGGTTGATTATTTCATACGCAAACTCAACATTTCAAAACTTGCGTTCGTTATAACCGACAAAGGTGATGAAATTTCAAATAAGCTTATTTCAACTTCAACGAGAGGCGTTACGGCGGTTGACGTTGTCGGGGCGTATACCGGAGAGAGCAAAAAAATGCTGGTGTGTGCGCTTAAGGAAAACGAAATTACGCAGTTTCAGCACAAAATCACGCAAATTGACCCCGACGCATTTATTATATTTTCCGAATCGCAGCAAATTGTAGGAAACGGATTTTTTGTTTACAGATAGCACAGTTTTAAGCCCGGATTTAAAATCCGGGCTTTTTTGTATAAAAAATTAAAAATATCAATTTTGTCCATATTTTATCAATAAATTGAATTGTAAATTCTATTTTCGTATTTTATAATAAACATATGAAATATTTGAGGTGATAAAATGAGGGAGAAAATTCTTTTTAACGATAACTGGCTTTTTCACGAGGGTGATATAAACACCGGTACACCGGCTTTTAAAGGCCCTGTGTATATGCAGTCGAAAACCGAGCATAAAATATGGGGTCCTGCGTCAAGAAATTACAATGCCGTATATGATGATTACAATGCAGCAAATCAAATTTGCACAGAACGTTGGGAGAAGGTTTCACTTCCTCACGACTATGTTATTTTTCAGGAGCCGAAAGAGAAAAACAACAATGCGCTCGGTTTTTTTGAATATAACAATGCGTGGTACAGAAAAAAATTTACGCTTTGCGAAGATGATAAAAACAGACGCATAACCCTTTTGTTTGAAGGGGTTGCAACGCATGCAGAGGTGTATGTAAACGGCTGCGTTGCGGGTCGCAATTTTTGCGGATACAATTCGTTTGAGGTAAATATCAGCGATTTTGTAAAATTTGACGCCGAAAATACCGTTGCTGTATATGTTAAGACTGATGACCACGAGGGCTGGTGGTATGAGGGCGGCGGCATATACCGAAATGTGTATCTTATAAAAACAGACCCTGTTGCAATTGACCTTTGGGGTGTGTATGCAATGCCGAAAAAGGATGGCGGCAGGTGGAGAGTTGATGTTGAAGCTGAAATTATCAACGATACATACGAAGATGTTTCTGTTGCGGCGGTGAGCGAATTTTTTGACGGTGATAATGTGAAAATTGCCGAATGCAGCGGCGAAACCGATGTGCCTTTAAGAGAAAAGAAAACGGCAAAATACAGCGTTTTTATTGAAAATCCCAAGCTTTGGGATATTGAAAATCCAAACCTTTATTCGGTTGTCACAAAGATTTACAAAAACGGCGTACTGTGCGACGAATATACAACAAGAACGGGTTTCAGGACGTTTGAAATTGACCCGGAAAACGGACTTTTTCTGAACGGAAAACATATAAAAATCAAGGGTGTTTGCGCACATCAGGATTTTGGCATTACCGGCAAGGCAGTGCCTGACAACATACACCGATACAAGGTTGAAATGATAAAAAATATGGGTGCTAACGGATATCGGACAAGCCATTATCCGCACCCCGAGGCAACCATGGACGCTCTTGACGAGCTGGGGTTTGTTGTTGTGGATGAAACAAGGTGGTTTTCGTCGTCTGATGACGCAAAAAAAGAGCTTACAATGCTTGTAAAGCGTGACAGAAACCGTCCGTCGGTGGTCTTTTGGTCGGTGGGAAACGAGGAGCTGCACCACACAACCGAGGAGGGCAGAAGGATTTGCAAAAATCTTATTGCGCTTGTGAAAAAACTTGACGATACCCGTTTTGTTATGAGCGCTGTTTCAAACAGTCCCGACATTGCAACCGTTTATGATGAACTTGACGCAATCGGTGTAAATTACAATCTTGACAAATACGATTATATTCACAAAAAATATCCCGATAAAGGAATTTTTTCGTCCGAGTGCTGCGCAACCGGTACAACCAGAGGGTGGTACAATGCGGATTGTTTTGAAAAAGGATTTTTGTCCGCTTATGATAAGGATACCGACAGTTGGTTTTTGGGACGTGAAAATACGTGGAAATTTATTTGCGGACGAAAATGGATTTTAGGTTCGTATCAATGGATTGCCTTTGAACACCGTGGCGAAGCGGTTTGGCCCAGAGTTTGTTCACAGTCGGGCGCAATAGATTTATTTTTGCAAAAGAAGGACGCTTTTTATCAAAATCAAACCCATTGGATTTCGGATAAACCGCTTATTCACCTTCTTCCGCACTGGAATTTTGAAGGCAGGGAAGGGGAAAAAATTCCCGTTTGGGCATATACAAACTGCACTGAGGCTGAGCTGTTTCTCAACGGAAAGAGCCTTGGACGGAAAAAGGTTGAAAAATATTCTCATGCTGAGTGGAGTGTTGAATATCAGAAGGGCAAGCTTGAAGTTTTCGGCATAAACGGCGGAAAAACCGTGTGCAGCGATAAAAAGGTTACAAGCGGCAAGCCATATGCTCTGCGCCTTATACAGGACAATGCAACAAGCTGTGCAAACGGTGCTGATATTGCCGTTATAACGTGTTTTTGCGTTGACGAAAACGGTATCGAAGTCCCGACAGCCTCGCCATACGCAAGCTTTTGCACAAACGGACTCGGAACGGTTGTCGGCACCGGCTCGAGTGTTTCGGACCACAACCCCGTAAATCTTTCGGAGAGAAGGATGTATGCAGGAAAAATTACCGTTGCCGTAAGAGTGGGAAATAAAAAGGGAACGCTTAGGGTTTTCGCCTCTGCGGATAACTTAAATGACGCAAGTCTTGATATTGAGCTCAACAGTTAAGCAATTGTGCAAAAAAACTTAACAATTGTGCAAATACATTTTTTGGGTTTTGATATACTATATTCAAAGGGTGATAAAAATGCGTGCTATTATAAACGGAAAACTGGTTCTTGAGGACAAGATTATCGATAACGGTTGCATAATTTTTGATGAAAAAAT
The DNA here is from genome assembly GCA_934500875.1 of uncultured Clostridia bacterium. Classification (GTDB taxonomy): domain Bacteria; phylum Bacillota; class Clostridia; order UMGS1810; family UMGS1810; genus Qingrenia. The sequence continues at coordinate 132,866 of CAKSTL010000004.1, read as the reverse complement.
CCAAAAAATCGGAGCCTCTTTAAAAACTGACGGCTGCGAGGTTATCGACGCAAAAAACAGCCTTGTAATGCCGGGGTTTATTGATATTCACATTCACGGGTATAAGGGGTATGACACCTCCGACGCCGACGAGAACGGAATGATTAAAATTTCCGGGGAAATTGTGAAAAACGGCGTTACAGCGTGGTGCCCGACAACTATGACGGTTGAAAAAAGCATTATACAAAATTCGCTTGACATTATAAAGCGCCTTAAAACTTCAGGCAAAACCAAAGCTAAGGTTCTCGGCGCAAACGTTGAGGGACCGTTTATAAATCCTTCAAAAAAGGGCGCTCAGTCTGAAAAATATATTTTAAAACCCGACAAAAATTTTGTTCTTGATAATGCTGACGCAATAAAGCTTGTCACCATAGCGCCAGAATTTGATGAAAATTTTGACTTTATAAAGTCTGTCACAAAAAACACCGATATTGCCGTGTCAATCGGTCATACGGCGGCAGATTACAATACGGCGGCAGAGGCGGCAAGGCTCGGCGCACGGCATATAACTCACCTTTTTAACGCAATGCCTCCGCTTAATCACAGAGAGATAGGCGTTATCGGTGCGGCATTTGAAAATGACAGTGTAATGTGCGAGCTTATTGCCGACACTTTCCACGTAAACAAGGCGCTTTTCGGCGCACTTTACAAAATAAAGGGCGACAATCTTATTCTTATAACCGACTGTATGCGTGCCGGCGGAATGAGCGACGGAAAATATACGCTTGGCGGTCAGGAGGTTGAGGTAAAAGGAATTGAGTGCCGTTTAAAGGACGGAACAATAGCAGGCAGTATTCTTACAATGAATAAGGCGGTTTCAAATTTTTATTCCGCAGCAAAACTGCCGCTCTGTGAAGTTGTAAAGCTTGCAAGTCTTTCGCCCGCAAGAAGCATTGGCGAGGATAAACTGCGCGGTTCGCTCAGCGAAGGAAAGTTTTCGGATATTATAATATCGGACGAAAACTTTAATATAGAACGCACCATTGTATGCGGAAAAGATGTTTACAAAAAACCACAAGAGTTTTAAACCTCTTGTGGTTTTTCTTATATTCAAATACCTGAAAAAGCCAAAATATGCGAAACAATTATGCAGGATAAAATTCCCCAGATTGTAGGCAAAAGAATGGAAAAAAGCGTCCATTTTATGCTTTGCGTTTCTTTTCTTATGGTAAGAACGGTGGTTGAACACGGCCAATGGAACAGTGAAAACAGCATTGTGCAAACTGCGGTGGTGATAGTCCAGCCGTTTGATACAAAAATTTCTTTTACGGCATTTAGGTTGCCCGTTTCGGTGAGAGCGCCCGAGGCAGTATATGCCATAATTATTATCGGAATTACAATCTCATTTGCCGGAAATCCTAATATGAACGCAATCAGAATTACGCCGTCAAGCCCCATAAAACGTGCAAACGGGTCGAGAAAATCTGCGCATATTTTAAGTATGCTTGCGCCCGATATTGTGATGTTTGCCGCAAGGTATATTATAATTCCGGCAGGCAGCGCAACCGCAGCCGCTCTCCCGAGTACAAAAAGAGTTCTGTCAAACACTGAGCGTACTATAATCCTTCCGATTTGCGGTTTTCTGTAGGGCGGCATTTCAAGCGTAAACGACGAGGGAACGCCCTTAAGGACTGTTTTTGAAAGTATATAGGTTGACAAAAACGTCGCCGCAATGCCCAGCAGTATCAAAAGCGTCAAAAACAGTGATGACGAAACGGAGGATATAAATTTAACCTTTGTGCCGATAAAGAACATTGTAATTATTGATATCAGCGCAGGAAAACGTCCGTTGCACGGCACAAGGCTGTTTGTGATTATTGCAAGCAGCCTTTCTCTTTGCGAATCTATAATTCTGCACCCCACAACCCCGGCGGCGTTGCAGCCGAATCCCATACACATGGTAAGTGCCTGTTTTCCGCATGCGCAGCATTTTTTAAAGGGTTTGTCAAGATTATACGCTATTCTCGGCAGATATCCCAAATCCTCCAGGAGAGTGAACAGCGGAAAGAATATTGCCATTGGCGGAAGCATTACCGAAACAATCCACGCTAAGGTGCGGTATGCGCCCGAAACAAGCATATCCGATATAAATTTCGGCACCCTCAGAGCATAAAACAGGCTTAAAAGCCTTTCTTCAAACGACATCAGCAGTTTTGATAAAATTGCCGACGGGTAATTTGCACCGCTTATTGTTATATAAAACACAAGTGCGATAAGAACAAGCATTACGAGGTATCCCGAAATTTTTCCCGTCAGAATTTTATCTATTTTGCGGTCGGACAGCGAGTATTTTTCATTTTCATATGTAACTGCCTCTTTGCATATTTTTTCGCTCTCACGCATAATATGCGACACTATGATATCTTTGATTTTATCGCCCGTTATGTGATTTTCCTTAAAATATACGCTGCATTTTTCCAAAGCCTGTGAAATCTCTTTGTTTTTTAAAACATCCTCGCCGCAATAGTCCGAAAACTCTTTTATAAGCGATTTGTCGCCGTCAAGAAGCCTGAGCGCAAGCCAGCGGCAGTTTATTATACTGCGGTAATGCTTTTTTAAAACAGGCTCGAGAATTTTTATTGCATTTTCAATTTCGTCACTGTATATCATATCAAGAGCCGAATTTTCTTTTCTGAGCTTTTGAATTTTGTCGGTAAGCTTTGTAAGGGTTTTCTTTTTTCGTGCCGACACACCCACAACAGGCACGCCGAGCCGGTTTTGCAAAAATTCAAGGTTGATTTTAATACCTTTTCTTTTTGCCTCATCCATAAGGTTTATGCAGACGATAACGTTTTTTGAAATTTCCATTGTCTGCAATACGAGATTTAAATTTCTTTCAAGGCACGTTGCGTCGCACACTACAACAACAGCGTCAACACCGCCGAAACATATAAAATTGCGTGCAACCTCCTCCTCGGCAGAGTGCGCCATAAGAGAGTACGTTCCGGGAATATCCACAAGAATGTATGTGCCGTTTTTGGTCTTAAATTCGCCCTGCGCATTTGTCACCGTTTTTCCCGGCCAGTTACCCGTGTGCTGATTAAGCCCGGTAAGCGCATTGAAAACCGTGCTTTTGCCGACATTGGGATTTCCTGCAAGCGCTATGATTTTGTCGGCTGCACATTTTTTGATTGTTTTGGGAAAAGCCGATACGATCCCTCCTGTAGAAGATGCGGTAAGCCCCATATTTAACCCTCCCCGAAGATATTTTTAACAATAACGTTTTCGCAGTCCTCCGAGCGGATTGCAATTACCGCTCCACGTATAAGAAATGCCTTAGGGTCGCCCGACGGGCTTTGCCCTATACATTCAACTTTTGTGTTGTTTACAAGACCTATATCAAGCAGTCTGCGCCGCATACTGCCGGTGGAATTTAACGTTTCTACAATTGCATTCTGACCTACGTTAAGATCGTTTAAACTAAAAGCCATATTTGTATACCTTCTTTCTTTTTTGCAGATTTGGTGTTTTAGTATATCGTATGTCAATTGTCTACAAATTGCTACAAAAAAAACGCATACGGGAAAGTATGCGTTTTATAAAAGCAAACATCATATTTAAAAATACGGTTTATATTCAATTGTTTTTTCCTTCGGAAAATAATGCTGAAAAATATCCACAAAATAATCGTCCGTCATACTTGCAATAAAATCTGTCACAATATCGTCGGGCGGTGTGTCAAGATAATCGCCGGCGCCGTAATATTTTCTGTTTTTGTTCACAAAATCTATGTGCTGTTTGTAGATAAGCGTATTTTTAATTCCGCTTTTTAAATCGCTCAAAAGCTTAAAATAAAGCTTTGTAAACATAGGAGAGATTATCTTTTGGTTAATATCAGCAACCGCACTGCTTTGATAAATATAGCTGTAATTTTCGCTTTTGCCCTTTGAAAGTTCGTCAAAAATTTCTTTGTCGATTTTAATGTAATCCTTGCCGTAGCTGTTTTCGATTATGTTTACAATCATATTGTTTATAATAACGGCATTGAATTTTCCGAGCAATCCTGCGGCAAATATATCGTCATCGGGGATGATTTTTGCCCTTACGGCGTCCTGTCGGTCTTTGCCGATATAGGCTATAATATCGCAAATTCTTACAACGCAGCCCTCAAGCGTAGAGGGTGTAAGGCGGGAAGAAAAGTCTTTTTCGGTATAGCATTTTTCAACCGTCTTATCAAATTCGTCAAACGAGGCAAGGCTTCCGGGCTTGTATTTATCAAGCTCCACTTCGCCGTTGTGACACAAAATTCCGTCAAGCGTCTGAAGCGAAATGTTATAGCCAAATATTTTGTCCAGCACACGCACACTATGTACGTTATGACAAAAGTACCGCCCTGTCTGCGAATGATAAATTTCGCTTAAAAATTTTTCTCCTGCGTGTCCGAACGGTGTATGTCCGATATCGTGACCGAGCGAAATTGCCTCTATAAGGTCTAAGTCAAGACCCAGAATTCTTCCGATATTCCGCGCAATTCTCGACACAATCTGAACGTGAAGCGAACGTCTTGTAAGGTCGTCGTTTTTGTAAAGAGAAAAAACCTGGGTTTTATCGCAGTAACGGTTATAGTACGGCGAATGAAGAATTTTTTCAACGTCACGCACATATGCCGGGCGCCACACGTTAGGTATATCGTGTTCCTTTTTCCGACGGATTTCGCCGGAGGGTTTATAGTTTATGTCATATTTGATTTTTTCTGTAAGCTCTTTTGAAAGAGATAAATATTCCGCTTTTTTTCCGTCCATTTTTTCACCGCCCCGAAAAAATTAATCCTGCACACATAAAGGCTCGGTATCCTCCGATATGTATACCGCCGAAGGGCCGTCGGCACCGCCGATTATGCCGATTGATGAGGAATACGGCGCACCCGAAAGGTTAAGAAAAATTGTAAGCGCAAGCATTGCGGCTGAGTTTGAAATAAACATAATAATCTCCTTATTTTTTTGATTAATCTTTATTTCCTAATCGTTAAAATCAAACACGGCACGGTTGCCTTCGAGTTTTAAATAACCCGAAAAATTCTTGCCGTTTTTTGAAACAAAGTTTTCTATTTTATAGGTTTTTCCCGTAGATAAAAGCTTTTTTACGTTGGAGAGCGAAATAACCCTTTGGCAGATTATGTTGCTGATTGTGAATTTGCAGCCGTCCTTATAACCGGTGCAGCCGTAACCGAAGCGTGTGCGCACAACGTCATTTCCGCAAACAGGACATTTTCCCGCAACGTCGCCCAAAAATCCGTCGTCAACATCCTTTTCGGGAGGAAGCTTTTCGGTGCAGAACACACTTTTTATTTCGTCCTGTGCCATTTTTATGCTGTCGTCAATATTAATTTCGCCACGGTAAACCTTCTTTAAGGCTTGTCCCAACTGGCTTGTTTTGTATTTATCCATACTGATATTCATACGCATAAGCGAATTTATAAGATTTTTTCCGGCAGGCAAAATTGTGTAAACATCCTTTTTAAGAAGTATGTATTCGCTTTTTCGTGCATTGTCTATAATGCCCGTCCGTGTTGCCTCGGTGCCCAGCTCAAGACCTTCAAAAATTGCACGGTAATCCTCGTCGTCGTTCTCGTCGTTTGCCTTGTCGTCACGGAAAGGATTTTTAAGGTAGTTGTTCAGCGTTTCGATTGTATAGTGCTTCGGCGGTGTAGTTTCTTTTTCAGCAGGCTCAAAGTTAACCTCAAATTCGTCGCCTTTTTCCAAATTCGGCAGCGTTTTGTTTTTTGAAGTACGGTCGTCAAATTTCATCCATCCTTCTTTAAGAATTACCGTTCCTCTGATTGTAAAATCCTCAATATTTCCGACGTTTATGTTGATTTCCGTCTTTTTGGCAACACATTCCTCCGAGCAGAAAACCGACGCAAACCGTCTCATAATTGTGCTGTAAACAATAAATTCGTCGCTGCTTAAAGCTTCTTTGTCCGGAATTTTAAATGTTGGAGTGAGCGCAGAGTGCGACTCGATTTTTTTATCGTCAAAGATAGTTTTCTTGAATTTAAATTCAACCGGATAGCCGATTTTTTTAACCACGGCAATAATTTTCTTTATTTTATCCTGTTCTGCCGTTGCAAGATATTCCGAATTTGTTCTCGGATAGGTTACAAACCCTCTTTCGTAGAGCGACTGAACAATTGCAAGGCTTTTTTCCATTGGCATTTTGTGCTTTTTGCCGAGCACATTCTGAAGCTTGGTAAGCGAAAAAAGCTTGGGAGGGGAGGGGTTATCCTTCTTTTCCTTTTTGCCGGTAACAACTGCACGGTGACGGTTAAACTCGCTGCAAAGCGCCTTTGCCTTATCATAAGAATTTTTGTCAAATTTTTTCTTGCTTGTAAGTTCAATTTTTTCGCCGTTTACCTCGCTTTTTGACGAAACGGCATAGTATATATCGGGAACAAAGTTTTCAATTGCCGTATCTCTGTCGTAGATTGCCTTGACAATCGGCACAATAACCCTTCCGACACGAAGAAGGGTGCCGGTTTTAAGGGTTGCAAAACGGGTGAGGTTTACACCGTAGAGCCAGTCTATGTAGGTTCGTGCAAACCCCTCGTTTGCAAGATTGTCATATTCCGATTCGTCCTTCATATCGCCGAGTGATGAAAGAATTGTTTCGTTTGTCTGGTCGGGAAGCCACAGTCTCTTAAAACTTTTTCCTTCTATACAGGCGTTTTCGGTAATGATGCGTACAATTATTTCGCCCTCTCTGTCCGAGTCGCCTGCGTTTATAACGGTGTCAACGTCGCTTCGGGAGCACAAATATTTTATGATTTCAAACTGTTTTTTAACACCCGGGTCAATACTTTTATTCTTGTCTTTTTTAAGCTCAAACTTAAATTTTTCGGGAAAGCAAGGAAGATTTTTCATTGTCCATCCGTTTGTTCCCTCGGGTGCGGGATTATAGGTTTCTATATCCGCAAGCGAAAAAAGGTGACCGAACGCCCAGGTAACGATATAGCCGTTGCCTTCGTAATAGCCGCCTTTTTGTTTCATATTTGTTATCGCCGACACAATATTTCGTGCAAGCGACGGTTTTTCTGCAATAATAACCTTCATCAGGGTAAATTCTCCGTATCTAAAATAAACTGCTGCCGCCTATAAATTCACGCACAAAGCACATTCTCGGAATGAGCGAATCGTCAATGGTGCAAAAATCGCCGAGCAGCGAATTTATATTTTCTTTAAAATCTTTGTATTTTTCGTCAACAAGACCGTCTGCCATAAATTTTGCAATGTGTTTTTTATAAACGCAAAATTCATACAGAACCGACGAATTGAACACAACGTCTGCGCTGTCGGTAAACGGGTAAATGTTAACCTTTGCCGCATTTTCAACGTCGTCCCACATTTGGAACGTGAAATCTGCGGTGCTGCTTCTGAAATAACAGTCACGTATAAGCCTTCTTAAAAGACGGGTTGCGCGTGATGAAATTTTGTCGCCGTTATTTCTTTTAAGGCAGGTAAGCGCAGTGCAATACACCTTAAAAAGGTTGCCCACGCCGATTTTTGAAGTTACAATGTCGTTGAGTGCGTGAATACCCTCTACGATTACAACCTCATTATCGCAAAGCCGCATATTTTTTTTGCCCGAAATCTGCCGTCTTGTTGCAAAGTCGAAAATCGGCAGAGAAACTGTTTTTCCCTCGAGAAGCGCCTTCATATTTTCGCCGAAAAGGTTATAATCAAGGCTGTCGGCATAGTCAAAGGTAAGATAATCAAGCTCTTCGAGCGGCGTATTGGATTTATCGTAATAATAATCGTCGAGCGAAATTGTTTTTGCGTTTATGCCCATAACCTTAAGATGAAGCTTTAACCTTGCCGAAAAAGAGGTTTTGCCAGAAGAGGAAGGACCTGCAACCATAATAATTTTTTTGTTTTTGATGTTTTCTTTTATTTCCTCGGCAATATTGGATATGCAATGCTCGTGCCATATTTCGGTTAAATTGATAACAGTGTTAATCTCTCCGTTTTTTATTGAACGGCTTAAGTCGTCGGCGCAGAGTATTCCGAGGCTTTCGCACCAGTTTTTATATTCTTCCAAGCTTTTGTCAATTTTGGACATATTTTCACCGCCTAATTATATATTGTTTTCAAAAAGAGAAATTTTTCGCTGTACCATTTCATCCGTCCGTTTTATATATTCCGAAACCTCCTTGACATTAAAGCTGCGTTCTATTCTGTCTTTGCAGACCAGCTTTGTGGAAGCGCCTGCACCCAAAGCGATATTGGTTTGCACCTCCTGCATAATTGCAACATTATAAATACATTCGCATCCTTCGCTGCAAAAACCTGTATTTTCAAGATTTTCCGCCATATTCTTCTGACGGTACATATAATACGGAAATTTTTTGTTTTCCGTAAGGGTCTTTTCTGCAAACGAAAGCATTTTTGACACTTGGGATGTATTTGACCGATTGAAATAATCATATTTTTCGGCAAGATATGCGCCTCTTTTTACACAGAGAGTATGCACTGTAACGCTTTCGGGATTGAGAAAAATTATTTTTTCCATAGTTTTTTCAAAATCGTAAATATTTTCGCCGTAAAGTCCTGCAATAATATCGGTGTTTATATGCGAAAACCCCATACTTCTTGCAAGATAAAATTTTTCTTCGGTTTCTTTTGCCGTGTGGCTTCTGCCGATAATTTCAAGCGTTTTGCCGTTAAAGGTTTGCGGATTTATGCTTATCCTTCCGACGCCGCATTTTTTTAAAACAGACAGTTTTTCTTTGTCAATTGTGTCCGGTCTGCCTGCTTCAACCGTAAATTCACGCATTTTTGAAAGGTCAAATTCTTCAAAAAGCGTATTTATAAGTTTTTCAAGCTGACAGGCAGAAAGCGTTGTCGGCGTTCCTCCGCCTATATACACGCTGTCAACGGTTTTGTTGTATTCCTTCAAAAGAAAAGCACATTTTTTTATTTCGTATTCAAGCTTTTCAAGATACGGCACGACAAGGTTTTTTGAAAACGCAACCGATTGCGAAATAAAGGAGCAGTAATGGCATCTGGTGGGGCAGAAGGGGATTGAAACATAGAGGCTGACCGAATTTTTTGGTATTTTCTCTATTATCCTTCTTTCTCTTTCGGCACACGTAATTGCAAGGCTTATTTTGTCATCATCGGCAAGAAAATCGGTTTTCAAAATATCCGCAATTTTATCGTCCGAAAAATTTTTATCCATCATTTCACGTATCAGCTTTGTGGGACGGATTCCCGTAAGGATACCCCACGGCGGCTTTTGTCCGTATGCTTTTGAAAGCGCTTTGAACAAGCAGAATTTAAGTTTGTTTTTATCAAATCCGTCAAAGGTGAGTGTGTGCGAAAAAGTTTTGCCGTCAAGCTTCACTTCGGAATGGTATTTTCCGTTTTCGTATGCTGCGAGAATGTCATAATCGCCGTCCGAAACAAATTCGTATGTCTGCATGGGCGCAAAAAGACGTACAATATCACGCACCGCATATGTTTCGTTGTTTTGCAAAAGTTTGATTTTCATATTTTTATCTCACAAACATATTGTTTTCAATTTCGAAGCCTATTGTTGTTTCGTCGCCGTGACCGGGATATACCCTGATATTATCATCCAGCACAAAAAGACGTGTTTTAATGGACTTGATAATCTTCTCCGAATTTCCGCCGTAATGGTCGGTTCTTCCCACCGACATCAAAAACAGTGTATCGCCCGAAAAAAGTATATCATTGCAGAGTATGCACATACTTCCTTTATTATGCCCCGGTGTGTGAATAAATTTAAGCACATTTTTGCCAAGTGTCAGCGTATCGCCGTTTTTTACCGTGATATCAGCCTTCTTTTTGGGCGAAACGGTATGAAAATACACCGCAAGATTGAATGCGTCGTTGTTTAAATTATCTTTGTCGTCCGAATGAATGACAACAGGTGCCTTTGTATATTCGTAAACGCCGTCAAGCGCCATAATGTGGTCAATGTGTGCGTGCGTTATTATTATATACTTTACCTTTAAATTCAAATCCTTTACTTTTTCAATAATGGTGTCACTGTCTGCAGCAGGGTCAATTATTACCGCTTCGTTTGTGTTTTCGTCGTAAAAAATATAGCAGTTTGTGTCAAGTGCGCCGAGAACAAGTTTTTCTGTTTTCATACAATACACCGCCCTTTAAAGAATTTTATCAGTTTGTGATTCGTGTAACGTCTATGACGCCTTTTAAGTTTCTGAGTTTTTTTGCAACCTTTTCCATCTGATCTGTATTTGCAATCTCCAAGGTGATTTCAAATATTGCAAGAGTATCTTTTGTACGTGCGTTGATTGCTTTAAGCGGAATTTTTGTTTCGCTGATAGCGTTTGCAACCTCGATAAAAATACCCTGTCTGTCGTTTGCCACAATTTTAAGGTTTGCGGTAAATGCCGTTTGGTCGTGCTTGGACCACTCAACCTCTATAAGACGTGCCTTTTCCTCGGCATTGCTGTATGCGTTTGCAATATTCGGGCAGTCCTGACGGTGAATTGAAACGCCTCTGCCCCGTGTGATATATCCGATAATTTTATCGCCCGGAACAGGGTTGCAGCAGCGTGAATACCTTATAAGACAACTGTCAATACCCGATACAACAACACCGTCCTTTGCGCCGCCGTCCTTTGGTGTGCCCGATATTTTCGGAGGCTCCGAAAGTATTTCGGACGGTATAACGGGAATATCTTTTTTCTCGGTTTGCTTTTTGTGTTCTTCCTTAAGCTTTGAAACCGCCTTGAGCGCAGGAAGGCTTCCGTATCCTACGGCGCTGTATAAATCGTCGAGGGATGAAAAGCCGTAGCGCTTGAACATACTCTGCAAGTGCGATTCGGTAAGAATTTCGGCGCCGTTTAAGCCCTGACGCTTTATTTCTCTTTCTATCATTTCTTTTCCGTGAACAATATTTTCTTCACGTTTTTCCTTTTTAAACCATTGGTTGATTTTATTTTTCGCCTGACTTGTTTTAACAATCTTAAGCCAATCTCTGCTCGGACCGTGAATGGCGGTGGAGGTGATAATTTCAACTATATCGCCGTTCTGAAGCTGATAATCGAGCGGCACTATTTTTCCGTTTACACGTGCTCCGTTCATTTTATAGCCGATTGCACTGTGAATGTTGAAGGCAAAATCAACGGGCGTTGCGCCGGCAGGAAAGCTTATAACGTCGCCCTTTGGGGTAAACACAAAAACCTGATCGGTAAAAAGGTCGAATTTTAACGCGCGCAAAAATTCTTCTTCGTTGTCTGCGTCTTTCTGAAATTCCAGAAGCTGTCTTATCCACGAAAGCTTTTGCTCGCTTGATGCGTCGTTTTCCGCAATTCCCTTGTACTTCCAGTGTGCGGCTATACCGTTTTCGGCAATCTCGTGCATTTCTTTTGTACGGATTTGTATTTCAAACGGTGTTCCGTTAGGGCCGATAACCGTTGTATGCAGCGACTGATACATATTGGGCTTCGGCATTGCAATGTAATCTTTAAAACGCCCCGGCATAGGTTTGTATAATTCGTGCGCAAGACCCAATGCGCTGTAACAGTCGCTTACCGAATTTGTAATAATTCTTACGGCAAACAAATCGTAAATCTGGTCAAGCGTTTTGTTTTGAGTAAACATTTTGCGGTATATCGAATAAAAATGCTTGGGACGTCCGTCAATAGTACATTCTATGCCGATATCCGAAAGACTTGTTTTAAGCGTGCTTTTAATCTGCGCTATAAATTCCTCACGTTCCTGACGCTTTTGGTTGATTCCCTCGACAATTTCGTGATATGCCACGGGGTCGAGGTATTTGAGTGAATAATCCTCAAGCTCCCACTTGATTTTATACATACCGAGCCTGTGTGCAAGAGGCGCATAAATGTTAAGCGTTTCACGTGCCGTTGCACGCTGTTTTTCTTCGGGCATACTTATAAGAGTGGAAAGATTATGCAGTCTGTCGGCAAATTTTATGATAATAACCCTTATATCGTTTGCCATTGCAAGAAACATTTTTCTTAAGTTTTCCATATGGCGCTCTTCCGAAGAGGTGATTTCAATCTTATCAAGCTTTGTAACGCCGTCAACCAAAGCGGCAATATTATCGCCGAAAAGATTTCGTATATCGTCTATGGTATATTCGGTATCCTCAACAACGTCGTGCAAAAGCGCAGCGCAAACCGATTCTGTGTCAAACTTAAGCTTTGCAACGGTGATTGCAACGTGCAGAGGGTGCATAATATACGGGTATCCCGATATTCTTTTCTGATTTTTATGCGCTTCATTTGCAAGGTTGAAAGCCTTATAGACAGGCTCTAAGTCTGCATTGGGAAAATTGGTTTTCACAATATCTATAAGCTCGTTTAAAACTTGCTGCATATATCCTTCCTCCTTGTTTATTCCGAGTATATGTTAAATTCAGCCGATTTTGAAAGGTCGGTTTTTTTATAAAAATCCTGCTTCTTTTCAATTCTGAATTTATCGCCGTCAAGTGAAAAATCTATCATATCAAGCTCTTTTAAAATTTTAAGCATACGGTAAAATTTAAGGCTGCCCGATTTTAACGAAGCCGAAACGGAAGAAACGTCAAAATATTCTTTGCCGCTGTTTTTTATAAAAATGTAGAGCTTTCTTAAATCGTCTTTTGAAATAAAGCGTTTGCGTGCCGCTCTTATATCACGGATGATAAACTGTGCGCTTTCGTTTCCGTTATACACGTTAACGTTCAGACAGCCGCAGATATCAACAAATTCGCCTTCGGCAAAGCAGAGAATTTTATCTTTAAGACCAAATGCCGGAAACGTGAGATTTCCGCTTTCGTCGGACAGTGTTACAAAAGAGTGGGGTTTATCCGACATATTTCGTATATGCGATATTTTGGCATTTTTTATGCAGAATACCGCCTGCGGATTTTTTGTTCCGTACGGTTCTGTAATGCGCAGTGCATATGCGTTTTTTAGGTTCACGTCAGAAATGCTTATAACCGAATCGATAAAGATTTTCGGTGTAAGGATTTCTTCTGTCATAACCGATTTTGCATATTCGTTTATCATTTTATCAAAAAATTTTATATTTTCTTCTTTTACCGAAAGCCCTGCGGCAAGTGAGTGACCGCCGTATTTTTCAAGAACGCCCCCGCAGCTTTTAAGCGCACAAAAGAGGTCGAAACCCGGTATGCTGCGTCCGGACGCTTTTCCGTTTCCGTCATCGTCAAGAGAAATTACAACCGAAGGTTTATAGTATTTTTCGGTAATTTTTGACGAAACAATTCCTATTACGCCGTGGTGCCAGTTTTTTTGCGCAACCACAATAACGTTTTTTTCAAAAAGATTATTACTTTTTATTATTTCGTCAGCGCATTTAAATATAATTTGTTCTTCCTGTTTGCGTTTTGTATTTTCGTCCTCAAGCAAATTTGCGTATTTGTCTGCCTCAAATTCATCACTGCTCATTAACAGCTCAACCGATATATCTGCGCTTGAAAGCCTTCCTGCGGCGTTAAGACGGGGGGCAATTCCAAAGCTTACGGCTGAGGTTGTAATGCCGTCTTTTTTTATTTTAGCCGCTTTAAAGAGCGAAAGCAATCCGATATTTTTTGTTTTTTCAAGCTCTTTAAGTCCGTATTTTGCAATAAATCTGTTTTCGCCGCAAAGCTCAACCAAATCTGCAATCGTGCCGATTGCGCAAAACGGAATATAATAGTCGAAAATATTTTTGTTATTGCCCGAAAGAGCGCACACAAGCTTAAATGCAACTCCTGCGCCGGCAAGGTTTTTGAACGGATAATTTTTTGAAATTTTAGGATTTATTGTTATTGTATCGGACGGAAGCTTGCCTTCAACCGGCAGATGGTGGTCGGTTATAATAAGGTCAAGGCCGATATTTTTGCAAAGCTTTGCTTCGTCCTTTGCGGTAATGCCCAAATCAACGGTGATTACAAGGTCTGCGCCCTTTTGTTTTAAGTCAACAAGCGCACGTTCGTTAAGACCGTAGCCCTCGTCAGTTCTGGACGGAATATAGTATGAAACAAGAGCGCCCACGCTTTTTAAATAATGCATAAGGATATAAGATGACGTTATTCCGTCAACGTCATAATCGCCGTAAACGATAATTGTTTTCATATTTTTTACGGCGTCTTTTATAACGCTTACCGCCTCTTTCATACCGTCCAGACAAAACGGGTCGCAAAGAAGCGACTCATCAGGCTCAAGATAGCCGCAAATATCGCCGTCCGCACGGTTTGCGGCAACAGAGGCAACACACTGCGGCAGCAAATATTTTCTTGAAATTTCCCTTGCCGTTTCGCCGTTTGTATCTTCAAATATCCAGTTTTTTTCCTTTATATAGTCTTTGAGCATATTCTCTTCGTTTCTTTTCATTTTTTATATCTTAATATTATACATCTTTTTAAGCGTCAGTTCAAGCTTTTTTGCACATCTTTTGCGCCGAAACGGTAAAATATTGTTAAAATTATGAATATTTTGTTAAATTATATCAAAAAGGCTTGTTATTCAAGCATAAAAAGTTGTATAATAGTTTTGTATGTGAGGTGGAGTTATGAGAAGAAGCGAAAAGATTTTAAAAATTAAGGAAATATTTGACGACGTATACAAGGACGCAAAGTGTTCGCTCGATTATACAAAGGATTACGAATTGCTCATTGCCGTTGTGCTGTCGGCGCAATGCACAGACAAAAGGGTTAATATTGTTACAAAGCCTTTGTTTGAAAAATATAAAACGCTTGAAAGTTTTGCAAAATGTGATATTGACGAACTTGAAAAAATGGTTATGCCGTGCGGATTTTATAAAACGAAGGCGCGCAATATAAAAGCTCTGGCGCAAAAAATACTCAGTGAATTTGACGGAAAAATTCCCGATACAATGGAAAAGCTTTTAACGCTTCCCGGAGTCGGCAGAAAAACGGCAAACTTAATTCTCGGCGATATTTACAATAAACCCGCCCTTGTTATTGACACTCACGCAATACGCCTTACAAACAGGATAGGTCTTACAAAAGAAAAAGATGCGAAAAAAATTGAATTTGACTTAAAAAAGTTTGTTCCGGACGACTATTCGATACATTTCTGCCATCAGCTTGTGTGGCACGGAAGGGCGGTCTGCACAGCAAGAAATCCGAAATGCGAAATCTGCCCGATAACGCACATTTGCAAACATTATTCCGAAAGATAAGGAGATTGACAATGGAAAAAGAAAGCAGAATTTTAGTGGTTGACGATGATAAAAATATTTGCGAACTTATAAGGCTGTATTTGCAAAAAGAGGGTTACACGGTTATTATTGCAAACGACGGTCTTAATGCGCTTGAAAAATTTTCGCAAAATCCGCCCCAGGCAGTTATACTTGACATAATGCTTCCGAAAATTGACGGCATTGAGGTGTTAAAACGTATGCGCAAGGCAGGAAATATTCCTGTTATTATGCTTACGGCGAAGGGCGAGGTGTTTGACAAGGTTTTGGGGCTTGAACTCGGTGCGGACGACTATATGGTAAAGCCGTTTGAGCCAAAGGAGCTTGTGGCTCGGTTAAAGGCGGTTTTAAGGCGTTTTGAGTCGGCAGAAAACCTTGACAAGGAAATTGTTTATCCGAATATACGTATAAATTTAAGCACATACGAGCTTATACTCGGCGGAAAAACGATTGACATTCCGCCAAAGGAGCTGGAGCTTTTGTATTTTCTTGCCTCGCATCCAAACAGGGTTTTTACCCGTGACCAGCTTTTGGACGAGGTATGGGGCTACGACTTTTTCGGCGATTCGAGAACGGTGGATGTCCACGTAAAGCGGCTCAGAGAAAAGCTTGAAGGTTATGAAAGCTCGTGGCAGCTTAAAACTGTTTGGAGAGTAGGTTATAAATTTGAAGTTGCGAAGTCATAACGGAATGAAGAGAAAAAGCATATCAAAAAGGCTGCTTGTCGCAGGCTGCATAACGGTTTTGCTAAGCTATATCATTGCGTCGGTTTTTTTGTTCGGTATGGTTTTTTCTTCGACAAAAGAAAGCAATCTTAAGGCGGTTGAGGTAAAGAAAAAACTGCTTTTGTCAAACGCTGAGAGAATAAGCGAATATTCGCTTGACGTTTTTACCGCTTCGACATTTTCGCCCAATTTAAAAAATTATCAGCGAACGCTTGAAATTATATCGCAAAGCACCGAAACGTCAATTATTGTTTTTGACAAAACTGCAAGGATTGTTACCGTTGCGGGGCTTGATTACGATTCGTATATCGGAAATTATCTTAAGGGCGACTATATTGACAGAATACTTAAAAACGGCGAAACGGTGAGCAACGACGACGTAATCGACGCTTTTGCCGAGCGCGAAAATCTGCTTATTGTGGGACTGCCGGTATCGAACAGCGAAATTTACGGCGGCGTGCTTATAAGCACCGTTGCGGACGTATCGAGCGGAAAGCTTGTGTTCGGATTTTTAAAACAGTTTGCATATTCTGTCGGAATTTCGCTTATAATAACTTTTTTGATTTTCTATTTTATTTCAAAAAAAATTACCGACCCGATAAAACTTATTGACAATACGGTTACCGAATTTGCAAAGGGGAAATTCGACCTCAGGGTTTGGTGCGGAACGAACGACGAATTAAGTTCGCTTTGCGAAAACATCAATACTATGGCTACGGGTATTGAAAATCTTGAAAAAATGCGTTCCAGCTTTGTTTCAAACGTATCGCACGAGCTGCGTACGCCAATGACGTCGATAACGGGATTTGTTGAGGGCATACTTGACGGAACGATACCGAGGGACAAGCAGGACGAATATTTAAAAATCGTGCTTGCCGAATCAAAACGTCTGTCACGTCTTGTAAACGACCTTCTGAGCATTTCGAGGCTCGAGAGCGGCAGTTTTAAGATTGAAAAGAAAAATTTTGATATCTGCGAGCTTTTAAGACGTGAAATTATAAAATTTGAAACGCAGATTACAAAGAAAGATTTAAATGTGGAGCTTGAAATCGAGCAGGAAAAAATGCCGGTTTTTGCCGACAGCGACGCCATTGTGCAGGTTGTGACAAATCTTTTGGGAAATGCTACAAAATTTACTCCCGAGGGCGGAACAATCAAAATCAGGGCATATTATTCGTCCGACAGGGTGAATGTTGAAATAACCAACACCGGAGAAGGCATAAAGGCTGACAAAATAAAATATATATGGGATAGGTTTTACAAAGCGGACGATTCGAGAAATCAAAATCCCGAAGGCACAGGTCTGGGACTTTACATTGTAAAAAACATACTCAACAAAAGTGACGAAAAGATATTTGCCGAGAGCGTCGAAAACGAATATACAAGGTTTACTTTTACGGTAAAGAGGGCATAAAACTCATCTTTCTCTGCCGCTTGAAAACATCTTAGAAATGTTTACATTTTATTCATAGTTTTTTAAAAAGTGGGGAGTATCATAATAACCATAGAAGATGAGCCGAGAGGCTTGAAAAAAATAACTTTTAAGGAGGAATTCTTATGGACGAATATAAGTGGAATAATGACGATTATCAGAATGAGCCGGCACAGTCGGAAGAAAACAAAACCGCAGAAAACACAGAGTGCTTCAGCACACTTGTTGTTCCGGCAAAAAAGAAAAGAACGAAAAAGAAAATTGCAATGCCGATTTTTGTTTTTTCAATTATTTTTACAATGATAATTTCAATGTCGGCATACGCACTGCTTGCACCGTCGGTATCGCAGCTTGTCAAAGAGTTTAAACTTAAAACAAACAGC
Organism: uncultured Clostridia bacterium; assembly: GCA_934500875.1. Classification (GTDB taxonomy): domain Bacteria; phylum Bacillota; class Clostridia; order UMGS1810; family UMGS1810; genus Qingrenia. The sequence continues at coordinate 115,126 of CAKSTL010000004.1, read as the reverse complement.
AATATCGGCACAAGCGAACAAAAGGTTCTGGACAATGTTTCTTCGGCAAGTCCCGCAACAACAGTCGGAAACAAAACAAAGCTTGAAATTCCGGATATTGCCGAAAAGGTTGGCCCGGCGGTTGTCGGAGTTATCAATATGACAACTTATTCGGGATATTCGTACAACGACCCGTACAGTTTCTTCTTCGGTCAGGGCGATAGTTCAAATCAGCAGGGTCAGGAAGTGCAGCAAGGCTCAGGCTCGGGAATTATTATTTCCGAGGACGGCTACATTATAACAAACAATCACGTTGTTGAAGGCGCTTCGTCGCTTAAGGTAATTCTTAACACAGGCGAGGAATTTACGGCAACCTTAAAGGGTGCCGATTCCCGTACAGATCTTGCGCTTTTAAAGATTGAAGGAAAAAAATTCCCGTATGCAACACTCGGCGATTCGACGGCTTTGAGAGTCGGCGACCTTGCAGTTGCTATCGGAAATCCGCTCGGTCAGGAGCTTGCGGGCACTGTAACTGTGGGATATATCAGCGCACTTAACAGAACTATGACAATCGACAACAAACAGCTTACGCTTATTCAGACAGACGCTGCAATCAACCCCGGCAACAGCGGCGGCGCTCTGGTTAACTGCTACGGCGAGGTTATCGGTATCAACACCGCCAAGGTGTCGTCGTCTTCGCTCGAAGGTCTTGGATTTGCAATTCCTACGGCTGAAGCAAAACCGATTATCGAGGATTTGATTTCAAACGGTTATGTTAAGGGCAGACCCGTTATCGGCATTGCCGGCAGAGCAATCAGCGCAAACGACGCAAAGCGTTACAACCTTGTAGAGGGAATTTATGTATACTCTATGACCGATAATTCGCCCGCTCATATGGCAGGACTTAAAATCGGCGATATCATAACCGAGTGCAACGGTCAGGCGGTTAAGTCGGTTGACGAGCTTAACAAGATTAAGAATAAATTCAAACCGAACGATACGCTGAAGCTGAAAGTTTGGAGAACAGGCGAAACGCTTGATGTAAATCTTATCCTGGGTGAAGAAGTTCCCAATTAAAATTACCCCTTCATTGTTCTTTTTATATATAGGCGAAAGGCTGCGTACAAAAAATTAATTTTTTGTATGCGGTCTTTCGTTTTTTGTATACCTTACATAAAGAAACGGTCAATGATAAGGGGGTTGTTTGTGTAAAAATGTAAATTTGTGCGGAATTGAAAAAAATTTTGGGACACAGTATTGACAACACAGGTTAGTTGTGCTAAACTAACTCATGGAAGGTTAGGGAAGCCTAACCTGATATTTTAAATGTTAAGTTAGTTTGTGCTAATCGAATGGAGGTCAATTATGATGCCCTTAATACTTGCAGATGTCGGAGAAGACAACATTATTAAAAAAATCGGCGGAAACCCCGAGGTGAAAAAACACCTTGAAAATCTCGGCTTTGTTGTAGGCGGCAGCGTCAAGATAATAAGCGAGCTTGGCGGTAACGTAATTGTAAATGTCAAAGAGGCACGGGTTGCTATAAGCAAGGAAATGGCTCAAAAAATTATGGTGTAAATTAATTTTTTAAGGAGGATAATGCAATGCAAACACTAAAAGACGTCAAGGTAGGGCAGGACGCTAAAGTCGTTAAGCTCCACGGCGAAGGCGCTATAAAGCGCAGAATTATGGATATGGGTATTACAAAAGGTGTGGCGGTACATATAAGAAAGGTTGCGCCGCTGGGCGACCCCATTGAAATCACCGTGCGCGGCTATGAGCTTTCGATAAGAAAAGCTGACGCTCAGATGATTGAAGTTGAATAATTTTAGGTTTTAGAAAGAGAGGAATTAAAAATGGACATAAGGATTGCGCTTGCGGGTAACCCGAACTGCGGTAAAACCACGCTTTTTAACGCATTGACCGGTTCAAATCAGTTTGTTGGAAACTGGCCCGGCGTAACTGTTGAAAAAAAGGAAGGCAAGCTTAAAAAACACGACGGTGTAACTGTGACTGACCTTCCGGGTATTTATTCACTTTCTCCGTATACTCTTGAAGAAGTTGTTGCACGTAATTATCTTGTCAGCGAAAGACCGGATGCTATTTTGAACATAGTTGACGGTACCAACCTTGAAAGAAACCTTTATCTTACAACTCAGCTCACCGAGCTTGGAATTCCTGTTGTAATTGCAATAAATATGATGGACGTTGTTGCAAAGAACGGCGATAAAATCAACATTGCAGAGCTTTCAAGAGAGCTTGGCTGCAAGATTGTTGAGATTTCGGCGCTCAAAGGCACGGGAATTATGCAGGCTGCGGAGGCGGCTATTGACGCTGCCAAAAACGGCAAAACCGTTCCCATGCACACCTTCTCGGGTGCTGTTGAACATGCAATCGCTCACATTGAAGAAGAAGTTTTGCACGATATGAGCGAAGAAAAGCAAAGATGGTATGCGATAAAGATTTTTGAACGTGATTCCAAGGCGATTGAAAGCCTCGGCATAGACGCTGCCTCTGTTGCGCACATTGAAAAAGACATCTGCGCCGCTGAAAAAGAGCTTGATGATGACGCAGAAAGCATTATCACAAACGAAAGATACGTTTACATTGCAAATCTTATGAAGGCTTGCTACAAAAAGAAAAATGCAGGCAAGCTTTCCGCTTCCGATAAAATCGACAAAATCGTTACAAACCGCTGGCTCGGTCTTCCGATTTTTGCCGTTATAATGTTCCTTGTTTATTACATTTCAATGGTAACCATTGGTTCGTCCGCAACCGATTGGGCAAACGACGGACTTTTCGGCGACGGCTGGCACCTTTTCGGTATCGGTTCATCAGCTTACGGTGATGTTGCAGACGAATACGGCGAGGCTGCACAGATTGTTAACGGTTATATTGAATTTGCCGGCGAAAAAGGCATTGATACCGACAGCGTAACCGAAGCTCTTGATACAGAGTCGGAGGATTTTGACGCTGAAACTGCAAAGACAGAGCTTGTAAAATTTGTAAGCGAAGCTAAGGATTTGGGCGACGCAACTTATACCGTTGTGGATGAAGAAACAATGGCGGACGAAGAGGTTACATCAAACTATTCAGACCTTACGGCGGCTGTTGAAACATACGAAAAATATGATTACACCGAGCCTGACCCGGCTGATTACGGCGTATGGGTACCCGGTATTCCTTCGCTTGTGGAGGGTGCGCTTGACGCTGCAAACTGCGCAGACTGGTTAAAGGGTCTTATCCTTGACGGTATTGTTGCAGGTGTAGGTGCGGTTTTGGGATTTGTACCTCAGATGCTTGTATTGTTCCTGCTTCTTGCATTTTTGGAAGCTTGCGGTTATATGGCACGTATCGCTTTCGTACTCGACAGGGTATTCAGAAAATTCGGCCTTTCGGGTAAATCGTTCATTCCTATGCTTATAGGCACAGGCTGCGGCGTTCCCGGTATTATGGCTTCAAGAACCATCGAAAACGACCGTGACAGAAAAATGACCATAATGACAACAACGTTTATTCCCTGCGGTGCTAAGGTGCCGTTTATAGCAATGATTGCCGGAGCTATTTTCGGCGGTTCGTCGCTTGTTGCAACATCTGCATATTTTGTAGGTATGGCGGCGATTATCATATCGGGTATTATGCTTAAAAAGACAAAGATGTTCTCAGGTGACCCGGCACCGTTTGTTATGGAGCTTCCCGCATATCACCTTCCCACACTCTTAAATGTTTTGCGTTCAATGTGGGAGAGAGGCTGGTCGTTCATTAAAAAAGCCGGCACAATCATTCTTCTTTCGACAATCTTTGTTTGGTTTACAACTTACTTCGGTTTTGTTGACGGACATTTCGGAATGCTTTCCGAAGAACAGATTGATTCGAGCATACTTGCCGCAATCGGTAACGGCATAGCTTGGATTTTTGCACCGCTCGGCTGGGGCAACTGGCAGGCTGCTGTTGCTTCGATTACAGGTCTTGTTGCAAAAGAAAATATCGTTGGTACACTTGGTATTCTCTACGGCGGCGGAGCGGGTACTGTTTACTCAAATCTTGCCGAAGCGTTTACACAAATCAGCGGTTATTCCTTCCTTGTGTTCAACCTCTTGTGCGCACCTTGCTTTGCGGCAATCGGCGCAATAAAGAGAGAGATGAACAACACAAAATGGACTTGGTTTGCAATCGGTTATCAGTGTGTATTTGCTTATGCAATTGCTCTTATGGTTAACCAGTTCGGACTTCTCTTTACAGGAAACGTAAATGTTTTGGGTACGGTTGCAGCGCTTGCAGTTTTGGTATATATGCTGTTTATGCTGTTCAAACCTTACAAAGAGTCAAACACATTAAATGCAAACGTAAAAATCTCTGCATAAATTTACAAAAAATACAAAGGTGCGCTTGTCGTAAAGACAAGCGCATTTTTGTTCTATTTTAAAAAAATTTGAATAAACATATAGAAGGAAAACAAAGAAGAAAAATTTAAGGGGGATTGAAGCAAAATTACCTTTGCATTAATGCCTCCGGCAATTTTCTGTGCGCTGCCGAAATTTTTGCCCTGCTGTGCGAAACGGCGCTGCGCAAAAAAAATCTCCTTTATTCCTTATGCTGCGCTGAAGGAGATATACTATTATTACTATATGTGCCGGTGCGCAGCGGCGGAATGGAGATTTTTATGGAAGTTGAAAAGAAGACATTAAAGATGTGCGCCGGATTATGTTCGGCGGATTTTAAGGCGGAGGCTGACACTGATATTATCGTCCCCGATACAAAGCCTGATGTATTAAAGATTATAAGCGCCGTTTCATATCCCGTTATAAAAGAAAAATATGCGCAAAAAGGCAAGGTTACGCTGTCGGGAATTGTATATTACAAAATAATATACGAGGGCGAAAATGATGATACGGTTGCTCATTTGATAGAGTATACCGCACCATTTTCACATCAGCACGAAATCAGCTGTATTGACGAAAACACACAGTTTTACGCATATACAACGCCGTTTACCACTAAACCCGTTATTGTAAACAGCCGAAAAATAAGCGTTCATTCGGTGTTTGACGTTAAGGTATCCGCAGTGTGCGACAGCGAAAAAAGCATTGTCACATCTGCCGGCGGCGATATGGAAATTCCGTATCTTTCAAAGCCGTTGAACATAACAAACAAGGTGATTTCCACCTCCGGCGATATTGAGCTGGGCGAGAGCGTTGAGCTTCCGGGAACGGCGTCGGAAATACTGTTTACAAGTGCTTCCGTCCGCAAAAAGGATGTTAAGGTTGTCAACAATAAGGTTGTTATAAAAGGCGAATTAAATGTTAAAATTATATATCTTTCCGAGAATAACGCTATAGAAAGTTTTTCATATGACACCGAATTTTCGGATGTTTTGGATATTCCGGGTATTAATCCCGAAATGATGACAAATACGTCGCTGTATGTTAAGGAATATAACGTCAAACTTACAGAAAGTGCCGAAAACGGCAGCACCGCTATGATAACGGCAGTGATTTCGGCATACATTGACGCATACGAATCTGCTGAAGAAATGGGAATTTACGACGCATACAGCCCCGATTATAACATTAAGACCACATACGAGAATATAGGCTATCTTACGCTTGTTTCGGACGAAATCAAGCAAAACAGCGTAAGCGATTTTATTGAAACTCCGGGTAATATCGAGGATGTTCTTGACGCTTCCGCAACCGTTTCGGTAAAAAGCCAGAGCTACGGTGAGGACGGCGGAATTACCGTTGAGGCTGTTGTTACCGCATCGGTAATTGATGTTGAAAACGGACGGGTTAACAGTGTAAAAAAAGAAATTCCCGTAACGTTTAAATTTGACGCACCCAAAGGTCTTTTTGACGTTCAGATTGTGCCGTACATAAACGTTTCGCAGATAAGCTATTCGCAAAAGGGTGCAAATCAGATTGAAGTAAAAGTTCCCGTTATGTGCGAGGTTATGCTGTTTTCAAAAAACACCGAAAGGCTTGTTGCGGACATTGACACCGAAAATGCCGAGAAAATTGACAAAACGGATATGCCGTCGCTTACGGTGTATTTTGTAAAAGACGGCGACACACTTTGGAACATTGCAAAAAAATACAGCACGAGCGTTGAAGAGATTGCAAGAGTAAACAATATTGAAAATCCTGATGAGCTTTCGATAGGAACAAAGCTTCTGATACCGAAAAAAAGATAAAAACAGCCCGGAAAGCCGCTCATTGATAAGAAGCATTGCCTTAAAAATATATTTTTCGAATTTTTCTGCATTAAAAAACTTGCAATCCATCAGGATTACTTGCTTATTTGCCTTGAAACTCATAAAAAAATCTTGTTTTTAGGGTGCAAAGCAGTTTTGAATATCGTTTTTTTACAATTCAAGCAAAAAATAAAACCTGCCATTATGCTTATCGCTTATGGCAGGTTTTTGGCGTAGTATAAAATACGGCTTCAAAACCAATGTTTTCTTATTGAAAAACGGCTAAGTTCGGCACTTTTAATTTTATGCATATTCAATATTCGGCGAGCAGTCTTTAATTATTGTGTTTATGGCATTGTTGCCGAGAAAATTTGTTTTTGAAAAAGTTTTTCCGAAATCCTTGGTATAACAGCTGTAGCAGTTGTACCTTTCCTTCCATGCCACCGTAATGCTGCCGTTCGAGGCATACATATACGGCACAACGACAGAATCGGTGCCGAAGCCTATTGTTTTCTTTTCTCCGCTTTTTACCGAATAAAAAACTATGGAATAATGCGTTCTTGAACGTGTTACATAAGAAATGTAGGTATTTGAATCAGCGCCGCAAATGCCGCAGAAATCCTCCGTTTCTTCTGTTATATCAAGCATTCTCGGCATATATCCGCCGCCGAAAACATTGTACGCACGGCAAAGAAGTCTGTCGGATTCGTTTTTGTATAAAACGTTTATATTTCCTTTGTTGTCGGCAAATGCGCTGTATTTTCCTTCATATACATAATCGAGAACATTCGGTTTTTTAAAGTTTTGCAGGTCAACCTTGTGATGAATAAGCAAAAATCTGCCTTTATGATTTAAGCAGTAGAAGATATTTACGTTTCCGTTAATGTCAAACAGCCTTATGTCAGAGATTTTGCAGCTTTCGCTTTTGCTTTTTAAAAGGTTAAAATTGAGCCACTTATTTTCGCTGAAAAGAAGGTAAAAAAGATTTCCGTCTTTATCCTGAAGGGCAATGTGGATTTTGCCGAGTTCGTTCTGATAAACGTCAAACTCGGTGCTGCAATCGGAAAATATAACTTCTTTTTCGCCCGAAGGATTTTGTATGCACAAATTCCGGCTGCTGTCGAGAAACACCGTTTTTTCCGCACCCGTAATGCCCCGTAATATAATTTTTCCCATAAAAACACTCCTTTTAATATCCTATTATCATAGTATTAAAAGGAGCGCATTATTATTACGTTAATTTAGCGGGTTTGCAATTATCTATGCCCAGCCGATATTTTCAAGAAACGTTCTGCAAAGCTTTGTCCATTCGGCAACATCGCTTCTTTGAGGGGCAAGTCCCAGTCCGTGCCGACCGTCCCTGAAGATGTGAAGCTCGTATGTAATTTTGCGTTTCGCCAGCTCTGACGCAAACAACAAAGAATTCATTGACGGAACGGCATTATCGTTTGCCGTATGCCAGATAAATGCCGGCGCCGTTGTGTCGTCAACACGCTTTTCAAGCGACAGTTTTTCCTTCAGTTCTTCATTATCGTCGCCGCAGAGTGCGTTAAAGCTTCCTTTATGCGCATATTCTCCGCTTGTTATAACGGGATAGCACAAAATGCCGAGATTAACCTTTGACGAAACAGAGTCTGTTTCATCATTTACATTGTATTCCGACGCCTCGTTTTCGGGCGAAGTAAGCGTCATAGCCGCAAGGTGACCTCCGGCGCTGAAACCGCAGATTCCGATTTTATCTTTGTCAATGCCGAATTTTTCGGCGTTGTAACGCACAAACCTTACCGCACGCTTTGCGTCGATAAGAGGGCAGGGATATTTGTACGGCGCAACACGGTAGTCGAGCACAAATGCAGAAATGCCGCAATCGTTAAAAAACTCGGCTATAGGATCGCCTTCGTGTTCCGCTTTTGAGTGATATCCGCCGCCGGGGCAGACAATTACAGCGCTTTTTGCGCCCTCTTTTATGTAAGGCTTAATGCTCGGAAGACATATGGGGTTTTCCTTGTCAATAAGGGGTATTTCGTTTTCGTTCCACAAATAATACATATTTAAATTTCACTCCGTAAAGTTTTTTACTCATTATATACCCAAATTTATACAGTGTCAAGGTATATGTTTTAAATAGGTTCGTCAAAATTTGCAAATTATTTAAAAAAGGTATTGACATATCGCAATTATAAGAATATAATATTCACTGTTGAAGTTTAGAGCTGCTAAACAAAATATTTAATAAAAAGAACTTTTTTAAAAAGAGGTCCCGGTTATGGAAATAGGCAGTAAGCTTAAAAGACTGCGGATAAAAAACAATCTTACCCAGGAAGAGCTTGCGGACAGATGCGAGCTTTCAAAAGGGTTTATATCGCAGATTGAACGTGATTTGGCGTCGCCTTCAATATCAACCCTGTTTGATATTTTGCAGTGTATGGGCACTGATTTGAAGGAATTTTTCAATGACGAAACCGATGAGGAAGTTGTGTTCCGCAAGGATGACGCTTTTGTAAAAGAGAATAAGGACGACAAAAATATAATTAACTGGATTGTGCCCAATTCGCAAAAAAATATTATGGAGCCGATTATTATAGAGCTTCTTGCCGGCGGAACGTCATATGTTGACACGCCGCACGAGGGCGAGGAGTTCGGATATGTTCTTTCGGGCAGTATATCTGTTTTTGCGGGCAGCAAAGAATACAGGGCAAAAAAAGGCGACTGTTTTTATTACAAGGCAAATCAGCCGCATTTTATAAAAAACAGGGCAAAGACAAAATCTGTTGTTTTGTGGGTGTGCACACCGCCCAACTTTTAATTTTGGAGTGATTTTTTAATGAGCAACCATTTAATCGAACTTAAAGGGATTTCAAAAAAATTTGACACCACCGACGCTCTTAACGAAATAAATCTTTACATAGACCGAAACGAATTTCTGACGCTTTTGGGGCCTTCGGGCTGCGGAAAATCAACTCTTTTAAGAATTATTGCGGGTTTTGAAAATCCTACAAGCGGCAGTGTGACCTTTGACGGAAAAGACCTTTTGTGCATTCCGCCGTATAAACGCAAAATTAACACCGTTTTTCAAAAATATGCGCTCTTTTCGCATATGAACGTTTATGAGAATATTGCGTTCGGTTTGAAAATCAAAAAGGTTGGCAAAGAAAAAATCGACGAAAAGGTAAAAAGAGTTTTAAAGCTTGTAAATCTTTCGGGATTTGAAAAAAGAAGCGTTGATTCACTGAGCGGAGGTCAGCAACAGCGAATTGCGATTGCAAGGGCGATTGTAAACGAGCCGTCCGTGCTTTTGCTTGACGAGCCCCTTGCGGCGCTCGATTTAAAGCTTCGCAAAGATATGCAGCTTGAACTTAAAAATATGCAGAGAGAGCTTGGAATTACCTTTATATATGTTACCCACGACCAGGAGGAGGCACTTTCCATGTCGGACACGGTTGTGGTTATGAAAGAAGGCACAATTCAGCAAATCGGCACGCCGACCGATATTTACAACGAGCCGAAAAACGCTTATGTTGCGGATTTTATCGGCGAAAGCAACATTATCCATGGAATTATGAAAAAAGACTGTCTTGTAAATTTCTGCGGCGAGGATTTTGAATGTGTTGACAAGGGATTTGACGAAAACGAAGATGTTGACGTGGTAATCCGTCCGGAGGATTTTTATGTTGTGGACGGAAAAAATGCAAAAATCACGGGCGTTGTCGAGTCGGTAACGTTTAAGGGAGTGCATTATGAAATAATTATCGATGGCGGCAGCGTAAAATGGATGGTGCACGATACCGCATTTTTCCCGGTAGGACAAGAGGTTGGTCTTATTGTCAAGCCGTTTGATATTCACATAATGAAAAAAAGCGGGGAGGCGGCAAAATGAAAAAGACTGCAGCTGCGTATCCGTATCTTTTGTGGGCAATACTTTTCACCGTTATTCCGCTTATTCTGGTTGCGTACTATGGGTTTACCGTTGTTGACGACAGCGGAAACGTGACGTTTTCTTTAAACAATTTTGCACTGTTTTTTCAGAACGAACAGCTTTTGAAAGCATTCTGGCGCTCTATATATATGGCTGTAATCGCAACTGTAATCTGCCTTGTTCTGGGATATCCGGTTGCATACATACTCGCTATGTCAAAATCAAAACACACAGGTTTTTTAATGCTGCTTCTTATCATACCTATGTGGATGAATTTGCTGCTGAGGACTTATGCCTGGGTTATGATTCTTGACAATACCGGGCTTATCAACACGTTTTTAAACAAATTCGGCATAAAAAGCTTTGAATTTATGTATCATAACGCTTCGATTGTTTTCGGAATGGTGTATAACTTTCTCCCGTTCATGATACTTCCCATACACTCTGTTCTGGTAAAGACGGACAGGTCTGTTACGGAGGCTGCGGCAGACCTCGGCGCAAATCCGAAAAAGGTTTTTGCAAAGATAATTTTTCCGCTCAGTATGCCGGGTGTTTATTCGGGAATAACTATGGTGTTTATGCCTGCGGTTACAACTTTTGCGATTTCGGATATTTTAAGCGGAAGAAAAATTCAGCTTATGGGAAATGTAATAGAGAGTCAGTTTTTGCGCAACTATAACTGGCATTACGGCTCGGCAATTTCGCTTATTCTGATTGTTATTATCCTGTTTTCGGTTATTTTCTCTGCAAAATACGAAAAGGAGAACGAAGGAGGCGGACTTTTGTGAAAAAGGCGGCAAAACGTATTTATCTTTCGCTGATTTTTCTCTTTATGTATGCGCCGATTGCTGTTATGATGTTTTATTCGTTCAACGATTCACGCTCACGCACCACTCAGTGGAAGGGATTTACATTTAAATGGTATTTTAAACTTTTTGAAGATTCGCAGATTTTAAAAGCGCTTCAGACAACTTTGATTGTTGCGCTTGTATCGGCAGTTGCGGCAACTGTTATCGGGACGTTTGCGGCAATAGGGATAAGCAGAATGGGCAAAAAACTCAAAAGCACCGTGATGAGCATAACGTATCTTCCTGTGCTCAATCCCGATATTGTAACCGGAATTTCGCTTATGATACTTTTTGTGTTTCTGCGTATTAAACTCGGCAAATATTCGCTGCTTCTGTCGCATATTGCGTTTAACATTCCGTATGTTATAATTTCGGTTCTGCCAAAGTTTACTCAGCTTAACAAGAGCATTTACGAAGCGTCGCTGGACCTTGGCGCAACACCGCAGTATGCCTACAGAAAGGTTATTCTGCCTGAAATTATGCCGGGAATTATAACGGGATTTCTGCTTTCGGTAACGCTTTCGGTTGACGATTTTGTCATAAGCTTTTTTACTGCCGGAACGGGTGCGACCAACTTGTCGATTTATATTTATTCGGCAATAAGCAAAAAATATAATCCGTCAATAAATGCGCTCTCAACAATAATGTTTGTTGTGATTTTTGCGCTTTTGCTGATTATAAACTCACGAAACAACAAGGACTTTGAAAAATCAAAAGGGGAGATTACACAATGAAAAAAATTATTTCTTTAGCACTTGCAATAACAGTTATCGCAGCGCTTTTCTGCGGCTGCCAAAGCTCGGGCAAAACAACACTCAGGGTTTATAACTGGGGCGAATTTATTGATATGGACCTTCTTGACAAGTTTGAAAAGGAAACCGGAATTAAGGTTCTTTATGATGTTTATACCGACAACGAAAGCCTTTATGCCAAAATTAAAAATTCGGGCGAGGACGCATACGATATAATCGTTCCGTCCGACTATATGATTAAAAAAATGATTTCGGAGGATATGCTTGCAAAGCTTGATTTTGCAAACATTCCGAATTATAAAAACTTAAACGAGGCATATATTAAACCTTCATACGACCCCACGGGCGAATATTCCGTTCCGTATTTTTACGGTATGGTGGGAATTTTATACAACAAAAATAAGGTAAGCGGCAAGGTTACCGGTATGAAAGATTTGTTTGACGAAAAATATTCAAGAGAAGTTTGTATGCTTTATTCAATGCGTGACACAATCGGTATGACGCTTAAAATGCTGGGATATTCCATGAACGATACCGACCCTGCACATATAAACGAGGCAAAAGAGCTTCTTATAAAACAAAAACCGAATGTGCTTGCATACGGTACGGACGAGCTTGTACCCAAGGTTTCGGACGGAACTGCAGCTATGGCAATGGTTTATTCGGGCGACGGAATTGTTGCAGCAAGCGAGGATCCGGATAATGTTGAGCTTGTAATACCCGAAGAGGGCACAAACATTGCTATGGATTCTATGGTAATACTCAAAACTTCTAAGAATAAAGAGGCTGCTGAAAAGTTTATAAACTTTATGCTTGATGCCGAAAATGCGGCGCAAAATGCCGAAACGACAGGTTATTCAACCCCGAACAAGGCGGCTTGGGAGCTTCTCGATGATGAAACGAAAAACGATACACGAAGATATCCCTCGGATGAAATGATTGCAAAAAGTGAGGAGTTTACCTCCGACAATTCACATTACGTGGATGCTTGGGACGAAATTCTTGCGCAATAATCGCTTAAGGCATACAGAGTGCATCTGGGCGGACAATAGGCAAATTATTACCCTAAAAATGAACAAAAAAATATTTTTTTCAAAAAACTATTGAAAATTTTGTTATAATGGTGTATAATTAATTATCGTGTTACGGAAGGTGCCTTTAAAGCAGGTTTTTATATACGGCGCGGTCCGGTTAACAGGTTGAATGATTGGGCAGTGTCCCTTATTAAACAATCGTTAAAAGTTTTTTTCATATTGGGAGGAAGTAAGTATGTATAGCAAAGAAGTAGTGGTTCAAAATCAGGTTGGCTTGCACGCACGACCGGCTACATTCTTCATTCAGAGAGCTAATGAGTTTAAAGCAGGTATTTGGATTGTTAATGATGAAAGAAAGGTAAATGCCAAAAGTTTGCTGGGTGTTCTTTCGCTTGGCATTACAAGAGGCACAAAAATTACTATCGTTGCAGACGGCAGCGACCAGGAGGAAGCCGTAAACAGCTTGGTTGACCTTATTTCTTCTAATTTTATAGATGCCCAATAGATAAAATAACGTTCTTTGATACATAAGCCTCACATTTTTATAATGTGAGGTTGTTTTATTAAAATACAGGTTCGCTGCGGAGGAATTATGAACAGTAAAGAGGCTTTGGAATATAAAATTAAAAGTTTGCCTGACAAAAGCGGAGTTTATATTATGCGAAATTCCGAGGGCGAGGTTATTTATGTAGGCAAGGCAAAGGTTTTGAAAAACCGTGTCAGACAGTATTTTAAATCGGGAAACCATACACCCAAGGTTGCCGCTATGGTGTCTAACGTTGCGGATTTTGAATATATTATTACCGATTCGGAAACCGAGGCTTTGGTGCTTGAATGTAACCTTATAAAGCAGTATATGCCAAAGTATAACATTCTTCTTAAGGACGACAAAACTTATCCGTTTGCACGTGTTTCGGTGAACGAGCGTTTTCCTACAATCAGTATGGTGCGCAGCGTGAAAAAAGACGGTGCACGCTATTTCGGCCCGTATTCAAGCGGTATGCTTCTTAGGGAACTTATTGAGTTTTTGAAAGAAATTTACAAAATCCGAAGCTGCAACAAGGTTTTTCCCCGTGATTTCAACAAAGGCAGAGTATGTCTTTATTATCACATAGGAAAGTGCGACGGTATGTGCGAAAAGGAGGTTGATGAGGAGGAATACAACCGAAAAATCAACGAAATCTGCACATTTTTAAGCGGAAAAACCGCTCACCTTGAACGTGAGCTTGAGGATAAAATGTATGACGCTTCGCAAAAGCTTGATTTTGAAAAAGCGGCATATTACCGTGACAAGTTAAATGCGGTGCAGCTTATAAATCAAAAACAGAAGGCAACGCAAACGTCCGGCGGAAACAGCGACGTTATTGCAGCGGCAACCCTTAACGGTATGTCGTGCGTTCAGGTGTTTTTTATGCGGAACGGCAAGATTATCGGGCGTGAAAACTATTTTATTGAAAACAGCGAAGAGCTTTGCGAAAGCGATATTTTAAACAGCTTTGTTTCGCAGTATTATGCGCAGTCAACCTTTATTCCGGACGAGCTTGTTATATCCTGTGAGCTTAGCGATTCTGATGTAATTTCTCAGCTCCTTTATGAGAAAAAAGGCAAAAAGACAGAAATAAAGGTGCCTAAAATCGGGGATAATTTAAAGCTTATAAACCTTGTCAGAGCAAATGCGGTTAAAGAGCTTCAAAACCGTGAGCTTAAAATTCTTCGTGATATAAAGTTTAAAAACAACGCTCTTTCTTCGCTTAAAAATGCACTTTCGCTTCCCGAAATTCCACACAGGATAGAGGCGTTTGACATATCGGGTTTTGCGGGGAGCCACAATGTTGCGGCTATGGTGGTTTTTGTTGACGCAAAGCCGTATAAAAAGGATTACAGACTCTATAAAATCAAAACCGTACAGGATAAAAACGACGATTATGCGTCTATGCGTGAGGCGGTTTTAAGGCGCTATTCCAAGGCGGAAAATCTGCCCGATTTGATATTTGCCGACGGCGGAGCGGGACACGTAAATGCGGTTAAGTCGGTTTTAAATTCGCTCGGTATTGACATTCCCGTTTTCGGAATATTTAAGGACGACAAACACAACACACATTCCGTTATGAGTGAATCGGGCGAAATTAAGATGGATAAATCGGGCGAGGCATTTATGCTGCTCGTAAATATTCAGGATGAAATGCACCGTCGTGCAATCACATATTACAGAGATTTGAGCAGAAAATCTGCGGTAAAATCGGAGCTTGACGATATTCCCGGGGTGGGGGAAAGACGCAGAAAAGACCTTATCAGGCATTTTAAGAGCATAAAAAAGATAAAGGAGGCAACGCTTAATGAGCTGTGCGCTGTTAAGTCAATCGACAAAAAAACTGCCCAAAATATTATAAACTATTTTGAGCAGCAAAATATTTAACGATTAATTTTTATTGCAGCGATATGGTTCGTGAACGCTTCTGAACGCTCAGCACAAGCCCGATTGCAATAAGGTTTGTAACGAGCGACGAGCCGGCATACGAAAAGAACGGCAGCGGTATACCTGTTACAGGCATAAGCCCTATGCACATTCCGATATTTTCAAATATGTGCGCCATAAACATAAACGCAACCCCGACGCAGATGTATCTGCCGAATTTATCTTTTGACGAATTTGATACGTATATGCAGCGGACAACGAGTGTAAAAAGCAGCGCAATTACCGCCATACATCCGATAAGACCAAGTTCTTCGCCGATTACCGCAAATATAAAGTCGGTGTGCTTTGCCGGCACAAATCCAAGCTGGGTTTGAGTTCCTTTAAACAAGCCTTTGCCGAAAATTCTGCCCGAGCCTATGGCAATTTTCGACTGAACAACGTGATATCCGTCACCCAGAGGGTCACTTTCGGGATTGAAAAAAACTATGATTCTGCTTTTCTGATACGGCTGCAAAAAGAATTTCCAGACAATCGGAATTGCCGTTCCAATGCATACAGCCGCAGCGGCGATAAGCTTATACGATATGCCGGCAACAAAAATCATTCCGGCAAAAATGCACATAAAGACCATTGTTGTTCCCAAATCGGGCTGAAGCATTATAAGACCTGCGATAGGGATAAGATGAAGTATAAGCGCAAAGAGATTGCGTTTTGTATTCACGTTTTTCACCATTGAAAGGTGCTTTGCAAACGTAATTATAAAGCCGATTTTCACTATTTCGGACGGCTGTATTCCGATAGCTCCGAAACGAATCCAGCTTTTTGCGCCGCTTTCTTCTTTTCCCGTTCCGAAAACGAGCGTTGCGCCAAGCATTAGTATGCATATGATATAAATATATTTTGCCCATTCGCCGTATCTGCTGTAGTCAATTTCGGCGGCGACAATCATAGCGATAAATCCGATTGCAAATGCGCCCGACTGCACGATTACATATTTCTGGCTTGAGTCAAGCGATTTTACGGCGCTTGATATTACAACAAGCCCGAAAACACAGCACACGGCTGTTATAAGAATTAAAAAATAATCAAGCTTGAAAAAATCTGTCTTTTTTTCCATAATTATCTCCGATTTTTTGTTGATAATTAGATTATATCACATTTATAAAAATTTACAAGAAATTTTTGTTGATTATATTTAAAAAATGTTATAAAATATAATTACTTAAAATTTTCGGAGGAAATATGTTCGGATATGTAACCGTTTTTAAAGACGAACTTAAAATTAAGGATTATAATATCTACCGTGCGTACTACTGCGGCTTGTGCAAAAGGCTGGGCGAAAAATTCGGCACGGTTTTCAGGCTTGGCTTAAGCTATGATTTAACTTTTCTTGCAATTGTCACAGACGCTGTATGCGACGAAAAAACAGCTTTTTCCATGCAGGGGTGCGCAAAGCATCTCGGCAAAAAAAGATTGGTTGCGGCAAACAGTTTTGCGCTGAATTATGCTGCGGATATGAGCATTGTTCTTTTCTGCGGCAAGATTTTGGACGATATGGCGGACGAGCGCTTTTCAAAGGCGCATTTTTTGTACCTTCCGTACAAGAGGGCTGCAAGAAAAATTTCAAGTGCCGAAAATGAAATTGTTGAAAAAATAAACGAAAATTTAAACCGTCTGTATTCGCTTGAAAAAGAAAAATGCTGCGAACCCGATATTGTGTCGGACGCATTTGCGAACGCTATAAAAGCCGTTTTCAGCATACGTAATGGATTGGAAGGCTTCAGCTACAATCTCGGAAAGTTTATATATTTGATTGACGCTCTTGACGATATTGAAAAGGATATAAAAAATAATTCGTACAATCCGTTTATCGAAAAATACGGAAACGATATTGACAAAATTATTGAAAATGCGTCATTTTTGCTCACATTCACGCTCTCGAAGCTTGCGGAGGAGTTTGAAAAACTTAAAATATACAAAAATTATGAAATAATCAAAAACACGGTTTATCTCGGTTTGCGCTCAAAGCTTGATGCGGTTTTAAGAAAATATGCGCAGCCCGAAGATAACAAAAAAGGAGAAGAAAAAGATGAAAAATCCGTATGAGGTTTTAGGAATAAAGGAAGGCGCAAGCGACGAGGAAATTAAAAAAGCCTATCGTGAGCTTGTGAAAAAATATCATCCCGACAAGTATGTCAACAATCCGCTTGCCGACCTTGCGGCGGAAAAAATGAAGGAAATAAATGACGCTTACGACGCACTTACAAAGGGCGGAAATTCAAATGGTTATTCTTCGGGCGGAAATTCTTCGCAGGCAAGCTATAATGCCATTCGTGCGGCAATAAACGCAGGGAATCTTGTTGCTGCTGAAAATATGCTTAATTCCATTAACGACCGTGGGGCGCAGTGGCATTACCTTTACGGGGTTATTTGCCTTAAGAAGGGGTTTTACGATATGGCGAAGAGCCATTTTGACCGTGCCTGCTCGCTTGAGCCGACAAATTCCGAGTATGCCGCAGCCAGAAACAGTATGGAAAACGGATATCGCACATACAGAAACGCTTCGGATTTAAACGGATATCCCGCAGGCGGCTGTTCTGCGTGCGATATGTGCCAGGGGCTTTTGTGCGCCGACTGCTGCTGCGAATGTATGGGCGGAGATTTAATTCCCTGCTGTTAGCCGAAAGAAAGTAATCCGAACCCGCCAAAAAAGGCATAATTTCGGTATCTTCGGTCGGATACACGGCTGTCTAAAGGAGATGGTTTTTATGAATTCCAAAGGTATGGCCTTCGGTGCGGTTGTGTGCGCCGTTACGGTTATTATGCTGCTTTTTTCAAATATGCTTTCAACAATGAAGCTTGCGTCGCTTTTTATGTCAACCGTTATGATGTGCGCACTGATATATTTTTGCGGCGTGAAATATGCGCTAATTTCATATGCGGCTTCGTCGCTGCTTTTGTTTATTGTTGTTCCGGATAAGATGATTTGCATGTCTTATGCGCTGTTTTTCGGAAACTATGCGGCTGTAAAACATTTTGCCGAAAGGATAAACAAAAAGGCTTTGGTATGGCTTGTAAAAATTGTTTGTGCGTGCATTTATGCCTTTGTTACATATTTTGTTTTTTCAAAGCTTTTTGCAGACTTTCAAATCGGCATAAATCTTGTTTTGCTCTTTTTAGCGTTTTTAACTGTATTTGTTTTGGGAGATATTCTGCTCGACGGGATAATGAGGGATGTTTTTTCAAGAATACCTTTTCGGAGTGATAAAAAATGGCATTAAACTTTATATACGGAGCTGCGGGAACGGGTAAAACGCAGTACGTGTTTGAAAATATAATAAAAAACGAAAAAAGGCGTGTGCTTATTGTTGTTCCCGAGCAGTTTACGCACGAAACCGAGCGCAGAGTGCTTGCCGAATACGGTTTTATCTGCAAAAGCGGAATTGATGTTTTGTCGTTTGAGCGCATAGGCGCAAGGGTTTTTGAAAACGGCGGAAGAGAGATTAAAAATCAGGTTACAAACACCGCAAAAGGTGTTATAATCGCAAAAATTCTGTCGGAAACAAATCTTAAATTTTTCAAAAATTCTTCTTCAAGCCCCGGTTTTGTGTCACTTTGCGCAGATACTTTGTCGGAATTTAAAAAGTACGGAGTTTTGCCCGAAAATCTAAAAGAGGCTTACGAAAAAAGCACACACAGCATTTTGAAGGCAAAGACTGAAGATTTTTACAACATATATTCAGCGTACAAAGACGCTTTGGGAAGCGATTACACCGACTCGGACGATATTCTGACCATTACGCTCGACGCAATGAAAAATTCCGATTTTTTTAAGGGAACCGTTGTTGTCTTTGATAAATTTTCAAGTTTTATTCCGTCGGAAATTGATATTATAAAAAAGATTGAGGAGGACTCGGACGAGGTTTATGTAACGCTTTGCACAAATACGCTTATTTGCGATGAGAAAACAAAATCCTCGCTTTTTGCGCCGACCGTTATAACCGCCGAAAAGCTTATGTTATCTTGCAGAAGCGTAGGTGCGAAAATATTTTTATCGGAGGATAAAAAGTTTAAAAACGCAAAAATGCTCGGCGTTTTAAACAGTGCGCTGTGCGAAAACAAATTCGGCAAAGATGTGCCTGTCAACGGCGAAATCAGACTTTTTTACGACCAAAATCCTCAGACGGAAATTGAACACACCGCAAAGGAAATACTTAGGCTTACACGTGATTTCGGTTACAGATACAACGAGATTGGCGTGATATCGGCAAATCTTTCGGAATATTCAAATCTCATACGCAATGTTTTTCAAAAATATGATATTCCGTGTTTTGTTGACGAAAAAAAAGAGGCGCTTTCGCACCGCATTGTGCTTTTTGTGCTCGGCGCACTTGATATTTACATTGAAAATTACAGTTACGATTCGGTTTTTTCGTTTTTAAGGCTCGGTTTTTTAAATCTTTCGGATTATGAAATTGACGCACTTGAAAACTATGTGCTTGCCCAAAACATCAAAAAAAGTGCGTGGCAAGATGATGAAAAGTGGAACTATGTGCTTAAAATTTACAAAAACAACACATTTGCCGCAGAGCGCTTTGCAAAAACCGTAAATGAGGCAAGAAAGAAATTTATCAGTGTTATAAAACCGTTTCACGACAGCATAAAAGGAAGAAAAAAAGCGTGCGATACGGTGCGTTCTATGTATTCGTATCTTGAAAAATGCTCATTTTTTGATAATGTTAAGTCGCAGATTGACGCTTTTGAAAAATCGGGCGATGCAAAAAACGCAAAAGAATATCTTGCGGCGGCGGATTCGGTTATAAAAACTCTTGATGAAATTTACACTCATATCGGCAGCGAAACGTTAAATGTAAAAGAGTTTAAAAATGTTTTATATTCGGCATTCTCAATGCAAAAACAAGGGTATGTGCCGTATTCTGCCGATAATGTAATTGCGGGAAATGCGGACAGAACAATAGCGCAGAACATAAAAGCGCTGTTTATTGTCGGCGCTGTTGACGGGGTGTTTCCGGCGCCGAAAAAGGCAAACGGAATTTTTGCCGATTCCGAACGTGAAACGCTTGCCGAAAACGGCGTCGAGCTTTCGGAAACGAGCAAAACAAAGGCATTTTACAATAAATTTCTTATTTACAACTGCGTTACGGCACCCGAAAAAATGCTTTGCATTTCGTTTCCCGTGTCGGACAATGCTTCCGCTTCTTTGCGCCCGGCATTTTTGTTTTCGACAATGCGTAAAATTTTTCCGTCATTAAAGACTGTTGTGCGTGACGAAAAATACGAAAGCGATATTGACAAGGTTACGCTTATAAAACCGACTGCTGAGCCGCTTATTGACGCAATAAGTGAAAACAGCACATCAAATGTCTGGAGCGGCGTTTATCGTTATTTTCTGAAATATGATAACGTGCGGGCGCAGCGCATAAAGGGATTTTTCTCTTATTCACCGAAGTTTTCAAAAATATCGGCTTCAATACTGCAAAGAATTTTTTCGGACGAAGTTTTTTCTTCGGTTTCAAGATTGCAGACTTTCAAAAGCTGTCCTTTTATGTATTTTGTAAAATATGTGCTGAAATTCGATGAAAAGGAAGTGTTTTCACTCAATGCCGCCGACGTCGGAACATTTGTGCATATGGTTTTTGAAAAAATCTGCCGCAGAATAGAGGAGGACAAGGCGGATTTTGCAAAAGCGGACGACGAATACATAAAATCGCAGATTGCATATTACATAGACAGCGAAGTTGAGAAAATAAGAAACAGCGTGCCGGAGGCGGAAAACAAAAGCACATTTATTATAAAAAGGCTTGCGGAGGCGGTTTTTTCGTGTTTTGACATATTAAAATTTCATATTATCAATTCAAGCTTTATTCCGCTCGGGTATGAAATTGCTTTCGGTGCAGACGGAAAAACGAGTTTTGATATACAAACCGACGGCGGCAAAACCGTTCATCTTAACGGAATTATTGACCGTGCGGATAAATTTGAGTCGGAAAACGGCACTTTTGTGCGGATTATAGATTACAAAACCGGCAGCAAAACTTTCAGCCTGTCAAATATGTTTTACGGCTTGGATATTCAGCTTATGGTGTATCTTACGGCGCTTTCCGAGTCGGATGAAAGGTATAAAAAGGCCGGCGCACTGTATTTTAAGTTTGACGACTACATTTACAAGGCAAAAACACGCACCGAAATGGAAAAATCATACGAAAAAATGAAAAGCGCCCTTAAGCTTAAGGGACTTATTTTAAACGATAAAAACGTTATTGCGGCATATGACCCGATTTCAAAATCAAGGGCGCATTTTGCGGACGAAAAACGGTTTGACCTTCTTTCAAACCACATTAAAAACGGCATAAGAGAGCTTTGCAGCGACCTTTTTAACGGCGAATTTTCAATTTGTCCCTGCTCTGCAAAAGATTCGACGCCGTGCAGCTATTGCAGTTTTAAAGGAATTTGCAAGGCTGACATACTGAAAAATGCGGGGATTGAATTAAAAAATATGACGGACGAGGAAGTTTGGGAAAAACTGGAGGTGGAAAACGATGTGGACAAGTGACCAGCAAAACGCAATTGACGCACCCGTTTCAAACCTTCTTGTAACTGCGGCGGCAGGGTCGGGAAAGACTGCCGTTATGGTTGAACGCATTGTGAAAAACATTCTTGCGCCAAACGGCGTTGATGTGGACAAGCTTCTTGTGGTGACGTTTACCAATGCCGCTGCCTCCGAAATTAAAGAAAGAATACATTTAAGAATTTTAGACGAGCTTGACAAATCGGGCGAATCTGCCGTTTTAAACCGTCAGCTTGCGCTTATTGACAATGCCTCAATCTGCACAATTCACAGCTTTTGTCTGGGGCTTATAAAAGAAAATTTTAATTTTCTCTCCATTGACCCCGATTTTAAGACGGGCGATGCAAAGCAGGTTGATTTGCTCTTGGACAGTGCGGTTGAAAGGGTTTTTAACGCTTATTACGATAAGGATGACGAAAAATTTTTAATGCTTATAAAAATTTATTCGCCGAAAACCGACAAAAAATTTGCATATTTTGTGAAAAATCTGTATACATTTTCACGAACGCTTTCGTCGCCCGAAAAATGGCGAAGCGAAATTTTGGAAACATACAGGGACAAAAAAATTCTTATGCATGAAAAAATTCTGTCCGAAAAGTGCCGCACTCAGCTTGAATATTCCGTAAAGCTCTATGACAAAATTTTTCGTATATGCTCGGCAGCGGACGTTACGCAAAATCTTTTGGATTTTCTTTCGGCGGAAAAAGGATATTTTGAAAACCTTATTTCCGAGATAAACGACAGAAATGCCTTATACAGAACTTTTCAAACTTTTTCGTTTCCGAAACTGAGCCCGAAAATTTCACGTGAAAACGACAAAGCCGTTATGGAAGAAATCAACGCACTGAGAAAGACTGCGAAAGAGGGTTGGAAGGCTTGTGCGGAAGTTTACGACTGCACGGAGGAAGAAATTTTTTCGGATTTTGAAAAAAATCTTGTGTTAATTGAGAAACTTATTGAAATAACAAATTCGGTGGACGAAGAGTTTTGCAGGCTCAAAAAGGAACGCAATATTATTGATTTTTCGGATTACGAGCATCTTGCGCTTAAGCTTTTGCGCAGTGAGAGCGGCGAAAAAACCGAGCTTGCAAAAGAAATTTCAAAAAAGTTTGAACAGATTTACGTTGACGAATATCAGGATTGCAATGAAATCCAGGACGAGATTTTCTCTCTCGTGTCAAACGAAAAAAACGTTTTTATGGTTGGCGACGTAAAGCAGAGTATTTACAAATTCAGGGACGCCGCACCTATGATTTTCAAAAGCAAAATCGACACCTTTTCGCCGTATGCAAAGGATGTTTGCGGTAAAAACGTTAAAATAAAGCTGAGTAAAAATTTCAGAAGCCGCAAAACCGTTTTGGACGCAGTAAATATTCTGTTTTCAAAGATAATGTCCGAAAGCGTGGGCGAAATGGAATATACCGCGGACGACTTTTTGTATGAAAATGAAAACGAATTTTATGCAGACGGCTTGTACGGTGATGTTTCGCTTGACATTATTGACTATGACAAGGGTGCGTTCGGCGAAACTTGCGACGAGGAAATAAGCAAGGTTTCTGCCGAGGCGGCATATACGGCAAAAGAAATTCTGAGGCTTGTAAGCGACGAAAACGCTCTTGTTTTCGATAAGTCAACGGGCGAAAAAAGGCATATCGAGTTTAAGGATATTGTTGTTTTAATGCGCAGCACAAAGGACAGCGCCGGCGAATTTGAAAAAGTTTTTGAAAAATTTTCAATACCGTGCTTTGCCGAAAGCGGCACGTCGTATTACGAAAATTCTGAAATTAAAACGCTTACAAGTTTTGCAAAAGCAATTTTAAATCCGCTTGACGACATTAATCTTGCCTCGGTTATGCGGTCGGGAATTTACAAATTCAGCGACGAGGAATTTCTTGTGATAAGACTTTGCGGAAAAAATATGTATTTTTATGAGGCAATGTGCAGATACACAGCGGAAAACTCGGATGCTTTAAGCGAGAAAATCTCAAACTTTTTAAACGACCTTTCAAGATTTTCGGATGCGGCAAAATATATGGCAACAGATGAGTTTTTGCGTTATGTTGTGCGTGAAACCGATTATATTAGCTACGTGGGAACTTTGCCTTTTCCGAAGCAGAAAAAGGCAAACATACGTGCGCTGTTTTACAAAGCGGAATGTTTTGAAAAGACTTCATATAAGGGAATATTTAATTTTTTGCGCTTTGTGGACGATATTACGCTTAAAAAAGGCGACGGCGACGCACCAAAAACTTTAAGCGAAAATGACAATGCGGTGCGGATTATGACAATCCACAAGAGCAAGGGACTGGAATTCGGTATTGTGTTTTTGTGTCAGTGCGCAAAAAAGATAAACCTTACCGACACAAGCGGCGATATGATTTTACACAAAACGCTCGGGCTGGGACTTAATTTTGTCGATTATGAAAAACGCTTTTCGTATCCGAACATAATAAAGAAAGCGATTGCTGAAAAAATGGTTCTTGAAACGCTTTCGGAGGAGGAAAGAATACTGTATGTTGCCCTGACACGTGCAAAGGAAAAGCTTTACATAATAGGCTGCACGGACAATGCGCAAAAAAAGATTGACGGCTTTTGTGATGTTTTGTCGCTTTACAAAACCGATTGCGTTCCGCATATGCTTACAAGGAGTGCAAAGTGCTATCTTGACTGGATAATTCCTGCGGTTTTAAAGCATTTTGAAGAAAGAAACGACGTTTTTAAACTTAAACTCATTCGCTCTGATGATATTGAAATTCCTGCGGAAAAAGAAAAAATCGTCAATACGGACTTTTTTGATAATCTGCCGGATGAGGATAGCGAATATGACGAAATAATAAAAAACAGGCTTTCGTACAGCTATCCTTACAAATCCTCGTGCCAACTTCCTTCGATTATTACCGTAACCGAGCTTAAAAGACTTCTTTCGGAAGAAAACGACGGATATAACATTTATCGGCAAAATTCGCTCGCCGTGCCGTCTTTTTTGGAAAAAGATAAAATATCGGCGGCGAAAAAGGGCACGATAATGCACTATGCAATGCAGAAGGTTGATTTTCTTAAAATAAACAATGAATCCGACGCAGAACGTGAGGTTAATGCGCTTTGCGATAAGGGTTTTTTGTCGCAGGAGGAAAAAGAATATGCGGATTTTAAAAAAATTGCGCTTTTTGCGTGTTCTGAAATAGGAGAAAAAATTAAAAAGTCAAAAATTTTTGAAAGAGAGTTTTCGTTTAAAATTCCCGTCAAAATGAACGAAATTTTTGACGGCGCAGCAAACGACACAATTATTGTTCAGGGTGCTGTAGACCTGTTTTTTGAGGATGATGACGGCACGATTGTTATTGTGGACTACAAAACCGACCGTGTAAAAAACGCCGCCGATATACGGAAAAAATATGAAATTCAGCTTAAGTTTTACAAAAAGGCGATTGAAAAAATACTAAAAAAACAGGTTTCAAAAACATATATATACTTGTTTGATAGAAATGAATTTGTGTAATCCGGGGGGAAAGAATAATGAAAATAAGATATAAATTTTTAAGCGGCGCAAACGTTATTCGCACAAACAAGACACTTTCGTTCATAATTTTTATGGCGCTTGTGCTTATTTGTTCGTTTGCATTAAGCTATTCGCTCATTTCGTCGGCGCAGAAAAAAGAGGACGGCGAAATTGCGCATCTTACGTCGGAGATTGAACGCTTAAAAGGCGAAATCAGTCAAAAAGACGCACAGATTGCCGACCTTAATGCACGTCTTAACGGTGCAAAATAATTTTTCCGATACAACATATTGTGCAATTTTATAAATAATGCACAAAAAAGCACAAATAAACTGACATATTTGGATAAATTTGTTTGAAATGTGACAAACAAGTGAAAAAAACTTGAAAAACGTCGGATTTTGTTATAAAATGTTTTTGTAGTTTTATTTTTTGTAAATTTACAGGAGGAAATTATGGAAAAGTTATTCAAACTTAAGCAAAACGGCACGACCGTTAAGCGTGAGATTATTGCCGGAATTACAACATTCCTTGCAATGGCATATATTCTTGCGGTTAACCCCAGTTATTTAGGTAATATTGAGGGCGCTACCCCGGCTGCCATTTTTTCGGCAACCGCAATTTCGGCTGCTATAGCTACGCTTTGCATGGCGTTTTTTGCAAACTATCCTGTAGCGCTTGCTTCGGGTATGGGTCTTAACGCTTTCTTTGCGTTCACGGTTTGCGGCAAAATGGGTTACAGCTATGAGGTTGCTTTGACTGCTGTATTTATCGAAGGTATAATCTTTATGATTCTTTCACTCTTTAAATTCAGAGAAGCTCTTGTTGACAAAATCCCTGCAAACCTCAAATTCGGTATCACCGCAGGTATCGGTCTTTTTATCACAATTATCGCTATGATTAACTGCAAAATTGTTATTAATGATGACGCTACATTGGTCAGCCTCGGTAATCTTGCTTCGCCTCAGGTTGTTTTGGCTATAGCAGGTCTTATAATTATCGGCGTTCTCCATCATTTTAAAGTTCCGGGAGATATTCTTATCGGTATTATAGCAACCTGGATTCTCGGAATAATTGCGGAAATCGGCGGCTGGTATGTTGTAGATGTTGAAAACAGAGTATATTCGCTTATTCCTTCGTTCTCGGCTGCAAGCTTTGCAGCTCCCAAAATGTTTGCGTTTGATTTCGGATTTATCGGAAAAAACTTCTTTGATTTTGCTGTTGTAACGTTCACTTTCCTTTATACCGATATTTTTGATACCGTAGGAACGCTTATCGGAGTTGCCGAAAAGGCAGACCTTCTTGATAAAGACGGCAGACTTCCCAAGGCAGGCGGCGCACTTATGGCAGACGCTGTAGGTACGGTTGTCGGTGCGTGTCTCGGTACATCTACCGTAACAAGCTACGTTGAATCGAGCGCAGGTGTTTCGGTAGGCGGCAGAACAGGTCTTACATCTGTTGTAACGGCAATTCTGTTTATCGTTTCGCTCGTCCTTTCACCGATATTTCTTGCAATTCCTTCGTTTGCAACAGCTCCTGCAATGATTTTTGTAGGTCTTATGATGCTTTCGTCTGTTAAGAATGTTTCGTTTGACGGAGATATCGCAGACACAATCGGCGCATTTTTGGCAATTGTTATTATGCCGTTTACATATTCTATTGCAACAGGTATTATGTTCGGTCTTATTTCGTGGGTTGTTCTTAAAGTTCTCACGGGTAAAATCAAAGACGTATCTGCGGTTATGTGGATTTCGGTTGCCTTGTTTGTGCTTTATATTGTTACAAAACTGGTTAAAATATTTTAATTTACCTGTTAATACGAAAGGGCTGACTTTAAATGAATTCCTACTATGAACTTAATGTAGCAGGTATAAAAAGAAACTTACCGCTTTGCAAGGTCAACGATGATTTGTATATCGCCGCATTTGTAATGTTCGGTGACGTTGAGCTTACAAAGGTTTGTGCAAAGGAGCTTTTGAAAATCGCCCCCGAACACGATATTATGATTACTGCCGAATCAAAGGGTATTCCGCTTCTTTATGAAATGGCACGGCAGTCAAACGTTAACAATTACCTTCTTGCAAGAAAGGGTCCGAAGCTCTATATGCAGGATATTATCACGGTTGACGTTGATTCAATTACAACGGAAAAGAAACAAATTTTGTGTATCGGCAAGGCTGACGCTGACCTTATGAGAGGAAAAAGAGTGCTTATTGTTGATGATGTTATAAGCACCGGCGAATCACTTGCGGCGCTTACTAAGCTTGTTGAGGCTGCCGGCGGCAATATTGTCGGAAAAATGGCTGTTCTTGCCGAAGGCGACGCCATTGAGCGCCACGATATAACGTGTCTTGCTCCGCTGCCGCTCTTTGACAAAGACGGAAACGTAATTTAACCAAAAACAAAAACGGTGTTTGTATCAGCCGCCGTCCCGCAACGGGAGCCGGCTTTGGTGCGGACACCGTTTTAAATTGGGATAATTTGCATAATAACTTTTTTGGCTGCGCAAAATAACAAAAAGGCTAAGGTGAATGATATGAAACTTTCGTATTTTTTCTGCATTATCGCAAACGTTGTGCTGGTGGTGCTCGGGCAGGTGCTGTTCAAAATCGGTGTCGGAAAAGAGGGAATGACGTTTACCTTATCGGGAATTTTTAAGGTTTTCACAAATATCTATGTTATTTTGGGGCTGTTTGTTTATATTTTTGCAACTGTTATTTGGTTTTATGTTCTTGATAATGTTGCGTTGAGCAGGGCGTATCCTGCACAGAGCCTTTGCTATGTGCTTATGGCGGTGGTGTCGGTGCTGTTTTTTAAAGAGAGCCTTAGCATAAAAGGCATTGCTGGTATTGCGCTGATTATAGGAGGAGTAATTCTGTCTGTCAGTGCATAAACTGCATATATGCAACGATTTTTGCATAAAACGGGCTTTTTTACAATTTTATTCAAAAAAGCTTGACAAACGTTGCATAAAGTATTATAATCATCACTGTTAAAAAGAACAAGGAAATTTGAAAAGAGGTAATTTTTTATGAAAAAAATCGTTAGTATGCTTATGGCGCTCTGCCTTTGCGCCGCACTGTTTACAGCTTGCGGAAACAAAAAGGTTACGCTTAAAATTCTTGATACCGAGTATGTGTCTGAAGATTATGCAATTTGCATTGCGAAAGACAACACCGAACTTTTAGACAAAGTTAACGTTGCTCTCGATGAGCTGACAAAAGACGGCACAGCTAAAAAAATTGTTGACAAATATATTTCAGGCACAGCAAACGACCTTACATTCCAGAAGGACGCAGAAGGCAAGCCCGAATTACATATGGCTACAAACGCACAGTTCCCGCCTTATGAATATTACGAAGGCGAAAAAGTTGTAGGTATCGACGCTGAGATGGCTGCGGCAATTGCGGACAAGCTTGATATGAAGCTCGTTATTGACGATATGGATTTTGACGCTATTATCACTTCTGTTCAGCAGGGTAAATCCGATATGGGTATGGCAGGTATGACTGTTACCGAGGACAGACTTAAAAACATCAACTTCTCAAATTCTTACGCAAAGGGTGTTCAGTCGGTTATCGTTCCCGAGGGCAGCAAAATTAAATCTGTTGACGACCTTTCGGCTGACGGCGCAAAATACCTTATCGGTACTCAGAAGGGTACAACGGGCGACACATATGCAGAAGATGATTTCGGTTCCGACAGAGTTATGAAATATGCCTCGGGCAACGAAGCTGTTCAGGCGCTTGTTACAGGTAAAGTTGACTGCGTAATCATTGACAATGAGCCTGCCAAGGCTTATGTTGAAGCAAACAACAAATAATATTTCAGCTGATTATGGGGGCAGATGATGTCTGCCCCTGTTTTTGCTTTTGTAAAAATATAACTTTACGGCGGTGACTTTGTAAAAATGAATTGGCTCAAAAAAATAGGTTGGTTAAATGATTTAAAAGCCGACTTTGTATTGAATTTTATAAGTGACAACAGATGGAAATTTATTACGAGCGGTCTTAAAAACACACTCGTTATCACTTTTTTTGCGGTTTTAATCGGCGTTGCGCTCGGTATGATTATTGCCGTTGTGCGCTCAAGCTATGATAAAAATTATGCCGATATGCACAGGGGTTTTAACAAATTTTTGTTAAAAATCGCAAATTCGGTTTGCAAAATTTATCTTACGGTTATAAGGGGAACGCCTGTTGTTGTTCAGCTTATGATTATGTATTATATTATTTTTGCAACGTCGAGAAACAGCCTTTTGGTTGCAATTCTTGCATTCGGAATAAATTCGGGCGCATATGTTGCGGAAATTGTGCGTTCGGGAATTATGTCAATCGACCAGGGACAGCTTGAAGCCGGCAGGAGCCTCGGTTTCGACTACAAGCGCACAATGTGGTACATCATTATTCCGCAGGCTTTTAAGAATATTCTGCCGGCTTTGGCAAATGAATTTATTGTACTTCTTAAAGAAACCTCCGTTGCAGGTTACGTTACAATCCGTGACCTTACAATGGGCGGAAACATAATCCGTGCGGCTACATATTCTGCGTTTATGCCGCTTATTGCAGTTGCGGTTATTTATCTTGTGCTTGTAATGTTCTTTACAAAAATTGTGAGCATACTTGAAAGGAGCCTGAGAAAAAGTGAGCGATAACTATCTTATAGAAACAAAAAATTTGTGCAAGCACTATCTTGACGGCTCGGTTGTTGCTCTGGATAATGTATCGACAGGTATAAAATCGGGCGAGGTTGTGGTTATAATAGGTCCGTCCGGCAGCGGAAAATCCACATTTTTGCGCTCGCTTAATCTTCTTGAAATGCCGACATCCGGTGAGGTTATTTTTGAGGGAAAAGAAATTACCGATCCGAAAACCGATATAAACATCCACCGCAGAAAAATGGGTATGGTTTTTCAGCAGTTCAATCTGTTTCCGCATATGAACATTCTTGATAATCTTACGCTCGGCCCGGTTAAACTTTTGAAAAAATCAAAGGCGGAGGCAGAAAAAAATGCGCTTGTGCTTTTGGACAGGGTAGGGTTAAAGGACAGGGCGGACGCATATCCGTCGCAGCTTTCGGGCGGTCAGAAGCAAAGGGTTGCCATAGTGCGTGCGCTTTGTATGAATCCTGACGTTATGCTTTTTGACGAGCCTACCAGTGCGCTTGACCCTGAAATGGTCGGCGAAGTTCTGGACGTTATGAAATCTCTTGCAGATGGCGGTATGACAATGGTTGTGGTAACGCACGAAATGCGTTTTGCAAGAGAAGTGGGAAAACGTGTGATTTTTATGGCGGACGGCGCAATTGTGGAGGAGGGTACGCCTTCTGAAATTTTTGACAATCCCAAAAACGAACGCACCAAAGCTTTTTTGGAAAAAGTGCTTTAAAAAAGCTTTTATTATGTAAAAAAGATGCGGCTAAAGCCGCATCTTTTTAATTTACAGAGCTTACTTTATAACAACGATTTCTTTAACTTCGTCTTTGTAAACTCTTACAAAAACTCTCTCGGGATCAAGCTCATCATATTTCTGAATATCGCCCGAATCACCAACGCTTACGTTTTTGTTGTTTGTTTTGGTATTTACATAGTAAATATCAGCGTCACCGATTGCAAAGTTTCTTACTTCGCCGTCGTTAACCTGAAGGTTGAACGAATTGGAGAATTTCTTTGTAACCTTACCGTAGTAGGTCTTTAAGTCCTCGGATATTTCGTTTTCAGCCTCAGTACCCTTTGAATCAACGTCGAACAAAACAGTTACTTTTTCAATCTCGCCCTTAACGTTTGTCTTGTACTGGATGATATCGCCCTGAGCAAGACTTACCGATTTACCGCCGGAATTTTTAACAAGTACGCCTGTTTCGCTTGTGGATATTGTTATTGTTTTACCGTTCTGAACTGCGTAAAGCTTTTCAATATCTACGCCGTCGTCGTTCTGAGTTTTTGTGATTTTATCAACAACTGCGATAGAGGAGGATTCATCAGCGTCACCGGTAGAGCTTGTTACAACAAGAACGCCTGCGCTTAAATCTTCGCTCAAATCGTATACAACAACATCATATTTGTCGTCGTTGATAAAGAACTTCTTATCTCTGATTGAATAATCGTCCGTATCGGTTTTGCCGTTCGGAATATCGAAAATTACTGTATCGTCAGTTACTGTTACGCTTGCGTTTGAAGCTACAAGCTTGCCGGAAGCACTCTTGTAAACAGCATTTGAAAGCGTCATATTCTTAGAGAAGTTATCCTCGTCAATCTTGCCGCTGAGGTTCTTTGCGGTTGTGATTTTTGAAACAGCACCGTCAGAATTCAATTCGTAGGTGATAAGCTGAGGTTCTTCGCCAATCTGTTTGAGAGCGTCTTTTGCAAGAACGCTGGACGAATTGTTAACTTTAATCTTTGTTGCAGACTTCAAAAGAAGCGATTTGCCGTCTTTTGTGAAAAGCTCAAGCTCCAAGACTTTGTTTATGCCGCTTGCCATTTCAATGCTGTTAAGGTAAGCGTAGTTTGAGCTGATTCTGCTGTCTGCGTCAACAGCGGCGATTTTGCCCTGTACGTCAAGGTAGAAGGTGCCTTTGTCGTTAAGGCTGATTGTGTTGGGGTAGTTAGCCGCAACTTTGTAGCCTTCGCCGTTGATATAAACTTTTTCGCCATCTTTTTCGGTTACAGTACCCGAAACTTTTTCACTTGAAACTTCAATGTGGATAAACGAATTATCCTTGCTCTGTGTTACGGTTAAAATGTCCCACTCTTTAAGGTCTTCTATACCGATAAACTCGCTTCCCTTTTCGATTGTGAACGAAATATTTGTATCGTCAGGGTCTAAAACGAGGGTTTTGTTGCCGTACTTGTCAACAATCTTGTGAGTGCTTGTAAGCGCTTCTTCAACAACATAGTTAACAGTTTCGTTAACAAATACTATATCGTATTCGCCGTTTGTATCACTGTCCAAAAGCGTTATAGAGCCGGATTCGATTTCTTTGAAATCTTCAAATGTTCCTGCTTTTCCGTTATACATAACCTTAGCGTCGTTTGCGATTGTTGCTTTCTTCGCATTTTTGTCTGTGTCTTTGTTAACCCAGTATCTGAGCGCTTTTGACGATTCTTCGTTTATAACTTCTTCGATATCGTCAGCGTCAACCTTAACGGATTCATTTTTGCCCTCAACGGGGATTGCAACAAGAAGATTTCTTTCGTTTGTTTTGCCGTCTTTTTCAATATAAGCGTCAACGTTAAAACCTAAGATTTCTCTTACATCGGCGTTTGCAATGTTGTATATCTTGTCGCCAATCTGAATCTGAGAATCTTTAAGGTTGCTGTCGCCGTTTATTGCAGACGAGCCTACAGCTTTAACCTGGTCGGTTACCTTTTCAACGTCAAGGTAATCGTAGAGAAGAGTTTTGTCTACAACTTCGTATTTAACGTCGCTGCCGTAGCCAACCTGCTCCATAAGCTTGATTGTAAGGGCGTTAAATACAAGTCTTGCAACTTTGCCTCTGGTGATACCTTCGTCACCGCTGCCGGGTACATTTTTTGTAAGCCCGATATTGGAAGCTGTTACAAGGTAACCTGTGGGGTACCCCCCTTTGGATTCTGCCATTTTTTCATAGCCGAGTGCTCTTACCATAATTGTTACCATTTCAGCGTAGGAAATTGTATCGTCGGGACGGAATGTTCCGATATCGTCACCGATTACCATACCCTGGTCTGTTGCAACGTTGATATAACCGTTTGCCCAGTGGTTTGAAACAACGTCGGGATATTTTGTTGCGCCGTTTGTAACTTCAGCTACTTCCTGAAGTCCAAGTGCGGATATTGCAACTCTTGCGCCTTCTGAACGTATAATTGTATCTTCAGGTCTGAATGTTCCTGTATCTTTATCGCCAACCATTATGTCTAAAACTCCCAATACCTGAGCGGCCTCCTCGTATTCTGTTCCTGCGACGTCGCTCGGGATTGCAGCAAAAGCGGTGCTCATTACAGAAGCTGCCATTACAAAAGCAACGGCTGTTGAGATGAGTCTTTTGAAGTTGAACATTAAATACTTCCTCCTTATATTTTCGGCAGTTTATGCCGTTGGTCATATTGGTTAAGAAAAAACATATCTTTCCGCTTATAAAGATTGTCTTGCCTCAACCTATGGCTATATAATATCGTATATCTTAAAATATATCAACCCTCAATATGTGGGATTAAAAACAGTATTTGGCATATCAAAAAACAGCTTGCAAAATCAAATTTTATGATTGAAAAATTTTTAAAAACGGTGTATAATATGTAGGAATATATTTTTAGGAAGGTATGAAAGATGTTTAATGCACTAAGGCATTTTAAAACAATAACTTATCATAAATATCTTGTTGCCACACACGCAGCAAAGTGCGGAATCTTTTTTCAGGGACTTGCACACGATATGTCGAAGTATTCGCCGACAGAATTCTTTGCGGGCGTAAAGTATTATAAAGGAGATAAAAGTCCGAACGAAGCCGAGCGGGCGGATAGGGGGTACTCTCTTGCGTGGATGCATCACAAAGGAAGAAACAGACATCATTTTGAGTATTGGACAGATTATAACCCTTCCACAAAAGAAGTTTCGGCGGTTAAAATGCCGGCAAAATACGTTGTTGAAATGCTGTGCGACCGTGTTGCGGCAAGCAAGGTTTATCAAGGAAAAAATTATACCGACGCTCATCCTCTGGAATACTTTTTAAGAGGAAAGGCGAGGCGAAAAATCCACCCCGAAACAAGCGACCTTATAGAAAAAATGCTTCGTATTCTTGCAGACGAGGGCGAAGCTTCGGCGTTTTTGTATGCAAAAAACCTTCTGCGCAAAAAAGATATCGAAAAATATTGATTTTTGTAAAAATTTTTCTTTTAAAATTTGAATTAATATGATATAATTAATTTTATAGTAATTTTTAATGTAGAAAGGAAGTAAGGAAGGAAAATGATTTGGAACCCTAAAATTGAATGTGACGGCAGAGGCGAAATTGATTCGCTTCAGTTTGCAAGACTGAAAGAAACGGTAGAAAGAATTTATAAAAACGTCCCGTACTACAAAGAAAAGTTGGACAAGGCAGGCGTTTTGCCCGACAGTATAAAATCGCTTGACGATTTAAAAAGAATTCCTTTTACGACAAAAGAGGATTTGAGGCAAAACTATCCGTTCGGGCTTTTTGCTTCACCTATGAAGGATATCGTAAGAATTCACGCTTCGTCGGGTACAACGGGCAAACCGACTGTTGTGGGCTATACAAAAAATGACCTTGATACTTGGTCGGAGGCAATTGCACGTCTTGCGTGCGCAGCCGGCGCAACAGAAGATGATATTGCGCAGATTTCGTTCGGATACGGTTTGTTTACCGGTGGATTCGGCTTGCATTACGGGCTCGAAAAGGTGGGTCTTGCAATTATCCCGGCATCAACAGGCAACACCGAAAAGCAAATTATGCTTATGAAGGATTTCGGAACAACCCTTCTTGTAAGCACACCGTCGTATGCGCTTTATATGTCTGAGGTTGCCGAAAAGATGGGCATTGACATAAAGAAAGATTTAAAATTAAAAATAGGAATGTTCGGTTCGGAAGGCTCTACCGAGGAGATGAGAGTCGAGATAGAAAAACGCTGGGGAATGACCGCAACCGAAAATTACGGCTTAAGCGAAATTATGGGACCCGGTGTTGCGGGCGAATGTACTCACAAGTGCGGTATGCACGTATCGGACGATTTGTTTATCGTTGAAATAATCGACCCTGTTACCGGCGCTGTTCTGCCCGAGGGCGAAGTTGGCGAGCTGGTTATTACAAATATTAAAAAAGAGGGTATTCCGCTTTTGAGATACCGCACAAAAGATATTACATATATTGACAAATCGCCCTGCAAATGCGGACGCACAACGCCGAGAATAGCAAAAATTCAGGGCAGAAGTGACGATATGCTTAAAATTAAAGGTGTTAACGTATTTCCGTCGCAGATTGAAAGCGCACTTCTCGGTACAAAAGGAATTGCTCCGTATTACCAGATTATCGTCAAAAAGGTTGGTTTTGTTGACGATATGGAGGTTTTGGTTGAGCTTAACGACGATAGTCTGCTCGAAAAATTCAGCGAGCTTGAAAAGCTTGAACGCACCGTAAAACACAAAATTAAAACAGTTCTTGGACTTGATATAAAAATCAAACTTGTTGAGCCTCAGACCATTGAGCGCACGGCAGGCAAGGCAAAAAGGGTAATCGATTTAAGAAAATAAGGAGTTTTAAATATGAAAAGATTGATGATTGGCAATGAGGCTGTTGCACTCGGCGCATATGAGGCAGGGGTCAGGGTGGTTTCGTCTTATCCGGGCACGCCCAGCACCGAAATTACCGAATTTATTTCTAAATACGACGACGTTTACAGCGAATGGGCGCCGAACGAAAAGGTTGCCTGCGAGGTTGCGATAGGCGCTTCGACTGCAGGTGCAAGAAGTATGACGTGTATGAAACACGTGGGTTTAAACGTTGCGGCAGACCCTCTTTTTACAAGCTCATATACGGGTGTTAACGGCGGTTTTGTCATAGTTGTGGCAGACGACCCCGGTATGCACAGTTCGCAGAACGAGCAGGACAGCAGAAATTATGCAAAGGCGTCAAAAGTGCCTATGCTTGAGCCGTCCGACAGCGCAGAATGTAAGGAATTTATGAAAAAAGCGTTTGAAATAAGCGAAAAATTCGACACACCGGTTATTTTGCGCCTTACAACCAGGGTTGCACATTCGCAGAGCCTTGTTGAGGTTGGCGAGCGCGAAAGTGTTGAGCTTAAAGAAATGGTCAAAGACCCTTCAAAATATGTTATGATGCCTGCAATGGCTAAAAAAAGACACGTTTTTGTTGAGCAAAGATGTGCTGATTTGAAGGAATTTGCAAAAACAAGCTCTCTTAACAAAATTGAATACGGCGATAAAAAACTCGGCATAATCACAAGCGGAATTACATATCAGTATGCAAAAGAGGCTGTACCAGGCGCAAGCTTTTTAAAGCTCGGAATGGTTAATCCCATAAACGAAGATGTTGTTTCGGAGTTTGCAAAAAATGTTGACAGAGTTGTTGTTCTTGAAGAACTTGACCCGTTTATCGAAGAATTTTGCAAAGCGCACAAAACCTTTGTTGAAGGCAAAAACCTGTTTACGCTTTTGGGCGAATACAGCGCCTCTATGATAAGAGAAAAACTTTGCGGAGTTAAAAACGATAATATAATGAAATCCGACATATCCGTTCCGGTGCGTCCGCCGGTTATGTGTCCGGGATGTCCGCACAGGGGTATGTTTTATGTTCTCAGTAAATTAAAACTTACCGTCAGCGGAGATATCGGATGTTACACTCTCGGCGCAATGGCTCCTTTATCCGCTGTTGATGCGTGCGTTTGTATGGGCGCAAGCATTGGTATGGTTCACGGTATGCAAAAGGCGAGGGGAGAAGAATTTGCAAAAAATGCCGTTGCGGTAATAGGCGATTCCACCTTTATACATTCCGGAATAACGGGTCTTATAGATATTGTCTATAACAAAGGTATCTCAACCGTCATAATTTTAGATAATTCAATCACGGGAATGACGGGGCATCAGCAAAACCCCACAACAGGGTTCACAATCAAAAACGAACCTACAAAGAGCGTTAATCTTGTTAAGCTTGCAAACGCAGTCGGAATTGACAGGGTTGTTATTGCAGACCCGTTTGATGTTGACAATTTTGAAAAGGTTGTAAAACAGGAAATTGCCGCAAACGAGCCGTCTGTTATAATCTCGCAGCGTCCGTGCGCTTTGCTTAAAA
Source organism: uncultured Clostridia bacterium (assembly GCA_934500875.1). Taxonomy (GTDB): domain Bacteria; phylum Bacillota; class Clostridia; order UMGS1810; family UMGS1810; genus Qingrenia. The sequence goes on along the minus strand of CAKSTL010000004.1, from coordinate 78,101 downwards.
ACGTAAACTATGGAAAAGAATGTTATATCGATACGCAAAAATGCAAAAAATGCAGAATGTGTATGAAAATCGGATGTCCTGCAATTACCGAGAAAAACGGTGAAATGATTATAAACAGCGCACTTTGCAACGGCTGCAAAATGTGCACAAATATTTGCAAATTCGGTGCAATCGGAAAGGTCGGTGAAGACAATGAGTAATATTATTATCGCAGGCGTCGGCGGTCAGGGAACGCTGCTTGCAAGCAGAATTCTCGGCGCAGTTGCCATAAGCGGAGGTTATGACGTAAAGGTTTCTGAGGTGCACGGTATGTCGCAGAGGGGCGGAAGCGTTATAACGTTTGTTAAATTCGGAGAAAAGGTGTATTCGCCAATAATCGATATCGGCGAGGCTGATATAATTCTGGCTTTTGAAGAGCTTGAGGCGCTAAGGTGGATTTCTTATCTTAAACCGGACGGAAAATTTATTGTAAATACGCAAAACATTGACCCTATGCCGGTAATTACAGGCGCTGCTAAATATCCTGAAAATATTATTTCGCATCTTGAGAAAAAGTGCAAAAACGTGCTTACGATTGACGCTATGAAATATGCAAACGAACTTGGAAACACCAAGGTTGCAAACGTTGTTCTTATCGGTCATATGGCAAAAAACACCGATATTGACAAAAAAATATGGCTGGACGCAATTGAAAAAACCGTTCCGCAAAAATTTGCCGAACTGAATATAAAAGCCTTTGAAGCGGGCTACGAACACTAATGTAAAGGAGCATTGCAATGGAATTTTGGGACGAAAAACACGAATGTATGAGCCGCAATGAAATGCGTGCTCTCCAATCGGAAAGACTTGTGAAAACTGTAAAAAGGGTGTATGAGCATCAGGCGCCGTACCGCAAAAAAATGGATGAAATCGGCTTAAAACCCGAGGACATCAAGGGTATTGACGATTTGACAAAACTGCCTTTTACCGTTAAACAGGATTTGCGTGACAATTATCCGTATGGTCTTTTTGCGGTTGATATGGATGACATTGTAAGAATTCACGCATCTTCGGGAACTACGGGAAAGCAGACTGTTGTGGGATATACAAAAAACGACCTTGAAATGTGGGCTGATATGGTTGCAAGAGTTTTTACTGCGGCAGGGGCAGATAAAAAGTCCGTTTTTCAGATTGCATACGGTTACGGCCTTTTCACGGGCGGTCTTGGTGCGCATTACGGTGCGGAAAAAATCGGCGCCTCCGTTGTGCCGATTAGCGTGGGCAACACTGCAAGACAGGTCAGAACGCTTGTGGATTTCGGCGTAACACACATTGCCTGCACGCCGTCTTATGTTGTTTATCTTGCCGAAACTCTTAAAGAGATGGGCATTAAAAAAGATGAACTTAAGCTTAAGTACGGTATTTTCGGTGCAGAGCCGTGGAGTGACGAAATGCGCAGGAAAATAGAAGATGAGCTTGGAATTACGGCGATTGATATTTACGGTTTAAGCGAGGTTGTGGGACCGGGTGTAAGTTTTTCGTGTATTGAAAACAACGGTTTGCACATTAACGAGGATAACTTTATTCCCGAGGTTATTAACCCCGAAACCGGCGAGCCTATGCCCGAGGGCGAGCTTGGCGAGCTTGTTTTCACAACAATTACAAAAGAAGGACTTCCGCTTATAAGATACAGAACAAGAGATATTTGTTCGCTTTCTTACGAAAAATGTGCCTGTGGCAGAACGCTTGTTAAAATGAGCAAACCTTGCGGCAGAAGCGACGATATGCTTATTATAAGAGGCGTCAACGTATTTCCGTCGCAGATTGAAAGCGTTCTTTTGGAAATGGGCAGCACTTCGCCGCATTATCTTCTTATCGTAGACCGAAAAGGTGCGCTTGACACGCTGGAAATACAGGTTGAGCTCAGCGAAGAAGATTTTGCAAGCGACGAAATCAAATACGTTGAAAAACTCGGAAGCGAAATAAAGAAAAAAATTGAAAGCACCCTTGGAATTGCGGCAAAAATTACGCTGGTTGAGCCTAAATCAATCGAGCGCAGTGCAGGCAAAGCGGTAAGAGTTATCGATAAGAGAAAAATTTAATTTTTGGGAGGAATGATTTTATGTTTGTAAAGCAAATTTCTGTTTTTTTGGAAAACAAGGGCGGCAGACTTGCCAATGTGACAAGAATTCTGGCTGAAAACAAGGTAAATATCAGGGCGCTTTCCATTGCTGATACAACCGATTTTGGCATTTTGCGTCTTATTGTGAACGACCCTGACAAGGCGCTTAAATGTTTGAAGGACGCAGGTCTTATTGTGCGCACCACAAATGTGCTTGCTATTGCTGTTGACGACGTTGCGGGCTCGCTTGCTGCGGCGCTCGATACTATTGACAAAAACGGAATAAGTGTAGAATATATGTACGCTTATCTCGGAAATCTTCCCGAAAAAGCTATGGTTGTGCTTAAGGTTGATAATCCCGAGACGGCTACGGAAAAGCTTTGCAGCACGAATGTCAACGTTCTTGAAGCAGAGGACGTATATAAAATTTAGTTAGGATGCATAATATTGGATATAAACACTTTTTACAAAAACACATACGGCATAAGCGACGGGATATTAAAAATTACCGCTGAGGCTGAAAAAGACGTTGAAAAATATGCCGAAACCGCAAAACAGATTTGCGAGTACAATTCGCTCAAGGTTTTGGGTGCGTTTAACAAGTACAAAATATGCGAGGCGCACTTTTATCCAAGCACAGGATACGGTTATGACGACAGCGGCAGGGATACGCTCGATATGGTTTATGCAGATGTTTTCGGCGCAGAAGATGCGCTTGTACGACACAATATCGTTAACGGCACGCAGGCAATTGCGCTTTGTTTCTATGGAATTTTGCGTCCAGGCGACACTGTTGTTGCCGCAACCGGCAGACCGTATGACACCTTGGAGGAGGTTATCGGACTTCGGGGTGATGACGGCAACGGCTCGCTTAAGGATTTTGGCATTAACTATAAGGAAGTGCCGCTTAAAGACGATAAAATTGATATTGGCGCACTTGTGGGGTGCATTGATAAAAACTGCAAAATGGTTGCTTTTCAGCGTTCCAAGGGCTATTCGTGGCGAAATTCTCTTTCGATTGACGAAATAGGCGAGGCTATAGCGGCTGTTAAGGCTGTAAACAGCGATATAATCTGCTTTGTTGACAATTGCTACGGCGAATTTGTTGAAGATAAAGAGCCGTGCGACGTCGGCGCAGACCTTGCCGCAGGCTCGCTTATTAAAAATCCCGGCGGCGGAATTTGCCGCAGCGGCGGATATATTGTCGGGACAAAAAAGTGCATAGAGCTTGTTTCGTATCGTATGACCTGTCCCGGAATAGGCAGAGAATGCGGCGCAAGCCTTGGCGAAAACCGTTTTATGTATCAAGGTCTTTTTCTCGCTCCGCATATCGTGTATCAGGGCATAAAGTCGGCAATGCTTGTATCCGGTGTGTTTGAAAGGCTCGGCTTTGATGTTATGCCTAAAATTTGCGATAAGCGTACCGATATTATTCAGGCGGTGAGGCTCGGGAGCGAAGACAGGCTGGTAAATTTCTGCCGCGGAATACAAAAAGGCGCTCCGATTGACAGTTTTGTTGTGCCTGAGGCTTGGGATATGCCGGGGTATGAAAGTAAGGTTGTTATGGCGGCGGGTGCGTTTACGCAAGGCTCCTCCATAGAGATATCTGCCGACGGCCCGATAAGAGAGCCGTATATCGCTTTTTATCAGGGCGGTTTGACGTATGAAACGGCGAAGGCTGCTGTTATGACGGCAGCTGAATACGTAAAAAAATGCATATAGGGTGACAAAAATGGATAGAGTATTTTGTGTCTTGGATGAAACAAAATTGTGCGATAATTGCGGCGAATGCGACAGATGCGACCTGGACAGAGAAAAGATATGTGACAACTGCGGAAAATGTATTGCAATTACCGACAGTTATGCCGAAATAAAAATCGATAGAATTATAACAGATAAAAAATAGTTTGAAATAAAGCTTCTTTGCATTACGCAAGGAAGTTTTGTTTATGTAAAATATAAATTATGTTAACAATAATATAGTTATGTAAACCAAAATTATACTTTTAAACGGCTTTTACTTGAAATTTCTGAACGGATTTGTTATAATATAGAAAGCGGAGGCATAAAAATGGAATTTAAGACTATTTCAATCGACGATAAAGAAATCTTTGACAGGTATATTAACAACGAATATGAAAACTGTGAGGCGGTGTTCGGCAATCTGTTTATTTGGCGAAACATATCAAACACACGCTTTTGCTTATGTGACAGTGCTTTGTGCGTTGTTTACACAAAATCGGACGGCAGAATTGCGGCTTGCTATCCGTTTGGAAATTTTGATTTGAAAACAGTTACAGGCAAATTGAGAGAATACTTTAAATCTCAGGGACAGAATTTGATTTTTGAGAGTGTAACCAACGAAGCGTGTGAAAAGGTACGCAGCGCATATGAAAGCGAAACCAAAATTTATCCTGACAGAAGCTTGTTTGACTATGTATACACCGCCGAGTCGCTCACAAATTTAAACGGCAAAAAGCTTCATTCCAAAAGAAATCATATAAACAAGTTTTTGGCTTTGTATGAGAATTTTGAATATAAAAAGCTTGAGCCTTCAATGTTTGACGAGTGTATGGAAAACGTGAATAAATGGCTTTTGGAAAAGTATTTGCCGAGCGATATTGATTATAAAAATGAGCTTACAGTCATAAGCGAATGTTTTAAAAATTATGAAAAATTGGGTCTTGTCGGCGGTGCACTTTTTGTTAACGGCAAAATTGCAGCATTTACAATAGGGGAGCGGTATTTTAAAAATTCGTGCGTCGTGCATATTGAAAAGGCGGATACAAGCATAGAAGGCGCTTACACTATGATAAACAACCTTTATATTAAGAACGAATGGCAGGACGTTGAATTTGTAAACCGTGAAGAGGATATGGGACTTGAAGGCATAAGAAAGGCTAAAATGTCTTACAGACCGCATCATATGGTTGAAAAAAATACTATAATTTTTATTAAATAAGGTGATTTTATGTATTTATTAATGCTGGCAGACGGATTTGAAGAAATTGAAGCAATTACATTTGCTGATATTTTAAGACGTGCGCAGATTGATGTCAAAACCGTTTCGGTAACCGAAAATAAAAACGTGACAGGCTCGCATAAAATAAGTTTTTGCGCTGATTTAACCTGCTCTGAAGTTGATATTGACTCGGTTGATGGTGCGGCGCTTCCCGGCGGACTTCCGGGGACATACAATCTTGCGGAAAGCGAATTTGTAAAGTCGCTTTTTATAAGCCTTAACAACCGGAAAAAGCTTGTCGGGGCGATTTGTGCAGCGCCGTATGCGCTCTCTGAATTCGGTATTCTGAAAGGAAAATGCGCAACTGCGAATCCTGCATTTTGGGACAAACTTAAGGAAGCGGATGTAAAAAAAGACGAGCGTGTGTGCGTCTGCGAAAATATTATAACTTCGCAGGGCCCCGGTACAGCGCACGAATTTGCGCTTGCGTTTGTTGAAAAAATTAAGGGTGCAAAGATTGCGACGGAGTTGAAAGATGAAATGCTGTATAACTGATAAATCAAAGTTAAGAAAAATATTAAAAGCGCAGAGAACAGCTCTTTCAAAGGATGAAATCTTTAAAATGAGCAAGATAATCTGCGAAAGAATTTATGCCGAAATTTCAAATTACAGCAGTATTTTGTGTTATGTAAGCCATATGGGCGAGGTCGACCTGACGAATCTTATAAGCCGGCTTCTTGCGGAAGGAAAGACGGTTTCGGTACCTGTGTGCACACCTGATACGAATATAATTCCTGCGCAGATTGAGTCGTCCGACTTTGAATTTTACAAGAATTTATACAATATATGCGAACCAAAAATTTATAAAAAACCAAAAATTTTTCCCGATTGCTGCCTCGTTCCCGGAATAGGATTTGACAAATCGGGCAATAGAGTAGGGCACGGAAAAGGGTATTACGACAGATTTTTGGCTGAAAACCCAATGTTTAAGATTGGGGTATGTTATGATTTTCAGATTGCGAACAAAATTGACGCATCGGAATTTGACGTGAAGATGGACTGCGTTATTTCAGAGAAAAGGATTTTTTAAAATGAACTTGATTTTACTGATTGTATTTTTGCTGCAAGCAGCGCTCAGTGTGGTTTTGGGCACCTTTTTTGCCGACTCGTTATCCGACTACGTTCAGATTTTTCTGACGCAGATAATACCGATTTTTATTCCGGCAATGGTGTGCTGCTTTATGAGCCGTGAAGGTTTTAAAGGCTTTGCCCGAAATACCAAGCCGTCATTTCTTAACATTTTATTATGCATTGTTCTTGCTGTTTGCGCAAATCTGATATTAAGCTTTGCAACAACCGCTATAGGCAACGTTTTATTTACAAATAATTCCAATTCACTTACAGATATTGGTTTACCACAGACAAATTTTGAATTTATTCTCGACATAATTTTTGTGTGCCTTATGCCGGCTGTTTTTGAAGAACTGCTTTTCAGAGGAGCGGTGCTTACAAGTTACGAAAATATTTACGGCAGTAAAAAAGCAATTCTGTTTTGCGGTTTTGTCTTTGCGATAATGCATAATTCACTTACAGCTTTTGTGCCGCAGTTTATAATAGGAATTTTTCTTTCGTTTATCGTTTTGAAATTCGACTCGCTATATCTTGGTATGCTTGCGCATTTTACAAACAATTTCACAACACTTTTCATACAGTACGTCGTTTTGCAAAAATGGAGCGGCTCCAAAACAGTCTTATTCAGAAGTCCGTTTTTGACGGTGCTTATTTTGCTGATAATTTTTGCGGCAACGCTTACTGCGGCGCTGAGGCTTAATAATAAGATAACGTTTAAACCCAAAACGCTGCCGTGGAAGGTGCGTAAACGTGAAAGAAAATTTTTGCGGCTGATAGTTTTTCTTTTTATATTGTTACAGCTTGCGTTCTACTTTTTCAAATTCTAAGCGCTGAGCTTTAAAAATGCGAAACTTATTTGCAGGGGAAACAATACATATAATGTCGTGAAATTAAAATTTCACGACGTGGGAGGTGGTTAAAATGCCGTCTTTATCGGTTATATATTCAAAATGTCCGATTTTTTTAAAGAATTATCTTACATATATGTCAGTTATAAAAGGAAAATCAAACAACACCGTCACGCAGTATTATTATGATTTGCGCACATTTTTGCGTTATCTTGAAATGACTAATAAAAAAATTCCGCCTTCGGATTTTTCAAAAATTGATATTGAGGATTTTAATTTTGACGATATAAAAAAATTAACGCTTGACGACTTATATGCCTATATGGCATATGTTAATAACGAACATTCCTCGAGTGACAGCTTCAGAGCAAGAAAAGTTGCAAGTCTGCGCTCGTTTTTTAAATATTTGTATATTAAGGAAAAATCAATCGCCGAAAATCCTGCACAAAATCTTGAAACACCGAAGCTGAAAAAAAGGCTGCCGAAATATTTGTCATTAGAGCAAAGCGTTGAACTTTTAAAGATAATTGACGGCAAATATAAACAGCGTGATTTGGCAATGTTTATGCTGTTTTTGACGTGCGGATTAAGGCTTTCGGAACTTGTCGGGATTAATATAAGCGATATCGATTTTAAGAAAAAAACGCTTAAGGTTATCGGTAAAGGCAACAAGGAACGGATAGTTTTTATCAACGATTTATGCATTGACACAATAAAAAAATACCTTGAAGAACGCCCTGTTGACGGCGTTAGGCAAGATTATAAGGACGCTCTGTTTCTGAGCAGTAAATCTGTACGCATCAGCGGACGAAGTGTTGAAAGACTGGCAAAAAAGTATTTTGAACTCGCAGGCATTGACGCATCAGTCTACACTCCGCATAAACTAAGGCACACTGCGGCCACAATAATGTATCGTGACGGGAATGTGGATGTGCGAACTTTGCAGAAAATTCTCGGTCACGAAAGCCTTTCCACAACGCAGATTTACACCCACGTAAGTGATGATTTTATGGAAAATGCAGCGAAAAAAAATCCGCTCGCAAAAGTTGAATTGGAAAAGTAATTTTAAAGCACTGTTTTTGGTATAAAAACAGTGCTTTTTATCCCCTACTTCAATGTTTATATTTTAAAATTAAGTTTACATAACTTTGTTATTGTAAACTTAATTTACGCCATAAGAACTCTTAAAATAAGCTAATCTTCTCTTACAAATGTTATTCAATCAAGAAAAGCGCTGTATTTTTATATAAATACAGCGCTTTTAGCCACAATTTCTTATTTATTCTTAATCCAGAAATTCATTTTTATATTCTTTTCGTTTAACTGATATTTTTCTGCAAGCTGCGGACCGCATGAGGCCGAGCCGACACCCGACACCTTATAATCAATACGAACATTTGTAGCTTTATCCTTCACAAGCTCGTCCGTATGTTTTGCATATTCCAAAGTTTTGGCATTGTAGTGCGAAACATTGAACTCAAATCGGCTGTCGGTTGCAAATTTTAACGAATTTTCAATATCGAGCATTTTTGCGCCGTAGTGATTTCCGTGTTCCTGCGGTTTAACATAATTTACATATTCGTTATCTGCGTTGCTTTTGTAAAGTCCCATTCGTGCATAATGGTGCAAATCGGAATAAGTTTCGCCGTCGCCGTATGCGAAATATGTAAATTTATCGTCATTTTCCGGGAGTTTAAACTCAAATCCGAGCCTCGGCAAAAAGTCAATTTTTTCATTTCTGACACCGGTTAAATCAAAGTTGATATCGCCGTTTTCGTATATCGAAACAGTAAGCGTGTATTTGAAGCACACAATTCTTGCAACGCCGCCCAGCGCACCCGAAACAACAATTCTGCCGTTTTTAATTTCACAAGAATATACTTTTGAAAACAGCTTGTTCAAGTTATATCCCGTCTGCGAATTTTCATATCCGCCCCAATAATACTTATTTTTTCGCTCATTGTCCATCGGTGCGTGCCATACGCCGAGCTTTACAACATCAAGAAGCTTTTCCTCGCCGCCTTTTTTTATGCTTTCAAAATTGCCGTACTGTTTTGAAAAACTGTATTCAAATCCGTCGCCTTTTGCTGTGATTGAAAGCTTATCTTCGCTAAGCTCTGCAAGCTTTTCGGGAACGATTACTTTTTCCGTCTTTACATTAAGGCTGTGCTGATATCGCGCCCACTCGTATCCCGATTCATCATACATAAAAATGTTAAGATAAGCGCCGTATTTGCATATTTTCGGCAATTCGCACTCAAGGTCAAAGCTGACCGTTTTCTTCGGCGCAGCATCAAATTTCTTTTCAAATGTTTTTATAATTTTGCCGTCAACCTCAACGTCAAATTTAAATTTATATTCGTTAAGATTTGTAAAGTCAAAACGGTTTGTAATGCTTACTCTGCCGTTTTTAAAGGCTGTTTTAATGTTTTGATAAGCGGTTTTTATTTCGTAAGAGCCTGCCTTGAGCGACCTGTCGGAAAATACCATTCCGTCGCAGCAGAAGTTATAATCGTGCGTCAAATCGCCGAAATCTCCGCCGTATTTCTGCACGCCGTTATCCATGGCAACGTGGTCTGCCCATTCCCATATGCAGCCGCCGATAAACGCTTTGTGAGCGTAAAATGCCTCAACATAATCGTAAACATCTCCGGGACCGTTGCCCATTGCATGAGAATATTCGCAAAGGAAAACCGGCAGACGGTTGTCTTTGTTTTCGGCATATTCAATGCACTCCGGAATCGGGAGATACATTCTTGAATATACGTCAACAGGCTCAAATTCCTGCGGAAATTCCTCCTGACGGCACGCATCCTCACAATGAAGAAGCCGTTTTTTGTCCATTTTTCTTATAAGATTTAACATATTGCGCATATTAATGCCGTAAGCGCTCTCATTTCCGACTGACCACATAAATATTGAAGGGTGGTTTTTGTCACGGTTTACGGTGCGTTCCATACGTTCGTTTAAATAAAAATTCCAGTCGGGATTTGAACACGGCCATATTTTTTCGAGTGCGTCAAAGTGGTATTTTCCGTACCTGATACAAAAACCGTGGCTTTCCATATCATTTTCGAGTATAACGTAAAATCCCAGTTCGTCGCAGTAGTTCAAAAATTTCGGCGACGGCGGATAATGCGAAGTGCGGATGGTGTTAATGTTGAGTTTTTTCATAAGATGAAGGTCTTTTAAAATTTCCTCATCCGTCATATACCAGCCGTTAACGGGCGAAGTGTCGTGATGGTTTACACCCTTGAGCTTAACGCTTTCACCGTTGATTAAAAGCTCTTTTGACGACGAAATTTTTATTGTAACAAAACCGAATTTTATGGATATTATCTCGCCCTTGTATTCAAAAACAAGAGTGTAAAGATACGGTTTTTCTGCATTCCAGTATGTTGGATTTTCAACGCTGAACACCGCTTTTTTGCTGCATTTTTTTTCATCAAGAAGCTTGCCGTTGTCGTAAAGCTTAACGTTTGCACTGCCGTCAAACACCACATTAACCTTGTTTTTTTCGGTTGTAACGCTTATGTCCTTTATGTGACCCTCAGGACGTGCCAGAAGGTAAACATCACGGAAAATACCATTGCATCTGAATGCGTCCTGGTCCTCAAGATACGTTCCGCAGCACCATTTTACAACCTTTGCGGTAACGGTGTTTTTGCCCGCTTTTACATACTTTGTAATATCAAATTCAGCCTGAAGCCTGCTGCCCTGGCTGAAACCCACATACTTGCCGTTTATGTAAAGCTCAAGACACGACGAAACGCCCTCAAAAACAATATAGTGTTTTAAATCCGTATTTTCTATTTCAAACTCACGCATATACACGCCGAGCGGATTGTCGTCCGGAACATACGGAGGGTCAACCGGGAACTGGAACGCCACGTTTGTGTAATTCGGCTTTTCATATCCCGTAGTCTGCCAGCAGGACGGCACTTTTACCTTATCCCAGTCGTTGTTGTTTTCGTCATAATCAACGTCACGGCTGTAGTATTTAAAATTCCATTCACCGCTAAGGAGCGTGTATGCGCCTTTGTTTTCAGGAATGTAGTACGCACGCTGTTTTTCTCTGTTTTCCGATACTTTTTTCGGATTTTCGTAAAATCTCATTTGTTACTCTCCTTCTTATTTATTTAGTATGAGCGGTCAATTTTTGCAACTATATTAATTCTTGAATCATACGTTTTCATTCTGTCCATAATTTCAAACACAATTTTGTGACACGCATCATCATCGTATTCATACGGAAAAACAATGTCGAAAATAAGATTTATATTTTCCTTTCCGTCTGTAATGCGAAAATCGTGTATGGTAAGGTTTTTGTCTATATCTTTTGCAACCTCTTCAACCTTTCGTTTGAAGCTTATTGTGCGCTCGCAGTCAACATTTATGGGGTCGGTATGTATAATCATAACAATCCCGAGTTCTTTTTCTATTTTATTTTCAAGAGCGTCAATAATCTCGTGAATTTCAACAATATTTTCGGTGTCCTTCACCTCTGCGTGCGCCGACGCAATAACCCTTCCGGGACCGTAATCGTGAACAATAAGGTCATGCACACCCTGTATTCTTTCGCCGCTTAAGATAATTTGGCGAAGCTTTTCCGAAAGCTTCCTATCGGGCGCTTTTCCCAAAAGAAGGTCTATGGTGTCTTTGGCAATGCCAAAACCCGAAATTAAAATGAGCACCGAAACGCCCACACCCAAAACTGCGTCTACCGGGAACGTTGTAAAAAGCCCGACAACGGTGGATACAATTACCGCAAGTGTTGCCCACACGTCGTTTAAACTATCTTCCGCCGCTGCGCAAAGCACGCTTGAATTTATTTTTTTGCCGATATATTTGTTATACGAAAACATCCACACTTTAATAAAAACCGAAAGCGACAGAATGAGCATAAGATACGGATTAAACTTAAGCTCTTCAGGGCTGAAAACTTTGGCAACGGAAGTTTTAAGCAGCGTTATGCCCACAAAGAATATAATTGCCGCAACAAAAAGCGAAGCAATGTATTCAATTCTCCCGTGTCCGAACGGATGCTCCTTGTCAGGGCGCATATTGCTCATTTTTGCACTTATAACACTCAAAAGCGACGAAGCAATATCGGATAAATTGTTAAAAGCGTCCGATACTACAGCAATGCTGTTAATATACAGCCCTATCAGAATTTTTACGGCAAAGAGAATAAAATTATTGAAAATTCCCAAAACGCCTGCAAGCACACTGTAGCGCTCACGCACATTTTTGTCGGTAACATTTTCAAAATTGGGCACAAATTTTCGGATTATAAAATTTATCAATTATGACATTCCCTTATATTATCATCGTTAACATTATCATACAATATCGAATATAAAATGTCAAGTGCTGCGGGTATAAAAAATAAATTTTTCATATTCCACCAAAAAGATTCATAATATTAATTATGTAGTTTTAAAAGAGGTGATTTTTTTGGCTCAGAAAGGTAAAATCTTTGTACGTGTAACCCTTTCCAAGGCGCAGATACCCATTATGGGAGCACACGTGAATTTCTTAAAAAGCGACGGTGCGGCAAGCATACTTTTAAAAACGCAGCTAACCGACGAAAACGGAAAAACTTCTGAAATTGAATTTGACACGCCCGACGAAGAAAACTCACAAAACGACATAAATTCCGACGACCGTTTCTTTGCGTGTGATATAGTTATATCACATCCGCTCTACTATACCACTTATATAAAAAACGTCCAGATTTTTGCAAATCAGACCTCCATTCAGGAGGTTAACGTGCTGCCGGTTGAGGAGGATGCCGACCCTTCGGGAATTTACGAAACAATAGATATCACAAGCCAGAATTTATAAAAGTTAAGGAGATGTTTTTGTGCCCACACCAATACTTCCGTACATTCCGAAATACATAACGGTGCACTTAGGCCCGCCGTCGTCGGACGCAGAGAACGTCACCGTCACGTTTCCGGATTATATAAAGAATGTTGCATCAAGCGAGATTTATCCTACCTGGAACGAATCGGCGATAACCGCAAACATCTATGCGCAGATTTCGTTTGCCGTAAACAGAGTTTACACCGAATATTACTTCAGTCAGGGTTATTCTTTCAACATTACAAATTCAACGGCAATTGACCAGAAATTTATTTACGGACGGAATATCTTTGAAAATATCAGCAATATTGTTGACGAGATTTTCAATTCGTACATACGGCGGATAGGAAATGCCGAGCCGCTTGCAACAAAATACTGCAACGGAACAACCGTCACCTGCGACGGTCTTTCTCAGTGGGGAAGCCAGTATCTTGCCGAGCAGGGACGAAATTCTGTTCAGATACTGCGGTATTATTACGGTAATAACATAGAAATTGTGAGCAACGCCCCCATTTCAAATGTGCGTATGTCTTACACGGCGCCGGTAAGGCTCGGCGAGTATTCCCGTGATGTGGCGGTTGTGCAGATTGCGCTTAACCGTGTTTCCGAGGATTATCCGCTTATTCCGAAGGTTGCTGTTGATTCACGTTTCGGCGAGTCGACAGAGCGTGCGGTGCGAACCTTCCAGCAAATTTTTAATCTCACCCCCGATGGCATTGTAGGCAAGGCAACTTGGTATAAGCTTATTTACCTTTATACCGGAATGACGGGGCTTTCCGAAATTAATTCCGAGGGACAGAGATATTTTTCGTCATCGCTTGAATATCCGGACGCAATCGAGGTTGGAAATACCGGCGAAAAGGTATATGTCACCCAGTATCTTCTTCAGGCGGTGTCGTGGTTTTATCCCAATATACCTACCGTGAAATTTACGGGACGTTTTACGCAGACAGACGCAAATGCGGTAAAGGAGCTGCAAAAAATGTATTCGCTGCCGCAGACCGGCATTGTTGACGAAAAAACCTGGGATGTTTTGTATCAGACGTTTATAGGCATACGTGACGCATTAAACGACGCTATGAACCCGATTGAAAAAGAAATGACATATCTTAACAGCCTTAATTTGAACTACGGAGATGTGAACCGCAATGTGCGTGACGTGCAGGAGCGGCTTAACGATATTGCCTCATCTAATGACACTAAAATTATGGCAAACGGCGCATTTACACGGGAAATTCAGATGAGGCTCAGAGAATTTCAAAAAACCAACGATTTGCCGCAGACGGGAATTCTGGATGCCGAAACCTTAAGGCAAATTAACCGTGTTTACCGTCAGCTTGTGTCAAACAATTCGATTGCGCCGACGCAATATCCCAAATCGGAGCTTGGTTTGGGCGACACGGACAGTTAGGCGTCAAAAATTTCTAAACTCGTATGGCTTAGAAATCGATATTTTAAAAACGCAGTACTTGACCCATATGCCAAAGGAGGAAAAATATGCTTACAACACGTTCGGCGGTGAACAAGCCGATAAGAAATGTTCAAACCTTTTTAAGACGGGTTTCATATGATAATGATATCCCGAAAATTATTCCCGACGGAATTTTCGGCAATCAGACGCAGAATGCCGTAACGGAATTTCAAAGAGTTTTTAACCTGCCGCAATCGGGAATTATAGACAACGAAACCTGGAACCGTATTTATTCGGAGTATAAGAATACGCTCAAAAAATATGCCGAGCCTAAGCGAACAAGCGTTTTTCCGTCACCGCATTTTGTGATTAAAAACGATGATGAAAACGGCATTGTATATGTTATTCAGGCAATGATTACTGCGCTCGGCGCTCATCTTTCAAACATACCCGAAATTGAAATAAGCGGAAAATTTGACGAAAGGACGCAAAAAGCCGTAATAGAAATTCAAAACACAGCCGGAATAAAAGAAACCGGCGTTGTTGACAAGGCAACCTGGGAGATTATATCGGCATTGTTTGAAACGTTTGTGTCGCACAACAACATAAATCCGCTGCAAAAAAACGGAAAATATATTATACGAAATCCGTAAAGCAAAAAAGATATAAGATTTAAAAATGGTATGCACCTTAAAGGAGGTTAATTTCATCCCTTAAAGGTGCATATTGTTCAGTTAATGTTATTTATTGCAGCAACACGGCTCGGGTCTGTCAACGCCTACGCCGTCACAATCAATGGCAGCGGCGCCAACCTCTGCCTTTGCGCCGAAAATAACCGGAATTTCAACCTTTATTTTCTGACTGATTGTAAACTTGCAAACATTTCCGCAATTGCCCTTGCACTCTCCTTCTCCTGCGCATACAACGGGTGTGCCCACGCATTTGATTTTCGGAGCCAAAACATTTGCAAACGGCTTTACGGTTACAGGTACGCAAACATCAACTTCCTGATAACCTACAGCGGGAAAATCTTTAGGTCTGTCAAATTCGTTCATTTAGGTTTACCTCCTTTCTTTTGTGTTGTAGTGTATAATATGAAAAAATGTCGGATTTTGTTACATTTTGTATAAAAAATATTTTTAAAGACAAACACACAAATAAGCGGCAAGGCATATAATTAAAATATCGGAGGTGCTTAGAATGCTGACTTTTTTGGGAATTTTGCCGCATATGTGTTTTCTGACGCTTTTTGTATCGAGCGCAAAAACATTCAAAAAGCCGCTTACCCCAAAGGAGGAAAGAGAATATCTTTTAAGATACAAAAACGGCGATAACGAAGCGAAAAACATACTTATAGAGAGAAACCTGCGTCTGGTGGCGCATATCGTAAAAAAATATTCGGAAAGGTGCGCAGAAACGGACGATTTGATATCAATAGGAACAATCGGTCTGATAAAGGCGATTACCACATTCGATATGGATAAAGGCGCACGGCTTGCAACCTATGCGGCAAAGTGCATAGACAACGAAATTCTTATGCATTTTCGGGCAGAAAAAAAGCGGAGTGCAGATGTGTCTTTGCAGGAACCTATCGGAAAGGATAAGGACGGAAACGAGGTATCGCTGATTGATAAGCTCTACGACGAGGATGAAAACGTATTTGACAAAGTAGATTTAAAAATGCAGGTTAAAAGGCTGTATGAATGTATGAAAAGACGGCTTGCAAAGCGTGAAAGCACGGTTTTGCAGCTGCGGTACGGTCTTTGCGGAACGTCACCTCTTACACAAAACGAAATTGCAAAAAAGCTTAATATATCACGTTCGTATGTGTCCAGAATTGAAAAAAAGGCATTGGAAAAAATTAAAGATGATTTTTATAAATAATTAAGCCGAACAGTTGTTTGTTCGGCTTAGTTTGTGTGAATTTGGTTTACATAATTTTGTTATTGTTAACTAAATGTGCGACATTACGGTATTTTGCGGGCGGAATTTTTTCATAAGATTTAAAAAGTCTTGTAAAATACGTTACATTTTCAAATCCGAGATAATCGCTTATTTCAACAATGCTCATTGCGCTGTTTGTCAGCATATCTTTTGCCATATCAAGTTTTTTTCGTATACGGAAATTTATCGGAGATAAGGAAGAATACTCTTTAAACAGCTTTCTGAAATATGCAGAGCTTACGTTGCACATTGCCGCAATTTCTTCGATTGATTTTTCCTGTTTTATATCGGTTTCAAGATATCTTATTCCTTTTGCAATATACTTATATCGGCTTGTATCAAGATTAATTTCCTTGTTTGCTGTTGCGAAATATGAAAGTATTTTGTATGAAACAGATTTCAACTCGGCAGTGTTTTTTATGGGTCTGCTGTAAAGGTTTAGTATATTGAAAAATTTCCGTTTAATAAGCTCGCTGTCGCCAGGTGTAAACACGCAAAGCTCATCCGAAAGAAAAAATTCTTTTCCCGAATCATCCGAAAACAGGAGGTTTAACAATATGCAGTCAACAAATTTGTTGTCCGAATTTGAAAAACGGGATTCATATTCGCAAAACGGAGGCAAAAACACAACATCACCCTTTTTTGCAAACTTTTTTTCGCCGTTTTTGAGCGTATATTCACAGTCGCAGCCGTAGAAATAGAAAAATCCGTTTATTTTTCTCGGCTTTCCGACGGTTGAAAAATATGCGCTCTCTCCCCTTCTTTCCTGTCCAAGCACATAGCACGCAGTTATATTAAAGTTTTCGTAAACAATATTTTGTAATTTTTTTGTATACATACATCATTCATCCTTAAAATCTATATAAGCATTATACTGCGCAAAGAATAATTTGTCAATACGTTTTGTTTCGAATAGTGTAATTTTTGTTTCGAAAAATTTATTGTATTTATCGTGTGTTCGGCTATAATGAAATTACAGAATACTTTATTGGAGGGTCAATTATGATTAACGTTACGGTATGGAACGAATTTGTTCACGAAAAGCAAAGCGAAACTGTTGCAAAAATTTATCCCGACGGCATACATATGGCGATAAAGAAAATGCTTGGCAGAAACGAAGAATTTAACATCAGAACCGCCACGCTCGATATGCCGGAGCACGGTCTTACGGACGATGTACTCAACACTACGGATGTGCTTATCTGGTGGGGTCACATTGCGCACAGTAAGGTATCGGATGAGGTTGCGGAAAAGGTTAAGGCAAGAGTTCTTGACGGAATGGGTCTTATCGTCCTTCATTCCGGTCATTTGAGCAAGCCGTTTGTTAAGCTTATGGGCACAGTTTGCCGCTCAAAATGGAGAGAAAACGACGAAACTGAACGTATTTGGGTAATAGAACCTTCGCACCCGATTGCAAGCGGACTTCCCGAATACATTGAAATTCCCCAGGAAGAAACCTACGGCGAACGTTTTGAAATTCCCACACCGGACGAGCTTGTGTTTATAAGCTGGTTTTCCGGCGGCGAGGTGTTCAGAAGCGGCTGCTGCTACAAAAGAGGCCTCGGCAAGATATTTTATTTCCGTTCGGGACACGAGGAATACCCCATTTACTGGCGTGAGGATATAACAAAAATACTTGAAAATGCCGTATACTGGGCAAAACCGAACAACGGTCCCAAGCCTACGCTCGGTCACTATGAGGCTATAGAAAAGGTAAAAGATAAATTTGAAGGTATGGACGATTCGCTCAGAAAGCATACCTATATTAAAAATTAAGGAGGGTTTAAAATGGTAAAAGTAGGAATTATAGGCGTCGGCGGTATAGCACAGAACGTTCACATTCCGCAGCTTAAAGAGTGCAGCGACGCCGTTATAACCGCAATTTGCGATATTGACGAAAAGACGCTGAAAAAGGTCGGCGACGATTTGAAAATTGATGAAAAATACAGATTTAAGGATTATAAAGACCTAATCGCCTGCCCTGAGGTTGACGCAGTTGAAGTTTGCACACCGAATTATCTTCATGTAAAAATGGCGGCAGACGCAGTGCGTGCCGGAAAGAGCATCAATGTTGAAAAA
This sequence comes from uncultured Clostridia bacterium, assembly GCA_934500875.1. Taxonomy (GTDB): domain Bacteria; phylum Bacillota; class Clostridia; order UMGS1810; family UMGS1810; genus Qingrenia. The sequence goes on along the minus strand of CAKSTL010000004.1, from coordinate 59,757 downwards.
CCGCTGAGCGTAAGCCTTGCCGATACGGGCGAACTGACTGACGCAATAAAAGAAACAAATGCCGTAAATATGATGTGTATGTCATACCGTTTCAAACCGGCAGTGCGTTTTGCAAAGTGGATTATGGAAAATAATCTTATCGGCGATATTATTTCAATCAATGTTGAATATCTTAAATCAAGCGCATTTATGGAAGGCAGACGCCTTGACTGGCGTTTTGTCAAAAAGTATGCGGGAACAGGCGTTCTCGGCGATTTGGGCGTACACCTTATCGACCTTGCAACTTTTCTTGCCGGCGATTTAAAAAAAGTTTGCGCACAGACAAAAATCGTTGTAAAAGAGCGCAAAAAGCTTGACAGCGAGGAATATGCACCTGTCGAAACCGACGATTACTGCAGCTTTATCGGCGAAATGAAAAGCGGCGCCGTTGCAAACTTTCTTATAACACGCTGCGCAATCGGAAACGTAAACACAATTAAATTTGACGTGTATGCTACAAAAGGCGTTATTTCATTCAATCTCAACAACCCCGAAGTTCTGGGCGTATGTATCGGCGAGGTTGATATCAAGGCAAACGGACTTCATACCATTGACGTTCCGAAAGAATTTTTTGTGCAGCAGGAACAGACATTTATCGACCTTGTAAACGGAAAAGAATGTCAGTATGCTCCGCACGTTTCGGACGGCGTAAAACTTCAGGGGGTTTTGGACGCTCTGTGCAAATCTGCCGACGAGCAAAAATGGATTGAGCTGTAAAAACATATTTTTTAAAGAGCGGATTTTAAGCCGCTCTTTTTTTATTTGTCTGACTTTTATACTGTTATTTTTGATTATTTTTTCCAAAAGTGCGCATAATATCATAAAACGCAGTTGAAAGGCGGCGCAAAAATGTATTTTTTAAAAATTGTTTCTACATCTTTAAGCTCAATAATCGTATTGTTTTTGCTGACAAAAATTATGGGCAACAAGCAAATTTCGCAGTTTAATATGTTTGATTATATAAACAGCATAACAATCGGCTCTATTGCCGCAGAAATGGCAACAGACGAAGTACCCGACTTTTTTGACCCGCTTATTGCCATGGTTGTGTATACCGTTGTGGTGGTTCTTATTGCCTATCTTACAAACAAATCGTTAGCAATGCGCCGTTTTTTTACGGGAAAATCGCTTATACTGTACGACAACGGAACGCTGTTTAGGAATAATTTTGCAAAATCAAAGCTTGACATAAACGAATTTTTAATGGAATGCAGGCTTGCGGGATATTTTGATTTATCGCAGGTGCAAACCGCCGTAATTGAAGAAAACGGCAAAATATCGTTTCTTCCGAAATCTTGTGACCGCCCGGCAACGCCGTCTGACTTGAACCTTGAGCCAAAACAGGAAAAAGCGTTTTATTCGCTTATTTTAGATGGTCAGATTCTTCACAAAAACCTTGCGGCAATCGGAAAGGATGAAAACTGGCTGAAAAAACAGCTTGCACTTAACAAAAGCAAGAACATAGAAGAAATTTTTCTTGCAGTCTGTGATGAATATGATAATTTTACGGTTTATAATTCAACCGACAAAGAGAATAAAAACGATATTTTTCAATAATTTTTTGCGGCAGGCATTTTATCCCCTGCTGCATTTTTATTGACAAAATTTAGAATTTATGTTACGCTTTACTCAATTCTAAAGCTGAAAGGGGTGAAAAAATGGGAGCCATAGGAAGTCTGGTGGTTTTATTTTATTACATATTCATAGCAGCGGTTATTCTTATTGCGCTGTATTTTGTTATAAAGGCAGCAGTTAAAAATGCTATAATCGAAACTCGTGATGAATAAATAAAAATCCACCCGCTTTTCGGGTGGATTTTCTTTTGTCAGCCTCTTAATTTTGTGTACGGAACAGAATCTTTAAAGAAAATTTTAATTACAACATATGCAGTGCTGATTATGCCGATAAACGCAAAAAACGGTGCAAATGTTTTTTTGAACTTTCTTTTTGCCGCACCCATAAGATAGCCGATTGACAAAAAAGACATTGCAAAAATGCAAAAATCAATTATGTCAAAACATCTTAACCTGTCCTCGGCAAAAATTGCCGCATCACGCATTTTAACTTTTAAATCTTTCATTTTTCTCCCTCCGTTTTAAAAATTTTATATTAAATCATATTAAAAAAACTAAGCTGGCTGTTTTGCCTCATTCCCGAAAGACAACCGTGTTTTTTCATTGTTTCAATGACCGTTTTGTTAACCTTTGCACGTTCGATAAGGTCGTCAATACACGAAAACGGCTCTTTTTTTCGTTCTTCAACAATGCTCAGCGCCGCATTTGTACCAAGACCCGAAATAGCGTTAAGCGGGGGTACAATGCCGTCCTCTTTCGGAATAAACTTAAATGCCTCCGAGGTAGAAATGTGTATGGGCAAAAATTTAAGTCCTCTGCAATACATTTCGTTGCAAACCTCCAAAATTGTGAGAACGCCTTTTTCCTTCGCTGTTGCCTCATTGCCTTTTTCGGAAATAATCCTCATATTTTCAAGCACAACGTCCCTGCCCTGCGCCATCATGGCAGCGTCAAAATCGTCTGCACGGACGGTGAAATAAGTACAGTAAAACTCCTTCGGATAATGCACCTTATACCACGCAATTCTGTATGCCATAGTAACATAAGCAACGGCATGCGCCTTCGGGAACATATATTTAATTTTTTTGCACGAATCTATATACCAGTCGGGAACGTTGTTTTTTCGCATTTCCGCTTCCCACTCGTCGGTAATGCCCTTTCCTTTTCTTACGCTTTCCATTATTCTGAACGAAAGCGACGGCTCAACACCCATATCAATAAGACCGAGCATAATATCGTCACGGGTACAAATCGTTTCGTTAAGGGCGGCAATGCCGTTTACGATAAGGTCCTGCGCATTGTTCAGCCAAACGTCCGTACCGTGCGAAAGACCCGAAATACGAACAAGCTCGGCAAACGTTGTGGGATTTGTGTCAACAAGCATTTGACGCACAAATTTTGTTCCGAATTCAGGCACGGCAAACGTTCCGACGGTGCTGTTTATTTGCTCGCTTGTAACGCCGAGAGCCTCGGTTGTGTGGAAAAGGCTCATAGTTTCGGGGTCTGCAAACGGAATTTCTCGTGCGTTTGTTTTTGTTAAATCTTCAAGCATTCTTATAACGGTCGGGTCGTCGTGACCGAGTATATCGAGCTTCAAAAGCTTACCGCTGATGGAGTGATAATCAAAGTGAGTGGTAATTACGCCGCCCGTTTTATCGTCCGCCGGATACTGTATCGGCGTAAATTCGTGAACATCACGGTTTCTCGGAACAATCATAACGCCGCCGGGATGCTGACCCGTTGTTCGTTTAACACCGGTGCAGCCCCTTACAAGACGGTTTATTTCAGCACCGCATACGTGAATATTTCTTGCCTCAAAATACTTTTTAACAAAGCCGTATGCAGTTTTTTCGGCTATTGTGCCGATAGTACCGGCTCTGAACACGTGACCTTCACCGAAAATTTCTTCGGTAAACTTGTGCGCCACGGGCTGATAGTCGCCCGAAAAGTTAAGGTCGATATCAGGCTCTTTTCCGCCTCCGAATCCAAGAAATGTTTCAAACGGAATGTCGTGTCCGTCACGTATGTAATCTTCGCCGCAAACAGGGCATTTTTTCGGCGGAAGGTCAAATCCGCAGGAAATTTTGCCATCTTTAATAAATTCAAGGTTCTTGCATTTGGGGCATCTGTAGTGCGGCGGCAGAGAGTTAACCTCAGTGATGCCGGACAAAAACGCAACAAATGATGAGCCTACCGAACCTCTTGAGCCAACCAGATAACCGTCGCTGAGCGACTTTTGAACAAGCCTTTCGGCAATGATATAAAGCACTGCATATCCGTTGTCAATAATCGAAGAAAGCTCTGCGTCAATTCTGTCCTGAACAACCTTCGGAATGGGGTCGCCGTAAAGCTCGTGCGCCTTTCCGAGCGTTTTTTCACGGAGTTCGTCATCAGCGCCGTCAATAATAGGAGGCGCAGTTTCGTTCGGAACAGGAAGAATTTCGTCGCACATATCCGCAATCTTATTCGGATTTTCAATAACAACCTCGTGCGCAAGCGTTTCGCCGAGATATGCAAATTCATCAAGCATTTCTTCGGTTGTACGAAAATACAAAGGCGCCTGGTTGTCCGCATCCTCAAAGCCCTGACCTGCCATAAGAATACGTCTGAACACCTCGTCGGAAGGATTAAGAAAATGCACGTCACACGTTGCAACCGTCATTTTGTTGTGCCTTCGTCCAAGGTCGATAATGGTTTTGTTTATGGTTTTAAGCGCCGCCTCATTGGGTACCCTGCCCTTTTCAACCAAAAATCTGTTGTTGCCGAGCGGCTGAATTTCAAGATAATCATAGTATCTTACTATTTCGTTTACCTCATCAAGCGTTTTGCCGTCAACAATTGCGGAATACAATTCTCCCGCCTCGCACGCCGAGCCTAAAATCAGCCCTTCTCTGTATTCGGCAAGAAGGCTTTTCGGCACACGCGGTTTTCCCTGGAAATGTTCAAGGTGTGACTTTGAAATTATATGATAAAGGTTTTTAAGCCCGGTCTGATTTTTAACCAGAATAATTGCGTGATAGGTTTTTTTATGCTTAATTCCCGAACTTTTTGACAAATCGCTGTTAATTCTGTTTACATTTTCAATTCCTTTTTCCTTTAGCATACCCAGGAATTTAACAAAAATATGCCCTGTTGCGGTAGCGTCGTCAACTGCACGGTGATGGTTTTCAAGGCTTATACCGAGGTGCGCTGCAATGGTGTTGAGTTTGTGATTTTTAATGTCGGTTAAAAGCGCCCTTGACATACCGACAGTATCAATAAAGCAAGCCTTGAACGGGATATCCAGCTTCTGAGCGGCGGCGGTAATAAATCCGACGTCAAACGTAGCATTATGAGCAACAAGCGCACTGTCGCCGACAAATTCCAGAAATCTTGGCAATGCTTTGTCAATCATATCGGCGTCAGCAACCATTTCGTCCGTAATTGAGGTTATTTCGACAATATGCTGCGGAATTTTTCTTCCGGGATTTACAAAGGTTGAAAACGTATCGACTATTTCTCCGTTCACAACCTTTACCGCACCAATTTCGGTAACGGCGTCGTCAACCGGACTAAGACCCGTGGTTTCAAGGTCAAACACGACAAAACTGTCCGAAAGGCTCTTGTCGCAAACATTATAAACAATTTGCAGCTCGTCGCTCAAAAGATAACATTCAACGCCGTAAATAACCTTTATACCGCAGCTTTTCGCCGCTTTTGCCGCATCGGGAAATGCCTGAACGTTTCCGTGGTCTGTCACCGCAACTGCCTTGTGACCCCATTTTGCGGCAGTGGAAACAAGCGTCTTAACGTCCGTCATACCATCCATTGCCGACATTTTTGTGTGCATATGAAGCTCAACACGTTTTTCGGTGCTGTTATCGGTGCGCACCTCTTTTTCGGCACTGTTTATGTCCTTGGCGAATATGACATATTCTTTCATATAATCGTCATATTCCACCCTGCCCTTAAGCTTTATGTAAACGCCGTTTTTCACCTTTTCGCTGATGTCGTTAAACCTCTTTTCGCCCATAAACATTTTGACGTTATACGAGCTTGTAAGGTCGGTTATGCAAAACGAAAACAGCACTTTTCCGCTTTTTAACACCCTGTTGTCAACATCAAAAACTTCGCCCTCGATTACAGCGTATTCAAGTGTATCCTTAACGTCCTTTATGGGAATTGGCATTTCAAAAATAAACTTGCCGTACAAAACCTTTGATTTATCCGCCTCTTCCTCGGGTATATATTCATACGAAAAATTCTCGTGCACCGGCATAACTATCGGCTCGAATGAGTTTATTATTTCGGTGCGTGTTTTAAAATATTCCTCTTCGCTTGACAAATCGTTAAAAATAACACTGACATTTTTTGCAAACTGAGTCTGCACAAGACGCTTTATCAGATTGTCGCATTTAAGCTTATAAAGCAGACTTGTGCCGTTTTTACAGTCTATTTCAATGGTTTTTCCGTCCGAAAGACGCCAGGCGCTGCCTGCAAGAAGCTGCTGCGCCCCGGGACAAAGCGTGTTGACATAAAACAAAAGATTGTCAAAAAGAATTTCTTTGTCACATTCTTCGATATCCAAGTCGTATTTTATTTTAATTGCAAGCTTATCAAACTCAAAACGCTGCAAAACATCATTTTTATAATCTTCAATAATTTTATAATCCACAATTTTATCCGAAAACAAAATGATTTCGGCATACTTTTTTTCTTTGTCGTAATCAGCCTTTAAAATTTTTAATTCTTTAAGCTGAGGCGGCACAAAAACAGAGTCGAATATTTGATTAAGACTAACGGTTGAAGGTGACACTTTCTAATTTTCCCCCTCGGTATTTTTAACGTATTCGTTGTAAACGTCCCTTTTTTTCATATTGCGAAGAACCGAAACCTTTTTTATGGCTTCTTTTTTGTCAAGGCCCTCCGCAATAAAGCGGTCAATATGTTCAGTAACCGAAATGTTTTCAAATTCGTCCGACCTCTCTTTTAAAAGTTCGGCGCCGCTTTTTCCTTCAATTACCAGAACAAACTCGCCCTTCGGCTGATTTTCGGTATAAAATGCAACAGCTTCAAAGAGTGTTGTGCGAAAAACCTCTTCGTGAATTTTTGTAATTTCACGCACCAGAGAAATTCTTCTGTCGCCGAAAACCTTCGACATATCGGTAAGAGTGCGCAAAAGCTTGTGCGGCGCTTCGTAAAAAATAAGCGTCCGTGTGTCGTTTTTCACTTCTTCAAGGTGCTCTGCCCTGCTCTTTTTGTTAACCGACAAAAACCCTTCAAAAGAAAATCTTCCGGTATAAAGTCCCGAAACGATAAGGGCATTTATAAGAGCAACAGGACCCGGAACGGGAACGGTATCAATGCCGTGTTCGGCGCAAAGTCTAACCAAATCTTCTCCCGGGTCGGAAATCGCCGGTGTGCCGGCGTCTGTTATGAGCGCAACGTTCTTGCCCTCTTTGATTTTTTCTATAATTTTCAATCCCTTTTCGGTTTTGTTATGTTCAAAATAGCTTGTCAGCGGCTTTGAAATTCCAAAATGAGTAAGCATTTTCAAAGAATGTCTTGTATCCTCACACGCTATAATGTCAACGCTTTTTAAAATATTCAAAGTTCTTATGCTGATATCCTCAAGATTGCCAATCGGTGTGGCACAAAGATACAGCTTTCCTGTTTCCATTTAATTTTCTCCTTTGTAAAGACGTGATACCTCGTCGGTATATTTGCCGTTTTCGCCGTAAATTACAAGCGGCTCTAAAATTTTAAGCGCACTTTTTGCACCGCTTATTCCTTCAATCAAAAAAAGCTTAGGTGCACTGTTTGCATATGAATGTATAAACCGTATACGTTTTGGCTCCAGTTTGTATTTTCGCATTGCGCATATCACATCACACAGCCTTTCTGTGCGGTGGATAATGGAAAAATAACCTCCGAATTTCAAAAGATATGCCGCAATTCTTGCGACGTCATCGATATTTATTGTGATTTCGTGGCGGGCAATTGCTTTTTTATCGCTCGGACTTAAAAATCCCCAGTTTCCGTTCATATACGGCGGATTGCAGGTTACACAGTCTGCGTATCCTGAAGGAAGATGCGCCTTTATATCGTTTGCGTCGCAGTTTATAAAGCTTACACGGGCTGAAATATCGTTCAAAAGAACGCTTCTTTGTGCCAAATCATACGATTCTTTCTGTATTTCAACTCCGATAATACGCTCTGCCTTGGTTTTTCCCGACAAAAGAACGGGAATAATTCCGTTACCCGAGCACAAATCAATAACCTTTGCGCCGGGTTTGACCGTTGCGAACGAAGAAAGCAAAACTGCGTCCGTTCCGAAGCAAAAAAGCTCTGTATCCTGTATAAGTTTTAAATTTTTAACTCCCAAATCGTCAATACGTTCCATTAAACAATCTCCAAAGTATACTTACATTTATTTTACTATATTTTCAAAAATTTTTCAACATTATTTGCATTAAATTTTAAAAAAATGCAAAAAATAAGTGCGAAAGAAAAAAATCCTTCGCACAAATTCTTTTGATTTTACGATTATTCAGCTTTAGGAGCGTCAACAGGACAAACACCTGCACATGCGCCGCACTCTAAACATTCGTTTGCGTCGATAACATATTTGCCATCGCCTTCGGAAATGCAGGAAACGGGACATTCGCCTGCACATGCGCCGCAGCTGATGCAATCATCACCAATTACATATGCCACACTAAACACCTCCCCAAATTATTAAAGTTATTATACTACCTTTTTGTTAAAAAATCAAGTGTTTTTAATTATTTTTTTCAGTCCTCAAGCTCTTTTAAATCTTTTGCGGCAGTGTCGTCAATTTTTACGCTTACTTTTTTAAGAATTTTTATATCCGAAAGCTTGTATTCCTTAATTTCTTTTTCGCCGTCAATATCAAGCGAAACGCTGACAATTGATTTTAAAAGATTTGCGGATACAACACTTCCCTTGCCGTCGGGAGTTTTCACAACAGAACCGGGCTGCGGAGTGCGCCTTATAAGGTCCTCATACGCCTCCTGCTCATTTTTAAGACAGCACATAAGCCTGCCGCAGGTGCCGGAAATTTTTGTGGGATTGAGCGAAAGGCTCTGTTCTTTTGCCATTTTTATGGAAACAGGCTCAAATTCTCCGAGATATGTGCTGCAGCAGAGCGGACGGCCGCATATTCCGATACCGCCAAGCATCTTTGCCTCGTCACGCACACCAATCTGGCGAAGCTCGATTCTTGTTTTGAACATAGACGCCAAATCACGCACCAATTCACGAAAATCAATACGTCCGTCAGCCGTAAAATAAAACAGAATTTTGTTGTGGTCAAAGGTATATTCCACGTCAACAAGCTTCATTTCAAGTTTATGCTCGGCAATTTTCTGCACGCATTTTTCAAAAGCCTGTTTCTCTTTTTCTTTGTTTGTAAGCATAACCTTCACATCATCTTCGGTTGCTTTGCGCAAAACGCTTTTAAGCGGCGATACAATTTCATCCTCGCCGATTTGCTTGTCGGCAAGCACAACCGAGCCGAACTCCACACCTCTTGCGGTTTCAACAATAACATTATCGCCTTTTTTTATCTCTATATCACCGGGGTCAAAATAATAAATTTTGCCCACGCTTTTAAATCTTACTCCAACTACATTAACCATTTATTTCCTCCCAAAGTTTTATGAACATTGTATTTACGTATATAGGATACGCACCGTATTTTCCTATTTCACGCCAAAGCTTTGCCGCACATTCAAGAGAATTTAAAACCGCAGCCTTGGTGGTTTTATTGTTGAAATTTTTCAAAATCTCCGTCTTGTCACCGTTTACAATCCGTTTTTCCTCAAAATTTTTCATAAGAAGAATGTCGCCGAAAAACAAAATCAGCATTTCAAAAAGACGGTCTTTATTGTCCTTGTTTTTCTCAAAAAAGTCGCACAGAGTGTATATATCGGCACGGTTTTTGGATGTAAGCGACGTAATTTTTTCAAAAAACTCACTGCGTAGTGCAGGAAATTCGCCGTCCTCCAAGAGCGACAAATACCGTCCGGGATTTCCCATTGAATACGCTGCCAAAAATTCGTTTTTGCTGCCGGACATCTCAAAAAGGTCATTTTTTGAAAGCGGCGGCACCAAAATGTGGGTACACCTTGATAAAATCGTCGGAAGAATTTTGCTTTTGTTTTCACAGAGAAGCATAAAAACCGCATATTCGGGCGGTTCTTCAATAACCTTTAAAAGTGCGTTTTGAGCCGATTCATTCATAAGATGTGCATTTTTTATAATAAAAATTTTCTTGCCGCCGTTTCTCGGACGGATAAAAACATCATTTACAAGCTCACGTATTTTTGCAACACCGATTTCAGCCTTGTCGTCATTTGAAACCATAATCACATCCGGATTTGTGCGTGCATAGATTGTTAAACAAGCATTGCATTTAAGACACGGCGGATTGCTTTCGCACAGTATAAACGAGGCAAAATACCTCGCCATTGTTTCCTTCCCCGCACCGGAGGCACCCTCGAAAACGTATGCGTTCAAAAATCTGTTATCCTTTTTCAATCCGTAAAAAAAGTTTTTTAATCTTTCCTGGCCAATCGGCGGTTTTAGAGTATTCAAATTCTTTCAAACCTTTCAACGTTCTGGACAAAAACAGTGGCGCCGCCAACGTCAACCTCGGTCGGACGTGTTGCATATCCGCCTGCCGTTTCAAGATAAGCCGGCGAAATTACCACCTGTTTTCTTCGGTGGCACTGCCCTTTTATGGTATCAATCGCCTTTTGAACCAAATCATCCTCGGTACCTATTATAAGCGTCATATTTCCAACCTTAAGAAAACTGCCCGTCGTTGCAAGCTTGGTAACGGCAAAACCTTCTTTGTTAAGCGCCTCAAGCACCTTCTGGGCATCCTGGTCATTTATAATTGCGGTAATCAGCTTCATAATGTGCACCTCATTCTTGCAAAATTCATATACATATTAAATTATACATTATTCTGCTGAAAAAATCAAGGTTTATTAAAAAAAAGAAAACCGCAAATCGAAAAATGCGGTTTTACTTTTTTTAAATATTTTTAAAGATTTTCGCTGCTATCGGTATTGTTTTCGTCCGTTGCATTTTCAGAACCGGGATTATCGTTCTTTATTTCGGCTGTATTTTGGTCTGTGTTTTCGGCGTTCTGCGACGGTTTTACATCATCAAGCGTTTCGCCGTTATAAATTTTTTCAAACTCTTCGCCCGAAATTTTTTCCCTTTCCATCAAAACCTCTGCAACAGCCTTAAGCTTATCCATATTCTGAGTCAGCATTGTTTTACAGCGCTCGTATGCGGTGTCAATAATATCTCTTATTTCCTCATCTATTTCGGCAGAAACGTGTTCACTCATATTTCTCGACTGAACAAAATCACGTCCGATAAAGACCTCGTCGTGTTCGTTGCCGAAGCAAATGGGACCGATTTTATCACTCATACCATATTTTGTAACCATATCACGTGCAATTTTTGAGGCACGCTGTATATCGTTTGACGCTCCCGTGCTGATGTCATTAAGCGTAAGCGCCTCTGCACTTCTTCCGCCGAGAAGAACGATTATTGAATCAATCATTTCGCCCTTGGTGTTGTAATACTTATCTTCGCTCGGAAGGCTCATAGTATAGCCGCCGGCTCTGCCTCTCGGTATAATGGAAACCTGATGAACAGGGTCTTGCGAAGGCAAAAGACGTGTAATAATTGCGTGTCCTGCCTCGTGATATGCAGTAAGCTTTTTCTCATGCTCGCTCATATTGCGTGTTTTCTTTTCCGTTCCGACAACAACCTTAATCATAGCGTCCTCAATCTCGGGCATATTAATTTCGGTTTTGCCTTTTCTTGCAGCAAGAAGCGCCGCCTCGTTAAGAAGATTTGCAAGGTCTGCACCGGTAAAACCTGCGGTTGTTTTTGCTATTACGGATAAGTCAACATCACTGCCGAGCGGCTTTTTGCGTGAGTGAACGCCGAGAATTGCCTCTCTTCCACGAATATCGGGATAATCGACAACAACCTGTCTGTCAAACCTTCCGGGACGCAAAAGCGCACTGTCAAGTATATCAGGTCTGTTTGTTGCGGCAATAACAATAACTCCGACGTTTGCGCCGAAACCGTCCATCTCAACAAGCAGCTGATTGAGCGTTTGCTCCCTTTCGTCGTGACCGCCGCCGAGACCTGCGCCACGCTGTCTGCCTACTGCGTCAATTTCATCTATAAATATAATGCTCGGAGCAGCTTTTTTTGCTTGCTCAAACAAATCACGCACACGTGAAGCACCGACGCCGACAAACATTTCAACAAAATCCGAACCGCTGATTGAGAAAAACGGAACGTCCGCCTCGCCGGCAACTGCCTTTGCCAAAAGGGTTTTACCTGTTCCCGGAGGGCCTACCAAGAGCACGCCTTTCGGAATTTTGGCGCCGAGCATAGTAAACTTTTGCGGCGCACGAAGAAATTCCACAATTTCTGCAAGCTCAGCCTTTTCAACATCTGCACCGGCAACATCTTTAAATGTTACGCTGTCTTTGTCTTTAACACTCACCCTCGCACGGCTTTTGCCGAAGGACATAGCCTTTCCCGTTCCGCCACCCTGCGACTGGCGGAAAAACATAATCCAGAAAGCGACTATAATTATTGTAAGAATAAGTGACGGCAGCATTGAGAGCCACCACGGAAGCTGCGTCGGACGGGGCGTTATAAGCTTTAAGCTTTCTTCGCTCACCTGCTTTTTAATCTGGTCGCCTGCGTGCTGATAAAGAATATCAACCCCCGGAATATCGGCAACAAGCGTTGTTTCCTTTTCGCCTTTTCCTTCTTTTACCACGGCGATTGCCTGATTTGTTTCATCAATCTGCAGCTGGGTTACACTGCCTTTGTTGATGTAATTAACAAGCTCTGAAAAACTTATTTCTTTCGGACCGCTCTGATAATTTAACAGTGTAAAAATAAATATAATAACCGCAAAGAGCAGAACATAAAATCCAATTCCTTTTATGTATTTTTTCATACGCACCGCCTCCTTAAAAATATTGTTGCCAAAAAAACATAAAATATTAGTTTTTGTAGTATTCTTCCTTTAAAATTGCTATGTACGGAAGATTTCTGAAATGCTGTGCATAGTCAAGACCGTATCCGACAAGAAAATTATCTTCAACTTTGTAGCCTACATAATCCGCTTCGATAGGCGCCTCACGCCTGCTCGGCTTATCAAGGAATGCGCAAAGCTTAACGCTTGCCGGATTTCTTGTGTCAAACATCTTTTTAAGATTGTTAAGCGTAATTCCCGTGTCGATAATATCCTCAATTATAACAAGATGCTTTCCGTCAACCGGCACATTTATATCTTTTATAATTTTAAGTGAGCCGCTCGACTGCGTACTGTTTGAATAGCTTGAAACCTGCATAAATTCAATGGAGCACGGAATGTCAATTTCACGTGCAAGGTCGGCTGTAAAAGCAAACGAACCCTTTAAAATGCACACAAGGATTATCTCTTTTCCTGCGTATTCTTCCGAAATCTGCCTTCCCAATTCCTTCACACGTTTTTTAATGTCGTCGGCAGTATACACAACTTCGCCGATAGTAGACGGGTCAACCATAATTATCTCCTTATATTAAAGTTTTAAACATAAAATTTTGCCGCTTTCCTTCTTGGCAAAATAGTTTTTATCGCCTAAAATGCCGCACACCGCCAAAACCTTGTCATTTGTGGCAACAATAGGGATACGGCTGCGCTTTTGCACATCAATTTTCAAATCAATAAAAATATCTTTAATCTTTTTTGTTCCTGCATTTGCAACGCATATTCTGTCGCCGTTTTTTCTGCTTCTTAAATAAATCGGCTCGTTTATGCCGTCAACGCAGATATAAACCGCAGATTTAAAATCGGAAATTTCGTCAAATTTAACAAACGAAACGTCAAATTTAAGATTATTTTCGTCAAATATTTTCTTTATTTTTATATCGTTTCCGTCAAAAATGAGGTATTTAAAACCTTTGTTTTCGCCCGAAAGTCCGTTTTTTCCGATATTTTTAACATCTGACTTTGAAAAATCAACTTTAAATCGTAGTATACCATAATTATTGTAAATTGTCAAACCATAATTTTCCATCAAAAATTTTTTTCCGTGCTTTAAATCCGATATTGCAGCAATGTTTTTTGCGTTGGATTTAAAGTCGGGTACAAGCTTTTTTGCGCAATTCATAACAAGCCTTTTTCTGACAGCCGGGTGCTCGTTTTCAAGCTTTGAAGTATCGAGAAAAATCTCTCCGTTTTTCCTCTCTGTGCAAAAATAAGCCGTTTTTTCAACATATTTTTCAATAAAATCGTTTTCTTCGGCTATTATTTTGCTGTTTTCAAACACGGTGTTTACAACCGAAGGATTAATTTTTTCCATATCCTTTATAATAATATTCCTTATTTTGTTGCGGGAATACACATTTTCAAAGTTGGTAAAATCGGTTACGTGCGAAACATTTTTAAGATGCAAATATTTCTCAATTTCATCCCTTGAACATTCTATGAGCGGACGGACAACTTTTCCGTTAACCGGCATAATTCCCTTAAGCCCGCCGACGCAAGCCCCTCTTATAAAGTTAAAGATACACGTTTCCGCACTGTCGCTTTTGTTATGCGCAACGGCAATCTTGCATCCGTTCTTTTTTTGAGAAACCTCTTCAAAAAAAGCATAACGCACCGCCCTTCCCGCCTCCTCGCAGGAAAGTCGGTTTTTTGCGGCATATTCTTTTACATCAACCTTTTTGTAAAAATACTCAATACCGTTTTTTTCACAGAAATTTTTGACAAACAGCATATCGCTGTCTGCGTCAGCGCCCCTCAGCATATGGTTTATATGCACTGCGCATACGTTAAACCCGAGCGATATAAGCGCACAAAGCATTGCCATAGAATCGGCGCCGCCCGAAACCGCAGCCGCTGCCGTTTCATTTTCCGAGAGCATATTATACTTTTTTATGGTAGCGAGAACTTTTTCTTCAAAACTATACAAAATATCACCTTAAATTTATGCGTTCGGCTCTGTATGAACAGTGTCGAGGTTTGAAAACTGAGTATACTCACCTCTCCAGCCGACATTAAACGAGTCAGTCGAGCCGTTTCTGTGCTTTGCTATTATAACCTCCGCAACATTTTGGTCGGCGGACTGGTCATATTTTGCCTCACGGTACAAAAACATAACAATATCGGCGTCCTGCTCAATTGCACCCGAATCACGCAAATCGCTGAGCTGAGGCTTGTGGTCGCCCCTTTTGTCCGCCTCACGGTTAAGCTGCGAAAGTGCTATAACAGGCACTTTAAGCTCTTTTGCCAAAATTTTTAAAAGACGGCTGTTTTCCGAAACCTCCTGCTGACGGCTGTCACGTCCCGAGCCGCTCATAAGCTGAAGATAGTCAATAACAATCATATCAAGCTGCCCTTTAAGGCTCAGCCTTCTGCATTTTGCTCTGATTTCGGCAATTGTAATACCGGGTGTGTCATCTATGTAAATATTTGCCTTTGAAACCTGTTCCATAGTCATAACAAGCCTTTGAGCGTCGTTTGCGTCCAAATCGCCCACACGCATTTTTCCGCTCGGAATAAGCGCCTCGGAGGAAAGAATTCTGTTTGCAAGCTGTTCTTTTCCCATTTCGAGGCTGAATATCGCAACACTTTTTTTGTATCGCACCGCCGCATTTGTGGCAATATTTACCGCAAAGCTTGTTTTACCCATTGAAGGACGTGCCGCAATAAGAATAAGGTCTGTGGGCTGAAGTCCCGCAGTTCTTTTGTCAAGCTCGTCAAACCCCGTAGGAACGCCTGTTACCGTGCCCTTATTTTTCATAAGCTCTTCGATTTTGGAAAGGTTAGAGGCAAGAATGTCACGGATATGATAAATATCGGTCATTTCTTTACCCTGCGAAATATCCAAAATCCGGTTTTCGGCTAAATTTATAACCTCGCTTACGTTATTGTCCGAATTATAGCTTTTATCGGTTATTTCGTTTGCAGCACGGATAAGCCTGCGCAAAATCGCCTTATCCTTGACAATACGAATGTGATACTTTAAATTTGCCGTAGTGGATACCATATATCTGAGCTGCGCAAGATACTGCGCACCGCCCGCCGTTTCAAAATTCTCGCCAAGTTCATTCTGAAGCGTAACAAGGTCAATCGGCTCTGCACGGTTCGATACGTTTATCATTGCCTCAAATATATTTTTGTGCTGTTCTATATAAAAATCTTCAATTTTAACTTTTGCGCTGATATCGGGCATACACTCATTGTCAAAAATTATCGAGCCTAATATAATCTGCTCCGCTTCGACGGAATGAGGCATACTTCTTACAATTTCTTCAGCCATAGCTATCTCCTGTTTTTATTACTGTGCTCTCACGTTTACTTTAAGCTTTGCCACAATTCCCGGATGAAGCTTTATGTCAACCGTGTGTGAACCTTCGGTTTTTATTCCGTCCGGAAGAACAAATTTCCTTTTGTCAATCGAAAAACCGTGTTTTTCTTTAAGAATTTCCGAAAGCTCTTTGCTTGTAACCGAGCCGAAAAGCTTGCCGTTATCGCCGATTTTTGCAGTTATTTCAAGTGTAATTTCCGAAAGCTTTTCGGAAAGTTTTTTTGCATTGTCCTCTTCCATATCCTTGTGATACTGAATAGACTCCTGTTTGCCCTTTGCTGCGTTAAGATTTGCAGCCGTAGCCTCAACCGCCGCCTTTTTGGGTATTAAAAAGTTTTTTGCAAAACCGTCGCTGACATCCTTGATATCGCCCTTTTTGCCCTTGCCTTTAACATCCTGTAAAAAAATTACCTTCATTTTTGCTACCTCCGGTTTGTATAAATTATTTGTTTTTTAAGTATTCGTCAAGTACGTCTTTAAGCGTTTCGACAACAGCGGCAACAGTGGTGTTTTTAATGTTTGCCCCTGCCATGGTCATATGACCGCCGCCGCTCATTTTTTCAAGCACAACCTGAACGTTTATTTCGCCGAACGAACGTGCGCTCATTATAACATCCGTTCCTATCTGGCATATTACAAACGAACACGTCACGCCTTTTACGTTTAAAAGCTCGTCAGCTGCCTGTGCCACAACTGTTTGCATATCGTCGGTGCTTTTTTCGCACGTTGCGTAAACAATGTTGTTGTTATAAAAGTGAGCGCTCTCGATTATGCGCCATTTTTTCGCAACGGTATTCATATCAACCTGGAACAGCTTTTTAATATAAACCGTGTCAACCCCGAGTTTTTTAAGATATGCTGCCGCCTCAAAGGTTCTTACGCCGGTTTTGAACGAAAAATTCTTGGTATCAAGATAAATTCCGGCATAAAGTGCGTCCGCCTCGACACGCTTTAACATAATTGAACTGTCCATATACTGAAGCATTTCGGTTATAAGCTCGCTTGCGCTGGAGGCATACGGCTCGTGATAAGTAAGCACCGCATTGTCAATAAAATCCGCACTGCGCCTGTGATGGTCTATAACCACAATTCTGTTTGTCCTCTCAAGCAGTTGCGGCGCCTCCAAAAGGCTTTTCATATGCGTATCCGCAACAATTATGAGCGTCTTTTTTGTGATTATCTCGGACGCATAAGCCTCGTTTATGATAAAATCGTCATATTCCTCGCCGAGAAGGTCAATAAGATTTTTTACAGACTGATTGTACGTCTGCATAAGAAGTTTTACTTCCTTTTCAAGCGAAGTGCAGGCTCTGAAAAGTCCCAAAGCGGAACCCATAACGTCAACATCCGCATAACGGTGACCCATTATGATAACGTTTTCCGCCTCTTCGATAAGCTCTTTTAAAGCATATGAAACAATTCTGGATTTAACACGGGTACGTTTTTCAATTTCCTTCGATTTTCCGCCGTAAAAACTGTATTTATCTTTATCTTTGATAACCGCCTGGTCGCCGCCGCGGCCGAGCGCCATATCGAGCGCAACATACGAAAAAGCGTCGTTCTGCGCCATATTTTCGCCGTCGCAGCCTATTCCTATACTTAGCGTAAGCGGAAATTTGTTGCCTATTTTTATTTCACGGAAGCTTTTTAAAAACTCAAACTTTGTTTCTTTAAAATGTTCCAAAGCCTTGTTGTCAAAATAGAAAAAATATCTGTCCTTTTCCTGTTTTTTAAGTATTCCGTTAACCTCAGAGGCAAGCGAAGTCAAAGCCTCGTCAAACGTCGCAATAAGCATGGGACGGTCTGCCGAAGGGGTATCCTGCAAAATATCGTCGTAATTGTCAATAACCATAACTGCGCTTACAAATTTTTCTTCTTCATACTTGATTTTCAAAAGCTCGTCGTCGCTTCTGTCGTCCCAATACAGCACAACGCAACTGTCCTCACTGTCCTCAATATGCGTTACATTGCCGAAAACGTGATAATATTTTTCGCCGAGCTTAAAATAATACGAAACCGAACTGTCCCCTTCTTTATAAAGCCCCTCAAAATCAAATTCGGGTATAAGCGTGCTTATTTTCACGTCAAATGCGCCCGATTTTGAAAAATCAATATTTAGTATATTTGCAAAAAATTCATTGTACCACGCAATTGTTCCGTTATCGGTCAGAATAACAACCGGCAAAGGAAAATTAAACAGCGAATCTTTATGCGCACTGTCTATCGTGTTGGTAAGCTTGTTCAAATATTGCAGAACTTCACGCTTTCTTGAAACTATGGTAACCACATAAAAAACTGCAAGTCCGAGAAAAATTATAAGCTCAAATATTGCAACACGTATATCAAAAAATGCCGTTACAACGCCGAAAAGGAAAATCACCCACAGGTAAAAAGCGTTGTTTATGATAAACGTGCGCAATGACTTTTTAAGATTCACTTTTCGCCGTCCTCCTTATCGTCAGGGTCATCATATATATTTACCTTAAATTCTGCCGCCTCAAGATGTCTTAAATCCAGCCTTGAATCGAGCAAGCCCAAAATGACAACCCCCGGAAGCAAAAACGCCGCAAGAAACGAAACAAGCGCAAGGATAATTATATATATCAAAAACCTTATTCCCCACCACAGCCGTGTTGTTTTAAAGAAAAAGTCGATAACCGACACACCGCAGACAAAATCTGCGAACAAAAGGATAACCAGAATGTTGTAAAGCACGTCCGCAAAAAGCGATTTTTTCAAGACAGTAAGCAGCAAAATAACAATAATCGGCGCATATGCAGTTTTGCGGTTAAGCCTTATGTTTGAAAATGCCGTGATACAAAGCTTTTGTTTCTCTGCAAATTCAATTGCTTTCTTAACAAGTATAAACTGAAAAAATGCCGATACCACCGAAGAAATTATAATAACCGACGGCATAAACATTTTAAGGGTTGTATAAAGTATATCAAAAACCTGCGATACATTGTCAAGCACCTGTTTTGAATATCCACCGCTCTGCGCAAGCGAGCGTGCGAGCGCCTCGCCGTATGCGTTTATAATATCGCCGATATACATATCGAATATATCTTTCCCGTCACGCAGCATAACCGCAAATGTCAGGAGTATTACGGCAAGTGCGGCAAACGATGCTGAAAAAACACTTGTGTAAAAGCCGCTTTTGCGCTTGAGCATAATTCCCGATACAACCCCGACTGACAAAAGATTTAAAAAATCCGCAAGCAGTGATAAAAGGTCAATATACATATTTTGCATACTTGCAAAAACAAGAAGCGCAAAAACAAGCGAACATTCCACAGCAAGCGAAAGATAATGCTTTCTGTATGCGGTACTGCCTATTATAACGTTGGAAGCCAAAGCTAAAAATGCAAACCCGGCAGCCTTATAAAAATACGCTATAACGCAAAGAATAATCCCTTCTGCAATTGTCAGAATAATATTGTTGTTTTTTGTCATTTTTTTCCTCCGGATTGTATGAGGTTTTGCAAAAACCATACAGTTCATTACATTATATCACATATATTTAAAAAAGGCAAATATTTTTATAAGAAAATTACCTGCATTTTGTCATAAAACGCAGGTATTATATCTATTTTATATTATACATCCTTTTCGCATTTTCACTCGTAAGGCTTGCAATTTTTTCAACCGTCGTATTGCGAAGCTCTGCAAGCTTTTTTGCAGTGTGAACAAGGTTGAGTGACGAATTTCGCTTTCCTCTGTTCGGCTCGGGCGAAAGATAAGGGCAATCTGTTTCGATAAGAAGCCTGTCGTCGGGAATAATTTTTGCCGCCTCGGCAACGTTTTTTGCGTTTTTAAAGGTGACGGTTCCCGAAAACGAAATGTAAAATCCCATTTTCAAGGCAATTTCAGCCGTTTCGCAGCTTCCCGAAAAACAATGCATAACACCGCTTTTTACAGACGAGCTTTTTAAAATATCGAGCGTATCCTTGGTTGCCTCTCTCGTATGGATTGCAACCGGCAGACGCAGCTTTTCGGCAAGCCGCAGCTGCCTTTCAAACCAATAAATCTGTTTGTCTTTAGGAACATTATCCTCGTGATAATCAAGCCCTATCTCCCCTATTGCTACAACTTTTTTACTGCTTTTGCAAAGGTTTTCAAGCCTTAAAATATCATCCTCGGTGATATCTGCAACCTCGCCCGGATAAAACCCGAGCGCAGTGTATATAAACTCATATTTCTGCGAAAGTTCAAGGCACTTTTTTATCGTTTCGCTGTTTGTTCCGATATTTACGACATAATCAACGCCGTTTTTGCCGAGTGAGCAAAGAAGCTCATCTCTGTCAATATCAAATCTTTCGTCATCATAATGTGCGTGCGAATCAAAAAACATTGTTATCTCCCGTTTTTAGCATTATGCCCATACTATTACTGTTCGGTGCGTTATTTCATCGCACCTGCGCTCCGTCATCAATATCCTTGTCGGGCGATACGATTGAAAGATTGCCCTCGTCATCCGACGCAGCCAAAATCATTCCCTGCGACAAAACGCCCTTAAGCTTGACGGGTTTTAAATTGGTCACAACCACTACGCTCTTTCCAATCATATCTTCGGGCGAATAATGCTTTGCAATACCCGATACAATCTGGCGCACTTCATCACCTGTTTTAATCTGCGAAACAAGAAGCTTATCAGCGCCCTCGACACGTTTACATTCAATAACTTTTCCGACCTTTAAGTTTATTTTTGCAAAATCGTCAATCGAAATTTCCTGCACAACGTCACTTTTTTCGTTGTTATCAGCTTTCTTTTCTGCTTTTTTAGCCTCTTTCTGCGCCTTTTCAACTTCTTTTTTTATTTCTTCAAGCTTCTTTGACTCGTCAATTCTTGCAAAAAGCGGCGACGCATTGTTCGTAACCGTACCCGACTTTATCATTCCGAATTTGTCAAGCGTATCTGCGGTGTTAAATTCAGAATTTATCTGCAAAAGTATGCTTTCGGCAGTTTCGGGCATAAACGGTTTTAACAGAACGCCGATAAAACGTATGCCCTCAATAAGGTTATACAAAACCTCTTTAAGACGGTCTGATTTTTCCTCGTCCTTGGCAAGAACCCACGGAGCGGTTTCGTCAATGTATTTGTTAAGCCTTCTTGCCATATTTATTATAATTTCAAGGCTGTCGGCAGCTCTGAACTCGTTCATTTTTGCAATTGCGTCGTTCTTGGAGTTAACAATAAATTCCTTTAATTCGCCGTCAATATCCTCGGCTGCACCGGTGTTTGTAATTATTCCCTCAAAATACTTGTTGCTCATTGCAACCGTCCTGTTAACAAGGTTGCCGAGCGTGTTTGCAAGGTCTGCGTTGTAGCGTGAAATTATTGTTTCGTATGTGATTGTACCGTCCTGCGCATAAGGCATTTCACGAAGAACGTAATACCTTATTGCGTCAACGCCGAAGTGACGCACAAGGTCATCGGCATAAATTACATTTCCGAGCGATTTGCTCATCTTGCTTGTGCCGTTAAGAAGCCACGGATGACCGAACACCTGTTTCGGCAGCGGCTCGCCGAGAGCCATAAGAATAATCGGCCAATAGATAGTGTGGAAACGCAGAATATCCTTTCCGATTATGTGAACGTCGGCAGGCCAGTATTTTTTATACAAATCACCCTTGTTGTCAACGTCGTAGCCGAGTGCGGTAATGTAGTTTGAGAGTGCGTCAATCCAAACATATATAACGTGCTTGTCGTCAAACGTAACCGGAATTCCCCATTTAAAGCTCGAACGTGACACGCACAAATCCTGAAGTCCCGGCTTTAAAAAGTTGTTGACCATCTCCTTGCGGCGGGATTCGGGGCATATAAAATCAGGATTTTCCTCAATGTGTTTCATCAAAGCGTCCTGATATTTGCTCATTTTAAAGAAATATGCCTCTTCCTCTGCGGCTGTCACCTCACGTCCGCAGTCGGGACATTTGCCGTCAACAAGCTGCGACTGAGTATAAAACGTTTCGCACGGCACGCAGTACATTCCCTCGTACTTTCCCTTGTAAATATCACCCTGGTCATAGAGCTTTTTAAAAATCTTCTGAACAGCCTTTTCGTGATAATCGTCCGTTGTACGTATAAATTTATCGTAGCTTGCGTTCATAAGGTTCCAGATATCTCTTATCTGACCCGAAATTTTGTCAACGTGCTGTTTGCACGAAATGTTTTCGTTTTTAGCTATTTCCTCAATTTTCTGACCGTGCTCGTCTGTGCCGGTAAGGAAAAACACGTCATACCCCATAAGACGCTTGAACCTTGCTATGGCGTCGGTAAGCACAATTTCATACGTATTTCCTATATGCGGCTTTCTTGATGTGTATGCAATTGCGCTGGTAATATAAAACTTTTCTTTTTTCATTTATTTCAACCCTTTCTCTATAGGCAAATTTTTAAAAAAGTATATTATTTTGTCCGATACTATATATATTACCATTTTTTGTTTGTCAATTCAAGACCTTACATACCAAAAAAGTAATTTTTTTCAAAATTTTTTGAATTTTTTTGATTTTTCTCTTGACTTTGCGCCGGATTGTGTGTATAATAACTATTGTTGTTTCAATTAATGCGCCTCTAGCTCAGCTGGTAGAGCATTCGACTCTTAATCGACAGGTCCAGGGTTCGAATCCCTGGAGGCGCACCACGTAGGAACGGACTTTGCTCCGTTCCTGTTTTTTTATATTTCTTTAAAATTGTTTTTTTAAAATAAGAAAAACGCAAAAAATACCGATACGCTTAACACTGTACCGGCATTTTGAACATACAAAAAGCCCGCTTTTAAAGCGGGCTTAATTTTTAACTTACGCAAGTTCTGCGAAATATTTAATTGTTCTTACCATCTGGCTTGTGTAAGAGTTTTCGTTGTCATACCACGAAACAACCTGAACTTCATACAAATCGTCAGCAATCTGAGCAACCATTGTCTGAGTTGCATCAAAGAGCGAACCGAATTTCATACCGATAACGTCGGACGAAACGATGGGGTCAGTGTTGTAACCGAACGACTCGGAAGCAGCGGCCTTCATAGCAGCGTTGATACCTTCAGCAGTAACATCTTTGCCTTTTACAACGGCTGTGAGAATTGTTGTAGAACCTGTCGGAACAGGAACACGCTGAGCAGAACCGATTAGTTTGCCGTTGAGTTCGGGAATAACAAGACCGATAGCTTTTGCAGCGCCTGTGGAGTTAGGAACAATGTTAGCAGCGCCGGCTCTTGCACGTCTTAAATCGCCTTTTCTGTGAGGACCGTCAAGAATCATCTGGTCGCCTGTGTAAGCGTGGATTGTAGACATAATACCGCTCTGGATGGGAGCATATTTGTTAAGAGCGTCTGCCATAGGTGCAAGGCAGTTTGTTGTGCAGGATGCAGCAGAAATGATTTTATCGTCTTTTGTAAGAGTTTTTTCGTTTACGCTGTAAACGATAGTCTTAAGGTCTTTGCCTGCGGGAGCAGAAATAACAACCTTTTTAGCGCCGGCATCAATGTGAGCCTGGCTCTTGTCTTTAGAGCAATAGAAACCTGTGCATTCCAAAACAACGTCAACGCCGATCTCACCCCAGGGGAGCTTAGATGCGTCAGCTTCTTTATAAATTGTAAGGGTTTTGCCGTCTACGGTAATTGTGTTAGCTTCGTCATCAGCTTCAACAGTGTGAAGATTTTCGCCGATTTTGCCGCAGTAGCCGCCCTGTGCTGTATCGTATTTCAACAAATCAGCAAGCATTGAGGGCTTTGTGAGGTCGTTGATAGCAACAACATCATAACCTTCTGCACCAAACATCTGACGGAAAGCCAAACGTCCGATACGACCGAAACCGTTAATCGCAACTTTTACTGCCATAATAAATTTCCTCCTAAAAAACTAAAATATTATTTGTTTATAGTTTACAACAAAACAGAAAAATATGCAAGCATTTGTTAAAAAAATAACGGATTAATCATATTTTTTTGTTAAAATTACCATATTTTTGTGCAATTTTTCACACCATCTCGATAGTTTTTATTCTAACCTCGTCAATCGGCATATCGTTTGCGTCCGTTCTGCAGGCTGCAATCTCGCCAACGGCGTCCATTCCCGAAATAACCTTTCCGAAACCGGCATACTTTCCGTCAAGGCTGTAGCTGACCATTGGCGACGTTTCAAGAACGATAAAGAACTGACTGCTTGCAGAATCGGGGTCAAACGCACGTGCCATTGATATAACACCCTTAACGTGCTTTAAATTGTTCTCAACACCGTTTTCCGAAAATTCGCCTTTGATTTTTTTATCAGAGCCGCCCATACCGTTGCCCAAAGGGTCACCGCCCTGTATAACAAATCCGGGAACGATACGGTGAATTGTAAGACCGTTGTAAAAGCCGCTGTTAACGAGGCTTACAAAGTTTTCAACCGTAATCGGAGCGTCAAGCGGCGAAAGCTCGATTTCAATTACTTTTCCGCTTTCCATTGTCATTTTTGCAACAGGATTTTTCTCCATATTAATTCTCCTTCGTGTATTTAAAATTTTATTTCTTTTTTGCAAAAAAGGAAGCATTATGCAGCATTACATCAGATTTTTTAATACAAAAAATCGGAACAAGCGAAACTTGTTCCGACGTGGTGACCCGTACGAGAATCGAACTCGTGATTGAGCCTTGAGAGGGCTCCGTCTTAACCGCTTGACCAACGGGCCGTATGTGATAAGCACCAACGCTCTGTATTATATCACATATATTTTCCAATTGCAAGAGTTTTTTTAAATTTTTTTCAAAATTAATTGTTTTTAAATTTTTTTGCTTGGCAATGTCTGAAACTATTTCACTGCCGAATATTCAAAACCGACATTTTAACCCGTTATATCGGAAAAACGCATAAGTATTGCGGCAATTTCTGCCCGTGTCGCAAAATCAAGAGGCTTTATATCGGGTTTTCCGTTTAAAATTTTATTGCTCACAGCCCATTTTACAGGTATTACTGCGTAATCGGAAATATCGGAAAAGTCGCCGAACAGCGACAGGTTTTCGTCAAAAAACTCGGTATTTGCCCCCTTAAACTGCGCATAGCGGTACAATATCGCAGCCGCTTGTTCACGTGTTACGGCAAAATCCGGGGCAAATTCACTGTCCGAAATACCGTTTACAATTTTGTTTTCGTAAGCCCAGCCAATGGGATTCGCATATACACTGTCGGGTGAAACATCCGAAAAAATTGTGTCGAAGCCGCTTTTTTCACCGTCCATACGATACAAAACCGTAACGAGCATAGCCCTTGTTACAAAGGTGTGCGGCGAAAACTGCGTTTTTTCCGTCCCGACCATAAGGTTGTTGTCATACACAAAGCGTACTGCGTCAAAAAACCAATCGCCGTTTTTGACGTCGGAAAACAAAATTTGTTCTGCGGCTTTACCGTCAACATTATCGGAATTTTTGCCGTCGGGCAAAATATCCGTTTTAACATTTCCGGATGAATTTTTATTTCCCCCTCCGCCGCCGTGAGAAGGTCTGCTAACATTTTCTATTTCTTCCGTAACGCTCACTTTTCCGCCGATAACATTAATATCAACGTCTTTCAAGTCAACGTCGAATATATTCTGCTTGTCGTATTTAAGGTTAATTTGTGCCTCACCTGCTTTGGCATCATCCAAAATTTTAAAGGTGAGATTTACCAGCAAACCGTCCTGCGCAAAATTTTTATACGAGGCGCTGTTCCAAAGCATTATGTACGGATAGCTGTCAAAAGTTTGGCTGAAAACCGCACCGTCAAGCAGAGCGCCGTTAACGGCATTAACAAGCTTTAAACGCTCTGTGTCATATTCCAAATCAAAATGCATTACCAAAACGCCGGGATTGTTTTCAAGGCGAACACCTATTTGCACCGTGTCGCCGCATTTTCCCGCTCCGTTTTCTACACGGACGGTGAAACTATTGTTTGCATATACGATATTTGCTGTAAAAAATATTACAGCGGTTAACAAAAACGCAATTTTCTTCATATATACTCTCCGAATTTTTTACGCAAAGGAGCCGAAATCAGTGCATTTCAGCTCCTTTAAAAATTATTGGTTTTTGCGTCCGACATAGATTTCAACGCAGCAAAATCCCACCGCATAACCTT
This sequence comes from uncultured Clostridia bacterium, assembly GCA_934500875.1. Classification (GTDB taxonomy): domain Bacteria; phylum Bacillota; class Clostridia; order UMGS1810; family UMGS1810; genus Qingrenia. The sequence continues at coordinate 33,638 of CAKSTL010000004.1, read as the reverse complement.
TAAAGTTTTGCCGATTTTGTCAAACGAAACATCAATGCTGTTTCCTGCGGCTGCGTTATATGTTTTGCTCGCCGCAAGTCCGCCGTTCTCATCATACATTGCCGCAATTACAGTGCCGCCCGCTTCGTAATCCTTAATGCTTATCGTAAAGCTCACGCCTTTATTTTCACTGTCAATAACAAGGTTTGAAATTTTTAAATCTTCTTCGCTGTCCTCATTTTCGATTTCAACAAATCCGCTAACATACACAAGATTGAGCGGTGCAAAATCCGCATCTCCGACGGCGGAAAAATTTACATCCTGACCGTCTGCGTATGTTCCTCTGGCGCCTTTATAATAATCCACCGTTACAGGCACGGCAGTTTTCGGCGAGCCTGTTATTTCAAACTTCATAGTTGCTATTACACCGTTGTAGGCAGAGTTGACAGTAGAAAGCCAACTCATATTGTAAGGGTTTGAATCAAAATTTTTTGCCGAAACATATTTTTCGCCGATTCCTTTTCCGGGTGTTACGCCCACAAGCTTCAGCGATGACGAATCGTACCCTATTTCTATTCCGAGGCTTGCAAACCCCGTGTTGTTTGAAAGTGTAACCGAAAGCGTAACGGTATCTCCGATTTTACCGCCTTCGGACGAAACTTTAACGGTCGGCGGTTCAGCCGCAAAGCAAACGGTGTGCAGAGCGGCTGCAAAAACTGCCAAAAGCACAAATAAAATTAATTTGTTTTTCATAAAAACCTCTATTTAAGTTCTATATTCCAGCCTGCAAGATAACGCAGCAGAATTACAGCGTCCTTTTCGTTCACCGTACCACTCTTGTCGATATCAAAAGCCGCCTCGTTGACGTCTTCTTCCTGCCAGCCCGCAAGATAACGCAAAAAGTGCGTTGCGTCACGATCGGTTACCTTGCCGTCACCGTCTGCGTCGCCGACTGAAGAAATAATCGCACTTCCGTTAACATATACAAATCCCACCGGTTTAAAATCTTCGTTGTAGTTAATGTCAACACCGTCGGTATAATTTTTATCCACGCCCTTATAATAGTCAACGGTTACGGGATATACTCCGTTCGGTGCGTCGTCGCTGATTTTAAATGTCAAAGTAACCATTTTTCCGTTGGCAGTAATGTCGTTGACGCTGTTCCACTTCATAACATACGGATTTGTTTCAATATACTGCGATGCGGTGTAATTTTCGCCGAACGAATCGTTGCACTCGGCGCTTATAAGTTTCATAATGTCGGAATTGTATCCAACCTCAATACCGAGGCTTGCAAATCCCGGATTATCCGAGAGCTGAATGTCAAACGTTGCGGTTCTTCCTGCACAGGTTCGCACGCTCGGAACAGTTACGGAAGGTTTGTTTTCCGTTCCGGAAGCCGGTTTTTTGTCGATAATTTCCTGTTTTTTAATAATCGTATTGCAGACAGAGCAATGACTGCCCTCGGTTAAACCGGTGCTTGTTTCAGTCGGCTCGACAGCCTCGTCAATCACCACTGTATGACCTTTTGCCGCAATCGTTTCCTGTTCTGCTGTAACCGTACCGCAAATACGGCAATGTTTACCTTCTGTAAGACCCGTTTCGGTACAGGTCGGCTCAACGGCTTCGTCAATTACTTCGTCGTGAATACCGGCAGAACAGTCAAAATCACTGCCGCCACCGCTGCTGCCGCCTCCGATTGACTGGCTGTTTTTAATTTCAGCAACAGCGTTATCAAGCCTTTTCTGCAATTCGTTGCAAGAATCGAACGGACGCTGCTGCATAAGAAGTTTTATAACCCTAGTCCTGTCGGAGACCGAATATAATTTGTCAAGATTTATTCCTGTAATATCACATTTGTTACGCAAAATTTCATCAAACTCACTGACAGCTGAAGCATTGTTCAAATCGTCGAGTACAGCCTGCTGAAGCTGCTCAGCAGATATTTTCACATTTAACGATTCGCCGTTAAGTTTATTGCCGTCTGTGTCACATGCCTGTATGCGAATCGTGTATTCACCGGGAAGCGAAACATTAATCTTATATTCATATTTTTCACCCGGCATAAGCGTCAGCGTATCAATCAGAACTGTTTCGTCACTGCTGTCTGTTACTGCTATGGCAACTTTTGCCTCCGCCTCTGTATTGTTCACAAATTCAACTGCGTTAAGACTTTCGTTGTATGTCATTGAAACCTCAGGCGTTGTAACTTCGCCGGACGCTGCGGTACTTGTTATATCAATATATGTGTAACACCTGTCGTTTGAGGCTGTTATTTGAAAACTGCCGGTACCTATAACATTTACAAGCCCGTCGGATGATACCGTTGCAATGTTTTCATCACTCGACTGCCAGATGACATCCGTAATTTCTTCGCAGCCTCCGAAGGCATGCACATAGAAACTCTGTCCTGCCTTAACATTGGTTGATTCACATTCAATCACAATCGAATCATAAACCGTTACGTCGCACACTGCCGAAATTTCGCCGTTTAAGGCCCTTGCGGTGATGATTGTTTTTCCTGCTTTTATTGAATGTATCATTCCGTCATTTACCTTTGCAACACCTTCGTCTGATGACTCCCAGACAAATGATGAGCTGTAGGTAGCGTTTATCGGACTTACCGACAAATCAAGCTTCTGCCACCAATCAGCCGGCATAACCAGTTTGTCACGGCTTAAAGTTACGCTTTGTATCGGAACATAACTTTCAGAGGGCGTAATGCTCTCAATTTCAAATCCGTAATCGTTGTAATAATCGTCCGTAACAAAACGCAGCGAGAAATAATTTCCGGGAACAACAACGGTTGCGCCCGAAATCTGACTGTCGGTGAACTTTTTAATCAGCACATCATCAGCGCCGTATATTGATATACAGTCACCACCCGACGGATAAAGCGAGGATTTTTCGCTGAACTTAATCATAAGACTTACGGCAGAGCTGTTTTCATCTCTGTATTCCCACACCTTTTCCATTCCGTTGCTGTACGGGTGCAGCGACTCGATTTTGCCGGTGTCAACACTCTCTGCAACAGTGCCGTCGTTAAAATGAATGTTCGCCTTTAAAATCGGCTCGTTTCCTTCGTCAATGCTTATACTGTTCCATTGCTGCTGAGTACCGTCATAATACACGTCGCACAAATTCCAGCAATCCGTAAATACGTTCTTACCAATACTTTCAAGCGTACCCGGCAGATGAATTGCCGAAAGCGCTTTGCAAAGGGTAAAGCTACCATTTAAAGCGCTTACACCATCGCAAATTGTAACGTCGCTTTTTGCTCTCGGACAAATAACAACATCAGTAAGATTGCTGTTATACACAACACCGTCAACCGATTTGTAATCACCGTTTTCGTCCGATATCTCAATATTTTCGCAGTTGCCGCCCAAAGTATAAACTATGTCATTCACACGGTTTGACACAACTATAATGTTTTTCGCATTAAGTTCGCCGGAAACCCCCACATCAGGAATTTTGAGCGTGCCGATTTGACCGTTAACCCCAAAACCAACCTTTTCTATTGCAACGCCGTTGATTTTTGAAGGAATTGCAAGCCTTGGCAAATATTCCGAGTCATAATAAGACACATCTGCACAAGTACATACCCACGAAACTTCAAAGGCAAGACCGGAATTATCAAACTCGTTTTTATTAAACCTTACCGTTTCGCCAAAATCATTGTAATAAAAATAGTATTCGGTGCCGTCTTCGTCAAAGCCCGTTTCAAGACAATGACCGTCATACATAAGTGTTTTCTGACAATCAAAGTTAATGTTAACAGAATCGTATCCGCTTAAATCATCAGCAGAAGCAACCTTAAAGTATTCACTTGGTTTGTTTACACGTCCAAGCAGATAGCTTTCCGCATAACTTCCCGATTTAACGATATATTTTCCCGTAATATTGCTGCATTCTTCAATTTCGGTAATTGTTTCGGGTATACCGATAATAATATAATCTTCATTTTTTAAAGCTTCCGCACCAAGTTTTGTAATCGGTTTGCCGTCAAAAGCACCCGGAATAATAATCGGTCCGCTGCTATAATTGTTAATATCCGTTATAGTGCAGGTGCCGTCATCCGTTACGACGTATGTAAATTCGCTTGTCGGTGCTGCGTTTGATACAGCTTTTATACCGTGCTCCAAAGCCCAGTTGTATGCGCTTGAATTTTCGGGCGCATATATCTCTTTCAAACCGTCGCAGCCCGAAAAAGCATTTTCGCTTACTTCCAAATTATGATTTATAATAATTCTTTCAATTTCGTTATGCCCCGAAAATGCGTTGTCGCCTATGCATTTAACGCCTTCGGGAACGGTAACCTCATAAAGACCTGTTTGCGTATATGCCGTTAAAACGCCGTCATTAATCACAAAAGGCGACAAAACCTCAAATGTAATATTGTGTGCGTTTGCATAAGTATTTGCATAACTTCCCTCAAATGCAATTATTTTAAAACCTGTTTTAACTTTAAATGCATTTTCGCCGATGTTCTTTACACATTCAGGAATTGTCACTTCGCTGATGTCAAAATCGGCAAAGGCATTTTCGGCGATTGCCGTAACGGCAATTCCGTTTATATTGTCAGGTATCTTAAGAGAGCCTTTCAAAGAACCCGCATAACCCTCAAGCGTGCCGCCGTCATTCAAAATAAAGCCTTCTTCGTGATTTATGCCGTCCGCTGTGTAGGTGCATCCTTTATTGAGACAGTTTTTCACACCGAAGTTATGCCCCATAGCAGGAAGTGTGTCATAAGTAACATTTCCGTTTTTGTCAGTATACACCGACTCACCGTCATTAAGACACGACGGTGCCTCATACGAAGTTTTGACAAAATAATTGCCGTCACAGTCCATAACACCCTGGGGAACCGGGCCGTCCGAGGTTATCATCCATTTATTTTCAAAATCAAAGCCTTCATAAGCGGATTCAAAATTCTTTTCTTCATTTGAAATATCGGACGTCCCGTAGCAATTCTCATATTTTGCTCTGTCCGAAATACTTCTGCTTGTGCTGTAACAGTTTTTTGAATTTGAGCCGCCGAAAGACGAACAGTTTACCTCGTAATCCTTATTTATACTTATATCAAAATGACCGTCGTTTCTGCAGTCAAATACATCTCCGGTGCCTGAAATGCCGCCGATATACGCATATTCCGTAATAAACGGGCTTGACACGTGTATATCCGCATAGTTTCGGCAGGAAAAAATTTTTCCGTATAACGAATTTGTTGATGCAATTCCGCCGGCATTAATGTTGCAGTAGTTTGACTGATGTCCCAAAACGTAAAAATCGCCGTATACGCTTGAATATGAAATTTCGCCCGAATTGCTGCCCGCTATTCCGCCTGCGTCGCCCGTCGGCTGAGCGCTCTTATCCGTCATTGCAAGCTCAATACTACATTTTGTAATCGTTCCTCTGTTGGCGTTTGCAACAGCGCCGAACGTCCCCCTTCCGCTAAGGTTATGCCTTGAAAACATAAGATTTTTAACCGTGCCGGAGTTCAGTTCCATAAAACCGCCGGCAGTACCGTTTAAGCCGATTATGCGGTGTCCGTTTCCGTCAAGCGTGCCGTCAAATTTATATATCGGCTGCCATCCATTTTTAAGTATTCCGTCCGGCAGATAGTCGTTCTCGCTAAGTTCTATATCAGCGGTAAGCTTATAACAAGCACTGATTTCAAGACTTATTGCGCAAAGTCCGTTAACACTGCTGATTAAATACGGATTTTCCTGCGTTCCGTCACCCGGAAGATAAACCGCCCTTTGAGTTGTCACCTTTCCGTATGCGCCGTCTGCATCCAAAACAACTGTATTTACAGTTTTATCGCCAGTAATTTCTATTTCGCCGCCGTCATATAAAATTGCAGTTTCAGACGTACAGGGGTTGCTGCCGTCAAGCGTGTAATAAACACTGCACCCTGAATTGCCGGGAACGAGAATCGCTGTACGTATACTGTCTGTATGATATGTAAACAAAGGCTCCTGTGAATACGATAAATAAGCGCAGTCAGCATGTCTTGCCGCACCGCTCAGAATCGGAAATCCGTTGTTGACAAAGGTTGCGTCGCTTTCCCAAACCGAAACGGTGCTCGGATTGTTTTTATTCAAATCGGCGGTAAACTGCTCTGATTTCATATATTCTTCCGTAAGTGCGCACGCATACACGGTTGTCGAGTCGCTTACATCGGAATTGTAGTAGCAGTTGTCAATCTTTCCGCTATTTGTAAGCGCAAATGCATCCTCACGTATACCGCCGTATTTTCCGCCGGCGCTCGCCGAAAGAGTTACAGAGCAATAAACATTGTCAATATTGCCCGAATTTGACATTACGGCGCCCGCAATTGAAGCGTTGTAACCTTTTATGCTTCCCAAAGCGGCAGAATTAAGAATTGTTCCGTTATTGGTGTAACAAATCATAGCTGCGTCGCCGTCACGTGCCGTAGATATTGCGCCCGATACAATACATCCGTCAATAACGCCGCCGTTCGTTTCGCACAAAATCGGTTTGCCTATTGTGTCCGAAACGGAATACGAAAGAAGTTTTACGCATCCGCCGCTTCCGATACTGTCAATAAACTGACCGTTTGAAACAATGCTTAAACCGTTTCCGTTAAACGTACCGCAAAACGCTGAAGCGGTCGGAGTCGTCCAGCTTGCTCCCGAGAGGTCAAGGCTTTTTGTAAGTTCTATAATCTGTCCTTCAAACGTAACGCCCTGTTCCAAAAGACTTGCAAAATAGGAAAGCTGCGATTCGTTCTCGATAATGTACGGATTGCCCTCGCTTCCGTCGCCGCCGGCAAAACATTCCGCCGTTTCGCCTCCCCACGCCGCATATGCCGTTGCACCGCCAACCGGAAGGTTTGCACCGATATTTGTGCAAAGAATTGCTGCCGCAAGAAAAACAACCGCAATTTTTTTACATAGCACCTTCATATTTATTACCCCTTAAAAAATTTTACTTATTAAAAATACCATCAAGCAATTTTGCCCGCTCGGTAACATATTTTTCAATCTGCTCAGCGTGTGAGATGTTTTGCTGAGGCTGACCGCCGTAGAGCTTAAAATCCGCCTTGTTGATATCGGACGGCACCATACTTATCTTTTCTTTTGCAACCTTTACAATGTTGTCAACGCTTAAGGTGCTCTTTCTTAATTCCGCATATCTTTTAATAATTTCTCCGTCGAAATTATTAAGCACTCTGTCCCACAAAAGGCTGTCTGTTCCGGATACCCACTCTCCGTTTTTTAAGGACGGCAATCCGTAGTCCGCACTGTGAAATCCGCTTCCGTCATCAAACAAGCCGAAGGCATTTTCCATATCAAAAAGCGACGCCGTCCACGGACCGTCATCATATGTAACGAATATCAAATCCTTTGCATAGCTCGTATTAAGCCCCAGCATATACATAGAAATCATATAATCGATTACAGAATTTTTATCGGCATATTTTGAAAAATTCTTTTTAAAGCTTCCGTCGTCACTGTTTATAAGAAAACCGATAAATTCGTTCATTTTATCCTGAATCCACTTTTTATCGTCGGTTCCGCAATACTCCACTTCCCAGTCGCCTTCGCTTTTCCAGTCGATTTTTTCCTTAAAAAGCGCAGCGTCGGTTGTGCAGGCGTTGATAATCATAATTCCGTCTTTTTCGCCCTCACGCATACCGAACAAATTTTCATCCTTGTGCAGAGTGACGTTAAACGTGCCGATAAAATCATCATTAAGATAAACCGCCGCCGGGAAACCGTCAACAGCTCCGTAATTGGATAAATTTTTAAACCTTTTGTCAAGGTTTTTCCGCTGCGACACCGTTTTTGCCCATATGTCTGCGCAAATAAGATTTCTGCACCTCGAAGTATCAATGTAATTTGCTTTCAGGATATATTTGTTTTCTTTATTCCAGTGCGAAAACTGAAATTCTTTCTTCTTCTCGTGCGATTCATCATCATAAAACTTGACCGTAAAATTTTTCTTCGGATATTTAAGCGAGGAATGTCCCTGATATTTCAAAGTTGCATACCCGTCAAATTTAATATCGCCGATATCAAGCTTTGCCGCAACCGAGGTTTTGTCTTTTTTGCCTATATTGTCCAGACTGCCGTAAAACATTATCCTCGGAAATTCATTGTTGTTAAAATAGCTTTCTTTCTCCTCAAATCCGCAGACCTTGCACAAACGGCTTCTCTCGCCCGCATTTACGCCGACAGCCTTTTTAATTTCGGTCCAATCGCCGAAGGTATGCCCTTTAGCTTTTACAATATCCTTTATCTGTGTGCTGTTATCCTTTTTGCTTTTATAAATGCTGTATCCGTTATCGGTGCAGGTTGGTTTTATGACAGTTATGTCATAGCCGGGATGCACGCCGTATGTAAAATAAAATACAGCTCCTGCCGCAATGATTATCAGCACAACGGCAGCCGATACAATGCGAAAGGGCACACTGCTTTTTTTATCTTTGGTTTTGCTTTTTAACATATATATATCACCGCAAATATCAATCCGCACACCTTTTGCGTGACGGCATATTTTTCGATAATTATACAAATAAAGTATATTCTTTTTTTTGCAATTTGTCAACAAAAAAATCCGGTAAAATTTGTAAGTTTACCGGATTTTGATATTTTTAACATCAGTTAACTTTTTTAAAGTATAAGAGTGTATCGAGCGGTGCGTCAAATTTTACGGTTTCGCCGCCGTGCGACACGATTTTGCCGTCCTTGTCAGCCCACTCTCCTTTCGGGAATTTTACCTCTCTTAATAACGCACCCTTTTTAAGAACAGGCGCCGCCATTATATTGCTGCCGAGCATAAACTGGTCTGATACGTGCTCAAATCCTTCGTTCGGGAACTCATATTCCATATTTCTGAAAATCGGCTCGCTTGTCTTTGCACTGTTTTTCGCAAGATTATAAATATGCTCGCCGTATTCTTTGTGAAGGCAGATTGATTTTTTGACAAGCTCATAATTTTCTTTTGACAAAACCCTCCACGGCGCAAGCGAAATCTGCATCATTGGCATAAGCGCATTTGCCTGTGACCAGCGCACAAAAAGCTCGCCGTCGGTGTCGTTTGCGTTGTTTGCACTGCCGATCATTCCGCCGCCGACCATATCGGGACAGCAGTAAGCATATCCCAAAAGCGACTGAAGCGTAGTGTTCGGAATAAGCGTGTTAAGTCCTATATTATCCCAACTGTGGTTTTTGTCGTGAAGGCGTGCAACAATGGGACGTCCGCCCGCATTGTGCGCTGCACGGAACTCATTGAACGAATATTTTTCGCCCATAGCGTTAAATGCCGTCGTATGATTTCTCGGCGCAAGACGAGTATATGTCAGGTCGTCATAGCGATAAAAGTCAACGTCGCCCGCATCAAATTTGTATCCGTCAACACCGTATCTGTCAATAAGGCTGTCAAGCTGAGCGTGCATCCATTTTACCGCTTCGGGATTGGTGAAATCAAGCATTGCGCTAAAGCCGCTCCACCATTTTCTTATCGCAACTTCGCCGTCTTTTGTTTTTAAAAGATATCCTTTGTCACGCAAAAATTTGTATCTCACTCCTGCCGACGAAACAATCGGAGAAGTCCACAGCATAACCTTAAAACCAAGCTTATGCAATTCGTAAATAAGGTATGCCGGGTCGGGAATTTTTCCTTTGTGAAACTCCAAAACGCCGTAATCCTCCTGCCAGCCGCCGTCAATCATCAAAACGCCTGCCGGAAGTCCGTTTTCCAAAATTCCTTTTGCATAACGCAGAATATTCTCGGTTGTCTGGTCGGTTCCGAGCTCCATCCACGTGTTGTACTGAGGAGATGTAAAAAACAGCTTGTCGGGCAAAAGTCCGTTAAACGAAAAATGCTTTTTTGCCGCCGCAAGATAAGCGCCTCTTAAATTTTCAAAACCCCCGCCTATTTCAAAATCCGTTCCGTAAGGGCACTCAAGAGTAATTGTGCCTTTGTTGAATTTTATCACAAACGGATTTTCGTTCCATATGTAACGTCCGCACGACGAAAGAAAAAGCGATGCCGACTGGTCGTTTTCACTTTGCCGAAGCTCCATATCAAAAGTAACATTGCTGTTTTCGTCAAACGGCATATCACAGCCGCTCGGCACCTTTCCGCCCCACCAACATTCATTGCTCATCATTTTTAACTCTGTCATTTTTTTGCCTCCGAATTTTGGAATATTTACGAAAGGATTATATCACAGGTGAAAATTATTTTCAATAAAATAGGCAAAAACGCTTACATATTTGGTGTAAATGCTAAAATTTTACCCCCAAAAACATAAAAAAGGGTGATTTTTCATCACCCTTTTTATCATTTTATACAAAAGAAAGCGTCTTTTCCGGCATAAAACTTCTCGCTGTCAAGCTGCTCCTCAATTCTTAAAAGTCTGTTGTATTTTGCAACCCTGTCGGTACGTGACGGCGCTCCGGTTTTAATCTGTCCCGCATTAAGCGCAACCGCAATATCGGCAATCGTGGTGTCCTCGGTTTCGCCGGAGCGATGCGAAATAACAGCAGTATACCCTGCCCTGTTTGCGCTTTGAACAGCTTCGAGCGTTTCGGTAAGTGTGCCTATCTGATTTACCTTTATAAGAATTGAATTTGCAACCTTCTGCTCAATTCCCTTCTTAAGACGCTCGGTATTTGTAACAAACAAATCGTCGCCCACAAGCTGAACTTTTTTGCCGAGCCTTTCGGTAAGCATTTTCCAGCCTTCCCAGTCGTCCTCGGCGACACCGTCCTCAATTGAAATTATGGGATACTGACTGCACAAATCCTCCCAGTATGAAACAAGCTGTTCCCTTGTTAATTTTTTATTTGCCTTGGGAAGAAGGTATTCGCCGCCCTCTCCGGACGTCCACTCGGACGAAGCTGCGTCAATGGCAATCATAAAGTCGGTTTCGGTTTTGTAGCCCGCCTTTTTTACTGCCTCAACAATATATGACAGCGCTTCTTCATCCTTTGAAAACGACGGCGCAAATCCTCCTTCGTCGCCTACAGCCGTGGAATATCCGTCCGATTTCAAAAGCGCCTTAAGACTGTGAAAAACCTCTGCGCACATTCTTAAACCTTCCTTAAAGCTTTTTGCACCGACGGGCATAATCATAAATTCCTGTATGTCGATATTGTTGTCGGCGTGAGCGCCGCCGTTTAAAATATTCATCATAGGTACGGGAAGCGTGTTTGCGTTGCAGCCGCCCATATATTTGTAAAGCGGCAGTCCGCACGCCTTTGCAGCCGCCTTTGCGCACGCAAGCGACACCGCCAGAATTGCGTTTGCACCCAAATTTTCTTTGTTTTTTGTGCCGTCAAGGTCGCACATTATTTTATCAATCTGACGCTGATTTAAAACATTTACCCCGACAAGCGCCTCCGAAATTTTGTCGTTAACGTTTTTTACAGCGTTTTCAACGCCCTTTCCCATATATCGCTTTCCGCCGTCACGAAGCTCCACAGCTTCGTAAATGCCTGTTGAAGCACCCGACGGAACTGCCGCAATCCCCACAAATCCGTCTTCGGTAACCACCTCTGCCTCAACCGTGGGATTTCCCCTCGAATCAAGAATTTCTCTTGCGAAAACATCAATTATTTCCACATACTGTTTCATAGTGTTATCTCCTTTGCAAAAAAATAAAGACGGTAATTTTTTTACCGTCTTTATTCTTGCCGTATATCTGGAAATTTATTCCCTTGTAAGATAATTGTATATAATTATGAGTGCGTCAGCCCTTGTAAGGTTGCTTTCGGCGTCAAGAATGTCGCTTTTGTCCGAAACAATGCCGAGCGCTGCACCGAGTGTTGCATATCCTGTCATATTTTCGGGAATATCGGTAAACGGGCACTTGAAAATGCTGTTTTTCGCCGCAATTTCCTTGTATCCGAGATTGTTAATCATAAATCTTACAGCGTCCATACGTGTAACCGGAGAATCCAAATCCTTATCTTCTTTTTCAATAATTCCCCTTGAAATCAAAAGTTTTGACAAACGCTCGGTTGGGTATTCAGCGTAATGTAGGTTGTCGGCAAGCGCAACCAGAACAAGATAATCACGTTTTGTGATGCTCTCGTCGGGTCTTAAGCTTGTGCCTTCAAAACCGATATCAAGCTCCGCAAGCTTTTCGGCATACGGTTTCACATAATGATTTTCGATATCGTCATATTTGTAGGAAATCTTAACGGGCGCAGCACCGCTGTAGGTCACTTCTTCAAGTGTGTTTGCATCATACATTGCATAATCGTTGTCAAGGGCATACACAAGCTTTGCTGCCTGTTCCATTGTCTTATTTTCGGTGTATTTTCTGTAAACTATATGTTTAAGCTTAAGGCTTTCGGGGGTAAGAATTTTTGCATAAAGCTCGTCAATGCTTTTAATATTTGCCTTCGGTGCAAATTCAACATTCTCACGGTTAAAGTAAAGGCCCTCAAGAGTTCCGTCGTTTTCGTTATACGAAAAACTTATTCCGTTGTTTAAAACCTTTACACCGTCATAAAATCTGTCAAATCTGATATCAAAATCGGAATACTCGTTTTCGGAAAATACAAGTTCCTTTGAATAATCGGAATAATATTTGTTAATAAAACTTTCCGCATTTTTTTTGCACACATCCGCCGAAATGCCTTTTCCTGCCTTGGCAGTCTTTGCGCCGCCGTAAGAATTAAAGTTTACAATGCGGTTTTCGGTAAGGTTAATGCGCACGTATTTGTAGGTGTAATCGTCATCGCTGCGCTTTTGTGTTTCGTTTGAAAACTCGAGCGAAGCATAGTATTCCCCTTCATATGTTTTTGAAACAGAATAGCTTGTCATAACAAACGAAGAATCAATTTTAAATTCGTCAATTGCTCTTATCTGTTTTTCAACGTCTTCTTTTTTGGGAAGATTTGCAACTTCCTCGCCAAGCTTTTGTTCTTCCTTGGACAAAACAGCTTCCTTTGAAGATTTTTGGCTGCCATTGGCAAAAAAGTCTGCTGCAGCGTCGCCGGAATCGCCCATACCGCCGCTGCGGCTTTCAAACATAAGGTCTTTGATATCGGTCTTTTCGCCTGTCAAAGCGTCAAGATATGTGCCGTATCTTGTATCTGCGGGAACATATGCAAGAAAGGCAACGTTCTTTTTTGCAGCGTCATCATATCTTGTAATATATTTAAGCTCGTATCCGAAATCTTTAATATATCCGTCCTTTGCCTTTTCAAAACCGACAGCTTTTTTGTCGTCCTCAAAAGTCAGATTGTAGTTATACTGTGCATTAAAGCTTATTACAACTCCGCTGTCCGCCGCAACTTCAATATAGGTTTCCTGATTTTCAACGGGCACAAGATTGAAATTTCTTTCATAAGTAAATGAATATGTACCTCCGCCGTAGCGTTCGTAATTTGAATTTGAAAGCGTCAGGGTTTCAAAAATCTTCGGGCAAACGGTTTTAAGAAATTCTTCAGCGTTAAGCCTTGCATTTTCCTTGTCAACAGACGGCATTACCATTCTGTCGTAATCTCTGCTGTAATTTTTGTAATACGAGGTTATTTCGCCGTTTGAAACGGTAACCGAAATCGAATCGGTTTTTTCCTCGTCACGGCTTTTCCACGAAAGATTGTATTCGCCGTCATACTGCGAAAAATCGTCAATTACGTATTCATCGTCGCTGATTTTTAGAACATCCTTCGCCGTAAGTATCGCCTGCTCCAATCCGTCAGACGCCGCAAATGCACCGGGAACAAACAGCGTGGTGAGAATCAGCGCAGCAGAAAGCGCAATGCAAAGTAGTTTTTTCATTTTACATTTCCTCCTGTAAATTTATTTTATATTACTTAGACGATTACTTTTAAAAAAAGTTCCGCAATTTCCCAAATTTTTTTTAAAAAAACGGGCGGATATAATTTTCCGCCCGTCAATTAAAACTTATTGCCGCATTTCGGGCAGTAGTCGTTGTTCTTGTTTGACGCCTCGCCGCAGTTTTCGCAAACCTTCGCATTTTTAAATTCGTTGATTTCAAGCTCCACATCTGCAATTTTGTTTTTCAGCGATTCAATCTCGTCGCACAAAATTTCTACGTCCTCTGTGTCATATTCACATTCAATTTCCTTTGTCTTGCAGTAAACTATATGACCGATTTTCATTTCTTTTTCTCTTATTTGGTCTTTAAGGTCGGCAAGCTGAAGTTTATTTTTTGTAAAATTTGCAACGTCGCCCGACACCTTTACAGCCGATTTTGCGCCTTTTTTTACCTTTACGGTTAATTCTTCAAAAAAATTCATAAAAATTCCGCCTTTCATAAATATCCTTATTTTACAATATCATTTGCAATATTATACCCGAAAAAACGCCCGTTAAATACAAAGCACCCAAAATAGCAAGGTTTTGCATAATTTTCTTGTTAAACTTAAACAGCATAATAAGCCCGACTCCCGCACCCGTTGAAAGACCGCCTATAAGCGCACCGAGCGTAATTTTGCCGGCAATATAACACTGCGTAAGAATAACCGACGCCGCACAGTTGGGAATAAGCCCCACAAGAGCGGTAATGAACGGCTGCAAAATTTTGTGTACCGCAAAAAATTCTAGCGCATCATCACCCACCGCATTTTCCATAACAAATTCCAAAGCGAGCGACACCAAAAAAATAAAAACAAAGATTTTTACCGAATGAATGAGCGCTGATTTTAATATACCGTGCTCACAGCTTTCGCAGTTTCCGTGAAAATGCGTGTGATGCTCTTTTTTTTCGCACTCATGACCTTTATCGCTTTTTACAAAAAGGTCTGCACAATATCCCACAACCGTGGCAATAACAAGTTTTATTGCCAAAATCTTAAGTGCGTCGGGCAAAAACGACGGATTTGTTATAAGAATAGGCACCGCTTCGTCCGACGTGGAGAGAAACACTGCCAGAAGCGTTCCGACGGTTATTGCCTTTCTCGAATACAAATCCGAGGCGATAACGCTGAAGCCGCACTGCGGAATACAGCCGAAAACCGCACCGAGAAGCGGCCCGGCTTTTCTTTGTTTCATAAGTATATGATATGACGAATTGTTGTTTTTGTGTTCCAAAAACTCTATGAGCGCATAAACCGCAAAAAGGAGCGGCAACATTTTTAACGAATCAAGTAAAACTTCTTTTATAATTTCCAAATCCATATCCTCCCTATACTGATTTTACCCCTTTGCGGAAAAAAAGTCAATATATTTAACAATATATTAACTTTTTCAGGAAGATTATTCAAAAAATTTAAATAAAATTGTTGACTTGCAAATCTTTTTGTGATACAATAAGCGGTGTTGTGAATAATTTTTATGCGCAATGTGCTGGTGTGGCTCAATGGCAGAGCATCTCACTCGTAATGAGAAGGTTGTGAGTTCGATTCTCACCACCAGCTCCAAAAAAATATCCGACTTTTTACGTCGGATATTTTTTTATGTCTTTTTATAAAACATTTTTATATAACGTTTTTTGAAAATCTGATGTTTTTATAATGTCTTTTAAAAGTTTATATTATGCGCTAATCCAGATTTACCGTAGGATGATTGTTTGCAGGCGGCTGCGGAGGAGGATTCTGCCCCTGAGAAGGCGGGTTTTGCGCTCCGTTATTTCGGTCCGCACCGCCGGGGGTATTTGCGTCGGGCGACGGAAGAACAGTTCCTTCACCGGGAGATGTATTCTCCGTATTTTCGCCCTCCCCTTCGGGTTTGGCGTCATTACGATGGTCTGTGGACGGATTGCAGTAAACCGTCGGTGCGCTGCCCTTGCTGAAATATTCGTAATAAACCTTGCACTGACCCGTGGCAAGTTTTCTGCTCTGCGTGCAGAGCGCTGTTGCCGACGATTTTGAAGGTTTGTCAAAGGTTTTCGGGTCAAGCCCTTTATGCACTTTATCCATAACGGCTTTCCACATTTTAAGTGCCGGATTTCCCGAAACGAATATTTTTTGCGGAACATCATATCCAAACCACACAACTCCGCAGTAATACGGCGTAAATGCCGCAAACCATCTGTCATAATCGTTATCCGTCGTACCTGTTTTTCCTGCGGTGTCCATACCCGAAATTTTCGAGCCGCCGCCCGTTCCGTTTTCAACAGCGTTCTTTAAAAGATTGCGCATTGTATAGGCTGCGTTTTCCGAAAATACAACGTTTGACGAATTTGTTGCCTCCAAAATAACCTTTCCGCTTGCGTCGGTAACTTTTGTATACGTTTTCGGCTTGTTGTAAACGCCCTTGTTCGGGAATGAAGAGTACGCCGCCGCCATTTCGTAAACCGTAACGCCCCTGCTCATACCGCCGAGCGCAAGCGCCGACAGATTGCGGTCGTTTTCGTCAAGCGTGGTAAAATGCATTTTCTGCGTAAGATATTCGTATGATTTATCAACGCCGACCTTTTGCAAAATGTTTATTGCAGGAATATTCTGCGATTTTTGCAGCGCGCGCATTACCGTCATAGAACCTTCAAAAGTTCCGTCATAGTTCTTCGGTGCCCAGCCGTTAATATTGATAGGCTCGTCTTTTATAACGGTATACTGCGTAACCTTGCCGGTGTCGATTGCGGGGCCGTAAACCGAAAGCGGCTTAATTGACGAACCGGGCTGTCTGGGCGACTGCGTGGCACGGTTTAACACAAGATTTCCGCTCTTTTTTCCTCTGCCGCCGACTATTCCCTTAACATTGCCGGTATACGGGTCTATGATAACCATTGCGGATTCGGGCTTTACGTCGCCCTTTGTTTTCGGAAAATTATCCTCGTTTTCAAAAACCTCTTCCATAGCGTCCTGTACCTTTTTGTCCACGGTTGAGTAAATTTTAAGTCCGCCGCCGTAAACCATCTGCGTTGCGATAGACTTATTATATCCCGCTTTTTCGGTGAGGTCGGTTATAACGTCGTTTATAACCTTTTCAACAAAATATGAATTTTGCGTATTTGTATTGTCTACATTGTTTTCGGTAAACGTAAGCTCTTTTGAATATGCCTCGTCGTGTTCAACATCCGTAATAAAGCCAAGCTCCTCCATTTTGTCAAGAACAATGCGGCGTTTTTTTTCATTTTCTTCAGGATTGTTTATCGGCTCGTAAAGAGTCGGATACTGCGTAATTCCGGCAATTGATGCACATTCTGCAAGGTCAAGGTCTTTTACGCTTTTGCCGAAATATTTGTTGGACGCAGTTTCAACACCGTAGCATCCCTGACCGAAATAAACCGTGTTGAGATAAAGCTCTAAAATTTCAGATTTGTCAAGCGTTTTTTCAAGCTCGAGCGCCCTGAAAATTTCTCTTACCTTTCGTGCTTTGGTGCGCTCGCTGTCGCCGGTTATGTTTTTTACAAGCTGCTGCGTAAGCGTGCTTCCGCCGTATCCCGAGCCGCCCGTAAATTCGCCCCATACTGCGCCGAGCGTTCTTTTTACGTCAACGCCTTTATGCTTATAAAAACGCTCGTCCTCTATTGCAACAATAGCGTTCTGCATTTCCTGCGGAATATCCTCAATGCCAACCCAGACACGGTTTTCGCTTGCTATAATCTGTTCGTAAACCTCGTCGTTTCCGTCTTTGTCAGTTGAATAAACCGTGGTGTTGATTTTAAGCGTAATGTTTTTTACGGTGTCAACCATACCGAAATCCACACCGGTTGTAAGCCAGATAACAAATATGCACAACGCCATAACGGCTATTGTCGCAAGCGTGATAAGTGTTATTTTAAGTGTTTTTCCGACATTGCCGTTCTTGTTTTTTTGCTTCATTTTGCACCTCACGTCAAAAAAATTGCTGTATTTTTATATTTTATGAATACTTTTCTACATTGTAACACAAAATAATTAAAAAAAAGTTACAAAATTTTCTTAAATTTCTTAAATTTATGCTTGACAATTGATATTGTTTGTTATATAATACCATTTGTAGCGCATTGGGATATAGCCAAGTTGGTAAGGCATCGGATTCTGATTCCGACATTCCGTAGGTTCGAGTCCTGCTATCCCAGCCACGTCGGAGCAAGCTTTGGCTTGTTCCGATTTTTTTATTTTGCAAAAACCGTTCAGCCGCCGCACCGCTTGTTAGTTACCGCAAAGCAATGTGCGGCGGTTTAATTTTTTACCGACGCACCCGAACACGAATACGTCTTTTTTATATTCTTATTTTACATTCTTAAAATTTATTCCTGCGCATCATCGTCTGCCGTCGTATTTGAACTGTAATTTTCAAGCTCGTTTATCGTTTTTGACAGCGCCGACATTTTCTCGCCGAACGCAACCCAGTTTCCGTCCTTGCTTGCGACGCTTAAACCGTCATAGTTTTCCACAAGCTGCGAGATAAGAGCGTTTAAGTTTTCGTCCGGCAAATTATATCCGCCGTTTGCCATATTGCCCTCGGGCAGCGTTACCTCGCTCGGAACGTCAAAAATTGCATTCAAGCAGTCGCCGAGATTATCCTCCATAACCACATTGTCGTCATAAGAGAGAATAACCTTTTTAAGCTCGGGAATTCCGCTTTCGGCAGTGGATGAAGTAATATAAATAGGCTCTATATAAAGAAGCGAATTTTTAATTGGCACAACCAGCGTGTTGCCACGTATAACATTCGAGCCGCCCTGACTCCACAGCGTAAGCTCTTTTGATATGGTCGGGTCATTGTCGATGCGTGATTCTATCTGCTGCGTACCGTATATGTTTCTCCCCTTCGGAAAACGGTAGCATACCATCTGACCGTAATTTTCATAATCGCAGCTTGCCGCAAGCCACGAGGTCATATTTTCCTTTCCGCTCAAGGTGTACGGAATCATAACCACAAAATTGCAGTCGCTTTCGGGAAATTCGTCAATTTTCAAAAGATTGTAATACGGCGCAATGTTTTTTGATTCGTTGATATATTTCTCCGTGGCAAATACCCACTCGTCAGAGCGGTTGTAAAATGTGTTTTCGCTGTCGGTATGATATTTTCCGTAAACTTGCGACTGAATTTTAAAAAGATATTCGGGATAAACAACATGCTCCTTTAAATCAGCCGGGAACTCGGTGTCGAGAATAACACCCGGGTAAATATCCATATAGCACTTTATAATGGGGTCGTTTCTGTCAATAAGATAAACCTTTACATCGCCGTTGTATGCGTCCACAACTGCTTTTACCGAGTTTCTTATATAATTTATGCCGTTATATGTCTGCGAATACGGATAATGCTCCGAAGTTGTATATCCGTCCAGAATCCACTTTAAATTTCCGTTTGAGTCCACAACCATATACGGGTCGGAATCAAACGTCAGAAACGGAACGGCTTTTCTTACCCTGTCCGCAACATTTCTGTTGATAAGAATTTTGCTGTCATTTGTAATATAATTTGAAACAAGAATGTGATAATCGAATTTATCGAGCGCAAACACAAGCTTGTTTAAAAAATTAAGCTTAAGACCGCCGCTTCCATCATACGAAAACTCTTTGTCCGAAGCGCCCTCAAGATAATCTATTTCTTTTATTGAGCTGTTAACAACGGCATAGTCGTCCCTGTCGGCGGTTTCGCCGTAATAAACCCTTGGCTGATTGATTTTCGGTGCGCCGTTTTTTGAAACGGGCGGAATATTGCTTACCAAAAACTCCGGCTGACCTTCTGCCGTCACCCTGTTTAAAGGACTCATAACTGCGCCGAAGCCGTGCGTATATCGAAAAATCCTGTTTGTGTAATTCTGATTGCTTTCTTTAAGTTTTGCACCGCTTATCTCTCTCGGAGCCGTCATAACAAGCGTCGGCGTGCCGTTTATATCGTATTTTGTAATATCAACATCAAAAAACGTGTAAAAATCCCTTATTCCCTGAAGCGCATTATAAGCTGTCAGCGTTGAATTGAAATCGGTAATTCTTACATTGTTCAAAACCTCTTTGTTGTCGGCAATATCCTGTGCCGTAAGGTTGTTGTCCGCCGAAAATTCAGCCGTTATAACATCCTTTATGTTAAATGCCTGTTTGGTAAATTCAAGGTTATACGAAAGATAAGGCTTTTCTTTTGTAAATTCATTGGGGTCAACCACAAATTTCTGCACATACAGCGAAACAAGCGACACTGCAACAAGCGTCACTGGATAAATTGCAACCGTCATAATCATAGGTTTGTATTTCTGCATTGACAAAAACACAATCGAGAGCGCAACAATCGCCAAAAGAAGATACGGCGCTATTTTGTAAAAATTAAACCATACATAAATATCGGTATATCCTGCGCCCGAAACGCCGGCAAACTCAGAATACAAAATCTCCTGCGATTTGAATTTATAGGTAGATGCCTTGAGCGTAAAATAAATAACCACGTTTACAATATTGTGAATAACCGTTGCCTTATCCTTTGCAAGACAGCGCAAATCCATAGTTTCGTTGACCGAAAAATTTATTGCGTAGAGCGCAAGACAGTAAATTGTTACCACAAGCTGTACCGAAAGCACGCTGTTTACAAGCGAAGCGAGAAACGGACGTGTGAATATGTAGTATCCTACGTCCTTTCCGAAAAACGGGTCGAGTATTCCAAACTCTTTGCTGTTTGAAAAAAGAAGATAAGTTTCGTATATGGTTTCGCTCACATATGCGCTTGCAAAAACCGACAGAATAACGCTTAACGCTATTTTTACCCATATGTTTTTAAGCCATTTTGACACAATTCCGTCAATCGGACGGCTTATTCTGTCAACTACGGCGGTGGACACAAAAAACAGCGCAAAAATCAAAAGAAAGCTTGCAATATGCGCCGTAAGCTTAACGGTAAGATTTGTAAAAAATACCCCTACGTATTGAGCGCCTATTTCGCTTAACGAAACATATTTTACATACATTCTGAAGGCAAAAACAAAAAATGCGCCGATTAAAACAACAAGCAGTGCAATGATTGCCCTTCTGCCCGTTTTCTTATTAAATTCAAAATCAGGATTAGTCATAAATTATCCTCCCAAAACCTATATGAAGTCAGTATAACATAATTTTGCATATTTTTCAATCCTTTTATGCCATTTAATATGTATAATTTTTCATTTTATGCAAAAAATAGTGTTAAATAAGCATAAAATCGAGGGAAAAGATATGAATAAAAAACTTTATTATACCATATGCTCTGCAGTAATCGGCGTATTTTTAAT
Organism: uncultured Clostridia bacterium; assembly: GCA_934500875.1. GTDB lineage: Bacteria > Bacillota > Clostridia > UMGS1810 > UMGS1810 > Qingrenia. Next base: position 12,568 of record CAKSTL010000004.1, on the reverse strand, counting down.
AGTGTGGAGCTGTGCATTTGTGTTTTTTACAATGAAAACAAAAAGCAAAAACACGCCGTATGTGCAAAACGCAAATGAGCAGAACATAAGCGGCGGCGAGATAAAAAACATCAGCACAAAAGAGGAAGATACGTCCGGCGTGCATTACCTTATTGTATGTGAAAACAACGTTTTAAATGTGTACGAAATTAAAAACGGCGAAAAAAATTTTTACGAAACGCTCAGCATAAACGTATCGCAAATGCGGAAAGCCGACAGAGAAGAATTTGAAAAAGGCGTGACGCTTAATTCAAAAATCGAGCTTGCGCACATAATTGAGGACTATGCAAGTTGACAAATACCGACAAAAGATGATATAATGTCCGTATCTATTTTTTGGAGGTTTTATTGTGTCAAAACTCAATGCGGTAATCGGACAGTCGGGCGGCCCGACGTGTGCCATAAATTCAACGCTTGCCGGTGTGATAGACGCACTTGCAAAGTCGGAAAAAATTGATAAAATTTACGGTGCCGTAAACGGAATTAACGGTATTTTAAACGATAATCTGAAAATTTTGAACGACATTTTTGCTTCAGCGGATAATCTTAATCTTCTTAAGCTTACCCCGTCGTCATATCTCGGCTCGTGCCGTTTTAAAATGCCGGAACCCGATTGCGGAAAAGATTTGTATGAAAAGGTTTTTGAAATATTAAAAAAGCACGGTATATCGTACTTTTTCTATATCGGCGGCAACGATTCGATGGATACGGTTATGAAGCTGAGCGCCTATTCAAAAGCCCACAACAAAGGCGTTATTGTTATGGGAATACCCAAAACGATTGACAATGACCTTTTCGGCACCGACCACTGCCCCGGCTTTGGCAGCGCCGCAAAATTTGTTGCAACGTCTGTTGCCGAAATTGCAAGGGACGCATACTGTTACTTTACCGACAGTGTTACAATTGTTGAAATTATGGGAAGAAACGCAGGTTTCCTTACCGCTGCGGCGGCTTTGGCAAGGTGCGAAAATCTTTGTGCGCCCGACCTTATATATCTTCCCGAGCGCCCGTTTGATATTGCGGACTTTTTAAAGGATGTAAGAAAAAAGATATCCGAAAACAAAAACGTCATAGTTGCGGTGTCCGAAGGAATAAAGGATAAAAACGGCGTATACATAGCGGCGGCAGCAGATGTGTTGGAAAACGACAAATTCGGTCACGCACAGCTCGGCGGCGTCGCAAAAACGCTTGAAAATATTGTAAAAGAAGAAATCGGCTGTAAGTGCCGAAGCGTCGAAATTAACGTTTTGCAGCGTTCGGCTTCGCATTTTCCGTCAAAAACAGACCTTGACGAGGCATTTATGATAGGAAGTGCCGCAGTTTCGTCCGCAATGAATAACGTCAGCGGCGAAATGATGGTATTTAAGCGCATTGACGCAGATGACTATAAAATAGAAATCAATTCAATGGACATTGCGCTTATTGCAAACAAAGAAAAGAAAATGCCCGACAACTTTATAAACAGCGAAGGAAACGACGTTACAAAGGCTTTTACCGATTATGCAAGACCCTTGATAATGGGTGAAGAAAAAATTATTACAAAAAACGGATTGCCTGTTCACCTTGTTCTGGAAAGGTAAAATTAAAGGCTATTTTATGCTGTTTGTGACGCTGCTCAATCATATATATTGGGTAACCGGCGCAACGCTCGGCGGAATTTTCGGCTCTTTTATAAAATTCAGCACCGAAGGCATAAGTTTTGTTATGACTGCAATGTTTGCCGTAATTTTTCTTGAGCAGTTTTTAAAAGAGAAAAATCATATACCGTCGTACCTCGGCATTGCAGTGTCGGCGCTGTGCCTTGTTTTGTTCGGCGCAGATAATTTTATAATACCGGCAATGGCTGTAATACTGCTGACGCTTACTGTCTTAAGAAAACAAATCGAAAGACGTGGTGAAACGGTATGACAACAAGCGAGAGAATTATAACAATCGCAATTGCGGTGTTCGGCACATCTCTTACAAGATTTTTGCCGTTTTTGCTCTTCCCTGCCGGGAAAGAAACTCCGAAATACATAAAATATCTAGGTAATGTTTTGCCGCCCGCCGTTTTCGGATTTCTTGTTGTATACAGCCTTAAAAACGTAAGCCTTGTAACAAAACCGTTTGCAATTCCTGAGGCAATCGCACTTATCTTTACCTGCGTTCTTCATATATGGAAAAGGCAAATGCTGCTGTCTGTTGCCGGCAGTACAATTTGCTATATGCTTCTTATTCAGTTTGTATTTTAAAAATTTTATATAAAGGAGATAATTTTATGAAAAAACTGCTTGCAATTATTGTTTCTGTTATGATGCTTTTAAGCACCAGCTTAAGCGTTTATGCACAAGACTCGGATTCTTCCTCCAATTCATCCGCAAACACCTCGGGCGAAACAGTGTCAAAGAGCGATTCGCCGGCAAAGAGCGAAACAGAATCAAAGGGTGAAACAACCTCAAAAGGCAAAACAAAAGAAGAAACGGCTTCAGACACCTGCAAAAACGAGAGCGGTAAATCCGAAGATACCACAACTTCCGACGCATCAAAGGATGAAGCGAAAACAGAAGAAAAATCCGATACAAAAGATAATTCGGAAAGCGCCGATAAAACGGACAGTGCAAAAAGCGATACCGAAAACGACAATTCCGAAACGGTAAAAAAGGACGACAATTCCGAAAATACCGGCGATACAAACAAGAGTGACAAAACAGACAGTTCTGATGTCAAAAGCGACGGCGCAAACGAAATCGCAAAGACGGACAAAGAGGACGAAAACACCGAAAAAGGCGACAAAACGGATTCTTCAAAAAAAGATACCGCATCTGACAGAACCGAAAAAGCCGATAAAACCGACGTTAAGGACAGCACCGACAGTGATTTTTTGAATGAAATCAAAAAGGCGTTAACCTCAGCATCAACCGACATAAAAGCGTATGTAAAAGAGTTTAAAAAGAATTTTGCCGACAAGGCCAAAGAGGACAGACAAAAGCTTTTAAAAGCGCTTGGCGAACTCAAAAAAATGCTGGACGATATTTCAATCGACACTGTAATTAACGGAATTTTTGTTGATTTTGATAAATACGACGGTGTGAAGCCGTTTACCGAAAACGGCAGAACTCTTGCCCCCGTGCGTGCCGTTTCGGAATCGTTTGACGCCAATGTTTCGTGGAACGGTGATGACGAAACCATCACAATAACAAAGGGCGACACGGTTATCAAAATGGCAATCGGCAGCACAAAGGCGTATGTTAACGGAGAAGAAGTTACGCTCGATACCACACCGGAAATATTTAACGAACGTACTGTTGTTCCGGTAAGGTTCATTGCAGAGAGTTTTGGTCTGAACGTAAGCTGGGATGAAGGCAGCGGTACGGTAATAATTGAATAGTTAGTTATGTCTAACTGCAACAAGCCGATATTTATTCGGCTTGTTTTTTTGTGTAATTTTACTGAATATAGTTTTGACGATTGACACAAAACACAATATATAGTATTATTGTAACATAAACTTACAATATTTGCAACAGGGAGGGTTTTTATGTCATACAAAAACTATGAGGGGTTTGTCGGCGGAGAATGGGAAAATGAAATAAACGTCCGTAATTTTATTCAAAAAAATTACACCGAGTACAAAGATACCCCGGACTTTTTGGCAAAGGCCACAAAACGAACCGAAAAACTTATGGAAAAGCTTAACGCACTTTTTGAAAAGGAGCGTCAAAACGGCGGTGTTCTTGATATAGACGACGAAACCGTGTCGTCGCTCACAACCTTCGGCGCAGGATATATTGACAAGGATAACGAGCTTATCGTAGGTATGCAGACCGACGAGCCGTTAAAACGCAGTGTAAATCCTTTCGGCGGAATAAGAATGGCACGTCAGGCGTGCCTTGCCTACGGTCACAAATTAAGCGATAAAATTGAAGATGAATTCAGATATAAAACCACGCATAACGACGGCGTTTTCAGCGCTTATACAGAAGAAATGCGTCTTGCACGAAGAAGCCATATTATAACCGGGCTTCCCGACGCATACGGCAGAGGCAGAATTATCGGCGATTACCGCCGCTGTGCGCTCTACGGAATTGACAGGCTTATTGCCGAAAAGGAAAAAGATAAAAAAGAGTTTGAAGGAAAAGACTTTGACGTTGATACAATAAGGCTTGACCAGGAACTTTACAAGCAAATAAAATATTTAAAGCTTATTAAGGAAATGGCAGAAATCTACGGTTATGACATAAGCGAGCCTGCAAAAAATGCGCAGGAAGCAATACAGTGGACTTATTTTGCCTATCTTGCTGCCATAAAAGAGCAAAACGGTGCGGCAATGTCGCTCGGCAGAGTGAGCACGTTTTTTGATATTTATATAGAAAGAGATATTAAAAACGGTATTCTGACAGAAGAAACGGCGCAGGAGCTTATTGACGATTTTGTTATGAAGCTGCGAATTGCACGTCACCTTCGCACGCCCGAATATAACGAGCTTTTCGGCGGAGACCCGATGTGGATAACCGAAAGCGTAGGCGGAATGGGCGAAGATGGCAGAACGCTTGTTACAAAAACAAGCTACCGTATGCTTAATACGCTCTATACGCTCGGCTCATCTCCCGAACCCAACCTTACGGTTTTGTGGTCGCAGAACCTCCCTGCCCCGTTCAAAAACTTTTGCGCAAAGGTTTCGTGCGATACCGACTCTATTCAATATGAAAATGATGACGTTATGCGCCCTGTATACGGCGACGATTATGCGATTGCGTGCTGTGTTTCCGCCATGAAAATCGGCAAGCAAATGCAGTTTTTCGGAGCACGCTGCAATCTTCCCAAGCTTCTTTTGCTTGCGCTCAACGGCGGTTACGAAACTGCAAGCGGAATTCATATCGGGCCTCAGAACAATGTTATTGAAGGCGATATTCTTGATTATGATACTGTTGCAAAGCGTTTTGACGAATATTCCGACTGGCTTGCCGCACTCTATGTTAACACAATGAACATTATCCATTATATGCACGATAAATACGCATACGAAAAGTCGCAGATGGCGCTGCACGACACTCTCGTTCACCGTTTTATGGCATTCGGCGTTGCAGGACTTTCGGTTATTGCCGATTCACTCTCGGCGATAAAATATGCCTCGGTTAAGCCTGTTCGTGATGAAAACGGATATATTGTTGATTTTGAAACAACGGGAGATTTTCCGAAATTCGGCAATGACGACGACAGAGTTGACCTTATTGCCAAGGAAATTACCCATATGATGATAAACAAACTCAAAAAAACCAAAACCTACAGAAATGCCGAGCATACACTGTCCGTACTTACAATAACGTCAAATGTTATGTACGGAAAGCATACTCAGGCAACTCCCGACGGAAGAAAAGCAGGTCAGCCGTTTGCGCCGGGTGCAAATCCCATGCACAACCGTGAAGAAAACGGTGCTCTTGCCTCGCTCAACTCGGTTGCAAAGCTCTCATACGACGACTGCCGTGACGGTATTTCCAATACGTTTTCAATAACTCCCGACACACTCGGACGAAACGAAGATGAGCGCATATCAAATCTTGTGTCGGTTTTGGACGGATATTTTGCAAAGAAAGCACATCACATAAACGTCAACGTTTTAAACCGTGAAACGCTTATAGAAGCCTACAACGACCCTTCAAAATACCCGAATCTTACAATACGTGTTTCGGGCTATGCGGTAAACTTCCACAAGCTTTCAAAGGAACAGCAGCGTGAGGTAATAAGCAGAACATTCCACGAGGCAATGTGATGAAAAACGAAATTTTCGGACGTATAAGTTCCTTTCAGTCTATGGGCACGCTCGACGGGCCGGGCGTAAGATTTGTGGTTTTTATGCAGGGGTGCGCTCTGCGCTGTGCGTGCTGCCACAATCCCGAAACCCTTTCGGCAGACGGCGGAAAATTAATGTCGGCGAATGAGATTTTTAAAAAAATTGTGCGTTATAAAGATTATTTTTCGCAGGACGGCGGCGTAACGCTGTCGGGCGGAGAGCCTCTTATGCAGCCGCACTTTGCCGCCGAAATTTTAAGGCTGTGCAAAGAGGATGGCATAAATACCTGTCTTGACACAAGCGGTTTTGCGCTGACGGACGAGATTAAAAAAACGCTTGAATATGTCGATTACTGTATGCTTGATATAAAATACACTTCGGAGGAAAAATACCGCAAATATACAGGGTGTTCATATTCATCTCCCCTCGCCTTTTTGGATTATCTTGACAAAAGATGTATTCCGACACGCATAAGGCAGGTCATAATAAAGGGGCTTAATGATGATGCGGAAAATATACGTTTGCTTTCGGAAATTGCAAAAAATCACAAATGCGTGAAAGAAATTGAACTTTTGCCGTTCAGAAAGCTTTGCGAAAGCAAATACAAGGCGCAAAACCTTAAATTTGCGCTCTCGGAATTTCCCGAAACAAGCGCAGAGGATATACAAAAATTAAACAAATTGCTCAAAAATTTTGGATTTTAAGCTTGAATTTTCAAAAAAATTCTATAAAAAACCATTAAATTTAACTTATTTTTCAAAATTGTATTGACATAAAAAAATATGAGTGCTATAATAATCCCATAAGTTAGCAAAGGCGCTACGGATAATTACTATCCGCAGCGCTTTTTTTATTTCCGGCAAAGGTCGCTACTTTGCTGTATCAAACCTCGGGGGTAAAACTATTTTAAGCCGTAACACGGCAGTAAGGGGAGGTCATTTATATGACAAGCGCAATAGCAGAATTTGTGACAAGCAACATCTTCGGCGTCTGGTTTCTTATAGGAGCTGCGCTGGTATTTTGGATGCAGGCAGGATTTGCAATGGTTGAAACAGGTTTTACCCGTGCAAAAAATGCCGGCAACATCATTATGAAAAACCTTATGGACTTTTGTATAGGTACTGTAGTGTTCATCATCATAGGTTTCGGTCTTTTCCTCGGTGAAGACCTTGTCGGATTAATCGGCAAACCGGGTTTCGACATTTTCACCGCATACGATAAATTCGATTGGTCGGCATTTGTATTTAACCTTGTTTTCTGCGCAACGGCGGCAACAATCGTTTCGGGTGCAATGGCAGAGAGAACAAAATTTCTTTCATACTGTATTTATTCGGCAGTAATTTCAGCGGTTATCTACCCTGTTGAAGCGCATTGGATTTGGGGCGGCGGCTGGCTTTCGCAAATAGGTTTCCACGATTTTGCAGGTTCTTGTGCAATACATATGGTCGGCGGTATTTCGGCTCTTATCGGTGCAAAAATACTCGGCCCCAGAATAGGTAAATTTACAAGAGATAAAAAAGGCAAAGTTACAAAAGTCAATGCATTTCCGGGTCATAACCTTACAGTCGGCGCTCTGGGCGTGTTCATTCTCTGGCTCGGCTGGTATGGATTTAACGGCGCTGCGGCAACAAGCATTGAACAGTTAGGCTCAATTTTTGTAACAACTACAATCGCACCTGCAATAGCAACTGTTTCGTGTATGATATTTACATGGATAAAATACGGCAAACCTGATGTTTCAATGTGTCTTAACGCATCCCTTGCAGGTCTTGTTGCAGTTACCGCAGGCTGTGATGTTACAGACGCACTCGGCTCAATCATTATAGGCGCAGTTGCAGGCGTTCTTGTAGTATTCGGCGTATGGCTTCTTGATTATAAGCTCCACATTGACGACCCTGTAGGTGCGGTTGCAGTCCATTGCTTAAACGGTATCTGGGGTACAATTGCAGTAGGTCTTTTCGCAACACCCTCCGCTCCTTCTTCTACGCTTACAGGACTTTTCTACGGCGGCGGTTTCAAACTTTTGGGATTGCAGTTTGCAGGTATTTTCTCGGTAGCGGCTTGGACTGCCGTAACAATTACCATTACATTTTACATAATCAAGGCTACCGTTGGTTTAAGAGTAAGCGCTGATGAAGAAATCACCGGTCTTGACGCAACAGAACACGGACTTCCGAGCGCATATGCAGACTTTATGCCTGCAATCGACAGTTACAGCGCTGATGTTGACATTCCCGTTACCGGCACAGCAAGCGTTGACGACGCAGTTCCTGTTGTTCTGAAAGGCGACACCGGCGCAAAAGCTATCGGCAGCGACGTGAAAATGACAAAAATCGAAATTCTTATGAAACAGGATAGATTTGAAAAACTTAAAGCGGCTATGATGAACATCGGTATAACGGGTATGACGGTAACGCACGTTCTCGGCTGCGGAGCTCAGAAAGGCAAACCGGAATATTACAGGGGCGTTATCAATGAGGCTACACTTCTTCCTAAAGTCCAGGTTGAAATTGTTGTGTGCAAGGTTCCTGTAAAAACGGTTATCGAAACAGCAAAGAAAGTTCTGTATACAGGTCATATCGGCGACGGAAAAATCTTTGTTTATGATGTTGAAAACGTTATTAAAGTGCGAACCGGCGAAGAAGGCTATGACGCACTCCAGGACGTTGAATAAGCTATTCCCTTCTCTTTAAATGCGCAAAAAGCAAAACACTTTTATTGAGTCATTTAATAATTCTTCTTTTTGCGCAAATAAATTTAAAATGTGCTGAAACATTCGGTATCTGTCCGTTTGTTTTTGCACATTTTTCTTTTTGCTTGGCAAATTTGCACATACCTGTAGCTTTAATATTGTTTACCGTACCTCCTTCGGGGTTTTACCGGTTATATCAAAAAACACCTTTCTGAAATAATTTGACGACGAAAAGCCAACTTTAAAGCTTATTTCTTCTATTGCAATATAAATTAAATCTCCCTCGGCAGCATAAAAGCTTTTGCTGCTGTACAGAAACTGAGCACTGCCTTTTTAATGTGTTATAATAACGAAAAAGCGATATTCGAGGTGTTGCTGTATGAAAATACGCAAATTGTGTTTACAAAGATAAACAAAGCGGAATTGATAAATTGCGAGGACAGGAATATCCGTGAAAATGAAGTCAGAGTTAAAACCGTTGTCAGCACAATAAGCCCCGGAACCGAGAGGACTAACATAATGCGTGAATTTGAATACGTATTTATATGCTTTGAGGACAACGGAATCGGTATGACGTCAAAAACAAGAAAAGATATTTTTAAACCGTTTTATACAACAAAATCATTTATTCACAACTGGGGAACAGAACTTTCATACGTTCAGAAAATAGTAAAAATGCACAGCGGAAATGTTTCGATAAAAAGCTCAAAAAACAGAGGGACGCAGTTTTATGTTCTTTTGCCGCTCGTTTAAACTGCGGCAAAAACTTCGAAAAGGGAAAATGAAATGATAAAGGTTTTAATTGTTGACGATATGGAGCAATACAGAAATTATTTTAAATCGCTTCTTGCTACTCAAAACAATATAGAAGTCGCAGGGATTGCCGTTTCGGGCAGTCAGGCGGTTATGATGGCACGCAGTCTGTCGCCGGACATTATCCTTATGGATATTCAGATGGAAAGCAGCGTTGCCGGGCTTAGTGCAACAAGCGAAATACTCAAAGAAAACCCGGAAATCAAAATAATAATCCTTACAATTCACGACGACAGCAAAACTATTATGGAAGCTTATATGAACGGTATAACCGATTATCTTCTTAAAACCTCGTCACCTTATGAAATAATTATGGCAATCAACGAAGCTGCTGCCGGCAGCTCTACAAAGCACAGAATTAACACAATTATAAAAAATGAGATGATTCGCCTTCAGCGTGAAAGAGATGATTTTTATCAGTGTTTTAAGCTTTTGTCACGGCTGTCGAAAAACGAACTTGAAATACTCGGTATGCTGTGCGAGGGAAAGAAGTATCGGAAAATTGCGGATGAAAGATTTATAGAAGAGTCAACGGTAAGATGCATTGTAAGCAAAATTTCAAAAAAGCTCGGCGGCATCCCGATACGTGACCTTACAAAAAAGCTTATTGAGCTTAACTTTATGAATACATTCAGCGATATCTTTAATTCTTAAACCTCATAAAATCGCATATAAACACCCTCCCCCAAAAAATTTATGGCAGGGTGTTTTTTGCTGCATTTCTTATTATATATGTTTTTGCATATTCAGGTTTTGTGCATTAAACTTTAAAAACCTTCATATATTTTATAGCATAAGATATATATGGAGGCGAAGTCATTGAAGGACTACATATCCGACAGAGTTATTACATTAGCTGAATATATTATTGAAAATAAAGCTACCGTGCGAAGCGCAGCAAAAAAATTCGGTATTTCTAAATCTACCGTACATACGGTTGTAACAAGACATAAACTTTTTATATAGAAGTGGCGTGACCCCTCAAAGAACATTATCTTTGAGAGGTTACTTATAAGTCAATCTAAATATATTTTCATGTTTTCAAATGCATTTATTGTATCCGTATCATATTGGTTAAACTCTTCGGAGAAGGTTTTAAGACTCCCTGTCGGATTTACCGCCGAATTTGTCAGTTTTACGTAATTGTCATAAAATGTTTTAAGTACAGAATATGCTTCTTCATATTTTTTCGGCGGATTTTTTAAAGTTTTCATTAAATTTGCAACCTTATTTTGATTATCACGAATTTCAGAAATGCTTTTGTTTAGCTCGTCATCCGCAAACAGATTTCCCAATGCATCATTAAAGTCACCAACGAACCTTCCGTTCTGCATTGTATATTTATCGGTTTTATCATCTCTTTTTTCATAAATGGCATTGCTCCAAACACTTTTGACAAGATTGCCGACATCTTCAGCCTTTGCGGCACCGTCAATCATTGTCTGCGCCGCCTTGGTCATGTTGGCACTATACTCAGCAAGTGCAGCCTGTTTTACAAAATTGACCCCAATAGCGTATACAACAAGCAACACAATAGCTATAACCGAAATAACCATAATTTTACGTTTTTTCTTGTTTTCTTTCACTCCCGAAATTGATGCCGGGCAACCGCACACAGGGCATGACGCAAGATTATTTTCAAATTCATTGCCGCAGTCCTCACACTTAATTTTGTTCTGTACATCTGCGCTTTGCCCCATACCGGCATAACCGCAATTCGGGCAAACCGCTGCCTTGTCGCTTACGGGATTTTTACAATTCGGACAACTGATCAGTGCCATTTTTATTCCCCCTTTATTAAACACCTTTAAAACTAATCCAACCATTCTTTATTGAATTATATACATTATTAACGGCCTCAATATAGCACACAAAAGACGGGTGATTGTGCTCGCCATAACTAAGGTATCTGTTTTTTATGCTTTTATATTGCTCTCTAACATCTTCCCATTTACCCATATGCTTTATTTTTTCAACCTTTTTTCTTATATTTTTTGAATTTGGTGCAATATTCCAATTGTACTCATCATAACAAACAAAACCAGTCTTGTTATGTATTAACCTGTGCATTCCGTATATATCAGTTTTAACTATACAAATATCAATCGAAAATTCAGTATTATTCCCTTTTGTAAAGGATATTTTCTTTGTTGTCAATGACGAAGTTGAATCATCACAGTCGGGCAAATCATATTCATTTAATACTTCATTAAATGCCTTTTTGACACATTCTTTTATTGTACGACCGTCGTTAAAGTTATCGCATCTTACAATTTCAAGATTATAATCTAAATCTATCGGCTCATTTTCATTTTGCAAGATGAGATTTCTCGTGCCGCTTCCAACAAGATAAAAATTTGCCCCTATATCATATTTTTTCTTTAATACGTGACATAAATCTTGTAACATTTCTCCTGATAATGAGCGCATCTTGTGCAAAAACTTTTTATCTTCTACATAACGATACATAATTATCCTCCTTTTTGTCCAAGCCGCCCATTCGGATTTCATTTCCAAATCATTGTAGTATATACTAATTATAATCCAAAGTCAAGCATTTTTCAATGTTTTTTAAAATATTGCAGTTTGGGGAATAATAAAGCTTTGTTTCCTTTTATATTTTTATTGATTTTATTCCCAAAATGTGATATACTATATACAATAACCTGAAAGAGGTATGATTATGGAATATGTTAAGGTTTCACAAGCGGCAGAAAAGTGGGGGCTCTCACCACGTAGAGTCAGACTTTTATGCGCTCAAAACAGAATAGACGGCGTTGTTCAAAAGGGCAAATTATATATGATTCCCGAAAATGCACCAAAGCCCGTTGATGCCAGAACTCTAAAAGGAATAAAAATGTCAAAGGAGCTATCTCCCCTGCTGCTGAAAATCGACGCATTAAAGGCGGAGCTTGACAAAAAGCGTCCGCTTACGCAAGGCGAGGCGGAAAGACTGCGTAACGAATTTATGGTTGACTTTACCTATAATTCAAACGCAATCGAGGGTAACACTCTTACATTAAAAGAAACGGCAATGGTTCTGGAAGGTATGACAATCGACCAAAAACCGCTTAAAGACCACCTTGAGGCAGTCGGTCACAGAGATGCATTTTTGTATATCGAGGATATTGCAAAGGACACAAGAATCAGCGAAACGGTTATCAAAAATATCCACTCTCTTGTGCTGATGAACAGACCGGAGGATAAAGGCGTGTTCCGCAAAATTCCCGTAACCATTATGGGTGCATATACCG
>CAKSTL010000003.1 GCA_934500875.1 uncultured Clostridia bacterium | reverse complement strand
TGCGGGGGCCGGATTTGAACCAACGACCTTCGGGTTATGAGCCCGACGAGCTACCAGACTGCTCCACCCCGCGATACATATTAAATTATAGACAGAATTTTAAAAAATATTCAATGTGCAACGACAAAATTAAACTTTGGCACCGGAAAGAATTTGCGGTATCATCAAGCACAACAATGGTGCCGGAGACCGGAATCGAACCGGTACGGGAAATTAATCCCACAGGATTTTAAGTCCTGGGCGTCTGCCAGTTCCGCCACTCCGGCGAAATTTATCGTGCTCAATTATAATACCACAAATGACCCCCGATTGTCAAGCATAATTTACATATTTTTATAAAAAAATTAAAAATCACTCAAAGCAAAGGTTTTCAAAAAGCCTTACAGCGCTTTCAATGTCGCACTTGTATGCCGTTTCGCACGGTGTTTTTGCATATCTTACGGGAATACCCACAGCGCCGGTTTTTATTCCGCTTTTTGTAAGGTGCACTGCGCCTGCGTCGGTAGAAGCATTATCCGACACCTCAAGCTGATAAGGAATATTGTTCTTTTCGGCGCACAAAACAAGAGCCTCTCTTACGCTTTTGTTTGCAATCACGGACGCATCCTTAACCTTTATTGCTGCGCCGCCGCCGAGCGAAATATCGCTGACAGGGCAATTCGGCGTATCGCCGGTTTCGCAGAAATCTATGGCAACGGCATAATCCGGCTCAATTGAAAACGCAGCGGTTTTTGCACCTTTCTGCCCCACTTCCTTTTGCGAAGAAAACACAAAATACAAATCGTTTTTATTGTTTTTTATGCTTTTTAATGCATTTATAAGCACGTAAACGCCGATACGTCCGCCGAGCGCCTTGCCGCTTACCGCCGCACCAAAATCCGCAAACGGCTGAAGTGCACAAGCGGTATCGCCGACGGAAATGCTGTTTTCAGCCTCTCTTTTATCTTTTGCGCCGATATCTATATACATATTTGAAGAATTTACATCCTTAATTTCCGACACATTTTTCTCATATGCAAGCGTTCCGACAGTGCCGTTTTTAAATATCACCCTTCTAAACGGCAAAAAATGCCCGTCAGGATTGCCGGCAAACCCAAAACGGATAAAACCATTATCATCAATATGAGTGGCTGTAAACCCGATTTCGTCGGTGTGAGCTATATACATAACCTTTTTGCCCTCTCCCCTTTTGTGAACAATAAGGTTTCCCATAACGTCGGTGTAGATATCATCAGCAAAATCTTTCACCTCGTCCCTGATAAGCGCGCAAATTCCGCCCTCGTCACCCGAAACGCCGTATGCCTCGGAAAGCTTTTTCAAAAGTTCCATATTCTAAATCCCCGTTTCCGTTTTTAGATCAAAATTGTGAAGGTTTTTCAAAACCGCTTTTGCAAATTTAACCATATTGTCAATATCGCTCTTGTCCGCAACGCTTATCGGCGAATGAATGTAGCGTGTCGGAAGCGAAATAACCGCCGTTGCGCAGCCCGAAGCCGCAGTCGCAATGCTGCCTGCATCGTTTCCGCCCATCACCGTTTTTTTGTACTGATACTTGATTTTTTCCTTTTGTGCGGTTTCTTCGATAAATTTATTGTATTTCTTGTTTGAAATTGAGGCTCTGTCCATAATTGAAAGCGCAGCGCCGCTGCCGAGCCCCGTTACCCTTTTATGCTCACTGACGCCGTCAACATCCGCCGCATTGGTACCCTCAAAAACAAGACAGGTGTCGGCATTAAGCCTGTGCGAAACGATTTTTGCACCTCTTAAGCCTACCTCCTCCTGCACGGTAAAGCAAAAGTAAATATCCTCGTCGTAGGTTTCATTTATAAGCTCTAAGAGCGTGTAAACCCCCACCCTGTCGTCTATAGCTTTCGCCTTTATTTTTCCGCTGCCGAACTCGGTGTACTTTGAATAAAAACTTACATAATCGCCGACTTTAACCCTTTTTTGCGCCTCTTCTTTATCTTTTGCGCCGATATCTATATACATATTTTTCATTTTCACAAGGCTTTTTCTCTCGTCCTTGCTCTGAAGGTGCACAGCTTTTACGCCAATAATTCCGCTGACCCCTTTTTCGCCGATTTCAACCCTCTGAGTGAGCAAAATTTGGTCGCTTATGCCGCCGACTTCTTCAAATTTTAAAAATCCGTTGTCGCACACTTTTGTAACAATAAACCCTACTTCATCCATATGCGCCGCAGCCATATGCGTAAGTCCGTTCGGGTTTTTTCCTTTTTTAAACGCAATTATATTTCCCATAGAATCAACACTGATATCGGTTGCATAGGGCTTTATTTGGTTTATCACAAATTCCGCAAGCGCATCTTCGTTTCCCGATACGGCGTTTATTTCGGTAAGTGTTTTCAGCACAGAGCGTCACCTGCCTTTTTAAGCGATTTCAAAAACGCACACACAGCGTTTGACGTTTCTTTGACATCATCTATGCAAACGGTTTCATACGGGGTGTGCATATATCGCAGCGGAAGCGAAAACAATGCGGTTGGAACGCCGTTTTTGCAAATCTGCATTGCCCACGCATCCGTTCCGGTATTTCCTCCGCAGGCCTCAATGCTGTATTTTATATTATTTTCGTCCATTGCTCTGATTATATTTTCAGAGAGTTTTTTTGAAATATTCGGCCCAACCTCAAACACCGTTCCCGAGCCGAGCGGAAACGTATTTTCCGAAGCGTCGGGCGTATCGCCGTGGCAAACGTCTATTGCAATTGCAAAATCGGGGTCAATCGCATATGTCACCGTTGCGCTTCCACGAAGCCCAACCTCCTCCTGAACAGCCCCGACAACATATAAATCAAACGGGAGGGTAACGTTTTCAAGCTCTTTTAAAATATCCAGAAGCACGCATACACTTGTCCTGTCGTCCTGCGATTTTGCCGCATAACACTTTTTGCCAAGATAGCCGGGATACGATTTAAAAGTTATGCAATCTCCCACGCTTACGTACTTTTGCGCCTCCTCTTTTGAAAAGCCGATATCGATAAAAAGCTTTTCCTTGGGAATTACGCTTTCGAGTTCTTCTTTTGAAAGAAGGTGCGGAGCAATTGCGCCGCATACGCCGAAAAGCTCTTTTTTCCCATGCACCGTAACCTCGTTGCCCGGCAGAATACGCACATCAACACCGCCGACATTGGTGAATTTTAAAAATCCGTCATCGGTAATTTTTGTTACCATAAGACCTATTTCGTCAATATGCGCCTCTATCATAGACCTTTTTGTGCTGTCCGAACCTTTTTTTATGCCCACAACACTTCCGAGCGAATCTTTGTAAACTTTGTCACAGTATCTTTCAAACATAGTCTTTACCGCATCCGCAACAGCATCCTCGCTGCCCGAAACACCGCAAAGACCCGATAATTTTTCAATATTTTGCGCAATCATAAATTATTCCTCTGTTCCCAAAAGAGCCACCGTATTTTTAAATGCGTTTCCTCTTTCTTCAAAGTTTTTGAACATATCAAAGCTTGCACAGGCAGGCGACATAAGCACAATATCCCCCGCATCCGCAAGCGCAAATGCGGAATTTACCGCCTCTTCAAGCGTATCGCAGCCTATTATCGGCTCGTTTTCTCCTCTGCGTTTTAAGGTTTCTTCAACCTCGCAGCGGATTTTGTTTGCCGTTGCACCTATAAGTATAAGCGCTTTGGTTTTATCAACGACAATTTCGCCGAAGCCGTCAAACGGAATTTTTTTGTCATATCCCCCGGCGATAAGAATAACCTTTTTGTCAAAGGATTTTAATCCTGCCGCAGTTCTCGTTGGCGAGCTTGCGATAGAATCGTTGTAAAACTTAACTCCTTTGTATTCTCTTATAAGTTCAAGCCTGTGCGGCACTCCGCCGAAGGTTCTTGCAACCTTAAGTATCGACGCAGTATCAACCATACCGTGCACTGCGCATATTGCCGCAAGGTAATTGTCCACATTATGCTCGCCGGGAAGTTTTATATCCGAAACGCTCATAATCGGGTCGTCATCAAAATAAATTTTTCCCCTGTATATATACGCACCGTGTCCCGGCTTGTTTCTAAGCGAAAACTTCATAACCTCGCCCGACGCCTCGTTATCAAAAGAATCGGTAATGTCGTTTTCCATATTCAAAACAAGCTTTCCGCTTACGTTCTGGTGCAGAAATATGTTCTTTTTGGCATTTATATATTCGTTCATATCCTTGTGATAGTCAAGATGGTTGGGCGCAATATTTGTTATAACCGCAACATCGGGACTGTATTCCATACTCTGAAGCTGAAAACTTGAAAGTTCAAGAATAACAATATCGTCAGGATCCATAAATTCAATATCCGAAAGAAGCGGTTTTCCTATGTTTCCGCCTATGTGGCAGTTGTAGCCGTCGGCGGTTAGAATTTCGTAAATAAGCGTTGTGGTTGTGGTTTTTCCGTCGCTTCCGGTTATGCCGATTGTCTTGCACGGACACGCAGAAAGAAAAATTTCCATTTCGCTCGTCACATAAACTCCCTTTTGGGCAGCCTGCACAAGCTGAGGCGTTCCGGGGTGTATTCCCGGGGTTTTGATAAGTATATCCATACCGTCAAGACGGTCGAGATAGTCGTCACCCAGAATAAGATTTTTTGTGTTCTCTTTAAGCATTCCAAGCGTTTCTTCGTCAAATTTATCAGCCGTGCGCTTGTCAAACGCAGTGACGTATGCGCCCAGACCGTTTAAAAATTTTATTATCGGAAGATTGCTTACCCCAATACCGAGAACACCGATATTTTTTCCCATAGCAACTCTTTTGAAAAGTTCAAATTTAGGATTGTAAACAGGATTTTGCGTCAATGTAAATCGCCCCTTAAGATTGTTTTTTTGTCATAATCTGATTTATGCCCATCAAAAACAGAAAACAGGCAAAAATCCGTTTTAAAAGCTTTGTTGATATATTAACTGCAATAAACGAGCCTAAAGAAGCACCGATTAAGCCGAAAACAATTATCGGAAAAACGGTTTTAAAGGCAACGTTTTTATTTTTTATATGAATTGCCAGCGCCGCACACGCCGTAGGAATAAAATAATACAAATTGGTGCACTGCGCAGTGTGCTGATTTATTTTAAGAAAAAACGTGAGCGCCGGAATAAGCACAGCACCGCCGCCTATGCCCATACCGCTTATTATTCCCGATAAAAAGCCTGCAAGATAAGAAACGAGCATTTAGAACACCATCCTTATTGCGGCAATAATCAGAAACACTCCGAAAATTCTGCCTATCATATACGGCTTGAGCTTTTTTAGTATAACCGCACCCAATGCGCCGCCGAATATGCCTCCGAGCGAGGTTTGCCATACTAACGGAAAATCAAAATATCCCTTTTTTGTGTAAAAGAATATACTCACGATTGTAAGCGGCAAAATTACTGCTATTGCACTTGCGTGCGCCTTTGTTTTTTCAATTTTCAAAAATTTTTCCATACACGGCACGGCAACGGTGCCTCCGCCCGAGCCGAACAAACCGTTGCACAGCCCGACAGCAATGCCTATGAGTGCAAATTTTATATACTTTTTCATTTTTTCACCCCATAGTTAATATGGGTGTCAAAAAGTAAAAATATTCATTTTTAAAGCAACAAATCAAAACAGCCAAACCCCAAAAAAGGTCTGGCTGCAAGTTTTAAAATACCCCCCGCCGAGCCGTAAAGTGGTCAAACGACCGCAGGATACATTTCTAACCTGTAATTATACAGGTGGACAACTGCCTTCTTGTTTATTGTTCCCTCGCTTGACGCACACGGCAAAAGGCAAAAAGCGTTTTCCGTATGGGCGTGGTCTACAGCCGCAGGAAGAGTCAGAATTCCTTTTTAGATGTGTTGGTTAAAATATAATCCGTAATTTACGCACTAAGCAGGGTAGACGTGATATTATCAAAATGTTACTTATCTTGCGCAAAATAAGTATAGCATATTGCAAAAACAATTTCAATAGTATTTTTTACATTTTTAAAATTTTTAATCACTGTTTTTTACTTGGGAATATTTTGACAGAATTTTTAAAAAGTATGCGCTTGCATATGCCTGTATCACAGTTGCGATAATCTCCTCGATAAGCCTTGGAATGTAAAAAACAAAAAACGCAAGCTTTTTAAGATTCGGTATAAACATTCTCAGGACAAAGGTATTAAGCGTGGTTACGGTTAAATTTGCAATAAGCAGCACACACAGAAGCTTCATAAAGTTTTCTTCAAAACCGTCGTCCTTTTGCGAAACAAATACATCCAGCGCAAAAATAAGCGCACCCGCAAACGATGCCGCAACAAGCCCCCACGTTACAAACCAGCAGCGCTTTTCACCCATTGACTTTATAATTAAAGTATATGCACTGTCCGCAAAAAACGTTACGCAAATGCTGTTTACGGCTCCGATTATAAAAAGCGAAACAAAAATCGCAACAAAAATTCTTTTAAACCGCACCGCATTTATCCTGTCCGCCGTGTTCCACAAAAAACCGCACATAAGGCCGCCGAGCGCCGCAGTAACGGTAAGAAGCGGTATGTATGCGCCGTCGGGCTTTATAAGTGCCGGGATAACGTCGTTTAAAACCGAGCTCATTGCACCGAACGCAGGTCCGAACAAAATCGCCGGAAGCTTTGAAAAGAAAACCGACAAGGAAATTCTCATTCCGCCCGCTCCGGCAAACGGCAGCATAATGCTTGCCGTGCATTTTAAGGCAACCGTAACCGCAATCAAGAGTGCGCTCAGCACAAGTTTTTGAGTAACATTTTTTCGCATAAAAAAACTCCCTTTCATTTTCATCAGGAGCAAACAGAGTACATATAAAATTAATACATACAGTGGATGGAACGTTAAATCGCAAGATAAATCTTTTTCGTTTAAAGACTCTACTCCCATTCTTTAACACTTCAGGCAAAAATTATGTTTTGCCAACGCTTAACGTCTGCTCTGAACGTACTAATTCTATCACTTATATTGTGCTGTGTCAATCAAAAACTGCATTTTTTTGGAATTTTTATAATATATTCGTAAAATTTGTCGCCCTCGTTCTGAATTGATACGGCGTCAATGCCCGACATACGCATTACGCTGACCGCCTTTTTTATGGTGTTTGCAAAAATGCGCACATCCTTTAAAACCGCCGTTTTGACAATTCTTTTCTCTTTATTTTCGCCTGTCAGCTTTAAGAGCGTTTTTTCCACTATTTCCTCGGTTTCGCTGACGTTATACCCGTTTTTGACAACCCTTTGCGCAACGGAGCGCTGAAGTTTCTCGTCGGGAAGCTTCAAAAGTGCACGTGCGTGGCGCTCGGTAAGATTATTTTCTTTTATAATCGCCTTAACGTCCTTGGGAAGCTTCAAAAGTCTTAGTTTGTTTGCGACGGTAGACTGATTTTTTCCGACCTTTTTCGCCACCTCCTCCTGCGTAAGACCGTGCTCGGTTATAAGATGAAAATAAGCCTCAGCCTCCTCAAAAAAGGTTAAATCTCTGCGCTGAAGGTTTTCTATAAGCGCAACCACCGCACTGTCGTTATCGTTCATATCAACGATTATTGCAGGCACTTTTTGCAGTTTAAGATACATACACGCCCGCAGCCTTCTTTCCCCGGCAATAAGCTCGTATGCCCCTTTGTGAGCCTTTCTCACCGAAATCGGCTGTATTACGCCGAACTCTTTTATCGACTCTGCAAGCTCGTAAATAGAAGCTGCGTCAAAAACCTTTCTCGGCTGATAGGGATTGGGACGCACCTTGTCAATGTTTATTTCGACAACGCTGTTTTTAATGTCCTTATTTTTGCCGGACGAAAAAAATCCTTCCATACATTCCACCTCATTTGTAAGTTATATATAAATCATATCACACATTTACAAAAAATGGAAATAAAATCGTTCGTAAAATTACAACAAAAAAAGCCGTGAAACACCTTATTTCAACGGCTCTTTTATCGGTTTCGGGCTTTTTCTGGGGAAGCGTGGCGAAACGGCTGATATTTTTTTTACAAAAACAAGATTGTGCGCAAGGTCTGTTGTGGGAATTTCATAATTTTCAACTCTTTCAATCTTTCCGCCGAGAAGCTTTATTGCAGTTTTTGCCTCCTCTATTTCCCCGGAAACATTAGGGCCCTTAAACGCAATAAAATATCCTCCGACCTTTACAAACGGCAGGCACAGCTCGGACAGCGACGCAAGGTTTGCAACCGCCCTCGACACGGCAAAATCATAACTTTCACGGTGCTCTTTTGTACGTGCCAAATCCTCCGCACGGGAATGAACTGCCGAAAGATTGTCAAGCTTTAAGCTGTTTTTAACCTCATTTAAAAAATTAATTCTTTTATTGAGCGAATCCAGCATTGTAATTTTAAGCCGCCTGTCGGCAATGCCCATAACCACAGACGGGAACCCCGCACCGCAGCCGACGTCGATTATCCTTTCGCCGCCGCAAAAATCAACATAATCAAAAACGGACATACAATCGAGAAAATGCTTGGTTGCAACGTCGTATTCCTCTGTTATTGCGGTAAGATTAATCTTTTCGTTCCACTCTGTAAGAAGATTGTAAAACTTATAAAAATCGTCTGTATTTTCCGAAATCAAATCCTTAATGGTATTTATAAAAACTCCTCCTAATGCGATAAAAATATCAGCAAAACGTTAATATCCGACGGCGAAACGCCCGAAATTCTCGACGCCTGACCTATCGAATGAGGTTTGAATTTTTCAAGCTTCTGCCTTGCCTCAAGCCTCAGACCGTGTATTTTTGAAAAGTCAATTCCCGAAGGAATTTTCTTGTTTTCAAGTTTTTTAAACTGCTCTACCTGTTCAATCTGCTTTTTTATATAGCCCTCGTATTTAATTTGGATATATGCCTGCTGCTCAACATATTTGTCAAGCTTCGGACGTGTTTTGTCAATCGGCTCAAGAATTTTATAGTCAAGCTCGGGTCTTTTAATAAGCTCGCACAAACGTATTCCCGATTTTATCGGAGAACTTTTTGACCCCTCCAAAACGGCATTTACCTCGCCGCTCGGCGCAATAACCGTGTTTTTCGCACGCTCAATCTCAGATTCGATTGCCGCCTTTTTTTCAAGAAATTTTTCATATCTTTCATCACTGATAAGCCCTATTTTATGCCCTTTCGGGGTAAGACGCAAATCTGCATTGTCCTGCCTTAAAAGCAGCCTGTATTCGCTTCGTGACGTAAGCATTCTGTATGGCTCTTTTGTGCCCTTTACCGTCAAATCATCAATAAGCGTTCCTATATATGCCTCCGACCTGTCGAGTATAAACGGCTCCTCACCCTTTATTTTAAGTGCGGCATTGATACCTGCAATAAGCCCCTGCGCCGCCGCCTCCTCGTAGCCCGAGCTGCCGTTAAACTGACCTGCGCCGTAAAGACCGGGAAAATCTTTGAATTCAAGCGTTGCATAAAGGCTTGTAGCGTCTACGCAGTCGTATTCAATCGCATATGCCGTGCGCATCATTTTTGCGTTTTCAAGACCGGGAAGAGTGTGAAGCATTTTAAGCTGAACATCCTCGGGAAGGCTGGACGAAAAGCCCTGAACATACATTTCATCAGTTGTAAGACCCATAGGCTCAATAAAAATCTGGTGCCTTTCCTTGTCTTTAAAACGCACGATTTTATCCTCTATTGACGGGCAGTATCTCGGCCCTATACCCTCAATTTTTCCGCTGTATATCGGCGAACGGTGAAGATTTTCAAGTATTACCCTGTGGGTTTCTTTATTGGTATATGTAAGATAGCAGCAAACCTTGTTTTCGCCCGCATTTTCCGTTTCAAACGAAAAAGGGGTAATGTCCTCGTCGCCGTACTGCGGCTGCATTTTTGAAAAGTCAACGCTGTTTGCGTTAATTCGTGCCGGCGTGCCTGTTTTAAAGCGCATAAGATTAATTTTTTTGCTTTTTAATGCGCCCGACAGCCTGTTTGCCGGAAAAATTCCGTCAGGACCGCTCGGATAACTTACATCGCCCACTATGACGTTTCCTTTCAAAAACGTTCCCGTTGCAATGATTGCCGCCTTAACAAAAAAACGTGCTCCGAGGTGGGTTATAACGGCTTTCACGGCGTTGTTTTCGTCAAATTCAATATCTATGATTTCCGCCTGTTTTATGTCAAGATTCTGCTGTTTTTCCAGAACGTGCTTCATTTCCTGCTGATACAAACGCCTGTCAGCCTGAGCACGCAAAGAATACACCGCCGGACCCTTTCCTTTATTTAAAATTCTCGACTGTATAAACGTCTTGTCCGTATTTTTGCCCATTTCGCCACCGAGAGCGTCAATTTCCCGCACAAGGTGACCCTTCGCCGTACCGCCTATGCACGGATTGCACGGCATATTTGCAATTGAATCGAGATTTATTGCAAACATAATTGTGTCAAGACCGAGCCGTGCCGAAGCAAGAGCCGCCTCGCAGCCTGCGTGACCGCCTCCGATAACCGCAACGTCATATGTGCCGGCGTCGTATATTTCCATTTTAATCATCCTTTTTAAATTATTTTCCCACGCAGAACGAGTGAAATATTTTGTCCACAATCTCGTCGCTTACGCTCATTCCGGTAATGAACCCGAGGCTTCTTACCGCATTTTCGATATCCACAAACGTCATATCGGACGGAAGACGCATATCAAGCGCATTTATTGCGGAATTTATACTTTCCAGCGCAGAGGACAAAGCTTCGCAGTGGCGTTCGTTTATAATCGTTTCGCTGCCGGTGTCCGAAATTTCTCCGAGATTGAACATATCGTTTATTTTTTCGCCGAGTTTATCAACCCCGGTTTCGTTTTTAACCGAAAATTCTATCACATTTTCCTTGCCGGAGCAAAAGCTTTTAACGCTTTCATTTATGCCGTTTTCGCTTTTATTTATAAGATAAACCGTTTTTCTGCCGTTTATAAGCGAAAGAATTTCTTCGTCGTTTTTGTCGGCGGGGCGCTGTGCGTCCAGCATAAAAATTACAAGCTCCGCCTCGGACACACGCTTTTTTGACATTTCCACACCGATTTTTTCAACCTTATCGTCGGTGCTGCGAATTCCTGCGGTATCGTACAGAACAAGCATTACACCGCCTATATCGACCTGTTCTTCGATTACGTCCCTTGTTGTGCCCTCAACGTCTGTGACAATTGCCCTTTCGCTGCCGGACAAAAGGTTTAAAAGCGACGATTTTCCGACGTTCGGCTTTCCGACGATAACGGTTTTTATGCCGTTTTTGATAATTCTGCCTCTTTTTGCGCTAAGATACAGCTTTTCGGTTTTGTTTCGTATATCTGAAAGCAGATTGTAAAATTCCGTATCGGAAAGCGGCTCCAACCCTTCTTCGGGAAAATCCGATATAACGTCAAGATTTGCCGAGAGCGACAAAAGAAGCTCTCTTATGCCGTTTATCTTTTCGGACAAGCTTCCTCCGAGCTGATTTACCGCCGCATTATGCAAAGCGGCTGTTTTCGAGTTTATGATTTCTGCAACCGCCTCTGCCTCGCAAAGGTCCATTCTGCCGTTTAAGAAGGCACGTTTTGTAAATTCGCCCCTGTCGGCATACACCGCACCGTGCGAAACGGCAAGGCTTAATATCTTACGGGCGCTAAGGCTTCCTCCGTGGCAGCTTATTTCAACAACATTCTCCTTTGTATACGTGTTCGGCGCAAGCATAACCGTTACAAGCACCTCGTCGATTTTTGTCTTGCCGTCATATATAAAGCCGTAGTGAACGGTGTGCGATTTTACATCCGCAAGCTTTTTTTTGCCGCAAAAAATCTTGTCCGCAATACATACGGCGTCATCACCGCTCATTCTGACTATTGCAATTGCACCTGCGCCCGGCGCCGTTGAAATTGCCGCTATTGTTTTCTGCATATTTTCACCGTCCCAAAAACAAATGAAGGCTGCCTTGTTTATACGGCTCAAAAAAGACGTTTCCATCTTCGAGTCCTTTATAAAAGGCAACCTTTTTAAAATCAAATTATTTTCTGTTATAAGCAATTACAACTTTTCTGTTAGGTGACTGCCCCACACTGTATGTTGTTACAAATTCATTATTCTGCAGCGAAGCGTGAATAATTCTTCTTTCGTAAGAATTCATTGGTTCAAGCGTTACGTTATGTCTTGTTCTCGCAACCTTTGAAGCAAGCTTCGACGCAAGATTTTCAAGCGTCTTCACCCTTTTTTCACGATATCCTTCGGTATCGAGGCTAACCTTTACAAAATCGCCGTCGCCCACATTTACGTTAAGGCTTGTAAGATGCTGCAAAGCGTCGAGCGTTTCGCCCCTCTTGCCGATTACCATACCCATATCGTCGCCCTCAAGCTTTACTTTCAGAATATCACCGTCAAGCTCTGTGGTAACCTTGACGTCAATCCCCCAAGCCTTAAAGAGCTGCGACAAAAACTCAGCCGCTTTTGCTCCGGGGGTGCATTTTACGGTGACCCTCACCTTTGCGTCCTTGCTGCCCATACCCAAAAATCCTTTTGAGCCTTCCTCAAGAACTTCAACATCAACATCTTCAATTTTAACGTTAAGCTCGTTAAGAGCCGAATTTGTAGCGTCCTCTACGGTTTTGCCGACCATTTCAATTGATTTCACGACAATCACTCCCCATTTATCAAAAATAACAAAATTATTTTCTTTTTTGTTTTAATTTTCTTCTTTCTTTGCGTGCCTTTTCCTTTTCGTCCTCTATTGCCTTAACCTCTTCTTTGAATTTTGCGCCGTATTTATTGTTAAGATAAAGCTGCTGAAGGATTGAAAGAATATTGCTCAGTCCCCAGTAAAAACCGAGCGCCGCAGAATAGCTGAAAGCAATCCAGCCTGTAAAAAACGGCATAAAATACAGCATTGATTTATTCATTACCTGCGCCTGGTCCGCACTGCCGCCCTGCTTTGTATCCTCAGGATTTAAAACCCTTTTCGGCTTTTCATCGTCCTTCTTTTCAGCCTTTTTGTTTGATGTGTTCATTGTTATATAACTGCTCAGAAACGTTGTAAAACCGGCAAAAATCGGCACAATCCACAAAACGTTCGGCTTGGACAAGCCCTGCCACGGAATAAGCGACAAATCAAATCCTTTAAAAAGTTCAAAATCAATAAGACCCGATTTTGTAGCCGCCACAATCTGCGCCGCAGAATTAAAGTTTTTTCCGGCTACGTCGGAAGCATATTTCATTGCCAGTGCCCAGCTTTCGCTTGCCGACATCTGGAGCATAAACGTAAGCGGATAAGAAATAACCTGATACAAACACAAAAGTATCGGCATTTGAATAAGCATTGGCAGACAGCCGCCCGCCGGGTTTACGTTATGTTCTTTGTAAAGCTTCATTTGCTCCTGCTGAAGCTTTTGCGCATCGTTTTTATACTTTTCCTGCAATTCGTTAAGCTTAGGCTGCACCTGCTGCATTTTTACCATTGATTTTTGCTGTTTTGCGCTGAGCGGCAGCAAAATAAGCTTTACAAAAACTGTAAAAATAACAAGCGCTGCGCCGTAATTGCCGACAAACCCATATATAAAATTCAATATAAATCCAAGTCCGTGTGAAATTCCTCTGAAAATATTAATGCCAATCGCCTCCGTGCGCAAAGGATGCGCAGTAAAAATTATTTAAGCGGGTCGTAGCCGCCTTTGCAAAAGGGATTGCAGCGAAGTATTCTTTTAAATGCAATAAAGCTTCCCTTGGCAGCCCCGTATTTTTTCACCGCCGAAAGTGCGTACTCGGAGCAGGTCGGATAAAACCTGCAGCACGGTTTTTTAAGCGGTGATATATATTTTTGATAAAACAAAATAAGCCGTATCAAGGCCTTGTTAATTATTTTCATCTTTAAACAAGCCTGCTTTTTCAAGACATTCGCCCATAGCGCTTTTCACGGCGTCAAGGCTGATATAGGCAGTTTTCGCCCTGGCGGCGAAAATTATATTGTACCCTCTTTTGATATCCGGCAAAAAATACCTGTACGCCTCCCTTATAAGGCGCTTTGCCCTGTTGCGCTTATTCGCCTTTCCTATTGCCGTGGACGCAGTAATGCCGTATTTTGTAATGCCTGTCCTGTTTTTGTTGCAATGCATAACAAGAGCAGGCGTAACAACCTTTTTGCCTCGGCTGTACGCATATCTGAACTCTCTGTTAAGCTTAACGGTCCCCTTCAAGCAAAAACCTCCTGTTGCTTAAAAAGACCACAAAACGCTGTGGCCTTTCGGAGTTTCCTTTATTACGCAGATAAAACTTTTCTACCCTTTAATCTTCTGCGAGCTAAAACTTTTCTGCCATTGCTTGTTGACATTCTTTTTCTGAAACCGTGAACTTTGCTTCTGTGTCTTACATTCGGCTGATATGTTCTTTTCATTAAAACGCACCTCCCTAAGTTACCTATATAAACAAGCGCAAAAATACTTGTCATATTTTACAAATCGTTATTAATTATACAATACAAATCACATTTTGTCAATATTTAATTCGCTTAAATTTATATTATTTTTAATAAAATGTTACATTTTTATTGCATATTGAATATTTTGTCGAAAAAGACTGTAAATTGTGATAGAATGGTATCGGTATTTAAAATTAAGGAGAAAATTATGAAAAAACTGTTTTTGCTTACCGCTGCGGCAATTGTTGCCGCAATGCTTTTTACATACGCCTTTGCCAAGGGCGAAATTTCACTCTTTATAAACGGCAGAAAGATAGACTGTGATGTTCCCGTTCAGATTGTAAACGACAGAACGCTCTGCCCCACACGTGCGGTTTTTGACGCATTCGGCGCCTCGGTTTCGTGGGACGGCGAAAAAAAACAGGTTACAATAAAAGGCGGCACCGACGAAATAAGCCTCACCGTCGGAAGCAATACCGCATATGTCGGCACAAAATCGGTGACGCTCGACTGCGCTCCGGTTATAATATCCGACCGCTGTATGGTGCCTGTAAGATTTATCGGCGAAACACTCGGCTGCAAGGTTGAATGGGAGGACAAAACAAAAAGCGTGTATATCATTAAGGAAGAAAACAAAAACATCTACACCGTTTCTGATATAAAACTTGCGCAAAACAGCCACGACAAAAGTGTTTTTCAGATTAAATACAATGGTGAAAAAGAGCCTGACACGTCATATCTTGCATATTCCGACTGCATTGTTATGGACTTTGCCGACACCGCACTTGCATTTGCGGATTCAAAAGTTACAATCGACAACACGTTTGTGAAGGAAATCCGCTATGCACAGCACGACAGCTACGCAAGGGTGGTTATTGAGTGCAAGGGCGTCCAGCCGTACACAAAAAGCTTTGCGGACGGCATTTTTACAGTTAACGTCGGAAGCAAATCAAGCGCAGTTACAACGCCGCCGTCCGACAATTCCAATCCCTCCAAGCCGTCAGACTCCGACAATCCTTCCGCCCCGTCCGACACCTCAAACACACTCTCGGATTCCGAGTTTACAAAGACGCGTGACGAAAACAATCTTTGCGTTGTTATTGACGCAGGTCACGGCGGAAAAGACCCCGGCGCAGTTTACAAAAACGAAAACGGCGAGATACAGCTTGCCGAAAAGGACGTAAATCTTACCATTGCAAACAAGGTTTACGATATTCTTAAAGCTGAAGGCGTTAACGTTAAATACACCCGAAACACCGATAAATTTCTGGAACTTAAAGAGATTACCGACATTGCAAACGGCTATGACGCAGACCTTTTTGTAAGCGTTCATATAAACGCAATGGAAAACAGTCCCGATATAAGCGGTATGATGGTGCTTTACAACGGTGATGCAACGGGCAGCAAATACGGCATAAATTCAAAGGAAGTTGCGGTAAATATTGATAAAAAAATTGCGGCGGCTGTTGATATTAAGGACAGAGGAATTGTGTCACGTCCCGGGCTTTGGGTGCTTCGCAAAACGAATATGCCGGCGGTGCTGATTGAATGTGCGTTTATTTCAAACGAGGGCGACAGGGCGATTATGACGGACGAAAACGCTCTTAATGCCTATGCGCGCTCCATTTCGGACGGCATTAAACAGTCGCTTGAAACTATGAAGCAAAATATTATTAAGGCAAAAAATTCGTGATTAATTTGTAAATTTATAATGTATTTTAAACAAAAATTCCCCGCCGCAAAAAGTGTGTAGGGGAATTTTTTACTTGAATGCTTGTCTTAATTTATTTAAAGAAACGGCACAAACAAAAACCGCCTGAAGGCACAAGCCTTCGGGCGGTTTGAATTTTTGATAAAGAAATTTTAACGTTTTGAGAACTGAGGTGCACGACGAGCTGCTTTGAGACCGTATTTCTTTCTTTCTTTCATTCTGGGGTCACGTGTCAAGAAGCCGGCAGCTTTAAGCGCTTTTCTGTTTTCAGCGTCAACCTGCAAAAGCGCTCTTGCAATACCGTGACGGATAGCGCCTGCCTGACCTGTAAATCCGCCGCCGGACACTTTGCATACAACGTCGAATTTGCCGAGATTATCGGTTGCAACCAAGGGCTGTCTTACGATAACCTTAAGTGTTTCCAAACCGAAATAATCGTCGATAGTTCTGTTATTTATTTTAATTTCGCCTTTACCGGGAATAAGTCTTACTCTTGCAATAGATTTTTTTCTTCTTCCGGTGCCGTAAAACTGTGCGTTTGCCATTTTCATTCTCCTCCTTATCTCAATTCACCAGTGTAAACTTCGGGTTTCTGTGCGTCGTGCATATGAGAATTGCCTTTGTAAACTCTCAGACGTGTAAGAGAATTTGCACCGATTGTATTATGCGGGAGCATACCTTTAACGGCAAGAGTCATAGCCTTTTCGGGATTTTCCTGCATTAAAATTTTGTATTTAACCTCTTTTAAGCCGCCCACATAGCCTGTGTGGTATCTGTAATATTTCTGTTCAAGCTTTTTGCCTGTAAGAACAGCTTTTTCAGCGTTGATGATGATAACAAAATCTCCGCAGTCAACGTGCGGTGTAAACGACGGTTTGATTTTACCTCTCAAAATAGAAGCCGCTGCGCTCGCAACCCTGCCGAGCGGTTTGTCCTGAGCGTCAATGATATACCATTTTCTCTCAACATCATTCGGCTTAGCCATAAATGTACTCATATTTTTTACCTCCGTATTTGTTTAAGCTTTATATAAATTTGCATTTGTCAAATTTACTCACAAGCTATATTGTAATACAAAACCCCGCTTATGTCAAGAACTTTTTTCAAAAATTTTAATTTGTTGCTTTCAAACTTTTATTTTCTCTTGTTTTCTTTAAAATACTCACGTTTTCTCGCACACAATTTTCAAAAAAACATTTGACATAACGCTTAAAAGTGATATAATGGTTTCATAAAACATATTTATAAGGAGAATTTTATGAAGGGTTTATATAAAGCAAGCGCCCGTCTTTTGGGATATCACGCATTGTATACCATTGTTGCGCTCGTGTTTGTTTTGCCGTTTTCACGTCTTATTTATTATAACGACGGTGTGGTGCGGCCTTGGGGCGGCATAATTTATACGCTTGTAATTTTGCTTTTTTATCTTCCGGCGCTGTATTCCGATTTGTGGCACATAGGGCGCTCTCACACACGAAAAACAAGCGAGATTAAGCCGAATTTTGCGTATCCGTTTGCAATTTCGGTTATATCCGAAATTCCTACCTACATACTTTTTGCGCTTATGGTTGCCGTTTATGTCAAAGATAAAAATTCGTTCAATATATTTTACGTAATTTTTAAATTCTGGCAAGGCATTTATGTAGGCGTGCTCGGCATTTCAAACGTATTTTATGCCGTTTCGCTCATTTTGCCGATAGTATTTGCATTTCTCGGATATCTTGCCGGAACAAAAAATTTTGAATTTGCCGAAAAATACATTTATCCGATTATTTTTAAAAACAAAAAAAGAAACAAATCATAACCCATCCCCCGTAAGCATAATTATGCTTATGGGGAGTGTTTTTTTATGGAGAATTTAAAATCGGTTTCAGTATATTTTATATGTCTTGCAATAATTGCGGCGTCGCTTGCCGTAAGCATTTCAAATTTTACAATGTATGAGCAGACAATCGCCTTGCTTCCGAGCGGAAGGTGCATTGTGCTTGACGCAGGTCACGGTTCGCCCGACGGCGGTGCGGTGGGCATAAGCGGTGTGCTTGAAAAGGATATAAATTTAAAAATCTGCAAAAAGCTTCAAAGACTGCTGGAGCAGAGCGGAGCTTTTGTAATTATGACCCGAAGCGACGATAAAAACATTGCGCCCGACGAAAAGGGGAAAATCCGTGATATAAAGCGAAACGACTTAA
This sequence comes from uncultured Clostridia bacterium, assembly GCA_934500875.1. GTDB lineage: Bacteria > Bacillota > Clostridia > UMGS1810 > UMGS1810 > Qingrenia. The sequence goes on along the minus strand of CAKSTL010000003.1, from coordinate 194,937 downwards.
AGGCAAGAAAAAACTTTAAAAATACGCCCAATGCAGATATTTTTGTAAGCATACATATGAACAAATTTCCCGAAGAAAAATACAGAGGCGCACAGGTGTTTTATGCGCAGAAGCCGGAATCAAGCAAGGTGCTGGGCGAGGCTATTCAAAAATCGTTTATCGATAACCTTGACAATTCAAACACACGCATCGCAAAGGCGGCGGATAATTCGATATATATTTTAAAAGACAGCAAAATTCCATCCGTTATTGCGGAGTGCGGCTTTTTATCCAATCCCGAAGAGGAAAAACTTCTTACAACGGACGAATATCAGGATAAAATTGCGTGGTCGCTGTTTCTTGGAATTTCGCAGTATTTTGATGCGCAGAATAATTAGTTTTATAATAAAATAAGAGCGGCTTTAGCCGCTCCTCGATAAGAAAGCATTGGTTTTGAAGCCGCATTTTAAATTCATACTACGTCAAAAACCTGTCATATGCGTCAGCATAATGACAGGTTTTATTTCTTGTCTGAATTGTAAAATCCAATATTCAAAACTGCTTTGCACCTTAAAAACGAGATTTTTTGATGAATTTCAAGGCAAAAAAGCGAGTAATCCTGACGGATTGCGAGTTTTTTTAACGCAGAAAGGCGCAAAAAATATGTTTTTAGGCAATGCTTACTTATCAAGGAGCGGCTTTAGAGACGTATTTTTATGCTATTTATTGTATAAATAGATGTTTTCTTCGTTTGTTTTTGTTATAAGCCCATTTTTTAAAGCGGCGGAAACATCAATATGAACGGGCAGTTTAACCTTTAATCCCGAATAGGTGCTGTGTATTGTTATATCGGCAAGACTAAGGTTTTCAACTCTTACGCTGACAACCGTATTTTTGTATACGGGAAGCGTAAAACCGAAAGTTTTTTCACACTGTGCAAGTGCGGGTGCAATCAGAATAACATCACCATACCTTTGAACAAGCATACGGTTTACGGCATATATGTATGCCCCTGCGGCGGTGGTAAACCAAGGACGGAAAACGCACCCTTTTTCGTTTATTTCAAACATCTCGCCGAAACACCCTGCCGACTCGTTCGCCTGTTTGAGCGAACCGTAAGCCTTAGCGTCACGCAGTTCGGCATAAACAATGCCTTTCCACGCAGCATACCACGAAGAAATGTGCTTGCCGACGTTATACATATTGCCGAAAGTAAGCTCATCTCCGACAAAATCCTCAATGGCTTTTTTCTGGAACACGTCATCATTCTTCTGCACACTGTACGGAAAACATCCGCTCAGCACACCTATGCTCTTATCAGTGCAGCCGGGATAAGGAATGTATTTTTCGCCGTCATTGGGAAGATATTTTCTCAGCGCATTTGCAGTGTCAAGACACTGTTTTGCAAAGCCTTTGTCCTCGCCGATTATCAGCGAAATATCATAAAACACCTCAAAAAGTTTTATCGCACTGCAAGTTGTCATATAAGCATTTTTTACCGAGGCACCAAGCCTTTCAAGGTCGGTGCATGCGGTAATCACCGTTTTTCCGCTCTCTTCTTTATAAACCATATTGTTCATAAAAAACGACGCACACATTTTTGCAACAGGATAAGCCATATTTTTCAAAAAATTAGTATCGCAAGTGTATTTGTAGTATTCCCAAAAATTCAAAACCACGCTGGTATTTTGAAAAACGTGTTCTCTGAAAAATCCCAAAACACCGCTGTCACAGCCGTCCTCCAGGCTCTCGCAGAAGTAATTTGCCTGTTTAACGTCCTTTGACGATACCCTTGCAGCAGCATTTTTGAGCGTATCATACCTGAATTTGCAGATTTTATATGCCTCGGGAATATGATTTGACGAAAGCAGAGCGGTGCTTGTGAAAATTTCGTCAAACGCAAAATATACGCCGTGCCACATAACATTGTTAATGCCCATAGGAACAGACCACTTTGTAGAAAGCGTTTTTAAATGATACTGAGCCGTTTTGTAAACGTTGTTTATTTTTTCATTCCCGAGCGATATGTGCGGCAATTTCATATATCTGTTCCAAAGCTGCGAGCTTTCCTCAAACGCTTTTTCGGGATTTTTTAAAATCTCATTCCGTTTCCCGCCAAGATATTTTTCGTAATCCGCTCTTTCAAAATCGTCGCAGTATAAAACAAACATACTTGCGCTCTCGCCTGCCTCAAAACGTCTTTCAAGAAGCACATTATCATCTTCAACCTTAACGCAGACATCTTTATCCGAAAAAATATAAATTTTTCCGCTATACAAGCTTTTTCCGTCTATGCTGTAGGATATTTCGGCGCCGTTTTTAATCTTTTTCGCAGTGTATAAAAACCGTTCAATCTTTTTTCCGTCGGCGCCCTTAAGCTTGTATACAAACGCATAATCCAATGCGCTGTCAAACGTTTTTTTAACCGAAAGCATATTATATTCAAAATGAACATATGCCCTTGTCGTTATGTTAACGCCGCTGTATTTGCACAAAGACTGCATAAAACCGTTATCGGTGTCAAGCGACTGTTCCCAGTCCGAAGGCTCGCAGTTTTCGCATCCGTTAATTTTCTCTGCAACCATACCGAACGGTATGAGGGTGTATCTTTTGTAATCGGGACGCTCGGGAACGGTATCGTAACGGTATCTTCTTCCTGCCCACCACACGCACGTTTCGGGAACGCAGCACGTTTTATCGTCAAACATTCCGGCATTTTTCTGACATCCGCAATAGTCGAGCATAACGCAAAGAGAGCCATTGCCGAGAAGCGGCGGCGTATAGTTTATTTTTTCGGCGTTTTTTGAAGTTTTCATACTCTTTATCTCCAAACATTTTCTTTAGCTAGCCAATTATATCAGCCCTGAAAAAATATTGCAATATTTTTTGAGAAACAAGAAAATAATTTGTACTTTAACACAATATTTGTGAAAATTAAAAGACCGGAGAATTTTTCCCCGGTCTTAAAGTGAACATTACATATTGTATTTTCTGAGCATAGACTTTTCAAATTCAAGAAGATATTTTGCTTCTTCGTCAATTCTCGCCTCGCTCGGATTGTCAACCAAATCTCTGTAAACGTGAATGTCACGTCCGACTTCTCCGCCCTGCATTACAAAAGGCTCGCTCACAATTCTGCCCTTGTATTTGATTTCGGAGAGTGCGCCGAAAATTTCATCCCAGTCAAGATGACCCTTGCCCGGAGCGGTTCTGTTGTTCTCGCCCGTGTGGAAGCTTGTAAGCTTGTCGCCCGCAAGCCTTATTGCGTCGCCGATATTGCTTTCTTCAATATTCATATGGTATGTATCGAGAAGAACGCCTATATTCGGGCTGCCGATTTCCTCAACATATTTAAGAGCCTCCGCCGCCGTGTTTATAAGACAGGTTTCAAAACGGTTTACCGCCTCAACGCAGTATGTTACGCCGTTATCCTCTGCAGTTTTTATAATTTCTTTCATACTCTTTATGCTGTTTGCCCAATACGGACGCTTGTCGCCGTCAAAATTATCGGGCGTTCCCCAGCCTGCATAGCTTACTCCCGAAAGAAGCGTACCGCCCATAAAGCCGATACATTCCACTATTCTTTTCAAATAGTCAACACCGCCGAGACGCACCTTTTCGTCAAGGGATGAAACGTCATAGTTTCTGTCAAGACCGAGGCTGTAGGTAAGCTCTATACCGCACTCCTTTGCCATTTTTGCAAGCTCGCTCATATGCTCTTTGCTCATTTCCAAAAGAGGCTGAGCCTGAAATTCAAGAATGTCAAAGCCGATTTCGGAAACCTTTTTAATATACTTTTTATGGTCGGCGTCCCAGTTTTTTTCCCAGAAATTCATAAAAATTCCGAGTTTGTTCATTACAATTCTCCCCTTTTTAATATTTTAAATTATTTTATGCTGCCGAGCACGTCAATATCAAAATCAAGATACTTTGAAAACGCCTCGTTTACAGCTTTTGCGCAGTTTCCGTATGTAATTGCAAGATGATGTTTGTATCCGCTGTTTGCCATATAGTTTGAAATACTGTCGATGTTTTCTTTCTTTATAACCTTTCCGCTGCCGAAAAATGCCTCGTCGAATATATCGTCTGTAAATTCCGCCTCCGAAACAAAGCCGCAGATACGTCCGTTTTCGGTTTTAACGCTTCCGAAGGTGATATCTCCCGATTTGATTTTGCCTTTGTTAACGCCTACGCCGGTTCCTTCGCCGAAGGTTTTCTTAAACATAAGATGCTCAATAATTTTTCCTTTTCCTTCAAGCATAGAAGGTGGAATAGGTCCGCAGTGGAACATTATCGCTCTGTCCTTGTCGTCGCCGTAGTTGTTGTTATAGTCAAGAAGCATACAGGGCGAATCCGATGCCAGCGACAGCGCCCTCATCATAACCGCATTTGTAATATCCACCTCGCAGGCTGCGCTTACGCCGATTTCATTAAGCAGGCAAAGGCTTGTGCACGGTGCAATGCCGAGCACCGTTTCAAACTCATTCCAGCAGCGAACGGCAACCGCCTGAAGATTGTATTCCGAAACAATATCTTCAAAAACCGCCTGCACCTTTGCCATAGTGTCAAGCTTTTCTTCGGGATATCCCGAAAATTCGGTGATGTTTAATATCTGTTTTTTCTTTTCCTCTACCCTGTCATCGGTTACCTTTTTCACACGCTCAAACACGTCGGAAAGGTCAATTGTTTCAATATTGATACCCTTTTTCTGAAAAGCAATTTCATCTACCCTTACGGTTTTAAAGGCAGTGGTTCTTGCGCCGATTGCACCGATATTAAAGTTTTTCATTCCCTTTACAACACGGCATACGCCCGCAAAGCTTATCAAATCCTTTTTAAAATCAGCGCCTTTGGGGTCTGTCACAAATTTTTCGGTAAGCGTATACGGAATGTTTGCCTGTCTTAAAAGATTGCACATTGCAAATTTTCCGCACATTGCATCCCTTCTGTGGGCAAAATCCATTTCGCCGAGCTTATCGGGATAAGCCTGAACAAGAATGGGAACATTTGCGTCCTTTAACGCCGCAATTGCACCGTTTTCGTCACCGAAGTTCGGCAGACACAAGATTATGCCGTCAAACTTTCCTTTGTTTTCTTCAAGAAAACGGGCATACTCCGCACCTTCTTTTATGGTTTCGACTGCGCCGTATCTGGTTTTGTTCTCATCCATACATATAAAACCGAAGCCTGCGTCCGTAACCGCCTTTTTCATATCCTCTCTTGCGCTTGCAATTACCTCGCCCGGAAAAAATCCTCTGTTTCCGAAATAGAGCGCAAAAGTAATTTTGTTGCCGACTGCCCTCATTTTTTACATCCTCCCATACTTTAATAAAATTTATTTATTCTGTTAAAAAATACTTTACTATATCGTTATAGTAACATATTGAGCATAGGTTGTCAATAGCTTTTTGGTTAATTTGCCCTATAAAGGGAATGTAAATTCTTGACAAAGCGTTAAAGTTTTTATATAATACCGTATGTAGGTATATTTATATATAAGGAAGAATTTATGAAAAGAGTAACGTTAAAAGACATTGCAAACGAGCTTAATGTAACGGTGGGCGCTGTTTCGCACGCACTCAACGGTATGAACGATATATCAAAAGAAACCGCAAAAAAGATAATTGACACCGCAAAGAGAATGGGATATATCCCGAACAATTCGGCAATATCGCTAAGGTCGGGAAAAACGGGAACGGTGGCGATTATTATCCCCGATATTTCAAATCCTCACCTTGCGTATCAGATAAAACTTGTGGAGGATAAAATAAAACAGGAGGGGTATTCGGTTATTATTATGAATACCAACGAAAACAACAGCGAGGAATACAACGCAATTGTAAGCGCATGCAGCAAACAGGTGGACGGCATTATGCTGTGTCCTTCGCAGCACAGCACCGAAAATATCAGTTTTCTGATAAAGCAGAATATGCCGTATATCCTGATAGGACGGTATTTTAAGAATTGCGGTTTTGATTATGTGTGCTCGGACGATATAAAAGGCGGATATCTTGCAGGGCGCTATTTAACCGAAAAAAATTGCGAAGCGCCGATATATCTTGGTGCGTCAAAATATATCGAGTCGAGCATAAACAGGTTTGAAGGATTAAAAAAGGCTTTTGCCGAAAAAGACATACATCTTTGCGAAAAAAGACTCTTTGAGGTTAATCCTACTTCGTCAAACCTTTATGAGGTTTACGACGACATATGCGCAAAGAAAGTTTCGTTTGATTCAATTGTTACGTTTTCAGACCTTTTTGCATTTAAACTGCTTTCAAAAATGAAAAATATTCCGTTTGTAAGTTTTGACGCCGTGAATACAAGGCTTCATATTCCCTGTTTTCTGCCGAGCGTCGGAATGACGGGGAACGGCTGGTCGGAAAAGGCGGTATCGGCGCTTTTGAAAAAAATTTCAGGCTCGCACGATAAGGTAAACGAGCTTATCGACGTTAAGCTTTATATGTAGCCGAAAAAAGGTACTCTGACCTTCAAAACCGAAATTAAGAATATTTTCTTTCATTAAATAAAAAATTACGCAAAAAAGACGGCTTTAGCCGCTCCTCAATAAGAAAGCATTGGTTTTGAAGCTGCATTTTAAATTCATACTACGTCAAAAACCTGCCATATGCGTCAGCATAACGGCAGGTTTTATTTCTTGTCTGAATTGTAAAATCCAATATTCAAAACTGCTTTGCACCTTAAAAACGAGATTTTTTGATGAATTTCAAGGCAAAAAAGCGAGTAATCCTGACGGATTGCGAGTTTTTTTAACACAGAAAGACGCAAAAAATATGTTTTTAAGGCAATGTTGTCTTATCGAGGAGTGGCTTTAGCCGTCTTTTTCTGTTTACCGTCAGGATTTAACTGTCGCTTTCAATAATATCGGACCACGAAACAGATTTCATATTGTATATCTGCGACGTGTCTGTCATAAGAACTGTACGGTTAAATCCGCACAAATCAAGAACATACGTATTTTCCGTTCCGGCAACGCTGTTTCGCACAAACGTTCCTGTTGCAAGACAGTCTATAACATACTTGGGCGGATTTTCCCAATAAAGATTGTTTGTATCATTGTCGGAGGTTTTGTCGTAAAACTGATATGCGGTGGGCTGATTGAGCGTATCTTTTGCAACGCCGTAAACCTCGCATCCGATTGTAATGCTTTTTGTTCCGCCTGCGTCCGCCACAATGCCGCCCTGAGAATTCCAGTATCTTCCCCCTACTCTCAGCACGTACATACTGTCGTGCGCCGTTGAAGAATTGTTTGAATTGTTTTTATTCGTACTTCCCGCAAGCTGATTAAACGAGCCGTTGCTGTACGAAATGCAGTTAACCTCAACAACCGCAGACGCAATCTTGTTTTCGGTATCGTTATTGCTGTGATAGTTAAATCCGTCCGTTGAAGCATATGCGCTTACGCAGTCAAACAAAAACGCATTGTACCTTGCCGCTATGCTTATTGCGCAGTTTTTGCCCTTAAAGAACCTGCAGCCGAAAAACGCGAACGCAGTATCGTTATGGTCTGCGCCGTAAAGCACCTGGTCTTTTGCGCTGTTGAGAGTACCCGGCATAAATCCAATGTTTTCAAAGGCAAGCTTTCCGAGCCACCTTGAATTTCCGTTAACGCTTACAAGAACGTTGTCGGCAAGAATAAGATTTAAATTGTCAAGATTTTCATTGTCGAACGGATTTACATAAATGTCGTTATCCTTCTGATAATACGTGCCTTTCTGCAAAGCGCACTCTTCTTCTCCTGCACAAAGAGTATACCCGAGCGGCATACCGTAATTATCGGTATTTTTAATATTTACGGGCGATACATCGCCGTTTATATTTATGCTTCGTTTGTAAATATTTTCATACTTTTCCCACCCCGAGGCATACTCGCTTTCGTTTAAAAACCTTCCAATCCAAGTAAAGCCTGACGAAGAAGCGCTTTTTATAACGCAGTTTATATTGTAAGGCAGCTTAATGCCGTTCGGCGAATTTAGGGTTCCTACCGCAATGGTGCAGTCGCTTCCGCCCGAATACACATCATCCGTGATATTAACTATAAAATTCTTTTGATTTTCGCCGTTTTCGTCCTTATACACCCCGTCGGATATATTTTTTGCAAACATATATGCACTTATCGGCTTGTCTTTTTCGGTACCGCTCCACACCTCGGCTGCCGCAACCGATGTAAGCGCCATTATGTTTACGCAGCGGACGGTTATATTATCGGACGATATTTCTTCGCCGTTTTCGCTTATCTTAACGGTAACCGTTATTGGCGAAGCGGAAACTCCCTTTACCATAAATTTGTTATCACCAATGTATTCGAGAATATCTTCGCTGCTGCTTAATACCGAAACGCTCTGACCGTCCGAAGGGTTTGCAACAGGTATGCTCACAATGTTCAGATTGTTGGATTTTTTAGCGTCATACGGTGCATAGAAGGTGTCCTGTGCCGTTTTTGACACCAAAGCATTGTCATCATATTTTGTATAATCGTAAGCCTTTTCGCCGTCTATTGAGGTATATTCTATTTTCGGACTCCATTTTATATCGCCGCCTTTGCCGTTTCCCGTAAGAATAAACCTTATAAAATCGCCTTTTTCAACATCTGCGGTGCAGTCCACGCTGCAAGCGGACGAAGCATTTTCAACGCTTACGTTATAATAGCTCCAGCCCGAAACGGTGTCAATTCCTTCACGCATAGTTTTGGGAAAAATAACTTCGGTATTATCGTTTTTGCTTATTCTGAACATAAGACCGTTTTTATCTGCCGCCGAAAGACCTGCCGGCGCACCCGTAATTCTCACCGTTCCGCTGTAGGGCGCCTTAAACGACAATACCGTATCGCCTGTTGTGCCTTTGCCCCAAAGTCCGGCAAAATTTCTGAAACCGGGATAATTTCCTCCGCCCTGCGCAATTTTCCATCTCAGCGCCACGCTGTCTGCCTCGGGAACGAGATATTCATATGTTATGCTGTCGGTTGACGCAATGGACTTTGTATACTGAAAATACCACAAAGGTCCCTGAAAACAGCTTCCGCCCGACGCACTTCCGTCAAGCTTGCCCACTTTTGCCGAATTGTCATATCCGTAACCGTATTGATAAACAGGATATTGCACAGCGCCGATACTGCTTGACAGGTAAACATTTGCTGCGCCGTTTGTGTCAAAAAGCTTGTCGTATGACGCATTGTGAGAATATTTTCTCATGCCTTCCTCTTTTCTTATTTCGAAGCGTCCGTCTATAAGTTTTGAAAAACGGTCTGTGTCAACATCCGCCTTAAGCCGTCCGACGGGCTGGGCGTTATTGCTTTTTAAGATGTAAGATACGCACTCGGTATACGGCTTTATGTTCGGATAGCTTTCAAAAAGATATGCTTTTGCATAACCATTTTTTGGAAAAACAAGCTTGTCCGCCGTTAACGTTCGCCTGTCAAAGCCGTATATTTTTTCGCCGTGCAAAAGGCTTTCTTGGTTTATCGCAAAAACCGAAACATCCTTAAGACTGCCACCTTCTTCATAAGTTGCCGCAACAATTTTCAGATTGTCCAAAGATACAGAGCCTATATCCTTTGAAACCACAACGCATGGGGTAAGGCTTTTTTCCTCCCCGCCCGCATTTAAACAAACATTGTTAAATTCATCATAAAAGAAAAGACTTTCTATTTTTATGTTTTCTTGATTTTTTGCAAATGCCGAAAATGAAAACAAATTGATTATCATTGCCGCTAAAATTAAAAAACTTGTTTTTTTCATAAAATTTACCTCTTATTTCAGTTCTGTTTTGTAACAAAGCTTGTTGTAATCAACCGTAATTTTGCTTCCATCCGAATACGTAACCTCAAAAACATTGTCGCTGATTTCTTTATGGTTTTCGATAAATTCATACTGCAAAGCGCAGATATTTTTGTATTCTTCGTACATCTTTTTTATTTTGCCGGCCGCATTTTCAAGCTCTTTATCGGTTGCGCAGGTCAAATCGTCGGTGCCCATCCAGTTTTCGTTTTCATTTTCGACAAACTTTGAATAAATATATGCCGCAGGCCGTCCGCCGTATTCTATAAATTTAAGATGCGTCATTTCGTCCTTGAGAGGATAATTTACGCACTCGGTTGCGGGATTGTACAAAATTATTCCGTGATACACAATCTGCCAGAACGGAACCGTTTTGTCAAAAATTTCAGGCATTTTTCCGAAAAGTCCGATATGCGAATACAGCGCAAAATCAAGGTTTTCGCTTGCAAAATCGCACGGACCTTCAGACGAAAAACCGCCCATAAGCTCTTTTGAGAGCTTCATAATTTTTTTATGATAATCTGCATATTCCTTTGTATTTAAGGGGTGGTTTTTATCATAGCATTTACCCGGATTTACTATTGACATTACATCAATGTAATGAATACCCTTAAATCCGATATCCGCAACCTTCGGAAGTATATTTTTTGCATACTTTTCATACGACACCTTCGGGCAAAGATGATAGCTTCTTCCTCCGCTCCAGTATTCAGCCTTGACAACCTTTCCGCCGTTTTTGTCCTTTACAACATCATCATCCGAATAAGTATCCGCAATGTTATACATAGCCGTGCTGTTTGTGTGGCAGGTTACGTTATATCCGTTATCATCCGCCTTTTTGATAAGCTTTCTGAGCTTTTCTTCGCCGCCGAGCGACTCTTCAACGGGAAATGTTTGCGGCCATCTGCCGTCGTGACCTTTCATATTCCAGCCCACAAGCGATATTTCAGCTTTGTCAACACCGCATTTTTTAAGTGTGTCAACAATATCGCCCACTCTGTCAAAGGTGCACATTGCTTTTACGGGAGGTTCGTTTTCCTCGGTCTGCACCAAAACTTTTGCGGGAACCTCCTTCCACGCCTGACGTATTCTTACAAGCACCGATTCTGCGCCGTATTTTAGTCTGCCGTTGTTTTTAACCCTTTCTTTAAGCGGAACGCAGGCGCCTCTTTCAAGCTGATATCTTCTGTAGCGCTTTGCCATATCAGCATAGGTTGCGCTGACGGGAAGCATATAAATTTCAAGCTCTATATCCTCATAAGGAGCATCACCGTCAAGCATAAAACGTGCAAAGGCAAAATATTTTCCGTCCTTTACGGCAACGCCGCATCTGAAATCGTACTGCATTTTTACGCCGACTGCAATAAACGCCTCATTTTCTTTTTTAACGCCGAAAACAGGCATTATGTTCACCTCGGAAAGATAGCTTACGTCTTTCTTTTCACCGTATTTGCAAAGGTATGTTCCGTTTATCGTCGGAATAACCATATACCCTTCCCCGCCCGCCGACGCCGAGAACATATCCGATAAAACATCAACATATTTTACACCCTCGCCAACATCTTCTTTTTTAAGCGTTACCGTTATTTTATCCCTGCATTTTTTGCAGTCTGCTTTTTTTAAAATTTCGCTGCCGTTTTCGTATATTAATTTTGCATTAAACATTTATACCTCCGGTTAATCCTGATAAATTACAATAGTCCTTGCGCTGTCATAGTATCTGTGAACAAAAACCCTTGCGCCGTTTCCTATATCCGAAAAATTGCCTGCCGTCACTTTTTTGGTTTTGGGAAAATAATTGTATACAGCACATTCGGTATGTCTCGGAAAAGCAAGCGGCGATACTTTTTTGTTTACCGAAAGTGTAAACGCATTTGCCGATATTTCCGAAATTTCGCCCCTTACCGCAACCCTCATACTTCCGAGATTTGTTGACGATACAAGGTCTGTCGGCTCTTTGTCCGATTTATATTCGCCAACCGGCGCCATAATTTCGTATTTTTCAATTTTATCGTCCGCACCTATGGCAACGCTTAACAAATCGCCGACCGAAATATTTTTCTTGTCGCTTATGTATAAAATTCTTTCCGCACCGCCAAAAAAGCCCTCCAGACGGTAAATTTCGTCACCGTTTATATCGGTTGTTTTGCTGATTTTTGAAACGATAAACGCATTTGTTTCAAAAAGTACGGAATTTTTGTTCATAACCATAAGCGCCGCATTTTTGGTTTTGTCGGCGTCGTAAATTTCAAGATTTGTTATTCTTGTCACGTCCGAAGAAAAAGCGCCGACTTTGCAGGCCGAGTATTCGTCATAATCCGTCTTGTCCGACGGAACAAGAAAAATAACGGTATCGGCATTTATGATATATTTGTTGTCAATAACCTTGCTTACATATTTAAACATTGAATTTGACAAAGAGTAATAATCCTTTGTAAAGCCGTCCTCATCAAAGCCTATGTAATTTAATTCTCCGCTGCGGTCATTTGCGGTTTCGATTTTTGAAATTTTGCCGTTTGCAAGGCTGTATTTGATAACCTGTTTTATAAATTCGGTGCTGTTTGACAGTTCGGAATACGAAAAAATGTTTTTAGCCTCCGTTTTTTTGCCGCCGTTTATTCTTATTTTTTCGCTTAACTCAATATTTGAAAATTTGCCGTTTTCGTCAAAAATTTTAAGGTATATCGGCTTATTGGAATTTTCTTCGCCGATAATTTCAACAAAATATCCGTAATGCTCGTTTTGTGCAAACGAATCGTCCGACGCTATGATATGTCCGAATTTGTCAAGATAGAAAATAATCTCGCCGTCCGACAAAAGAGTGTTTTTGTCACGGTCCAAATCGTCGCTTATAATATACTCTTTTCCATCGCTTAAAAGCTTATCGTCACCGACCTCGGCAGACAAAATCTTTATTTTACTGTCTGACACCGTAACGTATGCATATTCTTTATCGGCACTCTCCGAAACCGAAACGACGTATCCCGGCTTTAAATCCTTAATATCGACATCAATATTTTGCATATCCTTTAAGGCAAAGCTGCCCTCTTTGAGCTTGATAAATTTTTCTTCGCCGCCGTATACGGTTTTGTCCTCAAAATAAATTTTCATCTGCTCGGTATCAACCGACTTTATAACCGCACTTCTCACTTCTTCGATAACTATAAGATTAACTTCGTTTCCGCCGTCCTTTGAAACAAGGCTTACCCTTCCCGATTTTAAACCGGGAAGCTTTTTCAAATCGTAATCGGGCGCAAAACGCTTGTTGTAAATAACGTCGCAGAAGCTGTTTACCTTTACGCTTTTTTCTGTTTCGCCACCCTGATAATACACCCTTGAATTTTCAAACGACGTAATGCTGTCATTCGGCATCTGCCATGCTTTGTCGGTGTCGGTATTATACATAAGCAAAAACTCGGGAACGGATACGTTTGCGGACTTCTTTTTATAAAAATACCCCACGTATCTTCCTATGTATTCAAAATAATCGTCACATTCGCCGGTATACATTTTTCCGTCTATAACAATGCCGCCGTCAAGATATTTTGAGTCATAGTCCGAAACGGTGTTGTCAATCGAATTAACATATCCTTCGGAAAAATAAATGTCAAAATAAGAATTAAGATACGTTTCTTCTTTATCCTGAGCATACTGAATATATCCGCTGCTTATAACATCAGTGTTAATCACCCTTGAGTTTAAAGCGTTGTACAGCATTTCGACAGCACCCTCAAAAGTAAGTGCGCCCGAAACGGTTTGTATGTCGGTCATATCAAGCATTTGGGCAATTCTGCGGTAGCCGAGTGCATATCCGCCAATATTTGAGGCATATTCTTTAAGTCCCATAGCGTTTATCACCATTGCGCAAGCCTGTTCGTACTCAATGTTCTTGTCGGGGCTGAAAAGGTTTTCGCCCGTACCCGAAATAATCCCCTTTGCACGAGCCTCGTTTATCTTGGTATATGCATCGTGCGACGGCGGTACGTCATCAAATCCGGGCACAGTAACGCTTTGAACGGGATAAACGCTTAACCCTGCCGCCATTTTTACAAACTGCGCCCTTGTAACGGGCGTTTCTTTATCCTTTACGTCAGATAAGCTTACAATACCCGTTTCCTCCAAAATCCGCACCATTGCGTCATATTCGCTCATTGCGGCGGCATTGGCAAAAACAAGTGCCGCCATGATAAGAATACACATTAATATGATGTGTTTTTTCATATTATTCAACCTTTCGATAAATTTATTTTAAGCTGAGCGTAACAATTTCAAACGGCCCCAGCGAAAGATGCAAAATATTGCCGTCCGTTTCGCATTTTTTGATAACATTATCGTTAAAATCCGTTATAACCGCATCTTTTATACCGTCGGGCAGCCTTATTTTTCCTTTGACATTTTCGTTTTCCGCATTGTATATTCTTATGCCGACAGAATTATCCTTTGTACGGTATGCCGTGCTGTAAACAAAGCTTTCGTCCAAAAACTCTATGCCGTATGTGCTGCCGGTTTCGCATTTTCCGTTATACTCAACATATTCCGTTCCTGCCCTTAACACATCCTGCCTTCTTTGTATATCGGTATTTTTAATATTTTTATCGAGCGGCATAATGATATAATTAAACTCCATCTTTTCAAGCGCATTGCTTTCGGTTTCGCCGTTTGTCATATAAAAGTTTGAAAATGCCCTGAAAAGCGTGAACACAATATTTCCGTCCCTGTCAACTCCGCCCTCGTGAAGTCCTCCTTCGGAAATTACCGCAAGACCCTTGTTTTCGTCCTTTGTGTATATAATTCCGTTGTTCTGCATATATTTTGTGGGTCTTTCAAAATAGTTTTTAAACCTGTTAAAATCAACAATTTTTCTTTTCACAAATGCAAATGCCTGATTTACGCTGTATTCTCCGTTTGCTGTTCCGCTCGGGAATATAAGGCTTAAACGGTGATTTTCTGCGGTGTTGTTCACAATTGTTTTAACACTTACATATCTGTCGTTTTTTCCTGCCGTAACAAAGCTTACAATGTCAAGATTTACATATTCGCCGCTTCTGTGATATCCCCTTTTATCGTTGATAACCGTTTTCGGAAGCCTCATTGTCTGGGTTATTTTTATTGTTGTTTTAACGGCGCTCGATTCTGTAACCTCAACAAAAGCCGAAGTCGATGCGGAATAAAAATCGGACGCAGGCGACACGTGAATCCAGCCGTCGCCTATCTCGCCGCACGAAACGGGCGATATAAGATTTTTATACTCTGTATCCGTTGCCTTGTCGGTAAGGTTAATGCTTCCGTCACAGTTTACCGTCACGCTGATGTGTTCGTTATCGATTTTTTTGGTAATATACGCTTCGTTTCCGAAATATCTCACCGGCACGCCACACGGAACAATTTTGTAGTATGTATCCCCCATCGGTCTTAATTTTACGTTGAGCGACACGGTGTAAACATCAGCCCTTTTAAATATCTGGTCAACCACTCTTATGTTTCTGTCGGTATTTATATCGGTAACGGAATATTCAACCTCGCTGCCGTTTTCGTCGTATATTTTAAATCCGTTAATCTTCTCGTAGCCCATTCCCTCCATATAAAACTTCGGGTAGTCCTCCTCAAAGCAAACGTTAAATTCACAAAATTTTTCAACGCTGTACGGAAGCGGATTGAAAATGCGTATTACCTTTTCAAATCCGTCTGCGGTATGGGTTGCGTCAAGCTTAAAGCGGTCGAAAATTTCGGTTAAAATTTCTTCGCACTGATTAAACCTATACATCATATTTTCGTGAACTCTGTCAAGACTGCAGCCGCATATGGAATCGTGCGGATGGTTTCTTAAAAGAAAGGTATACGCAAGCTCAAGATAGCTTTTTGGC
This sequence comes from uncultured Clostridia bacterium, assembly GCA_934500875.1. Taxonomy (GTDB): domain Bacteria; phylum Bacillota; class Clostridia; order UMGS1810; family UMGS1810; genus Qingrenia. The sequence continues at coordinate 179,300 of CAKSTL010000003.1, read as the reverse complement.
ATATTCGTTCTTTTAAATGCATACAGCGGCGATATCCAAATCTCAATAAAATTCTGCAAATTATCGTTTGCCTTTTTTATCTTGTATCTGCTTGACAGTGTATTAAATATGGTCGGACCGTCGTGAGTCTTTTTAAACTCATAAATTTCGCCTTTATACTCGGGAACCGGCAAGTCTTTTATTTCTTCAAAAAGCTTTTCCATTGAAACGTGATGAACGTTTGCCTCGGGGTAAAGCTCTTTTATAAGCTCAATATAATGTGCGGTGTTTTCGTGGCACGATATGTGGTCAAGTGCGTCCGATAAATAAAGATAAGGAAGATTAGCCCTTTTGATTTCCGTATCTATGTGACTTTTAAGATTTTTCTTAAGCACGTCGTCTGTAAGATACGGAATTTTCGATTCATCCCTGCCCAGAACGTCCACCGTAAACGACGCATATCCGTTGTCGGGGTTGAGCCGCACCGTTTTTACGCTTGAGCCGTCGGGCGATACCCAGTCGAAAAACATTGGAATTTTATCGTCGCCTATTCCACGCCATATTACCGCATTGTCTATTCCGAGTTTTTTAAAAATCTGCGGCATTTGCGCAATATGTCCGAAAATATCGCAGATATATCCGCAGTTTAACGATTTTGTATTATATTCTTTAGAAATTTTCATTCCCTTTTTAAGGTTTTTTATAAGGCTTTCTCCCGACACCAAAAATTCGTCGGGCATACAATACCACGGACCTATTTTTATTTTTCCGCTTTGTATAAGTTTTTTTAGTCTTTCCTTGTTTTCGGGCATAATTTCAAGATAGTCCTCCAGAACAATAGTCTGACCGTCAAAATGAAAAACTCCGTATGTATCCTCGTTTTCCAGAACGTCTATAAGCTTGTCAACCATCTTTACAAGCCTTACCCGAAATCCCTGGTATGTCTGATACCATTCTCTGTCCCAGTGTGTTCCCGAAATATAATATATATCCATTTATGCCATTTCTCCTTTTGTAAAGTTTAAACTGCGCCTTATAATCCGAGCGCACTGCACAGTATTTTTGCCGCCTCTGCCCTGGTTATGCTCTTAAGCGGCATAAACATATTGCCGTCATAGCCGTTTATTATACCGGTTTTTGCAAGATACTCCACGGCGGATTTTGCGTAATCCGAAATATTATTATCATCCGCAAATGACGTTTTTGAAACGTCCGGCATTTCATACCCCTTTGCCCTTGCAATTATCAGTGCGGCGTCCTCTCTTGTTATGCTGTCATACGGTTTTATGTATCCGTCAAAACCGAGCGCAAGCCCGCTTTTTGCCGCAGCGGCTATAAACGGCGCAAACCAATCGCTTTCGGAAACGTCTTTAAAATCAGCTTTGCCGTCCGTACTGTTTAGGTTGAATGCCGAAACCGTCATTTTTAAAAGCTCCGCTCTTGTAACCGAGCCGTCGGGGTTAAACGTATTGTCGCCGTAACCCGAAATTATTTTTTCGCCGCAGAGCTTTTCAACATACTCAAATGCCCAGTGGTCTTTGTTTACGTCATTAAATATCGGTTTTATATCCCCGGCGGTATCGGGCACAATGTTTACGGGAGTGTTGACGGTCACCCTGTTGGACGAGCCGCCGGATGAAGAGCCGCCGGATGAAGAGCCGCCGGAAGAGGAACCGCCCTGTGATGGCGGATTGTTTATTAAATATTCGACACGGTTGTCAAAAGCTGTTTTTACCTCCTTAGCCGTTTTAAAGTTTTTGTCATACAGCGCCTTTGCAACCTCATATGCCGATACTTCCTTATAATCGCCGCTCATATCAAGGTTAAAAATTTCGTTGTTGTATTTCTCGATTATCCCCGTAACTTCCGACCTTTGGGCGGTATTGAGGGTGCAGAGTGCATATGAGATTTTATATAATTTTTCAATCTTTCGGTTTGTCAGAAGAAGCAAATCCTCTTTTGACAAAAGATATCCGAAAGCTTGGTTGTATATATCAAAATTTTCGATATCCGAAATTTTATAATTTTCCTCCAAAGCATAATCAAGCGCCGATATGCCGTTTAAAATATTTTCATAATATTTTTTATCCGCACCGTTTATAACGTTTGCTGACGCACAAGCCTTTTCAAATGCCTTTGCGGCGCCGGAAAGAGATTTAAACTTTTCTTCGTTTCTGCTGCAAAACAAAATACGCTCTGCAATATCTTTGTTTTTTAGATATTCCGCATTGTTTTCAAAGTCAATCGGAATAATGTTAAGGCTTGAATAATTTTTCATTCTTTCAATTAAAGATGCGCTTGTTTCTTCACTGTTTAAAAGCAAGGTAAGACTTGCGTTTTCCAAATCGTCAACGTAATATCCGTTATCCAAAAAAACCGCAGATGTGTTCTGCCTTGAACCCACATAAGCCCCAAGCGCACCGCCGCTTGTTTTTGAAGCATCAAATTTTGCGTTTATAATAAACTCTTTTTCGGCATTTACATACGTCTGCTCAAGCACGATAAGTCTTTGGTTTTTATCAAACACCGCAAACGTGATATCCTGATTTTTTACGGTGTTTTCCATACTTCCGATAAGCGTTACTGTTTTTTCTTCGTTGTTTATTTTATATTGCCCTACAGACGGCATTGAAGGATATTCGCCGTATTCGCATATCGGTGCGTCCTCATACGAAACGGAGCCGTTTTTAAAAACTGCCGCCGCTGTCTTTGGAGCATAGCTTTCCATATCAGACCAGATATATGCCTTAAACGTAATATCCCCGCTGTTTGCGCCTTTAGGATAACTAAGCGAAAGCGTTTTTGAATTTCTTCCGCTCTCAAGAGAAAAATTTTCCTCATATACACTGTCGATAAGCACGCCGTCTTTATCGTACATTCCCAAAATTATGCATATATTTTTTGTATCGCTCTGCGTATTTATAAACGAAAAGTCTGCATCAAGCGACGAGGCGTTATCCTCAAAGTTTACCGGAATGAAAATTATGCCGTCCTCCGACTCAAGACTGTATTTGCCGAAAGTAAAAATTCTTCCTGCAATATCGCCGTTTACGCCGTATGCCTTTATTACAACGCCATTATCCGTAATGGCAATTCCGTCCTCGGTATACAAAAAAGATGACGTATCGGGGTCGGAGCCGTCCAGAGTATAATAAATCTCAGCTCCGCTGTTGTTGGACCCGAGATAAATTTTATCTCCGTATTTTACCGTTCCGCTCTTTTTGCTTGCCCTTATAACAGGCTGACCGTTGTTTTCGTAAATAAGAATATCGTCAATATAAATCGGCGCCATATTGTCCCACAAACCGAAAAGTGCGCAGTCAATCTTTTGTGCGTCGCACGCAACAACAATTGTGTCGTTATCGTTAATGTTTATGTAAGCGTTTTTTCCGTCAAAGTCAAATTCAAAGCTGTTCCAGCCGTTTCTGTCAAACTCAACGCTTCCGCCGCTGCTTATATTGTATTTTCCGTTAACGTCAACAGAGCCGTAAATAACGTCTTTTGAGCCTGAACGGAATTTCGGAAACTGGGCATAAACGTTATCCGGCATATATGCCTTAAATTCAAAATGAAGATTTTCACATCCCAAGTCGGCTGCAATGTTTTTGGTTGACGCAGACGTATTTTCAAGCTTTATGCATTTGTTCTCGGAATTTTCGGGGTCATACTCCACCCTTGCATAATAATCCGCCGTTGAGGGACCGTATCCTATAAATCCCTTAAATGCATTGTCGCCCGGCTCGTATTTTTCAAAATCTTCATCCGTAAACTTTGTGCTCTTGGCACATTCGGGCGGAGTAAACGTATCTTCATAAGGATATACGCTTACATAATCTATAAACATTCCTGCGTCAGCCTCGGTTTCCAAATCCCTTCTTACGCTGAACGTTATGTAATTAAGACCGCCTGCGTTTTGGTCTGTTTCACCGCTGTATTTAACACCCGAACCGTTAAAATAAACGTCAACAACACCCCCGGCAGTGTCAAACGCCATATATATTGTGTCCCAACCGTATGAAAAATCGGGTTTTTCGGCAATTGCGTCCGTTTTAATTCTCGATACCGGCTTGTCGGTCTTGAGATTTCTCCACGAATAACCGTCATTAAGGCTCGTATACTGGCTTCTCATCTGTACCGCCGAAGCGCTCATATTTTTTAAATAAACCGTTATAAGCGACATTGACGCCGACGGATTTTTAACTTTCATTTCAACAACAAATTTACCATCGATATCGTTTGACGGAGGCGTAAATTTATATTGCGTAAAAGCCTTCAGCGCCGATGTGTGCTTAAGGTGAGCATAGCTTTCGCCGCCGTTTTTATAAATTTCGGGAATATTTACGCTCCACGATGCGGCATCGTCAAAACCGTCGGTAACTGCGTTTGCGAAAACCGTTGCAATGCAGCATAGCTGAATAATTAAAATTATAATTAAAAACAAGCTTAAGATTTTTTTCATATAATTCACTCCGTTTCTATTCCAAAACCATTTCGCCAAACGCAGCAGTGCTGTAAATGTTTCTGCCGCTTCCTCGCCAAATATGATTTACCGAATAATCATTATCCTTATAATAATCCGTAAATTCAAAATCAAATCCGGGATTTTTTTCTCCGTTTATGTCAATTCCTGCGCATTTTAAATCAATCGCCGCTTCGGCTGTCCACCCGCTGTCCGAAAGCACTGTTTTAAATTCAGCGCCGCCATTTTTTAAAGCGCCCGAAACCTCGCATCTTCCGTCGGATGTTATGATGACATACGAATCGTTTTCATCATAATATGCAGTGTTGTCGTCTTTTCCGTCAAAATACAAAATAATGCGGTCGCTCTTTTTTATGTCGCTTTTGTCCGCATAAACGCTGCTGTCGGCAATGCTTGCAAAGATGTATAATTTTTCGCTGTCGTGAAGCATTTTGAATTTTGCCGTGCTGTAAGATTTTCCGCTTATCTTCCCGGCGGTGTAAAACTCTGCTTTTTTCCAGCCGGCCTCGTTTTGCAGTCCGTCCAATGCAATATTTTCTGTTTGCAAGACCTTCGCTGCACTCCGAAGCCTTCTTAAAGGAAGCGCAAGTCCGTATTTTTCGGTGCTCACAACATCTGTCTGATAACCGTCGGTGTACGGATTCATATTTTCCAGCGAATCGAATATGTAAATTCTCGCCGAAAGATTTTCGCTTGTGTTTTCGGGAAATTTTTGCGTTGTTGAAACCGTATTTATCCCGGGCGACAGCGTATACCGCCGTCTTTTGGCATTGCAAAGCTTGTCGCCGTCATAGAGCGCAAGAACTATGTCAACCTTTTTGGGCGTCTTTTCAATATTTATAATTTCCAAATCCGACACCGCCGCATCGGACGGCGTAAAGTTTTTGGGAGAAATACGGTTTTTTGCGATTATAATACCGTTTTGGTTTTCGGGAACAATTTCGCCGAAGTCGCATAAGCTGCTCTTTATGCCGTCTTTGTATGCCGCCGCCTTTAAATGTATTTTTTCGCCCGGCATTAAAATTCCGTTACCGGTATAAAGATATGAATTTAAGTCCGGCTCGGTGCCGTCGAGGGTATAATAAACCGCTGTGTTATCGGTATCGGAAAAAATATAAATATAGCCGTTATACCTTGCAGCACCGTTTTTAATGTTGATGTTAAGCGTCGTTTCGCCGCTTGCAAAGGCGGTGAGCGCAAACATTGCCGAAAATATAATCAGCACCGTTATTATCTTTAATGCTTTTTTCGTCATAATATTAAAAATCAGGAAAGAATTGCAGTACCGAAGGCAGTTGTGCTTGTTGAATTCCTCAAACTGCCCGACCACATAAACTGACCCTGCCTTTCTTTGTCTTTGTTAAAATCGTTATATCCGAAATCAAGCCCTATTGTATCGCCCTCCGAAAGCTTTACATCAATCAGGCTGTACGGCACAAACACCTCGGCGCACCAGCCGTAATCGGTTTTTGCATATTTGTATACTGCGCCGTCCGTTTCTTTGGAACAGTAAATTTCGCTTTCGCCGTAAGGCACTGTAAGATGTATATCGTTGTTTTGATAAAAAGCCGTGTTTTCGTCCTTTCCGTCAATATAAATTTCAAAGCTGTCGCTAAGCTGCGGCTTATCCTTTATACCCGATACAGGAACGTCATCCCTCGCCTTGAGAGCAAAATAAAATCCGTCATCATCATATTTTGCCGCCGCATAAACCTCAGCTTTACTTCCTTTTATAACCGCTTTTTCAAGTCTTACGTACAAAGAATTATCCCAATCCGACATATCTGCGTCCGCTAAGATATTGCCGTTTGCCTTTGTTATGACATACGACTCTTTTTTATATCTCAGAGGAAGCGCCAAACCCTTCTCCTCTGCGTCCGACGGATTGTTCAAAAGCTCTTGGTTAAGCTTACAGTCAAAAACCTTAAAATTATTTATGTCAACCTTTTGCTCCGCACCTCTTACAAGAAACCTGAGGGACGATATTTTATAAATCTCGGACAAAGTTTTGGTTTGCGCAGAAATGTTATCGTCAACAAAAAGCTGCGCCGTGTCACTTTCGGTATTTATATAAATTACAAATTTTATCCATTTTCCCAAGTCGGACGACGATAATTTAGCGGTATTTGCCGAGTCGAGCGAAACCGTTCCGTTGCTTGACAAAACAACTCTTGTCAAATCGGCATTGCTTTTTTTGTCGTCGCTTATTCCCACAACGCTCGGCACCTGCATATAGTTTATTGAAGAAAACCTTGCGTCAAACTCAACTGCAATCTCGCCGCTTGCAAATCTTTGAAGGTCAAAATAAAAATAGCAGTCCTTTTCGTCGGAATAATTTTCAAGTCTTAAAAACGTTTCGTCATTCTCTTTTATTATTTTGTACGAGCCGTTTCCCGAAGTAAGCCGTATCTCTTTAACCGGCGACCCGAGATATCGGTTTGCAAAGTCAAGATTTATATAATTTGCAAGAGAGGATTTTTTTGGTATTACATATCCGCCGTTTTCGGCAAAGGCAGTGCGGCAGAGTGTTAAAAGCATCGCTGCCGCAATAAAAGTCATAAATTTTTTCATAGTATTCTCCGTTATCCCCCGTTAAGGCAAAAAGTTTGTTGTAACGTTTGCCACATTGTCCGGTATATTTTCAAAGGTGTTGCCGCTTATAACAACGTTTTTGCTGTATTCCGAAAAAATTGCCGAGTTAAAGCCCTTAAGCTTAATGCCCACCGAGCTTTCGCTGTCAATAATCTTCGGATTGTTGTACCAGTCGGTAAACGGCGCAATAATTGTATTTCCCGTTACCGCACTGTCTTTTGTGTTGATTAACGCTATCGCCGCAGTCTGACAGTGTTCTATTGTATTGCCGGTAATGTTTATATTGCTGTAATGCGTTGTTTCAAACGGTTCTTTTCTGTCGGTAAACCTTTCTGTTATTGCCTGTATTGCCGCCATACTGCTTTCAGAACCCGGAACTCCGCAGACAATATTTTTAAACACATTGTTTTTTATTGTAAGATTGTTTGCTATGGGACCTTCATACCAATACCTTGAAAGACACACAAATATTGCCGAACAGTTAATGTTTTCAAAGGTACAGTCCTCAATTACCGAATCAGGTGCACGCATAAGAATCCCCCGCACTGGGCCATCGTGAAAATACGTGTTTTTGATGACGGTATTTTTTGACGACGTGCTTGTGCCTATGTACCAGTCATACGGCAAAACGTTCACATCCTTATCGAGCGTAACCTCGTACATATCAAAGGTGCCGTCCGCCATAGTACGCACCGTCACGCCGTATTCGCTTCCTATAAAGCTTGAAACATCCTTTATGTTGTTCATATAAACAGCGTCGCCAAGCTTTTTGACCGAAACCACATTTGCGCTGTCCTTATATTCGTAGCTTTCCAAATCGTAAAAATCAACGCTTGTGCCGACATCTGTGCTTATGCCGTAATGCCCCACAACCAAGAGCTTGTTTTTGCCGATAACGTCATAAACATAATCAAGCGAGCCGTGAACGTTAAACAAATCGTCCTCGGCATATGAAAGCTCACTGTTTATAAGCTGAGGTCCAACCTTACACCCTTTTGAATGAAAACCGTCGGCGCTTGAAGCATGCAGTCTGTTAGTGCCGGGACGTCTTATAAGTCTTAATCCGTCATAAACGTTTGCGCCGCTGCCGCCCTGTTCATATAATCCGAATCCGGGCGATGAGTAGATATGAACATCCTTCAGCGTGCAGTTTCCGCAGTTTTCAACAGACACCGCACCGCCCGAAGTTCTTAAAGGAATTACAACCCTGCATCCCGGCTCAAACGGAACATCGTCCTCAAAAAGATTTCCCAGCGTTGTGCTGAGTTCCACAACTTTATCGCCGAGATGAACGGCACCTGAAACCTTGTCGTTTGCGTGTTTTCTCAAAACCGTCACGCCGTCTGCAAGATAGGCAAACAGCCTTGAATTATCCCATCCGCTGTTGGGAATACGGTATCCGTTGTCAACCTTGAACGTAAAGGTTTTGTTTTCTCTGTCAACGCTCAGAACCGTTCCCTGCGAAATCTGAAGCGGTTCAAAATCTATTCTGAAGCCTTTTATTGTAACGTTGCTGCAATTTTGCAGAACAACCGCCTTTTTAATGGCTTCTTCAATAATATTTACATCATTTCCGATAATTTTTAAATTACTTGCGCCCGAAATTGTTAAATTTTCATATTTTCCTCTGCCGAAACGGTAGTATCCGTCCTCAACGTTAATTTGTGTTTCTCCGCTTGCAATCGCATTGTTTATATCCTCCTGAAGCTTTTCTCCGGCACGGCGCTGCATTTCCTTTTCCTCGTCCGAAAACGCCAGCATTTTTGCAGGGTAAGAATTGTTCGGTCTTGTATCGGGGATATCTTCTATAACGGTTTTATCCTTTGCGGAGCAAACTCTTATGTTGTCAATGTAATATTCGTATCCCATATCCTGCGACGTAAATTTTATTGAATTTACATTTTTTGCGCCTGCATAAAACGGCAAATCGTTATACACAAGATCGCCGTTGAAATAAACGTCCGAAACGCTTTCGTTTACGTCAACCGCCATACTGACCCTTATCCACTCGTTCGGCGAAAAGTCAATGTAGTTTGCCGCACCTATCGCCCAGTATTGGGGGGTGCTTGTCACAACCCCCGCAACACTCTCGGCATTGTTTCCGGCGCTGTCTGTGCCCATAGCGGTAACCTGTGCACGTGAAACGGAATTAATAAATTTTAAATCAAGTTCGATAATAACAAGCCCGTCAAGAGAGCCTATCGGAAATTTCATATACGCACTTCCCGAGCCGGTTGATTTTATGCAAACTACCTTATTGCCGTTATCGTCCGCAATTTTTGCGTCGGTAATGTTGTTTATGCTGTTAAAACCGACAGAAGCGGCAGGCGTATTTTCCGAAAAGTTTTCAAAATCATATTTTGTTACCGCAAGGTCTGATATTCCGAACAAGGTGTTTAAGTGAAAATCAGGGTCATACGGCTTTGAGCTTACCGACCTTGCAAACACGCTCACATAAGATGTGCATATTATTGCAAGTGTGAGTATAAGGCATAATGCTCTCTTTGTTCTTTGCACATTTGTCACCCTTTCTTTAGGCATTGGCTGATTTTTACTTTTTTATTTCCACAGCCTCTGTAAACGGAATTAACGTTCCTGCGTCATTCCAGCAGAAAACTTTTATAACATCTCCGTTATCGAAATTAACATCTGTTTCAAGATTTACAGAGTGTTCAATCTTTTTAAATCCCGAAGAATAGCTTGAATCAGCTGCGGGAATAACGGTTGCCTGAGCAATTGAAAGAATACCGCCTTCATTTTTGTAAACCGCAAATATAACCTTCTTTGCCGCATTTTCGCTTCCGCTGTTTAAAGCCGTGTAATTAATTTCAACCGTGTCATCCCTTTTAACCGTGCCGCTTGATGAAAGAACTTCTCCGTCCTTATACACAACGGGGGTTGTAATGTTAAATCCCTGATTGTATTTTACCGAAAAATCGTCAATATAAAGGTTAACGTTTTCTGTTGTCGGCACAGACATTCTCAGGTTTTTAACAGTTCCCGAATATACCTGTTTATCTGCGAACCTTCCGTTTACAAAAGTGTAGAGGGTATATCCGTCCGCATCTTTTTCGTTTGTATCGATTATATATTTGAATGTATTCCATCCATCAGAAATTTTTGTGCTCTTTACATCACCCGAGCCGAGTCTGAGATTTACTTTCTCTTTGTCGCCGGCGTCATACGATACAACATAACTGTTGCTGTTATCGGTATTTATTATATTTGCCGCCTGGCAATACGACTTATCCGACAAATACGATTTATACTCTATAACTGCATTTGCCGAATTTATACCAATATCGAATATCATATTGCTTTGTGCTGTTCCCGAAATCTTAAGGCAATTGTTTTCGCTGTTTTTGGGGTCTTTCGCCACAACTGCTGAAAAGTTTGCGTCATTTGTGGTGTTGATAAGACCTGTAAATGCGCTTGCACCTTCAGCATAACTGTCAAAGTTGTCATCTATGCTGCATTTAGCTTCTGCCGCCGGCAAATTCCAGCCCGAAGCGTCGTAAATTTTTATGTAGTCAACATAAACGTTTGCGTTGTCGCCCTTTTTATATGTGCAGTCAAATCTTATGGATTTAAGACTTGAATTTACTATGACATTGCCCGATTTTTTTATATCGCCCTCCGAAGCCTCGGCAGAGTTTATATATGCATAGTATTTTCCCGTTGTTGTGTTAAGCCTTACATATATTGTGTTCCAGCCCGTGTTAAAGTTTGGTGCGGCAGGAATCACATCAGGCTCGTAATATGCGCCGTCTATGTATTTTGCGTTGTTTACGTCATAAAACGCCTTTGTGTCATTGGTCGTTTTAAGGTTTAAATATCCGTCACTTGCAGTTTCTGTGCCGCTTACCTTTCCGTTTACAGTATAGCACATATTAAACTCGTTGACGCTTGTAATTTTTACCTTTGTTTCAATTATAATTTCGCCGCTCGGCGCTTTTGTAAGGTTGAGAAGATAGTTTTTTGAAGCGTTTTCGGAATCAGCATACATTTTTGCAGTGCCTATGCCGTTTGCGTTTTCATATGCAAGAGTTGTCGTGCTTGACCATGCCGCAGTATTTTTTGAACCGCTGCTCTTATCGTTTTCAAATCCTATGTTGAGTATCGGCGGAACAAAATCGGCCGCAGGGTAAATTTTAATGTAATCGACATACGCTGTTCCGATATCGGAATTATTGTTATTTTCAGTCATTTCAAACCTTATTGAAGAAATCTTTCCGCTGCCGTCGTAATCATATTCGGCGCTGTTGTTTACACTGTTTGCATAAACTTTGCATTTATCAGCTGCGGCATTTACGTGAAGATAAATTGTATCATACGCTCCTGCGCCGTTGGAGGCACCAAGCGTTACATTCGACTTGCCGTCTATTGTTTTGCCTGTCTGCGGAAGTACCACAACAGAATTTGCGCCCGTTATTTTGTATGCCGAAATTTGTTTGGATTCGCCTGCTGCGTTGTCACCCGTTACAATAACACCGAAATAGTCGGTTGTTGTTCTTTTTATTTTCATTTCCACAACATAATTTTCACCGAAGCGATTAGGGTCTGTAAATTTTAATTCGTGCTGATTTGTTCCCGAAATTCCCACAAATTTTCCTTGTTTCATTCCGTCCTCGACCGAGAGAGACGGCACTTCCCGGGTTGCACTATTTACCCAATAAAAATCCGATTGGTTGCTTGTGTTAATATCTTCATCCTTGTCAAAGTCAATTGTAAGAAGGTTTCCGCTTGCCGACGCACTTACTGCACCGGCGCTGATTAACCCCATTGCAAAACACAACACAAGCATAACGCTTAACAATCTTTTTAACTTTTTCATTTTTATCTTCCTTTCCTGTGCAATGCACAAATAAAATTCTTTATGTTTGCCGTATCAGCCCTTTATACCGCCCGAAACATTTGCTCCGCCCATTATGTATTTTGAGAAGAAGCAATAAAGTATTGCCGGGGGAATAATCGCCAAAAGTATTGCCACAAAGTATATGTCGCTTGCAACACCCGAATTTTTAAGTTCAAAAAGCTTGAGCGATATCGGAAACATCTCGGTGTCCTTAAGCACGAGATACGGCCATAAAAACGCTCCCCAAGCCTGCTGAACGCTGAAAATCAAAACCACAAACACTGTGGGAATACAAAGCGGCACCATAATTTTAAAGAAAATTCCCGCATTGGTGCAGCCGTCCATTCGTGCCGCCTCAACATACGTCATAGAGATATTGTTGAACGCACTTCTGAAAAGCAGCGTAAAATATGCGTTTGCTCCTGCAATCATCCACATAGGAAGATATGTATCGGTCAGGTTAAGATGGACAATCGGGAAATTAACAAACGTCATAAAAAGCGGTATCATATTCGTGGTCGAGGGCATAAGCATAGTCCAGAAAACCGCAGTAAACACCAGATTTACCCCCTTTGGCTTAAGTCTTGACAGAACGTATCCGAACATACCGTTAAAAAGCACCGCAAAGAGGCAGTCGCCTATAACCAGCCAGATACTGTTTAAATAGTATCTTTGAAAATTCAAAAGCTTCCACACCTCGGGAAGTTTCTTTATATTAAAGGTTTTTGGTATAATCGTCGGCGGAACGCTCAAAAATTCGTCAAGGTCTTTAAACGCCGACATAAACACCCACACCACCGGGAAAAGGCAAACAATGCTTGCGGCGATGAGAAATGCAAACATTATCCAATAAACAACCCGTGCCTTTGTTGTTTTAAAATCTGTTGCCACAATAAGACCCGTATCTTTATTTGCAAATCTTTTGTTCATTGGTCAATTCTCCTTTCCGCAAATGCATAAATAACCGTAAGAATCAGCAGCAGACAGAACGTTACTGTGCTGAGTGCGAGCGAATAATGCATTTTGTAATACTCAAATGCATATTTGTACGTCTGAAGCGCAATTGTAACAGAGGCATTGTTCGGTCCGCCGCCCGTCATCATAAGCGGCTGCTCCATAACCTGGAATACGCCGATAATCTGCCTTATTGCCATAAGAAGAAGAATACCTCTCATATGCGGAAATATTACAACCTTTGCTCTTTCAAATATTCCCGCACCGTCAATTTTTGCCGCCTCGTAAAGCTCCTGGTTAATTCCCTGAAGTGCGGCAAGATATGTAATCATAGTTCCGCCGAAGCTGTGCCACGACATTGTGAGCACGATAAGCATAATTGTAAGTTTTGTGTTTTGCAGCCACATTGACGGCGGAATGTTGAATAAGCTTAAAAAATAATTTAATATTCCGCCCTCGCCCGGCTGATAAAAGAAGTACCAAATCATATACACCGCCACCGACGGAATGATAACCGGAAAATAGATACTGAATTTAAAGTATCCTTTAAGATGCACCATTTCGTTTATGAACACTGCGCAGATAAACGGCGGCAGAAATCCTATAACAAACGACCAAAATATATATGAAAAGGTGTTTTTTAACACAACCGGAAAGAGCGTATCGCTCAAAACCTTTTTGTAGTTGTCAAACCACACAAACGCTACCGCCGTATATCCTTTAAGCTCAAAAAACGAGTTTTTTATGCCGGTATAAATAGGCTGCCACATTATAAAAAAGAATAAAAACAGCGACGGAAGCATAAGACTCCAGGCAGAAATATCGTGTGCCGTTATCTTAAAAAAGTTTTTCCGGTTAGAGGCGATGGTTGATTTTTTTGATATTGTTTTCATTTTTTCACCCTTTTGCGTTTAATAAGAAAGAAAGTAATTTACTGTTTTAAACAGACATATTGCCCTCTTTCGGATGTCTATTTATCATTAAGATTGTTTTTTTCAAAATCCTGCGCAGCCTGTTTTACAAGCGCCGCAACATCTGCGTTTTTATCGGTCAACACCGCTTGGATTACCGAATCGAGCGTGCTGTAGAGCTGCTGTGCGGCAACCTTTTCTTCCGCCTTTACAATTACATCCTCAAAGCTGAAGTAATCTTCAAACGCCTCGGGTTTTACGTTTGTATATTTTTTCCTTACAGCGTTTTCGGCCTCTGTTCTGTCTTTGTTTACCCAGATATCAAAGAACTGTTTTTCCGTAACAACCCAGCCGTCTTTATTATAAGTTTCAAGCTCTTTTTCAAGGGCGGATTTGCTCTCGTCCGTCAAGGAAGGAGATTTTCCGATAATTTCAAACCATTTGAATGCTGCGTCTATTTCTTCGTCAGTCGCAGTGTTGCTTATCATATAAAGGTTTCCGCCCATCTGAGCATATCTTCCGGCAGGTCCTTCGGGAACTCTTACAACATACTGGTCGTCTTTCGACATATTGTAATCTCTTACAAGAGCGTTGTCGGGCGGAGCGGTAAACACCATACCCACCTTGCCGAGCGCATAAAGCTTTCTGAGCTCTGCCTGGTCTATAAGGGTATTGTCCGGAAGAACATTGTATTTCCATTTCAAATCTTTAATGTAGTTAATTGCGTCGATACATTCCTTGCTGTCAAACGCCGCTTTCCATTTTCCGTTTTTTTCTTCCATAAAGTCAACACCGAACGACCACGCTATATTCATAAAGAGCCAGCCGCCGGTGTTGTTCATTGTTCCGGTTGCAAACCCTGCCTCGCCGGTTTTTTCGGTAATGGTTTTTGCAGTCGTTATAAGCTCGTCGTAGGTTTTGGGATACATAAGCGTTCCGTCACTGTTAACAAGACCCGCCTTTTCAAAAAGCTTTCTGTTACAGTAAAGACCCATTGCGTATATGTTTGTGGGAAGCGCCCAGAGTTTATCGTCCCTTGTGACAAATTCACGGAGCGTGGGATTCATACTCTCGGTGTATTTATATTTTTCCATATAAGATGTAAGGTCCGCCGCATATCCTGCGTCAACTATTTTGTCAAGCTCGGTAAGCGGAGTTAATATAATGGTAGGAAGCTGTCCGCTGCTTGCTTTTGCAAAAAATGTTTTCGGGTCGTATACCGATTTGTCGGGCACAACCTCAATATCCGGATACTTTTCTTCCATTTTTGCCTTCCAGCCTTCGTAAAGAGCCTTGTTGGTCACCGAAGTGTCGGCAGGCCAGTTGCTTACCGTAAGCTGAACCTTGCCGCTTTTTTTGCCTGCCTTTAAACCGCAGCCCGAAAAACATCCGCTTATTGCGGCTGCCGACAGGATGACCGCAACGGCTTTTTTAAAATTAACTTTTTTCATAACTTTACTTTGCATCTCCTTTTTTATTTTTTGCTTGCCTGTATCTTACATTCATCATATAATTTCGGGTTTTCCTTTTCAAGAGCGATAATTACGCATTGTAACACTTGGCTTGTTTTTGATAAGTTACATTTTTCCTCAAGTAACACTTTTCTATTTTTTGCAACAATTATTTGACTTAGAAAAGGAAAAATGTTATATTCTTATCATAAGCAGCCGTGAAAACTGCCGAAAAATAAATACCGTATGTTATTTTGAGGGGATTTATGAAACACATATCTTTTTTAAAAAATTCAGGCAAAAATTTTTCTTTTGCCAAAAAGAACATTACAATTCCGATATCTATAGGTCTTATAATTATTATCTGCCTTGCGTATGTTTTTTCGTTTCATATTTATCAGCACGCAACCTATAAAAAGCTTATTGCCGAAAATTATTCAAATATTTTAAACTACACCTCAAAGGAAATAGAAAACAGCGTTGTGCAGACAATAAACAACACAAAAACGCTTTCGGACGACCAAAATTTTGCCGATTTGTTCGGATACTCGCCAAGCAAAACAATTTCGGACAGTCAGGTTAACAAAGCGTGCGCCGAATTTGAAGATTTTAAAACCGACAATCCGATAGTGGACACGGTAATTCTGTTTGAGCGCACCGCAAAAAAGATTATAACAAGCGACGGAGTTTTCGGTGCGGACAGTTTTCTTTCGGACAAATACAATTTTGAAGAATACAATGTGCTTTTTTGGAACACGTTTATAAATCCGCTTAAGGATTATCAGATTCTCCCTCCGACAAAGGTATTTCTTTCCGATTCGGAGAAAAATATACTTCCCGTTGTTTTCACAAAAATAGCCGACATAGATTCAAGCAACTGCCTTATAGTCTGCATAGATATAGACAGCCTTATTTTAAAATTCAAAAGCTATGACGTTCCGCCGCAGACAAACTTTTATCTTATAAACAACCGCACTCTGCGTGCTTTTCCGACGCCGCAGGGAAGTCTTAATACAATTTTGAACAACGAAATTTACAATTCTCTGGTAAAGCAAGAAACGCATACGGGAATTTACAAAGACGGTTCGGGAAGCGAATTTTTAATCACCACACTCTCTCCCACCCGAAGCATTATGGGATACAGCTATCTTTGCGCAATCGACACCGGCTTTATCAATCAGAAGCTTAAATCGTCTATGCTCTATGTTGTTATTGTCAGCATACTGTTTTTTGTAATAATACTGTTTTTATCGTTTGTCACAACAAAAAGCCATAATGAAATTGTCACAAAAAACACGCTTTTGGAGCAAAAACATATGGTGATATCGCCGTTTCTGCGCAAAAAGCTTCTTGCGGATTTTTTAAATTCGTCAACCGATTCGTCCTACGGCAATTCTTACGACGAATATAAAAGGTTTGATTTTAAATATGAATATTTTGCAGCCGTTGCAGTGAGATTTGTTTTTTACAATACATTTTCCGCCGATTTGTCAAGCGATGGCAAAAAAAGCATTTCTGAAGGCATTTCGGGAATACTCAGCACAACCTTTTCGCAGGATTTTGACACAACGGTGCTTAACGAAAAGGAAAATATATTTTTTATAATCCTTAATTTTGACAATACGGGTGATGACATTGACAGCCGCATTGCAAAGCATATTGACACAATAAAATCTCTTTTTGAATACGACAAAGAATATGTAAAGGCGCAGTTCGGCATAAGCGAAGTGCACCGCCAGATTTCGGGTCTTAAGACTGCCTATTCCGAGGCGGATAAATCGCTCTCGCTGCTGGCGCAGTTTAACAGCATTGAAAAATACAATTATTCCTCCGAAAACAAAAAAATGTATATTTTCAGCCAGACGGACGAAACAAAGCTTTACAACTATATCATTTCTTTAAAGCAGGACGAGGCAAAAAATCACCTTGAAAACATCATAAAAAACAACGTTAACAACCGCACCTCCGAAAAGAATATGCTAAAGCTTTACAGTCAGCTTCTTGTATGCATTTTCAAGGCGCTTGCCACAAAGGGAATTCAGTATTCAACCGACGATAAAAGCGATTTGGAGCTGATTTCGGAAATAATTTTGTGTTCGCCCGAAGAAATTAATAATTTTATGATAAATATGATTGAAAAAGCGACTCACAACAACATATATAAAGGAAAAATAGAAATTGAAGATATAATAAAATATATAACCGAGCACTACTGCGAATGTACGCTTTGCCTTGACGAAATCGCCAAGAATTTTAACGTTACGCCCAAGCACCTTTCAAAGAAAATAAAATCTTCGCTGGGTGTAAATTTCAGCGATTTTCTTTCGCAGACGAGAATTGAAAAAGCAAAACAGCTTATAGCGGAAAGCGAAAGTCCGCTGAACGAAATTTATCTTAAAACAGGCTTTACAAACCGAAATACATTTATAAGAAACTTTAAGGCGGTTGTAGGATTTACACCCTCGGAATACAAAAAACAAAAAAAGGCTTAAAGATTAGCCACAGCCCGACAAGGAAGCATTGCCCTGAAAACAAATTTTTTGCGAATTTCTGCGTTAAAAAAGCTCTAAATCCGACAGGATTACTCGCTTTTTTGCCTTAAACTTCATCAAAAAATTTGTTTTCAGGGTGCAAAGCAGTTTTGAAGGTTGGAGTTTAAGCTTTAGACAAGAAAAAAATACACCGTAATACTTAACGTATACGGTGTATTTTTGACGAAGTATAAACTTAAAATACTGCTTTCAAAACCAATGCTTCCTTATCGGGCTGTGGCTTTCGGAACAAACCGTTTTTTCATAAGAAAATCTTTATCCTTACGCCGCTTAAAAGGACGGATATAAAAATTCCGGGGCAAATGCTGCACCCGCAACCCCTTTTGCAAGAGGATAAACAAGCTGCCAATCGCCGAAAATATTTACAACCGTACAAGTTGCGGACGTAATCATGGAAATGTTCGGGTTGCTATCGTTTCCGCGAACGTATTAAAGCAATAAAACAGGGTTGACGGCAGCAAAAAACGGTGTACCGAAACAAGCCGTCAGCCGTTTTATTTCAGTACACCGCAGAATTTTTAAAAATGCCGCATATTATTGCGGAAAGCGCAGTCAGCGCATTGGAATTTCATAATTTTTGACACTTTTTGCGTCAGCCTTTATTTCTTTTTCATAAACGGCCGAATTAACAAAAACTCTGAATTTGTATGTTCTTTGCCTGTCAGAATTGTTTTGCGCCGTAATTTCTATTTTTCCGTCTTTAACCGAACACGAAAATTCATTTGCAACATCTTCGCTTTCGATAAGAGTTAATTTTGCAAAATCGTCGGGATAAAGCTCAATTTCAAGGTAACCGGGAATACACTCCTCAAGATGATTGCAGTCGGCATAAAATGCCAGACCGCCGCCCTGTCTTATAAAAATAGGCAGTCCCTCTTTTTGCAAAAGCGGTGTGCTTTTTATAATGTTTCTGTCGCCCTCATAAACCTTTTTTGTCCAAAAATCAACCCAAACGCCGCACGGCAGATAAACCTCTTTTTTCAGCTCGTCCTTATTCGTCACGGGCGCAAACAGAATGTCGTCGCCGAGATAAAATTCAGTGTCTATGCCATAAAGCTTTTCATTTTCAAGGTCGTTGTAAAACAGCGGTCTGAGAATCGGCTCGCCCGTTTTAACGGCATTTACAGCATACGAATAGATATTTGGAATAAACCTGTATCTGAATTTTAAACAGTCTTTGTAAAGCTTTTGCGTTTCTTCCGGGCAGTTCCACGGCCATTTCGGTTCTGCCGTATCTCCGTTGTGCATACGGGGCATAGGGCAAAATATCATACTCTGGCAAACCCTTCTTGCAATGTTGTTGATTTCAAACTGTTCTGCATTTGCGTCGCCTTCATCCTTGTTTTTCCGCATAAAGCCGCCCAGGTCATATCCGCAAAGCGTAAAGCCTGCAAGCGACGCATTTAAAATATACCAAATATCTTCTTTAAAACGGTGAATACCAAACTCGGTATCGCCTGCCCACGGCAGTGCGTATTTCTGGCTTCCTATACCGCCGCCTCTTGAAAGCGACATATGATTTTCCACACCGTTTTCAGCCATGGTTTCCGATATTAATCTGTTCCACAAAACGCCGAAAAGGTTTCGGGACGGTATGCCCTGCGCTATTTCGCCGCTTACCCTGTCGGAATGGTCTGTCCACCACTGTTTTACACCGTCGTCAATGCGGGGCTTTAAAAATCCTTTATAAAAATTTCTTCCCTTGTCCGTCATAAGCTCGGGAACGGTTTCGGTTTTCACTTGCCTTAAAAGCCCCTTTGCAATGTTCGGTATTGCGGTTTCGGGCTTAAACGAGCACGAATTTATGTGAAGAACGGTTTTAATTCCGTCTTTTTCAAGCTTTTTTATCATACCCGCACCGTCGCCGAAATCGGGGTGCCAGTTATAATCGTTTGAAGGATATCCCCAACCCGATTTATAATCTTTTATAAAGTTTTTGCCGCCCCTCCACGGACCGTCTATCACGATTGCGTCAAGCGGATAGCCGCCATCTTTCATTTTTTCAATATCCTTTAAAACAGCGTCCGCCTCGTCAAACATAAGGCTGCTGCACCAATATCCCATAAGATATTTTTTCGGCATCCGGTTTCTGCCTGTTATTGCCGTATACCGCTTTGTAATGTCACTCACCTTACCGGCAAACACAAATATATCATAATCGCCGCCGGGAGAATTTATATACCATTTATCGCTCTCGGTTTTTGCCATATCAAAATAAACGTGAGGCCACGGATTGTTAAAAAACAGCCCGTAACCCTTTGTGCTTATAAAGTACGGCACCGGAAATCCGCCGTAATCACCGTTTTTTGTGCCGCCCTTTTCAGAGAAAATATCAGCGGATGAGCCTGTTCTGTCCATCTTATACATTCTTGCGCCGAAGCCGAAAAATCTTTCTTTTTCGCCGTGCTTAAACGTTGTAAGGCTGCGTATTCCCGAATATTTCACATCGTTTTCCGAAACATTTACGCCTCCGTTTACGGTTGACAAAAGCACATTTTGCAGTTTGTCCGAAAATTCAAATTCTCCGCTTTCAAAGTCGCACTTAAAATTAAGCTTGCTGTTTGAAAAATATAAAATATTATCCTTAAATTCGTAAAAATATTTATTCTTTTCTCCGCTTGTATCAATAAGCCCCAGCCTTTCGGTCACAGTGGGCAAAACCGTCTGTCCGCCCTTTGTTATGCGAAATCGCAGGGTATTGTCAAAAGTACTTTCAAGCCTTATGTTATCGCCCGACTGCGTAATTATTGTCACACCCTTTTCGTCGGCGTACTCTCCCTTATATTCAAACTTAACGGGCGAAAAATCATCCGTATCAAACAAGACATCCCGATAGGGCGCATCATATAACGAATCGGGGTGCAGTGACATAGTTTTTATCATAGTTTTGTCCTTTCAAAAAATCAAAGTTTATTTTCCGTCAGCCATATACCTGAAATTTTTGCGGTATGCGCTCGGCGGTGCGCCGTAACGCTTTCTGAAACAGGCGGCAAAATAGCTGCGGTTTGTGGCGCCGATACGCACCATTATGTTTTTAATACTTTCGTTGCTCTCTTCAAGCAGCCTTTTTGCCTCAGCAAGCTTGAAATCCATAATTTTATCCGCAACCGACACGCCGGTAAGATTTCTGAAATTTCTGCCGAGATAATTTGCGCTGACGCCCAGCTCTTCGGCAATGGATTCTGTGCATATAACCTCGGACATATATTCGTTTTCAATAATTTTCATACACTTGTTTACCATAGTGTACCTTCGGCTGTCGCTTATGTTTGCACGTGAGCTTTCCACAAGAGAAATAATTTCTCTGACGCTTTCATAAACCTCGGCAAGCGTTTCCATACGCTCGGTTTCAGAAAAGCTCACAAGTCCTATAAGGTCCTCTATCGTACCGTTTTTTGCAAGCGTTTCGGAGGCTGTTTTAAGATTATACATAAGCTCATACACCGTTTTGTGCGCCTCGGATACCGTAAGATTTGCAATATCGGCAAAAAGTGTATCAACCAAATCACGTGATATTTCGCCGTTGATAAGCTCTTTTCGTATATCGACGCACATCTCTATCGCCCCGGCGCAAAGAGCACTGTTTTCTTCCTGTATAACGCCGGGCGAGAGCACCGCCGTTTTACCGTATATAAATTCGTACTGCTCGATATGCAAAAGCTCGTTGTGAAGCGCATTAAGGTCGTCAATATCTCTGCTGTTTGTTACAGCGGTCAAAATGCTTACACCCATATAAAGCTTAAGTGCGTCCTTCGACTTTTTTGCAACATCCTCATATTTCGGCAGAATATCGTAGCCGTACAAAAAATATACCGCTTTATCGGAATAAAATCCTGCGAAAATGCTTTTTGCACCCAATTCGTCTAAAATTTCGGTAAGAATATTGTCAATTCCGTATTGGTAAAGCTTTATATCGTCCGCATTCAAGTTCCGTATAAAGTTTTTGTAATCGCAAACCTTTACCGTAAAGAGCGATATCTTACCGTCCGTTTTTTCTCTTAAAAGCGCCTTTAAGCTTTCGCACGTTTCATCCGACGGCGACGCAAAATAATTTGAAAACACGCTTTTTTCGCTGTCGGAGGGCAATTTATCGGTTAACCCCATATAATACAAAAGCTCTTTTGTTTTAAGCTTTATTTTGCTTGCAAGCGAGAAAATAACAAGTATGTATACTGCCGACGCCAAAAGACCTATATAAAAGACAAGCATACTTTTTCCGAAAAATTTTATCGGTTTTAATACCGACATGGGAATGAGCAGCGCATAAAAACGCTTTGCGTTTGACGTACTCTGATAAAAAAGCACGCTTTTTTCGCCGTTTATGTCAACGTTTTTATACTCGCCCTTTTTCGGCAGATTTTTAAGATAAGGTGCACTCTCTGCACTGTCGCCTATGCTTATATCCGTTCCGCTGTACATAACCGATCCGTTTTCGCCGAATATCACAAGCTTGCCTTTAACGTTTCTCTGAAGCGCCGAATACTGTGAAAACAGTTTTTTGTAGTCCGCTTCAATCAAAACAACGTCGCCCGACAGTTTATCGAAGGTGTATGTATAATAAAGCTTTTCTATTTCATATCCGTCGGCGCCCTTGCCAGATATATAAAAGCTTTCGGGCACGTTTTCGGAATTTAAAATGCCGATAAGCTTTTTTGAATATTCGCTCTCGCTCATAAAAGCCATCTCGACAACGCTGTAAACCGCACTCAAATTCTGCGAATAGATATACGCACCCGAAATAAAATCGGATACCGACGCAAGTTTTTGTATTTCGATTTTTGCCGAATGTCTGACAGAAAAATCGTCCGTTCCCGTTTCAAATATTTTCAATATGTTGTCGTTATTATAAATATTAAGCGCAATTTTGGACGAAACCTCATTAAAATTTTCGTCGCTTAACACAACGCTTTGCAGGCTTGTTTCGGCAAAACGGATGTTTTCTTTAATCTGCTCGGACGAATAGGTTGTGTAAGAGAGCACAACCTGCGCAAAAACTGCGCACACCGCCACCGCAATTATTAAAAGTTCTCTGTATTTTCCGGCAAACTTTTCCATAAAGTAAAAATCCCTCTCAGTTTAAGAACCTAATATATATAAACCAAAACTGCCTTGTTGCTTCCGTTTGATGAAAACAGCACAATATGATTTCCGTCAAGATATACCGCAGCGTCTTTTGTGTCAACGCTTTTTAAAGAATCGTTTTCGCAAAGATAAATTTTAAGTCCGTTGTAATCAAAAACCTCGTTTTCGCCAAGATACGAATTTGACTTCATTTTAACGGTATTATCCTTCACCAGAACGGTTTTTCCGTATTGAATTCTGAAGCCCGATATTGCCGATGAGGTGCTTGACATACTTGCATTGTAAAATGCGCCCCGCTTGGTTGTATAATTTTCAATCGGCGCATTTGTGTATGCAAAGGTGCGCTCAGCAGCGTTAATCCTTCCGCCGGCAAGGCTCAGACCGAGTATATCTCCGCACTTTAAATCATTAATGCTTACAAGATAATTTTTCGCCTCCGCGCTGTTTTCTTTAAGCTTTGTTTTGTCAAGAAAATCATACGTCGCAAGCCATTCGCTCTTTTCGTGCTGAATTTTATATGCGTCATAGATATATTCAACATCATTTACAAAATCGGCGCTTATCTCCTCGCCCGTATTAAGGTTTATTCCGTATATTCTATACACAAGTGCTTCATTGTCCGAAAGCGTTTTAACCGTTTTCTTAACAACAACCGGCACACCGTCGCCGGAAAGCGGATTTGAAATTTCTCTTTGGCTTGACGCATACGAAACCATTTTCACCGCATATGACGGATAACCGAAATCATCCTCGCCGAAAAACATACAGGTGCCTATGTCACGGTTGTTTTTAAGCGTTTGCGAAACGGTGGAAAGGCTGTAATATCTGTCGTAAAAATCGTCGCTGCTCTCTTTCCCGTCCACTGTCGGTATAACAAACACGGGCGCTGTGCTTTTTATGGGAAAAAGCATTGTGTGATTATCATACACGCCGCCCTTTGCGGTGTAATACTTAGCCGTTTTCGCCGCAGTCTGCTTTTTGAAAAAATCCGTATGCTCGCTGTCGGTGCAGTCCTCGGTATAAACGGAAATTACCGTTTTTTCGTCGTCATATTTTATAAGCGCAGTTTTTGCGGTAAAGTAATCTTCCGAAAACGATTTTAAAAATTTGGTTTTTGTGTAGCTTTCTCCGTTGATTTTCACTCTGTCGGATATAACAAGATTTACAAAACCGCTTGCCTCAGCGTTTGAAATAAACGACACGCTTGAGCTGTGCTGAGTTGTAAAATACGAATATGTTCCGTTTGCCGCAAAAGCTTTAAGCTTTATTGTATCGCTTCTGCCCTCGCCGAAATCTGCCTTTTTAATATAGCAAAGCCTCTCGTTTTCGGTATTTGCCGATATTTTTTCAACATACACAATCTCGTTTTTGTCATTTATGTAAAACTTCATTTTCACGCCGGGCTTAAGCTTTTGATTTTTGTCGGAAAGATTTTTAAAATACGGGCTGATGCCGTACAAAACACCGTCTACAAGAGAAGAGTCCGTGCCGACTTCCTCCACCGTGCCCTCGGCGCTTTTTACGTTTAAATCGAATACTGCGCACTTTTTGTTTTCCGAAATGTATGCGCACACAACGCCGGCGCCGTTTAGTTTTTCAATTCCGTATCTTTTTCCGTCCTTTATTACCGATACAAACGAATCGTCCGGAATCTTTAAGGTTTCCGCACCGTACGTTATGTCCGAAACAACGCTTCCGCTGCCGTCATTTCCCGAAAAACTCAGCGCAATGTAGCGTGGAATATAAATTTTTACAACGCATATTTTTCCTGTTTCGTCCGCAACGAGGTTTAAATACGCGCCCTCCGTGCAAAAATCGTCATATGTAAAGTTTTTTGACGCAACATTGTTTTTAAGAACCGTCACGCCGTCCGAAAGGGTATATGTTTTTTTGCTTCCGTCCTCATCCCGCACAACAATTTTTTTATTCTCCGCTTTTACCACATCACGGCAGTCTGCGGTGTAAACTCTGCTCTCGCCCTCGACGGGGAAAACATAAAAAATATCCTTTTCGGTTTCGCCGTCCGCAAGATAATAAACGTTCTGACCTATAAAATCAAATGCGTATGCATTTTTGTCGTTAAGGCGCTTATTGCCAATTACCGCACTGTTGTTGCTTCCCGTGTACGAAACAAGGTCGGTAACCGTGTTTTCGCTCACCGTTCCCTCTCTTAACACAAGCGAGTGATAAACCTTTAAAAATTCGTCGCCTTTTTCATAATATGACGTATCGTTTTTTACGGAATATATGTCATAAACAGGTGTTCTGAGCGCCTCAAAAATGGCATAAACCGCCTCTTTGCGGCTCACTCTGTTATCCGAATCGGAATTAAGATGCTTTAAAATTCCAAGCTCGCCCGCAACCTTTGCCGCACCGCCGGGATATTTAACCGCTTCCGCCTTTTTTCCGTATCCGAGCGCACGGATAAGCAAAAGCGCAAAATCCACGCTTTCTATATTTTCATTGGGACGAAAGCTTTCGTCCGCTGCAATAAATCCGTTTGCGTAGAGCGTTTTTATTTCATTGTAATACTTGTGTGTTTTTTCAACGTCATTATACGGAAGATTTAAATTTTCATCCGCCAAAGCAAGGTGACCGTTTAACATTCTTAAAACAAACGCCGCCGCTTCGCCCCTGGTTACAAGCTTGTTCTCGCCGAACTGCGTGTATGAATAACCGCCGACAAGCCCGAGTTTTTGTATCAGCGTAAGAAGATACGCAAAATCCGTATCGGAAATATCGGCGTATTTTTTCTCAACAACCTTATCGCCGGTGTCAACCTCGCCGTAAACCTCAAATTCGCTCATACTCATTGTGCTTTTAGAGGTTATGCGTATGTATCTGTACGATTGTCCGCCGTCCGTCAAAAGCTCAAAGTCGCCGCTTGAAAAATCGCCAGCCAAATCCTTTGTGCCGAGAATTACACTGCGTGAAAAGTTAAAATCATCCGAACCTTCTATCGTATATCCCTTCCGTTCATTGGGACGGTCTATATCACGTCTGGATTTTAACACGATTTTTGAAACAAAATATTTTTCGCCGAGGTCAATCATAATATAGTGCAGATTGTTAACCCTGCCGGTAAGATTTTCCGACGAGGTATCGCTTCCTGTTGACCAGAATGTTTTTTCGTTTCCGTCAAGAACGTTTGACGGGTCGTGCGCCCCGCTGTAGCGGCTGCTTGCATAAATGTTTTTTCCCGAAGATATGTTATCGTCGGCATACGCAGTAAAAACAAGCGCATTGAATACAAGAAAAACCGCAAGCGCAAACGATATGAATTTTTTTATCATAAACTGTCATAAACCTCCTTTAGCGCAAATTTAAAATGTTTTCAACAAGCACTGCCGCCTCTGCACGTGAAAGCGCTTTGTGAGGCATAAAATCACCGTTTTCGTTTCCGCTTACAAGCGATTTATTATACATATTGTAAACGCTGCCCTTTGCGTAAGCGTCACATTTATCCAAATCGCCCGGCTTCTTGCGGTCAAGCTCAAGCTTAAATTCGGTGCTTATGTTAAGAATACGTGCGCATATCACGCAGGCGTCCTGGCGCATAAGGGTTTGATTTGCGCCGAAATATTCTTCGCTTATGCCGTTTATATATCCTGCCGAATAGAATTTGAAAATATACGGCTCATACCAGTCGTATGCGGAAACATCCGAAAATTTCATAATCTTTGCTTTCTCTGCACTGACGTCAAAAGCATTGCACAGCATTTTTACAAATTCCGCACGGGTAACATCTCTTGACGGCTCGAACATTTTGTTTCCCACACCCGAAAGTATACCCTCTTTTGCCATACTTTCAATTGCGCTCTTTGCCCAGTCAAAGCCGTCCAAATCGCTGAATAATTCGTCTTTTTCGCTGTTTTCGGGCACAGTCGGCGAAACGCTCGGGAACGAGCCTTTTGAGCCGCCTTTTGACGAAGATGACGAAGAACCTCCTCCGCCGCCGCTGTAATCATCCGATTTTTCGGCAGCTCTGTTGCACGCAGCTTCAAAATACGTTTTCATACCGTCTTTGTATTTTTTTACATCTTTGTTGTCAATATATTTTGCCGCCTCGGCAACCGTTACACCCTTTTCGTCTGCGTAGCTTAAGTCGATTTTAAGGGTATCCGCATAAAACGTCAGCGCATTTTCAATATCCTCATACGTTCCGTTTTCGATTTTGCAAAGCGCCGTGCAGAGCCGTGCGCTTGCTGCGGGATTTTCACCCTTCACATCCGCATAAAGCGAAAGATATTTTTCGCTTTTGATATTTTCGTCAAAAAGATACTCTAAACCGCTTATATCAAAAACGCTGTCAAATGAGGTTTTATCTCCGTTTTCGGCATAATACAAAATATATGCGCACCTTACCAAAGTTTCTATGTCCGAAAGAGTGTTAATTTCTTCCGCCCTTCCTGTCACTTCGCCTTTTATATAAGAATTTCTTACCGCTATAAACATTTTGCCGATTTTGTTTTTAATGTCGCCCCAGCCGTATACGCCGTCAAAAGACAAAACGGGCGTGATATTTGTATACGTTTCGATTATGTTTTCTATATTTTCCTCCGTTGCATTTTTAAAAGCTTCAATACATTCAGCCTTTGCAAAGTCGTCAGATTTTAAGCAGTATCCGTATGCCTTGTATGTATTTTGAAGAACATCCGAAACGCTGTATATTACCTGATATTTTCCGTTTGGCGCACTCTCAGGCAAGGTATAACGAATATTTTTCGACGCAGGCGCAATTTTAAAATCATACACATAATTTTCGGGAGAGGTCAGTATGCCGTCGTCAAGATTTTCAAAATCTAAACCCGGTTTTAACACCATAACAACAGCGTTTGTAAAAATTTTATCCTCGGGCAGGGAAACATTTAACAAAACAGAGTCCGCAGCGCCGCTCCCCTCTTGCGTGCCGTCAGAATTTTCGTCTTCTCCGCCAACCGTTTCTGCAGTATAAACCGCAAGATTTTTAAGGCTGTCCAGAACGCACACACTGTATTCAAAAGAAGAATTGCCGCCCGAATACTGCGCCGAAAGATTTGCCGTTTTTCCGCTTTCAATTACGCTGTAACCGCCCGAAATTCCAAGCATTTCTCCGTTTTCGCCGTGCGCTGCATACACAATCGCTGCCGCCCTTTGCCCGTCCGAATAATTTTTTATTTTTGCCGACGCAAAATTCTGACCGTGTTCAAGATTTTCAATATTTATAATTTTTTCATCTGTAAGAACACGTATTTCAGAAATTCTTGTATATCCTGAAATTCCGCTCCTGGTAAATTTTAAATATCTTACATACAACGGCTGCGAAAGCTCAATGCGGCTCTTTGATTTGTCCGCGCCCTCCGCTTCATCCGCATCCGCATAACTTTTTGTAGTGCCTACGGGAATATTATACACCTTTCCGTCAAGCGAGCCTGTAACCGTAATATCCGATATATCGTATTTTGTCCAGGCAAGATTGTTTTTTGAAGCAGGCATATTTTTGTCAATGCCGTAAAGCTCTGCCGCCGAAATTTTATAAGCGCTGCCAAGGTCGAGCGTGAGTGAAAAACTTTTGGGATTTGCGGTGTCGTATGTTGCCGCCAGAAGATATGTATCACTCAAATCGTTAAATTTATAGCCGTCGGTAAGGCGCTCTTCATTTCCGCAGATATACGAAACCTTGCCGCCGTTTGTGTCAAGCTTTGCCTTTTTGCCGAGCGCAGCGTTTACAGGAAGGTTTTCATACGAATAAAATTTAGCCTCGTTAAGTTTAAACTCAACTGCACCCGAAGGATAAGACGCACCCTTGGGAAGCTCAAGACCCGATATTTCTTTTGCCGAAGGCTTTGTTACCGTGATTTTTGAAACCGCTTTATCTTTTTGCGGTGAAATTTTCATTATCTGCGGCGGAAGCTGATATGCGGCGTCGTACACTTTTTCCGTTTCGCCGTCGGCATATTCGATATTTACGCTGAAAAATCTGTAAACGTCATTGTTTTCCTTGTGAGAAAAAATATCAAAAACCAAAAATCCGTCCGCAAGCTTAACGGGCGTATCAAATACAAAAGAATGAATAGACCCGTTTTCGTTTTTGTGCGAAAAATAGGTATCAAAATTTGCATCAAGCGCATTTTTGCCGTTTTCAAGCGTCTGATTTTCCGCAGGCTTCAAACCGCCGTAATTTTCGTCAGTATAGTTTGCCGTAAAGCTTCTTGCATACATTGAAACATTTTTCGCATCTCCGTTTGCGCTTTCATAATCCGCAAAATACTGCTCTGCGTCCGTTTCGGGCGGGTATTCGTCCTCGTAAGGCTCAACGTAATCTTTCAGAACAACAATTTCCTTTACGTAAAACCTTACAGCGTCCGAAACCGAAACAGGCTCGCCGTTTTCGTTTTTATAATCTTTAACATTGGGCTTTACAACTTTAATCTGCTTTAAGGTTTTATCTTTATCCGCACTGTTTTTAACGTCGATATAAATAAACGAACCTTTAAAATTTTCTCCGCAGAAAAGAACACATTCTTCGCTGTTGTCGGTATACACAAAATGTATTTCCTCATATTTTACGTGACTTGCGTCAGCACCCAGAAGAACGCAGAAATCGGTTGTATCATACGGCACGTTTACGGTATATACAGTTGCGTTTGACGTAAAACTCATAATAAACGTATCGGTATTCCTGTCGTAAATACTGCTCAAATCGCCCGCCCTTGCTTTGTCACGCTCATCAGTTGTACCACTGCCGGCAGAATATATTTTTGAAAGCTGCGACATTGTGATGAGCGACGAGGACGTAACATCCTGTTTAACCATAACACCGCCGTCATACATAAGACTGTTTAATTTTTCGTCAAATTCCTTCTGAGTTGTAAGCGGTATGGTGCAGTTTTCGGCAAATGATACGAGCGAAAGGCATATGCAAAGCAAAAACGCAAGCACCGAAAAACCATTTCTCACCTTCATAAACTTTTCATTCCTTCCACTTTTATTTTATGTTTATTGCCGTGTTCGGAGTGTAAAATCCGAAATATCCGCTTTTTACACTGCCATCGCCAATCGCAGATAAAATCTTTTCGCCGTTGAGCCAAACACCTATGCTTATACCGGAATTTACATATTCGCTGCTTATTTTCAAATCGTTGTATCCGTTGTATTTTATATTCACGTTATCAGAAGCCGCAAGCGCACTTCTTACACCGTTTTTGCACAGAATAAGGCTTGCGGAATTGTCGTTAAAAACAATTTCACAGTGTGCGTCCGAGGCGTGCTTTGAATTCATTTTAAAGCTCTGCGCCCTGCCCGAATTGAAAATAACGGTAAACTCATTTTTTTCATACGGCGTTTCGGGCATAAAGCTTAACGAAAATTCATCCGCACATTTTTCGTTATACATATACGGCATACAGTTTCTGTCAAGGTGCAGTGCGCCGCCTGAGGTTTTGAATATTTTATATTCCTCCTTTGCGTCGGTCAGCCATTTGTCGGTTCCTATCCTGCAGCAATCTCCGCCGCTGTTTTCGGCCGATTTTACCGTCCAGTTTACATACTCTTTTTCAGCCTTCTGATAAATCGGAATAACAACGTCATTTTCAAGGTTTAGCACCGTATTGACATCAGCACACTCTGCGGTTTTGTTGGTATAAATTTCAACGCTGATTTTGTCTTTCGCAACATTTTCGTTAAATTCAATCGTAACAATTTTGTTTTCCTTATCAATATTTATACCCTTCATATCCGAAGCGTTTATATATTCAATATCCGCCGAAATAAGCGAATTTTTAAAGTTTTCGTACTTTTCCTCCGCTTCGAGCACAAGCGCATATGAGGCTTTATCGTCCAAATTCTTTGCGGAAACGATTTTTTCGTATACCGATTTAAGCCGGTCATATTCTGTTTTTGAATACTCGCCGTATGCCGCCTTGTCAAAATTTTTGTAAGTTTTTACGCCGTCAAGCTCACCTTCCAAAAATGCCCTCATTTCATCAAGCGAAGGGTGCGACACGCTGTTTCGTGCCTCGGTTATTGCGTCACGCAGGCGAACAATTTCGTCAATATCATTCGGGTCGGAGCGTGACACCGTATCGTCGAGCGCAGTTTTGATTTTTGTAAGATATTTATAATCGTATTCCCACGAAAGATTTCCGAATTTGCCGTTTTTAAGCATATTTTCGGCAGTGCTTTCCTTTGACTTTGCAATGTAGTAGAGCCTGTTCATAGATGCCGCCGAGAGATAGCACTGATGCTCGTCGGGAAGCCTTAAGCTGCCATCGGGAACAAGCGAACGAAGATATTCGTATTCTTCTTCGAGCCCTGCGTTTTTTGCAATCTCATAAGCCTCGGGCTGCATTGTACCGGGCAAAAACACCTTCGGTGCGTCTATTTTTGACGTAATGTCCGTAGCCTTTAAGTACATATCGGTATCGGAATACGTGTTCTCCAGCTTGTCGTACCGCTGGCTCTTTATCCAAAAGTGCGCCGCATATACGCCCGAATCCTCAACAACGTTGTTTTTCCAGAGCGTGTATGACGTTCCCTGGTCGGGATAAAGCGCTCCGTTGCCGGTGTAATCTGTTTTGCAGTAATTTTCGGCGATATACGAATACGGCATAAAACCGAGAGTGTAAATTGCCGCACCGTCGTGCAGAAAACGCGTTGTTTTGCTTACAAAATTGTTTCTTATATCGATTCTTGCCGAGCCGAACGGCTGCCACGACCAGCCGCTGCCGATTTCAAAACCGGTGTACGGCGTGTCGATAATTTCGTTATGGTGCGCTTTGAAATCCTCGGTATAATCGGTGCTTACCACCGCAGAGGAATATATCGAACCGGCACATCTTACGGCATAGTTGTTTGAAAACTCGTTTCCGCAGTTGCGCTCTATAATTGTGTACGGCCCTTTATCCTTTGAATAAACGTAAAACGTTGTAAGCCCAAAGAGAGTTGCGCCGATTGTTCTTATCATCATATAGCGGAACGTTTCGTCCGGAAGGTCTACCGTATAAACCTCTTTTTCTCCTGCCGTATCAGACTGAACGGCAACGCATTTTGTTGATGCGTCATTAAAATTTTTGTCGTTTGAAAGAAGAATTTCATAACCTTTTCGGTATTCTTCGCCGATAAGGTTTGTATCAAATTTCAAAACAATTTTGTTTATATGATATTTTCTTTCAAAATCCGCCCTTATCCAAGTTTTTTCACCTTTTTCAGCCGCATACGGGTCGCCGAACCATGCGCCTGTTTGATTTCCGTTTTTAACCTCCGTGTTTACAAGCACACGAAGGGATTTATAATCACGGTCGGTGCCGACGTTTTTTCCGAAATACGACGTTGCGATAAGCGCCCTTTCGTTCGCCGCCATAAGGTCAACCATACCGTCCTCGTCGGCATATGCCCTATCGCCGTTCACCTGACGGGCATAGGTTGACGTTGTATGCTCTTCCAAAAGATAAAATTTTCTGCCCTCGTCCGATATAGGATTTTTATACTTATCGTCGGCGTAAATATCGCCTTCTTCAAGTATTTTTGCAATATCCCCGCCCTTTTGCGGCCACTCCTCGTGTTCACGGCGGCCCTCCACAAACGCAGCGCCGTCAAGGTCGTTGAAAGCATTGCCGATTACGCTTGAATTTGTAACCGCATTCTCAAAATCTATTGCGCTCATACCGTGGTCGTAGATATGGTTATCTTTAAAATTTATATTGTTTGCCCATTCAAGCTTTATCGTTCCGGGCATATATTTTGCGCAGTCATTTGTAACCCAGGTGTTTTGCACCTGATGACCCTTATAACCGTATTTTCCGGGCGCAAGCCATGTTGTGTGTGCAAGCGAAAGTCCCTCAAACGTGATGTTTTCCACCCTTTTGTCAACATCCTCGCCCACTATGTATAACATTCTTTCAAGCGTGGGAATTGTCGCCTTTGCCGACGTCATATCAGTTTCTTCATAGGGGTATATATACAGCATTTTTTCTTTTGTGTCATAATAAAATTCGCCCGGCTTGTCCAGAAGCTCAAACGCATTTATAACCTGAAAATACTGGTCATATGAAGGAGATTTGCCGTTATACGGATAATCCTTGTATGCCTGCCACAGGCTTTGCTGCATACGCACAATAAGCCTGTCGCTGTTTTCGGGGTCATCAATTATTTCATCAACCTTGCAGATAACATCCACCCATTCACGTGACCATAAAAGTTCCAGATTTTCGGGATTTTTATATTTTGCCATATATTTTTTTGAAATGTAAAACCCGTCCGACGTATAATGCGTGTTAACATCGTCGTAATCCGCTTCGCCTTTTATAAGCATATCGCTCTGCGCCATACGGTATTTTTTGCCGCCGCAGAAAATTGAACGGATAAGCTCAACATCCTTGTAATTTTCAAGCGAAACGCAGTAAATATCGGAATTGTTTTCGTATTTTTCAAATCCGCCGACTTCAAAACCGCCCGAAATTACAGGATATTTCCCTTTCTCGCCCCTATATATTACATTATATCCGTTTTTGCCCGAATCGGCAACGGTAAAATCTAACATTTCCTTTTGCCTGTAAATGCCGTCGGCGATATTGACAACAATATCGCCCGACATATTTTCAGATATTTTTCTTACTTCTTCTTTTGCACGTTCAACGGTTTTAAACGGCGCATTTAAGCTTCCGTCATTTTCGTCGTTTCCGAGCGTTGAAACATAGATGTTTTTCCACACCTTTTCGTCGCCGTCAGAAAAAGCATATGAATTAAACGGCGTTAAACACAAGCTTAAAACAGATACAAATGCCAGACATTTTGCAAATATTTTTTTCATATATGCTCTCCCAAAGAAATTTATTTTGCGCTCTGCCACTTATCAACCTGGCTCTGAAGCTCTTTTATTATATCGTCGCATCCTGCGGCTTTAAGCTTTGCAATAAACTTTTCGTAAATCGGCTTGTAATCAACCGTACCCGAATCGAGAATATCCGAATATTCGTCTATTACCGACTTACAGTTTGCGATTTTCGATTTTATCTTTGTGGGGTCAACGTTAAATCCGATAAGCGGACTTCTCTTTGCACCTTCGTTCATTTCCTTGGTTTTTTCCCAGGTATCGTCAGCGTCGCCCTCTACAAGATAGCCGTTGAACACATTGCCCACTGCCCACGAATAAACGTTGTACGCAGGATTTGCAATTTTTTTAATGTGATTTTCGCCGACTTTTTCATACTGAACGCCTTCTTTGCCGTATGCAACGGCATTAAAGAAATCTCTGTCGGTATTTGCAAGCTCCAGCACCTTAAGCGCTGCCTCGGGGTGCTTTGACGTTACGCTAACGCCGTTTATTGTTGCCAAAAGTCCCGACGACGAAAGAATGGGTTTTGTTTTAAACAGCACCGACATATCTACATCATAATACGTTTTAAGCCCCGATTCAAGTCCGGGTTTGTATGTGGGACGCTTGTTTATCCACGGCGCAACCTTGCCCTCGCCAAGGTATTCGTCTATCCTCTTTTCGGACGAATCAATATCGTTGGGCTGTTTTAAGCCGTCCAGAACCCACTGCCTTGATTTTTCAAGCGCATAGAGATATTCTTCCGACTCATACTGATTTATAACCTCGATTTTGCCGTCTTTGTTATATCGCACCGCACCGGGAAGCCCCGAACCGAGAAGCTCCTCCATACCGTACATTGTAACCTCCGACCACATTCCTCCCTCAAAAAATGTGTAACGTCCGGTTTTTTCCTTAACCTGTTTTGCGTAGTCCCCCACGCTGTTTAAAAGCTCTTTGTAATCGGTATATTCCGTGTCGGCTTTTGACATATCGAGCCCCATACTTTTAATATTCTGAGTGGGAATTGCATAACACGGCGCCTTGCAGGCAATCTGCTGATTTGGAACACCGTAAATTTTTCCGTTTATTTTAACTGCGTCCCACCAATAATCGGGAATAGCCTTTTTAAGCTCGGGCGTATCCTTCAAAAGGTCGTCAAGCGGAATGAGCGCACCTCTCGACACATTCTGATAATAGTCGTTCATCCAGTTTGACGCATACATAATGTCAAATTCCTCGTTTGACGCAGTAAAAACCTGAATTTTCGACTCATAGCTGCTTGAATTCATACCAACCAGCTCAAGGTCAACATTAAGCTTATCTTTTGCAATTTTTGCCGCATTCGCAAACGCCTCGGTGTTGTCCGAATCTGCCGAGCTTGTAAAAAGATACCATTTAACGTGTACGCTGTCGCCGTTTACCGCCTTCTTTTTGCAGCCGCCGACGCCTGCGCACAGGGTCAGAACTAAAAATAACACAATAAATTTTTTCATATTTTCCTCCCATAAAACAGATTATCCATAAAACACGTTATCGTTAAAACACAATTATCATCAAAACCTTATCCTTTAACCGAGCCGACGGTAATTCCTTTTACAAAATACTTTTGAAAAAACGGGAAAATTGCCGTCATAGGTCCTGCCGCAAGAAGGCATATTGCCATTCTCACCGATTCGTTTGCCGGCGGAGTATCGGTCATCATATCCGAATATTCCTTGGCAAGATTTACTTCTTCAAGAATTTTTACAAGATAATACTGTATTGTAAGCTTATCGCCCTGGTCCATATAAAGCATACTTCTCATCCACTCGTTCCAGTATGTAAACGCAGTGATAAGCATAATTGTTGCAATGCCCGCCTTTGCAAGCGGAATAACAATGGTCAAATATATTCTGAATTCGCTTGCGCCCTCAAGCTTTGCGCTTTCAATAAGCGACATTGGCACGGTTTTAAAAAACGTGCGCAGAATAAGAAGGTTTGACGCACTCATAAGACCGGGCAAAATCAGCGCCCACACACTGTTGTATAAATTTAAATAGCGTGTAATCCAGATATAGTTTGCAACCATACCGCCGTTAAACAGCATTGTAAAATACACATAAAACGAGAGCGGCCCTTTAAATTTATAGTCAGGACGTGACAAAGGATATGCCGTTGACGTCATAAGAAACATTCCCACTGCCGTGCCGACAACGGTTGTAAAAATTGTAAGCGCATACGAATTTAAGATGGTTCTCGGATTTCTGAACACAAATTTGTATGCGTCAAAGCAAAATTGCCTCGGAAAAAGCGCATAGCCGTTTGAAGAAAAATTCTTTTCGCTCAAAAACGACGTTGAAATTATCATAAAAAACGGCGCTATGCACGCAAATGCCAGAAGAAGCATCAAAAAATGTATTACAAACCGTTTAATTCTGCTGTTTTCTCTAATTTCGTTTTCCATTTTCGCACCCCTTTAAAACATTGCGTTTTCTTCGTCAATAACTCTTATTGCCCAGTTTGACAAAAGCACCAGAACAAGTCCGACAACCGCCTGAAATGCCGACACCGCAGACGAACCGCAGATATCGCCGAGCTGTTTTAAAGTTCTGTAAATGTATGTATCCAGAACGTCGGTTACCTCGTAGAGTATGCCTGTATTGTTCGGAACGTAGTAGAAAAGTCCGAAATCCGCACGCATCATATTGCCTATTGCGAGAATAAACATTACTATAACCGTAGGCTTTAAGAGCGGAAGAATGATTTTGTATATTGTCTGCCATCTTGTTGCACCGTCTATTTTAGCCGCTTCAAAAAGCTGATTGTCTATGCCTATTACCGAGCCGTAATATACAAGCGTTTTAAATCCGACGTTTTTCCAAAGGTGTGCAAATATTATTATCGCAGGCCAGGGTTTGGTTTCATTATACCACTGAACGCCGTTTAATCCAATACCTTTTAAAAAAGTATTTAAAAGTCCGAATTCGTGCGAACAGAGCGCCTGCATTATGTACCCCACAACAACCCACGAAATAAAGTACGGCAGAAAAAGGCAGGTCTGATAAAACTTAACGTGCCGTTTTTTGCTCATACTGTCAAGAGCAAGGGCGCAGGCAATGCCCAGGATATTGTCAAGCACAATAAACGCCGCATTGTATAAAACAGTGTTTCTGAAAATTCGTATTGCGTCGTTCGACTCGAACACAAACTTAAAATTGTCAAGCCCCACCCAGCGGCTGCCGAGTATTCCTTCGGCATAGTTAAAATCTTTAAACGCAAGAATAAGACCGAACATAGGAATATATGCAAACACCAAAAACCATAAAATTCCCGGGGCGGCAATAAGGCTGAGCTGTAGTGTTGACTGCCTCTCAAGAGAATTTTTCTTTCTCCTTTTCACCCTTTTTTCGCTTTTTGTTTCAGATAGTTTCATTGTAATCTCTCCAAAAAAATGTATTAATACTCAATTGCATAGTTAAGCGGCGAAATGTCGGAATCGGAATTGAAAACAAACGCCTTTACAAGATTGCAGTCCGAAGGCTTTGTTATTGTAAAACTTTCCGCATTGTCTGCCTTTATTGCTTTTGTTCCGATAACTTCTGCGCCTGTCATATTGCCGTTGTTATAGTATGCGATTACTATATATGCGCTTTTTTCGCCATCCGAGGTGTTTGCAATTTTTGCTTCGGTGCTGTTTAAGTGCTCGATAACAATGCCCGTTTTTGTCTTTGTAACCGTTTCGCCCGAAAGTATCGGGTAATACCCGTTCTGTCCGTAAATATCAGCCTTAAATCCTTCAGTAAAAATCGCTGCATTTTTAAGCTTTGATTTTGACACCGTTTTGCCTACCGCATTGTTATCTCCAGCTATATCGGTAAATACATTTTCAGCGATAATATTTGCGCTTTTTCCTGCCTTGTTTACCGCAAGACCGTTATACAAGCGAACGTTAAATTTGAAGTCAGCTGCGTACGTATTTTTAAACGTAACACCTGTTTCGCCAGTTACAAATTTACCGCTTATATTATCCTGCGCAACCGCACCTGCAATTCCTCCGATTACACTGTCCGCTGTGGAACCGGACTCATCCTTTATTGCCACATCTTTTGCATAGCAGTTTACAACGCTTGAATTTTTGTAAATATGCCCCGCTATTGCTCCAGCGTTAAACGGCCTTGCTGCATTTCCCGACGTTCTTGTTATCGCAGAGTTTTTAACATAAACGTTTTCAACCGTGCCGCCCGTAAGAGCATATGCAACAACGCCTGCGCCGCCAAAATATGAATTTGAGTAAAGTTTTATATCAGCATTTGCCATACCGAGGTTTTTAACCGTGCCGCCAAGATGATTAAAAAGTCCTACAAACTGGTTTGAACCTTCTTTTGCAGCAATCTTCATACCGCTTATAACGTGGTTTTGTCCGTCAAGCGTGCCCTTGAAAAGCTTTGCAACAGAACCCGTTCCTTCCGACGGAGTGGGAGTATTGCCCCCGATAGGCGTCCAGTCGGATATATTTGACAAGTCAATATCCTTTATAAGATATACCGTTTTGTTTTCAAACGTTTTTCCGTCTGCAATAAGGCTTCTGAGTCCCGAAAGGTCATCCGCACCGGCAATTGCAAAAACGCTTGCGTTATCGTCATACCAAGATGTGCACGCATTTTCTGTTGCCGGAGTTGCCAAGGATGTTTCCCACGAAAGTGCGGGGAAATCGTTTTCCTTAATTACGAACGGATATGCAAGATTGTTGCTTGTTTTAAAAGCTTCAGTATCGTCAATTTTCCCTACACCGGTATTTTGTTCTGTTTCATTGCCGTCAAAATATGTATTCGTTATGCTCGAATCACTTCCCTTTCTTCCAACAACTCCGTAATTTGTTGCATTACTGAAAGCGGCATTTACAAAATACGAATTTTTAATTGTAAATTTCTTTCCGCTTTTATTCATGTCGTATCTCGGCGACACAGCGCCGTCCGCTGTTGTGCCCCAACCCGTGCCTATGGCTGCGCCTGCATATGAATTGGTATTTGCACTAAACTTTGCGTTCACTCCATTGCAATAGCAATTTTCTATCACAGCGCCGTTGAACATTACCGACGCCAAACCGCCGACAAAGCCTGCTCTGGATGATGTTGTGGGTGATGTAATTTCAAGGTTTGCGTTTTTAACATAAACGTTTACCGCTCTTGAATTTGAATTCATTGCATAAGCAAGCGTCGCCGCACCGACATCGCCATAGCTTTTGTTTGTAACGCTTACATTTTCAAATCCGACGTTTTTAACGCTGCCGCCAAGCACTGTAAAAAATGCCGCAGAACGGTTATTCGAGTTTGTGTCGTTTACGGTCAGGTTGACGATTTTGTGTCCCAAACCTTCAAAAGTACCTTTAAACATTTTTGTAATACTGTCTATCTTTGTAACAGTAGTATTGTCTACCTTTGCGGTAATGGCATCGACAACATGTTCCCCTATCGGAGTCCAGTTTTTGCCTCCAAGGTTAATATCGCTTTTCAAAACAACGGTTTTTCCCTCAAAGGTTGATGTTCCGTCATTTACAAGCTGTGCCAGCCCTGCAAGAGCGGCAGGGGTTGAAATAAAGTACGCTGTATCGTTCCCGTTATACCAGCTTATGTCAACACTCGTACCGTCCCATGCGCTTTCGGCATCCGCATACGCTGAAAATGAAAACATTGAGATGACAACCGTCAGTGCCAAAAACAGCGAAAACATTTTTCTTTTCATAATTTCTTCTCCTCCAATTTTGTCAATTAACTTTCGGGCGCAGTATACGCCATATATCTCTTGATTTGATTGTAGCATTGCGCATTTTAAGATACAAGAACATAATCTTGTTATTTGAACAAATTCCTGTTATTTGCCTGTTTTATCGCTTATTTCGGCTGTTTTTGCGCGCTGAAAGGCACGCTTTTCACACAAAAAACAGACCTTGAAAAAATAAATTTTCAAGATCTGCCGTTGAGTTTTATTTACAAATTTTTGTTTATCTGTATAACGGACCGTATTCTTTGCACGCTCTGTAATCGGTTGCGGTTTTGTCATTGCCGACGCCAAAACCTGCCCACGACTGCGGACGGTAAATTTTTTCGTCGGGAACATTATGAACCGAAACAGGGATTCTCAGCATTGACGCAAGCGTGATTAAATCTGCGCCGATATGTCCGTGAACCGTTACGCCGTGATTTGCGCCCCAGTTTGCCATAACGGAATAAACGTCTGTAAATGCGCCCTTGCCTGTCAAAATCGGCGCAAACCAAGTTGTGGGCCAAGTCGGGTCGGTGCGTTTGTCCAGTTTTTCGTGAACGTCGTCGGGAAGCGTCACGGTGTAGCCCTCCGCAATCTGGATTGTAGGTCCAATGCCGTCAATAAGGTTAACTCTTATCATTGTAACGGGCATTTCAGCCTCGGTTTTGAAGTGACTTGAAAATCCGCCGCCCCGGAAATATTCGTAATCTGCCCTGCACCAATCGGTTGCGTTAAGGCAAGCTTTTATGTCGCTCTCCGTCATATTCCACCACTCTTTAACGGTGCCGTTTCCGTCTTTATCCTTTGACGCACCCGTGCAGTCAAGGGCGGTTGCACCCGAATTTATAAGATGAATTATGCCGTTTTTTGCCATTCCTTCAAGGTTTTTGCCTGTTACTCTTTTTACGGAGTCGGGCGACCAGTATGTACGCACGTCGTGGAAACACGGCGCTTTGCCTGTAAGAAGTGTGGCAAAAAGCATTGATATGCCGTTTAATGTGTCGTTTTCGGTTGCAAACGCAAACGGCGCTTTTTTACCGTTCCAGTCAAAGCTCGACGCCATAATCGCCTCGGTAAAGTCGCCGTTGGGAAGCCAGTCCGTCCACATTCTCTGACCCTGAAAACCGCCGACTATGCCGTTTCTGCCGAGGCTTTCCTCGCTCCAGCCCATTTCTTTGAGCTTGGGATTTCCGAAAAGAATATCACGCACAATAATTGTGAACTTTGCGATAAATTCCCAGTCTTTGTCGGCAGGAACAACCTTTGATTTTTTGATGATTTCGGGGAAGTTTTTGCCTTTGTTTTTGTCAAATCCCTCTTTGCAGTTTGCCTTAATCCACGAAAGCGCCTTTTCGTATTCGCTACGGTCATAAATTTCAAGCGTGATACGGCGCAGAACCTCGGTTAAATCCACCCATTCGGCACGAAGTCCGAGATATTTCTGCATAAAATCGGCATCGCAGAACGAACCCGCAATACCCATTGCAACACCGCCGATATTTACATATGCCTTGTTTTTCATCTGTCCCACAGCAAGCGCACAGCGTGCAAAACGAAGAATTTTTTCGGCAACGTCGGAGGGAATTTCGGTGTTATCCGCATCACAAACGTCGTGACCGTAAATTGAAAACGCAGGAAGTCCCCTTTGTGCGTGGGCCGCCATTGCCGCAGCAAGATAAACCGCACCCGGGCGCTCCGTTCCGTTAAATCCCCATACGGCTTTTATTGTTTTGGGGTCCAAATCCATTGTTTCGCTGCCGTAGCACCAGCACGGCGTTACCGACAGCGTTGCAACAACATTTTCTTTGCCGAACTGCTCGGCAACCTTTGCCGCCTCTGCCCCTCCGCCGATTGTGGTACAGCCGATTACGCACTCGGCTTTTGCGCCGTCCTGATAGCAAAGATTTTCTTCAATCAGCTTTGCCGCCGACTTTGCCATATTCATTGTCTGATTTTCAAGACTTTCTCTTACTCCGCCCCATCTT
Organism: uncultured Clostridia bacterium; assembly: GCA_934500875.1. Classification (GTDB taxonomy): domain Bacteria; phylum Bacillota; class Clostridia; order UMGS1810; family UMGS1810; genus Qingrenia. The sequence continues at coordinate 137,922 of CAKSTL010000003.1, read as the reverse complement.
CCGTCAATGACGGGACGTATTCCGATTTTCGGTCTGTTCATTTTGTTTTGCCTCCCTGAAAATAATTTTTCCATACATTTATTATACTGTTGACTTTGATAAAAATCTTGTGTTATACTAATGTAAAGTATAATTATTTTATTATCGGAGGAAAAATGAACACTTCGTATCATGAGAAAATGTCAAGGGGAACACCGGGGTTTCCGCTTGAATTATATGAGATAGATTTTACCCACCCGAGGTATAAAATGCAAATGCACTGGCACAAAGAATTTGAAATTATACGTGTTATATGCGGCACGCTGAGGCTTAAGCTTAACGAGCGTGAATTTACCGTAACAAAGGGACAGAGCGTATTTGTGCCGAGTGGAATTATGCACAGCGCCAAACCCGAAAACTGCCGGTATGACTGCATTGTATTTTCGCAGTCGCTGCTTTACAACACAAAGATGTGCAAAAACCTTGTAAATTCGCATATGCAAAAAGCGGTTGTATATGAAAATAATAAGAATATTAACATTATCTTTGACGTCTTAAAACAAAAACCGCACGGATTTGAGCTTGACGTTTCGGCGAATTTATATCTTACGGCGGCGGATATTGTAAAGAGCGATAACGGAAAAACGGTTGCACCGAACGTGAAATTGGAGAAAATAAAACCTGCAATGCAGATGATTGAAGAAAATTTTATGTCAAAAATAACACTTGAAGAACTTGCAAAATCGTGCAAATTAAGCCCTAATTATTTTTGCAGAATTTTTAAGGAAACAGTAGGTCAGACGGCATTTGAATACATAACCGAATACCGCATAAAAGCCGCCTGCGAGAGCTTTGCAGACGGCGAAAAAAGCGTGACAAACGTGTGCTTTTCGTGCGGATTTAACGATTTGAGCTATTTTATACATATTTTCAAAAAATATAAGGGCATATCACCGAGGGAATATATAAACTCAATGTGCCAATATACCGAAATTTTCCCAAAATAATTTATTGCTATTGAAAAAATAAAGTTGATATGATATAATTGTTTTTATTGTACCGGATTTTTGCATTTAAAAAAATTAACATAAGAAAAATCAAGGAGATGTAAATAAATATGAAATTAGGTATAGTCGGGCTTCCGAACGTTGGAAAGAGTACGCTTTTCAACGCCATAACAAAGGCGGGGGCGGAATCGGCAAACTATCCGTTTTGCACAATCGAGCCCAACGTCGGCATAGTTGCCGTTCCGGACGAGCGTCTTAACGTGCTTGCAAAAATGTATAATCCGCAGAAAATTACCCCTGCAACTGTGGAATTTGTGGACATTGCAGGGCTTGTAAAGGGCGCAAGCAAGGGCGAGGGTCTCGGAAACAAGTTTTTGTCGCACATCCGTGAGGTTGACGCAATCGTGCACGTTGTAAGGTGCTTTGACGATACAAATATCGTTCACGTTGACGGCAGCGTAGACCCGGCAAGAGATGTTGAAACAATCAATTTTGAGCTTATATTTGCAGATATCGAAATGATTGACAAAAGAATTGACAAAACAAAGAAAAATCTTAAATCGGGCGACAAAAAATATCTTGCGGAGCTTGCGGTTTATGAAAAGGTGAAAGAAACGCTGGAGGCAGGACTTCCCGCACGCAGCCTTGATTTTGACGACGAAGAAGTAAAGTTTATGAAGGACGTTGCGCTTCTTACGTCAAAACCCGTTATTTATGCCGCAAACGTATCAGAGGACGATATGGCAAACGGCATTGAAAACAATGCCTACTACAAAACGCTTTGCGAAATCGCCGCAAAAGAAAAGGCAGAGGTTTTGCCTGTTTCCGCAAGAATCGAAGAAGAAATTTCGGAACTTGACGACGAAGAAAAACAGGCATTTTTGGAAGAACTCGGTTTAAAAGAGTCGGGATTGGACAGACTTATTAAAAAGAGCTATTCGCTTTTGGGTCTTATAAGCTATCTTACCGCAGGAGAACCCGAGGTAAGAGCGTGGACCATTACAAAAGGTACAAAAGCGCCTCAGGCAGCAGGAAAAATCCATACCGATTTTGAAAAAGGTTTCATACGTGCCGAGGTTGTTGCATACAATGATTTGGTAGAGTGCGGCTCGCACGCTGCGGCGAAAGAAAAGGGTCTTGTACGGCTTGAGGGCAAGGATTATGTTATGAATGACGGCGATATCGTTCTGTTCAGATTTAACGTGTAACACCCATAGCACACTTAACATACGATTGCTAATTTTTAAAATTTAAAGAAAAACTTAGAAATCAAAAGAAAATCAAAGGTTTATTTAGATATTTTGTAATTTTGACAGATAGCAAGAACTGGTAAACCTTGATTTTTTTTGCCTTATGGGGTAATATAATCACAGTTGAATAAGCACTAAAGACAAAAGAGTGCTAAAGTAAATTATTTTGGGAGGTAATATATATGAATATTAAACCGTTAGCAGACAGAGTTGTTATAAAAATGGTTGAAACAGAGGAAACAACCAAAAGCGGAATTATATTGACAGGCTCTGCAAAAGAAAAACCGCAGGTTGCCGAAGTTGTTGCAATCGGTCCCGGCAAAGTAAAGGACGGCGCTTTGATTAAAATGGAAGTTAAAGTCGGCGACAGAGTGCTTACAAACAAATATGCGGGCACGGAAGTTAAAATGGACGGAACTGAATATACAATACTCGGTCAGGATGATATTCTGGCAATTGTTGAATAATAAATTTTTCGGAGGTAATTAAGTTATGGCTAAACAGATACAGTACGGCGAAGAAGCAAGACGTTCGCTTGAAGCAGGCGTAAACCAGCTTGCAAACACAGTTAAAATCACACTTGGTCCCAAAGGAAGAAACGTTGTTCTTGACAAAAAATTCGGTTCTCCCCTTATCACAAACGACGGTGTGACAATCGCAAAGGAAATTGAACTTTCCGACCCGTTTGAAAATATGGGTGCACAGCTTGTTAAAGAAGTTGCAACCAAGACAAACGACATTGCCGGCGACGGTACAACAACCGCTACTCTTTTGGCTCAGGCGCTTATAAGAGAAGGTCTTAAAAATGTTGCCGCAGGCGCAAATCCCATGATTGTAAGAAAAGGTATTCAGAAAGCTGTTGACGCAGCGGTTGAATATATTGTTGCAAACAGCCAGAAGGTTTCGGGCAGAGATGATATCGCACGTGTTGCGTCGGTTTCTTCTGCTGACGAAACAATCGGCAACCTTATTGCAGACGCTATGGAAAAGGTTACAAACGACGGTGTAATTACCGTTGAAGAATCGAAAACCGCTTCAACCTACAGCGAGGTTGTTGAAGGTATGCAGTTTGACAGGGGCTATATTTCGCCTTATATGGTAACCGATACCGATAAGATGGAGGCTGTTCTTGACGACCCCTATATTCTTATCACGGACAAGAAAATTTCTAATATCCAGGAAATTCTCCCTGTTTTGGAAAAAATTGTTCAGCAGGGCAAAAAACTTCTTATAATCGCAGAAGATATCGAAGGCGAAGCGCTTGCAACATTGGTTGTAAACAAATTGAGAGGAACATTTACCTGCATTGCGGTTAAAGCTCCGGGATTTGGCGACAGAAGAAAAGAAATGCTCAGAGATATTGCTGTTCTTACAGGCGGCGAGGTTATTTCGGATGAACTCGGATTTGACCTCAAAGAAACAACTCTTGATATGCTCGGCACTGCAAAACAGGTTAAAATTCAGAAAGAAAACACAATTATCGTAGACGGCGGCGGAAACAAAGACGATATCAAAGCAAGAGTTTCACAGATAAGAAGCCAGCTTGAAGAATCCACCTCCGAATTTGACAAAGAAAAGCTTCAGGAAAGACTTGCAAAGCTTTCGGGCGGTGTTGCCGTTATTAAAGTCGGCGCTGCAACCGAAACGGAAATGAAAGAATTGAAGCTCAGAATTGAGGACGCTTTGGCAGCTACAAAAGCGGCTGTTGAAGAAGGCATTGTTGCAGGCGGCGGCACAAGCTACATCAACTCGCTTGCAAGCATTGAAAAGCTTATAGACACAGTTGACGGCGACGAAAAAACAGGTGTAAGAATTGTTCTTAAAGCTTTGGAAGAGCCTGTTAAACAGATTGCCGCTAACGCAGGTCTTGAAGGCTCGGTAATTATTGATAAAATCAAAAACAGCAAAAAAGGCGTCGGCTTTAACTTCCTTACTGAGGAGTATGTTGATATGGTTTCGGCAGGTATTGTTGACCCGACAAAGGTTACAAGAAGCGCACTTCAAAATGCGGCAAGCGTTGCAAGTATGGTTCTTACAACCGAAAGTCTTGTTGCCGATAAAGAAGACCCCAACGCTAATGCGGCGGCAGCGGCAGGCGCAGGTATGGGCGCTCCCGGTATGGGAATGTACTAAAATCAAAAATACTGCAAAAAAACACCCCCCGAAATTTTTATTTCGGGGGGTTGTTTATGCATTGAAAATCGGCTTTTTTGCGGTGTAAACAGGCAAATTTTTAAAATTTAGGGCATATGGGATTTGTCTTTCTAATTATTTTATTATCATAATAACAGCGGCAAGAACAGCCTCGCACACGCACACAGCGGCTGTAAACACGCACGACAGATACTTTTTGTTTTTCGCTTCATACACCGCATAGCTTACGGTGTAAATTTCGCTCAAAATCAAAACAATTGCAAAAACAAGCATTAACAAAACACTCACTCTCCCAGCACACCCGGGCGCACAATATTCACCTTAACGCCAACGTCGAACGTTGAATTTTTATATTTTTCGCCCCAGTTATATTCGTTCCAGGCTTTTTGCGTCAAAAACCTTTTTCGGGCGCACTTTGAAAAATTTTCGGTGTCGGTTTTAAGATATGACGCCGTTTTATCAAGATAACGCACGATATTTTTCTTTATGTCCTCCTCAATAAATTTTCCGAGTTTTTCGCCCTTTAAATTCTTCGATACTTCATCCGGAATATAAACCGCCTCGCAGTCTATAAACAGCCGCAGGCAGATTTTAGGATTTTCCTTGCACAAAACTTTTATTTCCGGCTTTTTAAATTCGGAAATAAGCACCGCAACCTGCTCATCCTCATACCTTGCGGAATATGCGGTTTTCTTTGCCGATTTTGTAAGAAGAAGGTGGAAAATATTTTCTTTAAGCGTGCCTTGCGCAATCATCTTATCTCCCGAAAAATATGCAGTTCCCGAAACTATAGCCCTGTTTTTTGCGCTTATAGGCACCTTATCAACCCCGAAATCGTTTTCTCCGTAGTCGTTGTTTTCGTAATCGCTGTTTTCCACATCCTTGCCCATCACACCCAAAACAGGCAGCACAACCGTTTCGGGAGCGCCGTTTGTGGCATAGAAAAAGTCGGAAAGATATGAACGCACGGCATAATTTGTATTATCTGTTTCAAAAATTTCTTTAAAATATTTTTCGGGATTTATCTCAAGCATAGGATTTAAATTTTTAAGATAATCCTCGCAGTTTTCGCTCACCGCAACAATCGTTCCCGGGCGGATTTTAAGCTCGCGCACAAACGAATCGGTAAAGCTTTTTATTCCGCTTCTCGCAACGGCTGACGAAAAAACTATCAGCTTTATGTGCGAAAGATTTATTTTTTTGCTGACATTGTTGTTTATTATATCGAGGGCAGTGTAAAAGTCCGTTGCAACCGCCGTGACGCTTGACATATTTCCGCCCTCCTCCTCTTTGGTTTCGCCAATGGAATTTACATTTGCAAGCGATACGGTAAACTTGTATTTTCCGTTTTCCGCCTCGTCAATTCCCGCCGCAATAACATAAGCATAATCGTCAATCTCTTTTCTGTCGGCGCACGAGGTAAGAAGCATAACAGATAAAAAAATCAAAAACAGTTTTTTATACACCTTCGCCCCTCCTCTTAACATAGCATACAACAAAGCTTAAAAGCGGCACCGCAAAGGCAAAAACAGCAAATGCCGCAGACAAAATTCTGTAGCAGTGCATTACCGAGGAATTGTTTTCAAAAAGATTTGTCACAAGAATTATAATAACCGCAAGCGAGGGGATAAGCGCCTTAAAATCGGTGGAATTGCAGGTCTTTTTAAAGATATGCAGCGTAAAATAAAAGCTTGCGCCGAGATATAAAAACGACGAATATATCCATAAAAGAAAAAATATTCCCTCGGTGCGTTGAAAAAATATGTCCATCTCGGTAGATGAAGCAAGCTGCAAAAGCGGTATATTAAACATTTTCGACGCAGGATACGGCACGCAGAGCGTGTATACAAGAACTGAAATTATTATAACGGCGGATGATGTTGCAACCGCACGAAGTCCTACCCTCGGTGCATCCTCGCTTTTTTCAAGATATTCCGAAAGAAGGAACAAAAAGAAAACCTCGTTATACATAAAAATGTTTTTTGCACCGAAAATTATACTTTTCGAACCACACCCGAATATCGGAAACAGATTTGATACGTCCGCCTCCTTAAGCGAGAGCGCATAGAGTATTGCAATCAGCGTTATCATCGACACAAGGCATACCGAACAGAATTTTGTCACCGTGTCAATGCCATTATATGCCGTAATAAGCATTGTGACAACTATAAATGCCATAACGTAAAACGAGCGCGAATTGGGATACGCTATTGTTATTATTGCGTCGGAATAAAGCTTTAAAACAATGGCTGTATATACAATTCCGTATACAAGCAAAAACGCTCCGATTACACTTTTCAAAACTTTTCCGAAGGCTTCTTCGATTGAATCGAAAAAACCTATACAGCCGATTTTTTTGTAAAAGTGTGCCTCCGCAAGAAAAATTGCAATTGCACACAATGCGCACACAATTGCCTCCATATATGCCGCAGTGCCTGAATTTTGAACAAAAATATTTATGTCCGAAAACAAAATCTTTGACACAATCATTATCGCTATCAGCCTTGATGCGTCTTTTGACGTAACTTTCATTTTTTTGCCTTTCCGCCCGAAACCGAACTATCTTTTTTTATATTTCCATTCTCTCGATATCTTTGCCTGCTTATATTTTTCCCCAGGCTTTAAATAGTCGGGACGTCTTTCTTTTTTCCAAAGCGGCACGACAAACAGCGACGCAAACGCATTTTCGCTGTTTTTTGGCGCAATGGGCGAGGTGTAGTTTATTCCGAAGGATTTTATTGAAAACAGCGCCGCAAGATTTATAAACAGAACGGTGAGTATTCCCAAAAATCCGCCGATTGCCGCACCGAATATATAGGCAAACCGCAAGAGCCTGAACGAAAACGAAAACGAATAGCTCGGAATTATAAACGAACAAAGCCCCGTTATTGAAACAATTATTATTGCAATGGGACTTACGATATTTGCCTCAACCGCCGCCTGTCCCAAAATAAGACCGCCGACAATGCCGAGCGTCTGCCCTATCGGGTCGGGAACACGCACCCCCGCTTCCTTTATAAGCTCAAACGAAATTTCCATCAATATTATTTCCACAACAGACGGGAACGGAACAAGGTGCCTTGCATATTCAAGAGAAAAAAGAATATCGGTAAGTATCAGGTCCTGATGATAGTTTGTTATTGCAATAAAAAGCGCAGACGAAAAGAGCGTTAAAAACATTGCAAGCATACGGATAAGCCTTATCATCACCGCAAACGGATAGCGAAGATATTCGTCCTCGGCGGTTTTGGTAAAATCCAGAAACGTTGCCGGGACGACAAGCACATTCGGACTGCCGCTTACAACAATCGCAACCCTTCCCTGAATAAGCGCCTTGCACACCCTGTCGGGCCGCTCGGTTGTAAAAATCTGCGGCGCCGGAACAAAAGAATTATCCTCTATATACTGTTCCAAATCAAGAGATGTGAAAATATAATCCACATTTATATTTTCGCACCTGAACCTCACCTCATCAACAAGGCTTTTGTTGGTGACGCCTTTTATATACGCAATCGAGGCGCCCGTTCCGCTCACCTTTCCAAGCTTTACGCTTTCCATAACAAGGTCGGAATTTCTGAGAGTTTTGCGGATAAGAGCCGTATTTGTGCGAAGCATTTCGTTAAAACCCTCGTGGGGACCCAAAATTACCTTTTCGTTCTGCGGCGTGTCAACACTGCGGTGCTCCCAACCTTTAAGGTCAATTGAAAAACCAACCTCAAGAGTATCCACAAAAAGTGCGCACAAGCCGAAATTCACCTCGTCGCAAATAGGTTTCATTTCTTTCAAAACGCTTATCTGGTTTTGCGGAAGAAGTGCGTCGGTTATCACCTTTTCCAGCGGCTCGTTTTTAGGTACAGGCGAATTTTTAAGATACATAAACGGCTTTAGCACACATTCATTAACGCTGTCGCCGTCGGCAAGTCCGTCGCATATAACAAAAAATGCGTCGTATACTTTTCCGAGTGCAAAAATTTTAAAGTCACGCACAACTATGTCTGAATTAAGCGGAAGCGAAAACACTTTTTCCACATAGTTTTTGTTTTCCGATATTTTTCTGCTCACCTTTTCGGGAAGGCTTTCACTATCAGCTGCTGCTTTGTCGTTCTTCAGTTCAAACTCCGTTTTTTTAACCGGAGGGTTATAAAAAAATATATTTTTCAAAACAAAAATCTCCCAATATTTTTTAATATTATCGGAAGATTCTATAAAATTTATTCAGTTTTTACAAGATATTACATTAAATAATCTATGCATATTCTGTCGCACACAACCAAGTGAACAACCTTTTTTATTTCAAGGTGCAAAGGATTTGTCTGATACGCTTTTTCATCCTCGGCGCTTTCAAAAACAGTGTAGAGCGTAAGGTCAAAATCGCCGCCGTTCACATTTTTTCCCACTTCTGCTTCTTTAAGTCCGTCAACCTTGCCGAGAAGCTCTTTAAAACGCAGATTCAAATCGGCTGCAATCTCGTCCGCCTTTGATTTGTCCGAAAGCTTCCAGAATATAATATGTTTTAGCATTTTTTCATCCTCATTTCAAAAAAAGTTTATAAGTCTAATTAAATTATACCAAATTTTTGCAAAATGTCAATGCGATTTTTGTTTAAACACTTGTAATTTTTTTAAAAACAGTGTATAATAAATTGATATAGCATTTTGGAGGTGCTTACATTTGTTTGAAAACTTATTATACAGATTTTTAAGCCTGATTTTAACGCTGCCTGCGGTGCTGCTTGCAATAAGCGTACACGAAACAGCACACGGCTATGCGGCATATAAAATGGGAGACCCCACCGCAAAATACAGCGGAAGGCTGTCGCTCAACCCTTTTGCGCACTTTGACCTTATAGGCTTTTTGTGTATGCTCTTTTTCCATTTCGGCTGGGCAAAACCCGTTCCGATTAATCCCGATAACTTTAAAAACCGCAGAAAAGGCGTAATTCTGGTCAGCCTTGCAGGACCTGTTTCAAACCTTGCTATGGCAATAATCAGCGCCGTTCTTTTGGGAATTGTGGGCAAATTCACCGGTTTTGCGGCGCTTGTTTCGAACGTAACCTCGCTTAAGGGGCTAAATGTTTTGGTTGTTATGCTCTACTACTGCATACTTGTAAATGTGGGACTTATGATTTTCAATCTCATCCCCATTCCGCCGCTGGACGGCTCAAGAGTGCTTACAGAGTTTTTGCCGGGAAGAATTAAATATAAATTTTATCAGTACGAGCGATATTCGTTTTTGGTGCTTCTTCTTATAATTTATACAGGTATTCTCGACCCGGTTTTAAACTTTCTGACAAGGCTTATTCTTCAGCCGATATTCGGCATTGTAAACTTTATTTAGGAGAAGTTTGTGGACGATAAATTATCATTTAAGCTGCAAACCTTTGAAGGTCCTCTGGATTTGCTGCTGTATCTTATAAAAAAGAATAAAGTCAGCATTTATGACATTCCGATTGTTGAAATTACAGAGCAGTATCTTGATTATCTTAACAAAATGGAAGAATTTGATTTGGAGATTTCGTCGGAATTTTTATATATGGCGTCCGAGCTTCTTTATATAAAATCAAAAATGCTGCTTCCGAGGCACGAAGAAGAGGAGGAGGACCCCCGAAAAGATTTGGCGGACAGGCTTCTTGAATACGAAAAAATTAAAAAGGCGAAGGAAAAGCTTGAAAAAATGCAGTTCCAGGGGTATCTCTCATTTTATAAATCCCCCACCCTTACAGAAGAGGAAACAAAGCCGAAACGCATTGAACATATCGACATAGAAAAACTTACCGAGGCATTTATGTCGGTGATTATAAAAACCGAACGCAAAATGCCGCCCCCGAAGGAAAAGTTTGAAGGCATTGTGGCGCACGTTACCGTGAGCGTTGAGGATAAAACCTCATTTTATTTAAACAGCATAAAAAAGGGCGAGTGCCGCACATTTGACACAATGTTTGAAAATGTTGAAACAAGGGGCGAAGCGGTGTCGGCATTTTTGGCAATTTTAGAGCTTATGCGGTCGGGAGTTTTTATGTCTTTTGAAAAAGACGGAAAAATTTTTATAAAACGCACCGAAATTGATATAAATACCGAAAAAATTGACAACAATTATTTATAGAGGTTAAATATGGAAGAAGGTAAAATAAAAGCGGCAATAGAGAGCATACTCTTTGCAATGGGCGACTCGGTGCCGATTGAAAGAATTTGCTCATCTCTTGAGCTGGACAGAGAAAACGCCGAAAAAATTATTGAAAAAATGCAGTCGGAATACGAAAATGACGAAAGCCGGGGCATTAAAATTTTGAGGCTTGAGGACAGCTTTCAGCTTTGCACAAAAACAGAATATTACGGATATATCCGTACCGTTGCCGAAAAAAGAAGTAAAGTAAGCTTATCCAATGCGGCGCTTGAGGTGTTGAGCATTGTCGCCTACAATCAACCCGTTACAAGGGGAAGCATTGAATTTATCCGTGGCGTAAACAGCGACGGCTCACTCTCCAAGCTTGTTGAGCTTGGTCTGGTTGAAGAGCGTGGCAGGCTTGACGCACCCGGCAGACCCATTTTGTTCGGCACTACCGAAGAATTTCTGCGCTGTTTCGGTTTAACCTCGCTTGACAGTCTGCCGTCCGTTGACAATCCGAACGACATTGTCATTCAGCAGCAGTTTGATATCGACTCGGCATACAGCAATACCGACAGCAATGCTCATGATAAAAATTTTAACAACACTAACGATACCTTAGAAAATACTTAAGGCGGTGCGCTTATGAAAATTTTGCTGATTTGCCTTTTGTCAGCCGCACTTATAATAACATTTTTGCTTTTTGTAAAGCTTAATTTCAGCTTTGAGGGCTATTATGACGACAGCGTAAGCAAAAACTTTACACTTCGCTTTTTTGTGTTTAACAAAAAGCTTGGCTTCAACATAAAATTTAAAGAAACAAAAAAGGAAAAAGAGAAAAAAGAAATTGAAAAAGATAATGGCGAGGACAAGTTTTCGGACAAGGCGGAAAGGCTGAAAAATAACATTATCATTTTTAAAAATACGTTTTCTGCGTCAAAAGGCAATATCAAAAAAATGATTGTCGTAAAAAACATTAATCTGAATATGGATTTCGGTCTGGGCGACGCTTTTGCTACCGGAATTTCCACAGGCGTTTTGTGGGGCGTTTTGTATTCGGCTTTTGCGCTTATCTGCCATCTTTTTACCGTTGAGGGTCATAATTTTTCAATTGACCCCAAATTCAACAAAAAAATCGTAAAGGTAAGCACAAGCGGCGTAATATACACACGGCTTGCAGACGTTATTTATACGGCGTTTGTCGTATACAAAAACTATAAAGAGGCAAAAACTTTGTTTGAGGGGTATAAAATTACAGCGGCTTCGGGCGACAAAAGCGCTTCAGAGCAAGAGGTTTCAAAAAACTGATTTTAAAATAAAGATTCAGGCATATCAGGCTTGGTTCACCGTTGCGTGTGCATTCTAATGCCTGACTTTTCAAAATATAAATTTATAAAATAAAGCAAAAAAATAAAGGCGGTGTTTTTATGAATCCAATCGAAGGTTTGCTTAATGTGTCGATGGAAAAAATTAAGGCTATGGTGGATGTTAACACAATTGTCGGCGACCCTGTTACAACGGCTGACGGAACAACGGTTATCCCTGTTTCAAAGGTGTCTTTCGGCTTTGGTGCAGGCGGCTCTGAATTTGCGCAGGGCGGCAGCAGCGCCGACGAAAAAAACGACGATAACACAATGTTCGGCGGCGGTGCGGGCAGCGGCGTGTCGATAAACCCGATTGCATTTTTGGTTATCGGCAAAGACAGCGTTCGTATTCTTCCCGTTACAAACAGTGTTACAACGGCGGACAGAATTATTGATTCCGTGCCTGATATTTTAAACAAGGTAAACAACTTTATAAAGGATTTTAAGGCTAAAAACGAAGAAAAAGACGAGGATGTTTCAAAAGCCGAAACCGAGTCGGAGGAATAATCCGCAAAAAAGAACGGGACAGCGCATTTTACAATGCACTGTCCCTGTTTTTTAATTTCCGCATTCTATGCTTATTTCGTTGAAAACCGTTAAAAGGTCTGAAATTGTATGTTTTTTCTTTTCGTCACCCGACACATCAAGGTGGATTTTTCCCTCGTGCATCATAACGCATCTGGTTGAATAATCAATGGCATAACGCAGATTATGCGTAACCATAAGAGTTGTAATCTTCTTTTCTTCAATAACCTTCTCGGTAAGATTCATAACAATATCGCTCGATTTCGGGTCAAGCGCCGCAGTGTGTTCGTCAAGAAGCAGAATATCGGGCTTAACCATTGTTGCCATAATAAGCGCCAGCGCCTGCCTTTGACCGCCCGAGAGCGTTTGCGCCTTGGTGTTCAATCTGTCCTCAAGCCCAAGCCCCAAAAGCTCTAACTGAGAACGGTAGAAATCTTTGCGCTTATGATTAAGTCCGCCGGTAAGGTTATACGGCTTAAGCTTGTTATCCGCAATGGACATATTTTCAAAAATCGTCATTGACGGACACGTACCGAGCGACGGGTCCTGAAAAACACGTGCAATTCTTTTCGCTCTTTTATAATTTTTAAGCTTTGTAACATCATTTCCGCCGATTATAATTTTTCCTTCGTCCGGCATCAAATTTCCCGAAATTATATTCAAAAGCGTTGTTTTTCCCGAGCCGTTGCTTCCGACAACAGACACAAACTCATCTTTTTTAACCGAAAAATTAAAATTTTCAAAAAGCACTTTTTCGTTTATGGTATTTTTGTTGAAGGTCTGACAAACATTATCGAGCTTTAACATTTTTTGCCGCCCCCTTCTTTTTTGATAAGTCGTTTAAAACAAGAGTTAACACAAACAGAACGGTTACAACCAAATTCATATCCGACGATTTGAGCCCCGAGCTGATTGCAAGAGTTATGCACGCTTTATACACAATCATACCTATAAGAACGCCCGTTGTAATGCGCAAAAATTTGATTTTTGAAAATACGGTTGTGCCGATTATAACCGCCGCAAGCCCCATAACCAGCATACCCGTTCCGCTCGAAATATCAAACTGTGTGCTTCTCTGGCTGTAGATTGCGCCCGCAAGTGCAACAAGACCGTTGCAGATTGCAAGACCGATAATTTTTATTTTTCCGGGGTCCTCGGCAAGCGTAATTACAAGCGATTCGTTCGACCCTACGCTTTTAAGAAGAAAACCCGATTTTGTGCCGAGGTACCAATCGAGCACATATTTTGCCGCAACGGCTATAACAAAAACAGTCAAAAGCGCCGTATAAGGCTTCAACGCAGGCGACATATTAGGTATAAGCGAATTTACTGCCGAAAAGATTGTGCCCTCTCCCATAAAAAATTCGTTCGGCGCTCCGACAATTCTGTAGTTTACCGAATAAAGAAGCGTCATTGTAAGGATACCGCTTAAAAGGTCTTTGATTTTAAGTTTAACGTGGAAAAACCCTGTAAGCACACCCGCAAGCGCACCTGCAAAAAATGCCGCCAAAAGCCCCAGCCAAGGGTTTATTCCCGATAAAATAAGTTTTGTTGAAACGGCGGCGCCGAGCGGAAACGTTCCGTCAACCGAAAGGTCCGGAAAATCCAGAATTTTATAGGTAATGTAAATTCCGAGTGCCATTATTCCGAATATAAATCCTTGCTCCAAAATACCTGCGGCTATTGATAAAATTCCCATTGTAATCTCCCATAACAAATCTGCCGCTTATTTTATTTGCGGCAGATTTTTAAAAAATTTATTTTGCTTTAGAAAGTGTTTCGCTGCTGATTGCAATTCCGAGCTGTTTTGCAGCTTCCTCGTTAAATGTATATTTTGTTTCTTTCAAAGTTTCAAACGGGATTGTGTCAATTTTCGTTCCCTTCAAAACCTTTGCAGCCATCTCGCCCGCCTGAACACCGAGTTTTACATAATCAAGACCGGCAGAAGCGACGCATCCGTTTTTAACCTGTTCTTCTTCCGAGCCGAAAACCGGGATTTTTGCAGCGTTCGCTTTTTCAAGAACAACGCCGAGAGCCGCTACAACCGTATTGTCGGTAAGGTTTGAAATGCAGTCAACCTGAGTTAAGATAACATCCATAACCTGAGGGATTTCAGCCTGTTTAGTAATTCCCTTGTCAACTATTTCAAATCCGTATGTCGGTGCAAGTTTTTTATATTCCTCAATTGTGCTTACCGAGTTTGCCTCGCCGGTAGTATAGATAATTCCAATTTTTTTTGCGTCCGGCAAAATTTCTCTTATAAGCTTTAACTGGTCCTCAACAGGAAGCTTATCGCTTATACCGGTGATGCCGGGAAGCGCCTCTGTATCGGATTTTGCAAGTTTTGCCGCAATCGGGTCGGAAATTGCATTAAATATAACCGGGATATTTTTTTCGGCACAAGCTGCATACAACGACTGCGCCGACGGTGTTGCAATACCGCAAACCAAATCTTTTCCTGCGCTTGCAAAACTTTGAGCAATCTGCGTTGCTTTTGCCATCTCGGTCTGTGCGTTAACGGTTTCGATTTCAAGGTTTACGCCCTCTTTAAATCCCTCGTTTGCAAGTCCCTGAATAAATCCTTCACGGCAGTTATCAAGCGAAGGATGGTCTGCAAACTGTGTAACGCCGATTTTATAAACCTTGCCGTTATCGGTTGAGGAGGTTTGAGTATCTTTTCCCGAACCGCAGCCCGTAAACAGCATTGCCGCTGCGCTTATAACTCCCACTGCCGATAAAACCCGTTTTCTCATTGAACTCTTCATTGTAAATCTTCTCCTTTTTAATTTTGTTTAGGATTTACATTTGAAAGTTAAAACAAAAACCCTTTCCGCAAGACGAAAAGGGCAAAATAAGCATATTAACAATAAACCTAAACTACTCTAAACTCGTCTAATCTTAACTTTTCAAAACTATACTAATCCTAAATCTTGCACTTAGTTTATCACACAAAAACAGATTTGTCAACACTTTTTTGCAAAAAAATTTAAAAGCGATGCCAAAATACTTGACATCGCTTAAAATTTTAAAAATTATACCAATTCAATGATTGCCATTTCAGCAGCGTCGCCGCGTCTTGGACCAATCTTAACAATTCTGGTATATCCGCCGTTTCTATCGGCATATTTAGGAGCTATTTCATTAAACAGCTTTGTAACAACGTCCTCTTTTGTAATATAAGAAAGCGCCTGCCTTCTTGTATGAAGAGTATTTTGTTTACCCAAGGTTATCATTCTTTCAGCCAGGCTTCTTACCTCTTTTGCCTTTGCAACGGTCGTTTCTATTTTGCCGTTTTCCAAAAGCGAGGTGGTAAGGTTTTTAAGCATAGCAATTCTATGGTCGGTAGCTTTACCTAATTTTCTCGTACCGGGCATAACACATATACCTCCTTTGCTCTGATATTTTAGTCATCATAAGTTTCTTTTGAGAATACCAAGCCCAAAGCGGCAAGTTTTGCGATAACTTCTTCCAAAGATTTTCTTCCGAGGTTTCTTACCTTCATCATTTCGCCTTCGGATTTGTTAACCAAATCTTCAACGGTGTTGATGCCCGCTCTCTTTAAGCAGTTGAACGAACGCACCGAAAGGTCAAGTTCTTCAATGGTAAGCTCTAAAACCTTGTCTTTCTTGTTATCTTCTTTTTCAACCATAATGTCCTTATGCTTGATTTCATCCGTCAAGTCAATAAACAGGCTCATATGGTCGTTGAGTATTTTTGCGCTAAGGCTTAATGCCTCTTCGGGTGTGATGGTACCGTCCGACCAAAGCTCAAGCGAGAGCTTGTCGTAATCGGTCACCTGACCAACACGTGTGTTGGTTACGTTGTAATTTACCTTGCAGATGGGCGAATAGATAGAATCAACGGGAATTACGCCTATTATGCTCTGCATATTTTCCTTATTCTTCTCTGCCGAAACGTAGCCTCTGCCGTTTGCAAGGGTAATTTCCATATAAAGCTTTGCATTGTCGTCAAGCGTTGCAATATGCAAATCTTTGTTGATGATTTCAACTTCGGAATCACACTTGATATCGCCTGCAAGCACCTCGCCGGCGCCGCTTGCGTCAATATAAACAGTCTTGGGAACTTCGCTGTAAACAATGGTGATAAGCTTTTTGATATTTAAAATTATTTCCGTAACATCTTCTTTAACTCCGGGAATTGTAGAAAACTCGTGGAGTACACCGTCAATTTTTACGGAAATTGCGGCAGAACCGGGAAGTGACGAAAGCAAGACACGTCTTATAGAGTTGCCTAAAGTTATGCCGTAGCCTCTCTCCAAAGGCTCAACCTCGAAACGTGCATACGTTCCGTCCTCGCTTCTTTCCACACATTCAACCTTGGGTTTTTCCATTTCTATCATACTTAACAACCCTCCATTCCAGTATTAAAAATAATTTTATGGGGAAGGCTTATTTAGAATACAACTCAACGATTAAGTGTTCCTGAACGTCTAAGTCGATATCTTCCCTGTCACAAAGGTTTACAACTTTTGCCTGCAATGTATTTTTGTCCAAATCAAGCCATTTGGGGATAACCTTTCCTTCGGTTTCTTCCAAAATGCTCTTGATTTTGGGAAGGCTTCTGCTCTTATCCTTAATTGTGATAACAGCGCCCGGTTTTACAAGGTAAGACGGAATGTTAACCTTATGACCGTCAACTGTAAAATGACCGTGTCTTACAAGCTGTCTTGCTTCAGGTCTGGAAAGCGCAAAACCAAGTCTGTAAACAACATTGTCCAAGCGGCTTTCCAAAATCTGCAAAAGGTTTTCACCTGTAATACCTTTTTTATTGCTTGCCATATCGAAATATTTCGCAAACTGCGATTCCAATACGCCGTAATATCTTTTTGCTTTCTGTTTTTCTCTCAACTGTATTCCGTACTCGGAAAGTTTCTTTCTGCCCTGACCGTGCTGACCGGGAGCATACTGTCTTTTTCCTACGGAACATTTATCACTGTAACATCTTGCGCCTTTTAAGAAGAGCTTCTGACCCTCACGGCGGCAAAGACGGCACACAGCGTCGGTATATCTAGCCATTTATTGCACCTCCTATATCAAACTCTTCTTCTCTTGGGCGGTCTGCAGCCGTTGTGCGGAATGGGGGTTACGTCTTTAATCATACTAACCTCCAAGCCGGCAGTCTGAAGTGCTCTGATAGCAGCTTCACGTCCTGCGCCGGGACCTTTAACATAAACTTCAACAGATTTCAAACCGTGCTCCATAGCAGCTTTTGCAGCGGTTTCGGCAGCCATCTGCGATGCAAACGGAGTGCTCTTTCTTGAACCTCTGAAGCCTAAGCCGCCTGCACTTGCCCACGAAAGAGCGTTGCCGGCTGTATCTGTAATTGTAACAATTGTGTTATTGAAAGAGGAACGGATATGTGCAGCTCCTTTTTCAACGTTTTTCTTCTCACGTCTTTTACGTGCTCTTTTAACCTGAGCCATTTTAATACCCCTCCCTTTCTATTTCTTTTTGTTAGCCATTGTTTTTCTCGGGCCTTTTCTTGTTCTTGCGTTTGTTTTTGACCTCTGACCTCTTACGGGAAGACCTCTTCTGTGACGAAGTCCTCTGTAGCAGCCGATTTCAATAAGTCTTTTTATATCGAGTGCAGTTTGACGTCTTAAGTCACCTTCAACGTGGTAATCTTTATCAATTGCAGCTCTTAACTTAGAAATCTCGTCCTCTGTTAAGTCTTTAACACGAGTATCGGGATTTATACCTGTTTCGCTTAAAATTTTGTTTGAAGATTTTCTGCCGATACCGAAAATGTAGGTAAGGCCAATCTCAACTCTTTTTTCGTTAGGTAAATCTACGCCAGCTATACGAGCCATTTTTACACCTCCTTAAAAATTTAACAAAAATAAATGTATGCTTATTTATATAAAACCGCAAAAGGGGTTACGAAAAATCGTACAGCCGCCCCCTTTTGGGTTAAAGGCTTGTCATCAACCCTGTTTCTGTTTGTGCTTGGGGTTCTGGCAAATAACCATAACGTTGCCTTTTCTTTTAATGATTTTGCATTTTTCGCAAATAGGTTTTACTGAAGGTCTGACTTTCATAATTTTTCCTCCTGTTCTTTAAAAATCTCGAAAAATTCTAAACTAAAAGGTTTTTTTGGCGCAAAGCCGCATCTTCGCAGCCTAAATGCACTTTAAAAACAAGCTTTTATTTTGCTCTCCAGGTAATTCTGCCTCTGGTGAGGTCATAAGGCGACATTTCAACCGTAACCTTATCGCCCGGAAGAATTCTTATAAAATTCATTCTGAGCTTACCGGATATATGAGCAAGTATTCTGTGACCGTTTTCAAATTCAACCTGAAACATTGCGTTCGGCAATGCCTCAATGACTGTACCTTCAAGCTCCAATACGTCTTCTTTTGCCATAATAAAAACCTCCTTTTACAACACTTTTCGTCATTATTTTTCACCCAAAAACACTCTTACAGCGTGCCTTACTTCTTTATTTGTAACCTTGCCGGTTTCCTTAAGCTTATTCTCGATAAAAGAATCGGCACAAGAAGTAAGCTTTAAATGCTTAAGCTTTTTTTTCTTGGGTGCGCCAACCTTTCTGCCCTTGCCGTCCGCAATATATGCGAAATTATCTTCAACTGACAGAACGATAAAGCATTTTCCCGTATCTCTGCCGGCAACTGCATATACAAAGGAGCCGGGATGAGCGTCCAACACATATCACCTCTACTTAATTATACAACACATTTGCAAGCCATGCATCTTAAAGTGCAGTGAGAATAACCGGCTCACCGTCTGTTATCACAATGGTATTTTCATAATGCGCAGCATACGATTTATCCTGTGTGACAACCGTCCAGCCGTCGGAAAGAACTCTTGTAGCGGCTTTGCCCATATTAACCATAGGCTCAATCGCAAGCGTCATATTGCGCATAAGTCTGTTTCCGTGGCCGAATTTTCCGTAATTCGGAATTTCAGGGTCCTCATGAAGATTTTTGCCCACACCGTGACCGCAGTAGTTTTTAACTATACTGTAGCCGGCGCTCTCAACGTAATCCTGAATGGTGGCGGAAATACTAAAGAGCCTTTCGCCCTGTCTTGCATAACGTATTCCTTCAAAAAAGCTTTTCTTAGTAACGTCGATTAATCTTGCGGCTTCGTCGCTGATATTTCCGACAGCGAACGTTCTTGCCGCATCCGAGTGATACCCGTCCTTTATGACGCCGACGTCAATGCTTATGATATCGCCGTCCTTTAAAATTTTGCTGTGGCTGGGTATACCGTGGATAACCACGTCATTTACCGAGGAACATATACTGGCGGGAAAACCGTTGTAGTTTAAAAATGACGGTTTTGCCTCGGAGTTTAGTATATATTCTTTCGTGATTTTGTCAAGCTCGGCGGTTGACACACCGGGTTTTATATACGGCTTTAAAATTTCAAAAACATTAGCCGTAATTCTTCCCGAGGTGCGCATCTTCGCCACTTCGCTTGATGACTTAATATAAATCATTTTTAATTCTCCAATACTGCTACAATGCTCTTGGTGGTAGCCTCGATTCCATTGCTGCCGCATACCTTGTGAAGAATTTTCTTGCCCTCATAATAATCCTTCAAAGCCTCGGTCTGCTCGTGGTAAACGTCGAGTCTTTTTTTGATTGTTTCGGGCTCGTCGTCAGGACGTACTGTAAGGGGAGAATTGCATTTATCGCAAATATCGCCCTTTGCCGACGGCTTGCTGTCAACATGGTAAGTTGCTCTGCAGCCTGAACATTCACGTCTGCCTGAAAGTCTTTTAATGATATCCTCATCATCAACTTCGATAGAAATTACCTTGTCTATCGAAATGCCCATATCATAGAGTGCGTCCGCCTGCGCAACAGTTCTCGGAAAACCGTCCAGAATAAAACCGTTTTCGCAATCCTTTTCGGCAAGGCGTTTCTTTATGATTTCGATTACTATATCGTCCGACACAAGATTACCGCTCTCAATGATAGCCTTAACCTTATTTCCAAGCTCGGAGCCGCTTTTTATAGCTTCTCTGATTATGGCGCCTGTCGAAATTGTAGGTATGCCGTATTTTTTATTGAGAATTTCAGCCTGCGTTCCTTTGCCCGCACCGGGGGCACCAAGCATAATAATTTTCATAAAATTTCTCCTGACAAGTTATTTTATCAATCCAAAAATCCTTTGTAGTGACGCATAAGCATCTGAGATTCAATCTGTTTAACAGTTTCAAGCGCAACGCCGACAAGGATAAGAAGCGACGAACCGCCGAGTGTAAGATGAAATGCGGTGTACTTAACAACAATCTGCGGCAATACTGCAATAAGTCCCAAGAACACAGCGCCCGCAAGGGTGATTTTAACAAGAACTCTGTTAATAAAATCGCTTGTAGGTTTGCCCGGTCTGATACCGGGGATAAATCCGCCGTTCTTCTTCATATTGTTGGCAACCTCAATCGGATTAAACTGAATTGCGGTGTAAAAATATGTGAAGAAGATGATAAGCAGGAAGTACAAAATAATGTACCACCACGACGTAGTGTTAAATATCTGAATACTTTTACCCATAAACTGTGCAATCGTCTGCGGGAAAGATAAAATCGACATTGCAAAGATAATCGGAATAACGCCTGCCATAGCAACCTTAATCGGAATGTGTGTGCTCTGACCGCCGTACATTTTACGTCCGACCATTCTCTTTGCGTACTGCACGGGAATTCTTCTTTCTGCGTCATTAATAAATACAACGAGCAAAATCGAAGCCGCCGATACAATTACAATTGCAGCAAGCGAGATAACTCCCTGAACGCCCTGAACAGCCTTAAAGTTATTTACAAGACTGATAACAGAGCTCGGAACTCTTGACACGATACCCGAGAAAATGATAATCGAAATACCGTTTCCAACACCGTATTCGGTGATTTGCTCTCCAAGCCACATAAGAAATGCCGTACCTGCCGTAAACGAGAATGTAACAAGTATAAACGATACAACGCCTCTGCTTGTCAAGCCGCTTCTGAGCGCAAAGTACAAGCCTGTAGCCTGAATGAACGCTAAGATAACCGTGCCGTATCTTGTCCACGACGCAAGTCTTTTTCTTCCTTCTTCGCCCTCTTTGGCAAGACGTTCCAAAGCGGGGATTGCAACTGTCAAAAGCTGAATAATAATTGACGAGTTGATGTACGGGGTAATGCTCATTGCAAAAATTGTAGCATTACCGAACGCACCGCCCGAGAACAAATCGAGCATACCGAAAAGGTTATTGCCCTCGCCAATCATACTTTGAAGCGCACCTCTGTCAAGACCGGGAACAGGAATGTACGAACCAAGCCTGAACACCGCAATCATAAACAGAGTAAATAAAATCTTTTTTCTAAGGTCCGGGATTTTCCAAGCATTTCTAATGGTCTGAAACACCTTACATCACCTCAGCCTTTCCTCCGGCTGCTTCAATCTTCTCCTTAGCAGCTTCTGTAAACTTGTCAGCCTTAACCGTGAGCTTAACGTTTATTTCACCGTTACCCAACACCTTAACGCCGTCACAAACTTTTTTGATGATTCCGGCTTCCTTCAAAGCTTGAGCGTCTACAACTGCACCGGATTCAAATTTATTCAAATCTGAAATTTTAACTTCAACATATTCCTTAGCAAAGATATTTGTAAAGCCTCGTTTGGGCAATCTTCTGTAAATAGGCATCTGACCGCCTTCAAAGCCGACTCTTACACCGCCGCCGCTTCTGGCATTCTGTCCCTTATGACCTCTGCCCGACGTTTTTCCGCTGCCTGAGCCGTGACCTCTGCCCACTCTTTTTCTGTCCCTTACAGCGCCTTTGCTTGGAGCAAGTTCAAATAATTTCATACAAGACACCTCCTTTTAGTTTATATTTCCTCAACCTTAACCAAGTGCTTGATTTTTGTAACCATACCTCTGATTTGAGGACAATCTTCATGTGTTTTTTCATCTCGTATTTTCTTAAGGCCTAAAGCTGCAACAGTTGCAATTTGGTCTTTTTTGCAGCCGTGGAAGCTTTTAACCAAAGTTACTTTTATCTTTGCCATTTTCATTTCCTCCTGCAATATTTTCTAAGCATATATGCTAAAATTAACCCAACAATTCTTCTACTGATTTGCCTCTTAATTTAGCCACTTCTTCAGCAACCATCATTTCTTTAAGGCCCTCAATCGTCGCATTAACCATATTGCGGGGATTGTTAGAACGCAGTGATTTTGTCCTGATATTTTTAATACCGGCAAGTTCAAGCACCGCTCTTACGCCGCCGCCGGCGATAACTCCGGTACCTAAGCCGGCAGGTTTCAAAAGCACTCTGCCTGCACCGAAAACGCCGATTTTCTCATGCGGAATAGTTGTGTTTACAATCGGTACTGTAATCATATTCTTTTTAGCATCATCAATTGCTTTTCTTACTGCGTCAGGAATTTCAGCCGCTTTTCCCGTACCTGCGCCGACATGACCCATCTCGTCGCCGACAACAACCAAAACGCTGAATCTAAAGGTTCTGCCGCCTTTAACAACCTTTGCAACACGATTAATGCTAACTATTTTTTCTTTTAATTCCATAGCGTTTACATCAATGTTCTCCATAAAAGCTGTTAACCTCCTTTTAAAGTGATATAAATTTCAAAATTAGAACTTAAGACCGCCTTCTCTTGCGCCTTCGGCAAGTGAAGCAACACGTCCGTGGTAAATATATCCGCCCCTGTCAAAAACAACTTCATTTATGCCTTTTTCAAGAGCCTTTTTAGCGATAAGAGCGCCAACCTCTTTTGCAGCGTCTTTGTTTCCGCCTGCTTCCATATCAAGCGAAGAAGCCGCAACGAGCGTTGTGCCGTTTGTATCGTCAATAATCTGAGCGTAGATATTTTTAAGACTTCTGTATACGTTAAGTCTTGGACGCTCTGCCGTGCCCGAGATTGTTTTACGAACTCTTTTATGTCTGCGCAATCTTGATACGTTACTGCTCTGTTTCTTTATCATAAAAGCTTATGCTCCTTTCTTAAACTTTTCAAAAACCGCACTCTTACTTCTTAGCGCCGGTCTTACCTTCTTTTCTTCTGATAACCTCATCAGCATACTTGATACCTTTGCCCTTGTAAGGCTCGGGAAGTCTTTTTTCTCTGATCTTGGCTGCAACCTCGCCGACAATCTGATTGTCAATACCCTTAACAATGATTGTGTTCGGGTCGGGAACTTCCAATGTGTAATCAGCAGAATCTTCAACCTCAACAGGGTGCGAATAACCAAGGTTTAAAACAACCTTTTTGCCCTGTTTGGCAGCTCTGTAACCTACGCCGTTAATCTGTAAGGTCTTTGAAAAGCCCTCGGTTACACCTGTTACCATATTTGCCAAAAGCGACCTTGTAAGACCGTGCAAAGCTTTGTGAGCCTTATCCTCCGAAGGTCTTTCAACAACCAAAGTAGCGCCTTCGGTTTTTATAATCATATCCCTGTGAAGTTTCTTTGTCAGCGTGCCTTTGGGGCCTTTAACAATAACTTCGTTATCAGGGTTAATTTTAACTTCTACACCGTTTGGAACGTCAATCGGTGCTCTGCCTATTCTTGACAATGTGTTCACCTCCAATTAGTAAAAATACTACCAAATAAATGCCAAAACTTCGCCGCCTACGTTGTTTTTTCTTGCCTCTTTGTCTGTCATAATACCCTTTGAAGTGGATACAATGGCAATACCAAGACCTCTCAAAACTCTGGGCATATCTTCTTTGTTGGCATAAACTCTGAGTCCCGGCTTGCTGACTCTTTTTATTCCTGTAATAACCTTTGTCTTGTTAGCGCCGTACTTGAGTGTAATTTTAATTACGCCTTGTTTACCGTCATCTATAACTTCATATCCGTTTATATAGCCTTCGTCGTTAAGAATTTTTGCGATTGCAACTTTCATTTTTGAAGAAGGAACTAAAACTGATTCGTGTTTTGATGAATTTGCATTTCTGATACGGGTAAGCATATCAGCGATAGGATCGGTTATCTGCATATTGTGCTACCTCCTTTTTAAAATCTAATCCGAATATATCTTTCAATAAAAGCCTTACCAGCTTGCTTTTCTCACACCGGGAATCTGACCTTTGTAAGCCAGTTCTCTGAAGCATATACGGCAAATACCGTATTTTCTGAGGTATGCGTGAGGTCGTCCGCATATTTTGCATCTGTTGTATTCTCTTGTGGAATATTTCTGTGCTTTCTGCTGTTTTAATACCATCGCTTTTTTAGCCACGATTTATTTCCTCCTCTCACGCTCTGATGAACGGAGCACCCATAAGTGTTAAAAGCTCACGTGCTTCCTCATCTGTTTTTGCGGTAGTTACCATAATTATGTCCATACCTCTGATTTTGTCGATTTTATCATAATCGATTTCAGGGAATATGAGCTGCTCTTTAATACCGAGCGAATAGTTTCCTCTGCCGTCAAAAGAGTTGGGGTTAATACCTCTGAAGTCTCTTACACGGGGAAGAGCAATATTGAAAAGTCTGTCAAGGAACTCATACATTTTGTCTTTGCGAAGCGTTACCTTGCAGCCAATGTTCATACCCTCTCTGATTTTAAAGTTAGCAACCGAATTGCGTGCCTTTGTTACCACGGGAGCCTGACCTGTGATAAGCGCAAGGTCGTTAACCGCTGCGTCCAAAGCCTTAGAATTGTCTTTAGCTTCGCCGACGCCTATATTTATAACGATTTTTTCCAATTTAGGAATTTCCATCGGGCTTTTGTAGCCGAATTTTTCCATAAGCGCTTTTCTTACTTCGTTTTCATAATGCGCATTTAATCTGCTTGCCATAAGCGAAAATCCTCCTCTCTTAATTAGTTATCAAAAACTTCCAAGCAATTTTTGCAAACTCTTGCCTTCTCGCCGTCAGCCAAAATTTTGTGACCGATACGAGTCGGTTTTCCGCACTTGTTGCAAACGTGCATAACCTTGCAGGCATAAATCGGAGCTTCCTGATGGATAATTCCGCCCGGCTCTGTCTGGCTCTTGGGCTTTTTGTGCTTTGTAGCCATATTCACGCCTTCAACGATTACTTTTCTTTCTTTCGGGATAACGCTTAAAACTTTACCCTTTTTGCCTTTGTCAACACCGGATAAAACAATAACGTCGTCCCCTTTTTTAATATGAACTTTTGTTCTCATTAACCAAAACGCCTCCTTGTCTTATAAAACTTCGGGTGCCAAAGACAATATTTTCATATACTCTTTTTCCCTTAATTCACGGGCGATAGGTCCGAATATACGAGTTCCTTTCGGAGTTTTATCATCTCTGATTATAACAGCCGCATTTTCATCAAATTTAATATATGTGCCGTCTGCTCTTCTTAAGCCTTTAACGCTTCTTACCACAACGGCTTTAACAACTTCGCCTTTTTTTACAACTCCGCCTGGTGTTGCTTTTTTGACCGAAGCAATAATAGTGTCACCAATGTTGGCAAATCTTCTTTTGCTGCCGCCAAGCACTCTGATGCACATAATTTCCTTAGCGCCTGTGTTATCGGCAACTTTTAACAAAGTTTGTTGCTGTATCACTACAAACCTCTCCTTTCCGAGTATTATTGAGCTTTCTCTAAAATCTCAACCAATCTCCAGCGTTTATCCTTGGAAATAGGTCTTGTTTCCATAACTTTAACCTTATCGCCAATCTTTGCAACGCCTTCTTCATCGTGAGCTTTCAATTTATAAGTTCTTTTAACGATTTTGCCGTACAGACTGTGCTTTACGTTGTATTCAATGGCAACAACGATTGTTTTGTCCATTTTGTCGCTTACAACCTTGCCTATACGAACTTTTCTGTAATTACGTTCCACTTTGCTTAAATCCTCCTTTTTACAAAATAAAATACGATTAATCCTTTCAGAATTATCTTATCTGCCAATCAGAATTACATTAAACAGATTGTTTTAATTCTCTTTCACGAAGGACTGTTTTTATTTTTGCAATTGTTCTTTTAACCTCTGTTACTCTTTTGGGATTATCAAGCTGGTTTGTAGCAAGCTGAAATCTCAAATTGAATAATTCGGCTTTAAGCTCTGTGAGCTTCTGGATTAATTCCATATCTGCAAAATCTCTGATTTCATTAATCTTCACTCGAATCACCGTCACTTTCCTGAGATTGGCGGGAAACAATTTTACATTTTACGGGAAGCTTGTGCATAGCAAGACGGAGCGCCTCTCTTGCAACATCTTCACTAATGCCGCCGATTTCAAACATAACTCTGCCCGGTTTAACAACAGCTACCCAGTATTCGGGTGAACCTTTACCGCTACCCATACGAGTTTCAGCAGGTTTTTCCGTTACAGGCTTGTCGGGAAATATTTTAATCCAAACCTGACCGCCTCTTTTTATATAACGTGTCATTGCAATTCTGGCAGCCTCAATCTGGTTGCTTGTAATCCAAGCCGGCTCGAGAGCCTGAATACCAAAATCGCCGTGGCTTACTTTATTTCCTCTTGTTGCCTTACCGGTCATACGACCTCTCATAACTCTTCTGTATTTTACTCTTTTAGGTAACAACATAGATTATTTACCTCCTTCGCCTTTAGCGGCAGCCGGCTTGTTGGTTCTTAAAACTTCACCTTTGTAAATCCAAACCTTAACGCCGATTTTGCCGTAAGTTGTATCAGCCTCGTAGAAACCGTAATCAATGTCGGCTCTTAAAGTCTGAAGCGGAATAGTACCTTCGTGATACTGTTCGCATCTTGCAATTTCAGCACCGCCCAAACGACCGGAAACAGAGGTTTTAATACCCTTAACACCGAGTTTCATAGCTCTTTGCATACACTGTTTCATAGCACGTCTGAAGGAGATACGTCTTTCAAGCTGTGCAGCAATGTTTTCTGCAACGAGCTGTGCGTTTGCTTCAGCGCCCTTAACCTCAACGATATTGATAATAACGTTTTTATTGATGAGTTTTTCTACATTTGCTTTGATTTTATCTTTTTCTGCGCCGCCTCTGCCGATAATGATACCGGGTTTAGCCGAGAAAATATTAATTCTTACTTTATTGTCGTTTCTTTCGATTTCAATTTTTGCAATACCGGCTGCAAAAAGTGATTTCTTCAAAAACTTTCTTATTTTATAATCTTCAACAAGATTATCACCGAAATCTTTCTTATTAGCGTACCATTTGGAATCCCAATCTTTGATAACGCCTACTCTTAATCCGTGCGGATGTACCTTTTGGCCCAAGATTCTTACCTCCTTCTTATTCTTTCTCTTTCAATACAACTGTGATATGGCTCGTTCTTTTTCTTATTCTGAACGCTCTGCCCTGTGCTCTGGGCTGAACTCTTTTAAGCGTCGGGCCTTGATTTGCAAAAATCTCGGCAACATAAAGCTTGTCAACGTCCATATTATGATTATTTTCTGCATTTGCGATTGCGGATTTTAAAAGTTTTTCAACTATTTCAGCAGCAGCCTTGGGTGTAAACTTTAAAATTGCAAGTGCTTCGCCTACAGATTTGTTTCTTATTAAATCGATAACGATTTTAACTTTTCTCGAAGAAATGCGAGCGTAGCTTACTTTTGCTCTTGCTTCGCTTGAAACTACCTGTTCCATTAAATAAATCCTCCTCTCAAGTAATAGGATATTTTATTAAAATTACTTAACTCCGGTTGTCTTTGCGCCTGCGTGACCTTTAAACGTTCTTGTAGGTGCAAATTCGCCCAATTTATGACCGACCATATCCTCGCTGACATATACGGGAACGTGTTTTCTTCCGTCATAAACCGCAATAGTGTGTCCTACCATTTCAGGGAAAATTGTGGACGCTCTCGACCAGGTTTTGATAACTCTCTTTTCACCTGCGTCGTTCATATCAATAATTCTTTTTAAAAGACGTTCTTCGACAAAGGGACCTTTTTTAACAGATCTGCCCATTGATAAACCTCCTTCCGAAATATAAAATAGGTTTTTATATTATTTTGCGTTTCTTCTCTTAACAATGAATTTGCTGCTCTGTTTCTTCTTGTTACGTGTCTTGTAACCGAGTGTCGGTTTACCCCAAGGAGTAACAGGGCTCGGCATACCGACGGGAGATTTACCTTCACCACCGCCGTGAGGATGGTCACAGGGGTTCATAACAACACCACGGACAGTAGGTCTCCAGCCCATATGTCTTTTTCTGCCGGCTTTACCGATAGAAATATTTTCGTGGTCAAGGTTGCTTACCTGACCGATTGTAGCTCTGCAATCGAGTCTTATCATTCTTACTTCGCCCGAAGGAAGTCTTACCTGAGCAAATTTGCCCTCTTTAGCCATAAGCTGTGCACAGTTGCCTGCGCTTCTTACAAGCTGACCGCCCTTGTTCGGAGCAAGCTCGATATTGTGAATCAAGGTACCTACGGGGATATCGGCAATCATAAGCGCATTACCGGGCTTAATGTCTGCGTCAGCTCCCGAACGTACAACGTCGCCGACTTTGAGTGTGTAAGGAGCAATAATGTAGCTCTTTACGCCGTCCTCATATTCGATAAGAGCAATGTTTGCAGACCTGTTGGGGTCATACTCAATTGCAATTACGTTTGCGTTCATACCGTCTTTGTTTCTTTTAAAATCTATAACTCTGTATTTTCTCTTGTTTCCGCCGCCTCTGTGACGAACAGTAATTCTGCCGTAAGAGTTTCTGCCTGAATTCTTTTTAAGAGGTTCAAGCAACGATTTTTCCGGCTCTGCCTTTGTAATTTCTTCAAAGGTTGACACCGTCATAAATCTGCGTGCAGGAGAAGTAGGATTAAATTTTTTAATCGCCATTTTCAATACACTCCTTTTTCGTTATTAAGCCAAGCCTTCAAAGAATTCAATTGTCTTGGAATCAGCCGAAAGTTTAACGGTCGCCTTTTTCCAATCCGCTCTTTTGCCCGAAGTTGCTCCCATTCTTTTGATTTTGCCGAGAACATTCGATGTTGTGACAGACACAACCTTTACATTGAAGATTTCTTCAACGGCTCTTTTGATTTCAATTTTGTTGGCGTCCTTTTTAACCTCGAAGGTGTACTTTTTATCAGCCAACTGGTCCATACTCTTTTCAGAGATTATCGGTCTAATGATGATGTCGTGTGCAAACATTATGCGAACACCTCCTCAATCTTTGCTATCGCTTCTTTTGCGATAATAAGCTGGTCGTGACTTAAAATATCATAAACGTTCAAAACATTTACAAACGTAGGTGTAACGCCCTTAATGTTTCTTGCCGATTTAACAATAAAATCGTCTTTGTCGCAAGTAACGATAAGCGCCTTGTCATTTACATCAAGGCTCTTTAACATATTGGCAATAACACTTGTTTTGTAGCCTTCAACCTTAAGGTCCTCAATAACCTTGATTTCGTTTCCGGAAGCCTTTGCACTGAAAGCCGATTTAAGAGCAACTCTTTTAAGCTTTTTGTTAAGAGTATAGCTGTAATCTCTGGGTTTGGGACCTAAAGCGATACCGCCCTTAATCCACTGTGTAGCTCTGATACTGCCCTGTCTTGCACGGCCTGTGCCTTTCTGACGCCACGGTTTTATACCGCCGCCCGAAACCTCTGAACGAGTTTTTGTGCTCTGAGTACCCTGTCTTTGATTTGCAAGATAGTTAACGACAACCTGATGCAATGCGCTTTCGTTAATTTCCTGTCCGAAAATGCTTTCGCAAAGCTCAATGTCGCCGACTTTGTTTCCGTCCATTTTATATAAACCTACTGTAGGCATATTTTAGTCCTCCTTTCTAAAAATCAATCTTAATTGCATTTAACTGTATTTACTATTTTCAACAATCCGCCTTTAGGACCGGGAACGGCTCCTTTAATAAGAAGAAGGTTTTTCTCAGCGTCAACCTTAACAACGTCAAGGTTCTGAACCGTAACCTTTTCAACACCCATATGTCCGGGGAGCTTTTTGTTTTTCATAACTCTCGAAGGAGTTGAACAAGCGCCCATAGAACCTACGCCTCTGTGATAGCCCGAACCGTGCGACATAGGACCTCTGTGAGTTCCCCATCTTTTGGTTGTGCCGGCAAAGCCTTTACCTTTGCTTGTGCCCGTAACGTCGATTTTATCGCCTGCGGCAAATACATCAGCTTTAATTTCATCTCCGACATTGTATTCAACGCCGTCGTCAAATCTGAATTCTCTCAAAGTTTTCTTGTAGCTGACGCCCGCTTTGTCAAAATGACCCTTTAAAGGCTTGTTAACCTTTCTTTCGGGAATGTCGGTAAAACCAACCTGAACAGCCTTGTAGCCGTCATTTTCAACGGTTTTAAGCTGCGTAACGGTTACAGGACCCGCCAAAACAACGGTAACGGGAATTACTGTGCCGTCTTCTGCAAAAACCTGAGTCATTCCGAGTTTTTTTCCTAAAATTGCTTTTTGCATAATTTTCTTCCTCCTAATTCGGTTATTGGTTGAAGACAAAGCTCCAACATTGACCGACTGTGCAACACTTCACAGTCACGCTGCCTTAACTTAAAAGACGTTCAAATCACACCTGCTTTATTTCAATATCAACGCCTGCGGGCAATGAAATTTTGAGCAATGTGTCAATTGTCTTTGATGTGGGTTCAAGAATGTCGATTAATCTTTTGTGAGTTCTCATCTCAAACTGTTCGCGCGAATCCTTATACTTGTGAACCGCACGCAAGATTGTTACAATTTCTTTTTTTGTCGGAAGCGGAATAGGACCTGAAACTTTAGCGCCTGTTCTCTGCGCAGTTTCCACTATTTTCTGTGCCGACTGGTCAACCAACTGGTGGTCATAAGCTTTAAGCTTAATTCTGATTTTCTGATTAGCCATTTGCAGTACCTCCTTATCGTAATTTTGTTGTGCATTACGACATCACAAACAGTACACATAGCCGTGTGTTTCACGCTTTTTGCATTATAAATCCCGGTTTCAAAAAGGCAAACCGGGCATACTACAACACAAAAATATTGTACTGTGATGCAAGCCGCCCGAGTTCAATGATTCGGACATTCTCCACGGAAATTGGCATATTTGCCGTAACCTCCCGTATCATCGTATGTCAAGCCACACTCGTATATTTTACATCATTTACAATATTTTTGCAAGTTTTTTTTGTGTTTAATATCAAAAAAAGGCATATTTTTCAAAATTTCGTAAAACATACACAAAATATATCTTCAACCATATAGTTTTTATGTGCATATTTTTGTAATTTTTACTGAAAAATACGCCAAAAATACTTATTTTTCCAAAATTTCACGCTCTCGGATGTGCTTTTGTATAAACGTCTTTAATTCTCGGACGCACAAGCCTTGAATACATTTGCGTCGAAGCAATATCGCTGTGCCCGAGCATCTCCTGCACCGCAGTTATATCCGCCCCGTTTTCCAAAAGATGTGCCGCAAAAGAATGTCTTAGGGTATGCGGCGTAATATCCTTGTCAATCTCCGCCTTTTTGGCATAATCCTTAATAATTTTCCAAAATCCCTGACGTGTTATTTTTGTTCCGCTGCAATTTACAAAAAGCCTTTTTTCGTTTTCATCCTTCACCATATAAAACCTTGCATACTGAAGATAATCGGCAACGGCGTCAATGCAGGGTGCGCCGAGCGGAACAATTCTTGCGTGCGGAAACGATACGCACTTTACAAACCCGAGATTTAAGTCGATATCGTCAGTGCAGAGCGCAACAAGCTCGGAAACTTTCATTCCCGAAGCATACATAAGTTCCAGCATAGCCTTGTCCCTCTTGCCCTTAAATGTTGCCCCGGACGGCTGGCTCAAAAGAAGGTCAACCTCGTCAACGGTAAGAATATCGGGCATTTTTTTATCGCATTTGGGAAGCTTTAAACGGTATGCAGGGTTGTCCTTTGAAATTCCGAGCTTCATAAGATACTTATAAAACATCCGTATTCCCGCCACCGCTCTCGTAACGCTGGACGGCGCCTTTTTGCACCTTTGAAGATACAAAACATACGACAATACGTTTTGTTTTGTCGCCGAAGCAATATCTATATAATTCTTTGCCGAATACTCGGCATACTGCCTTATATCACGGACGTATGACTGCACCGTGCTTTGTGATGAGTGCCGCTCAGCTATCATATACTCTGCAAATTTATTTGTCAAATCGGCAAAATCTTCTGTTAAATCCGACATTGTATTATCCTTTCGTTAAAAAACGCTTAATTTTCAAAAAATTCCTCTTACAATAAATTCCGAAACAAAGCTGTCCGTAAGCTCTATAAGGCTCATTGCCGCCCACAGCGCAAAAAGCGACGCCGCAAAGGAGGCAAGTTCTTTTTTGCGTTTGCTTCTGCTTTTATAGCACATAAACGCAAATCGCACGCAAACAGAGCACAAAAGAAACATAACGGGAATTAAAAATGCGAGCGAAGGCGCAAAGGAAGAAAAAATAAAAATAGCCCCCTTGTAACCAAAGGTTTTTAAAACAAATCCCGCCGCAAAGCCCGTTGTAAAGCCTTTAAACGCAACCGCCGCAAAGCAAAACGGCATTGTGTAAACAAGCATAGCACACAAGCCGCACAAAAAAACCAATTTAAAATTATCGGCAGCGCATTGCTTGAAAACCTCGTAATGCGCAACCTTTTGGGTGTTGCCAAAAAAATTGTTTGCATATTCCGCAAGCTTTATTTCGTCCTCGGCGCTTATTCCCGACGCTCCGAGCGCCCCTATGCATACGCCGATTACAAACAGGACAAGCGCAATTATAAATATGTAGGAATTTCTCCTTAAATATTCCGCAGCCCTTCTCATTTTTGTCCCACTCCTCATATGTTTTAATAATAAATTATATGAAAACAGGGACAAAATATAACCTTAATTTTTGCTCATTTCAACAGACTTTTCGGTACACTTTTGCACAGCGCTCATTACCGAGTGGCGAAAACCGTTTTTTTCAAGGTCGATTACGGCGTCAATGGTAGTGCCGGCAGGTGAGCAGACCATATCCTTCAAAATTCCGGGATGAAGTTTGGTTTCCAAAAGCATTTTTGCCGAACCGAGCACCGTCTGGGCAGCAAGCGTATACGAGTTTTCTCTGTCAATGCCGTTTTTAACCAGAGCGTCAGCCATAGCCTCAATAAACATAAACACATACGCAGGACCGCTGCCGTTAACCGCAATGGCTTTGTTTATGCAGTCCTCGCTCATAATGCACATTTTTCCCGAGGATTCAAAAATAAGCTTTACAGCCTCGGTGTCGTCGGCGCTCAGACCGCCGTCGGGACACACAACACTCATTCCCTCGCCCACGCACAGCGGAAGATTGGGCATAACACGCACAAGCTTAACATCTCCGAGATGTTTTTTTATAAAATCCTTTGTAATTCCTGCGGCAATCGAGATAAAGAGCTTATCCTTATAATCTGCCGTTTTTACCTCGGCAAGCACCGTTTCAAACATATTCGGCTTAACGCAAAAAACAACAACGTCGCTTTCATTTACCAAATCGGCAATGCTTTCCTTATAGTCAACCTTAAGATTTTCATTTTTCTTTATGTCATAAGCGTTAATGCATTGAGTTTTTCCGATAATTCCGCCGATTATCGCAGAACCCATATTACCCGTTCCTATAAATCCGAAAACTTTATCAGCCATAAAATCACCGTTTCCTAAAATAGATATTATCAATTACCTATTTATTTTAACACAATTAAAAATTTTTGTATATAGAAATTTAAAATTTTTTTGATTTTTTTGGAACTTTTTATTTTTTTCTGCGTCTAACGAGTGTAAAACAAAAAACAAGCATTTAAATTTGCTACGACAAAGTGAAAAATGCGAAAAAGAAAGGAAGTACATATTATGAAAAAGAAAATTCTGGCTTTAACACTTGCACTCGCCATTCCTGCTTCGGCATTTGCCGCATTTGCAAATTCTGACGAAACGGTAAATTATGATGACCTCGTTGTAACCCTTCCGGCTACCGAGGCTGACGGCGGTCCCGTTTACGACGGCGACGACACCAAGCTTATAACTGCTCTTCCCGCATTGGAGAAGGACGCAGCCCCCGTTGTTGTTGACAATGAATACGGCATTGTTCCCATATCGCTTGAAGAAGGCGTGCTTGTAACGCTTGATGCTGCACCCTCGAAAATCGTTCTCGGCGACAAAGAGCTTAAAGGTGCTCCGGTTTTAAAGGACGGCGTGCTTATGCTTCCCCTTCGTGAAATTGTTGAAGCAGACGGTATGACTCTTGAATGGGACAAAGAAACCAACACTGCGCAAATCAATTCGGGTATGTTTGCGGTTACACTCGGCGAAAACAAATACATCAAAGGCAGAATGAAAGCTCTCAAGCTTGAGTGCGCACCTGTTCTTGTTGATGACAAAACATATGTTCCCGCAAATTATTTTGCAGAAGTTTTTGATAAAAACGTTGAGGTAAAAGACAGCGAAGTGCATATCACCGATGCGGTGGTTGTCGATGTTGACGAAACCGAAAAACCGAGCGAGGATGCACCTGCTGAAAATGTGCCCGACGCTCCCGAAAAATAATCAACTCGGCAATCAAACAAATATAATTAAGCTTTAACGGTGGAATTTCCGCCTTATCAAATTCATAACACCTTTCAAGGCGCCTTGCAAAGATTGCAGGGCGTTTTGAATTTTACTCCGGCAGCATATATTTGCAAAACAAAAATTTTCACACAAAGAAATTCTTTTGCTAAAAAGGCAAAAATCTCTTGTTTAAAGAGAAAATTCTTCTAAGAAAACAAAAAATCCTTCCGCTTAAAACGGAAGGATTTTTTAAATCTAACCGAAACCGATTAGTTAAGCTCGTTGATTTTTGCCTGTGCAGCCGCAAGACGTGCAATCGGCACTCTGAACGGCGAGCAGGAAACATAATCAAGACCAATTTTGTGACAGAACTCAACAGATGAGGGGTCGCCGCCGTGCTCACCGCAGATACCAACGTGAAGCTTCGGATTAACGGGCTTACCAAGCTTGATAGCCATTTCCATAAGCTTACCTACGCCGGTCTGGTCGAGTTTAGCAAACGGGTCGTTTTCAAAAATCTTTGTATCATAGTACGACTCAAGGAACTTGCCTGCGTCGTCACGTGAGAAACCGAATGTCATCTGAGTAAGGTCGTTTGTACCGAAGCAGAAGAAGTCAGCTTCTTTTGCGATTTCGTCAGCAGTAAGAGCGGCACGGGGAATTTCAATCATTGTACCTACTTCATACTTAAGGTCAATACCCGAAGCCTTGATTTCAGCGTCAGCAGTTTCAACAACCGCATTCTTAACGAATTTAAGCTCTTTAACTTCGCAAACGAGCGGAATCATAATTTCGGGAACAATCTTCCAGTCGGGATGAGCCTTTGAAACATTTATAGCAGCACGGATAACCGCTTTTGTCTGCATTTTTGCAATTTCGGGGTAAGTTACCGCAAGACGGCAGCCTCTGTGACCCATCATCGGGTTAGCTTCGTGCAGGCTGTTGATGATATCTTTGATTTCGCCAACAGTTTTACCCTGAGCTTTTGCAAGAATTTCTATATCAGCTTCCTCAGTGGGAACAAACTCGTGAAGCGGGGGATCGAGGAAACGGATTGTTACCGGGTTGCCTTCCAAAGCTTCGTAAAGTTTTTCAAAGTCGCCCTGCTGCATAGGAAGAATTTTGTTAAGAGCAGCTTCTCTTTCTTCAACAGTGTCTGCGCAAATCATTTCTCTGAATGCGTCAATTCTGTTGCCCTCAAAGAACATATGCTCGGTACGGCAAAGACCGATACCTTCAGCGCCGAGCTTAACAGCGTTTGCAGCGTCAGCCGGTGTGTCAGCGTTTGTTCTTACCTTAAGGGTTCTGTATTTGTCAGCCCAAGCCATAATTCTGCCGAAATCTCCGCCGATAGAAGCCTCAACCGTGGGAACGATACCATCGTAAATGTTACCGGTTGAGCCGTCGATTGAAATTTCGTCGCCTTCTGTAAAGGTTTTTCCTGCAAGGACAAATTTCTTGTTTTCTTCATCCATAATGATATCGGAGCAGCCCGATACACAGCAAGTACCCATACCTCTTGCAACAACGGCTGCGTGAGATGTCATACCGCCTCTTACTGTAAGGATACCCTGAGCGGCTTTCATACCCTCAATATCTTCAGGCGAGGTTTCAAGACGTACCAAAACAACTTTTTCGCCTTTTTCAGCCCAAGCCTTAGCGTCGTCAGCCGTGAATACAACTTTACCGCAAGCAGCTCCGGGGGATGCTGCAAGCGCTTTGCCGAGAACGTCAGCTTTCTTAAGAGCAACCTGGTCAAACTGCGGATGAAGCAGCGAATCAAGGTTTCTCGGGTCAATCATCTTAACAGCGTCTTTATCTGTAATCATACCCTCGTCAACAAGGTCGCAGGCAATCTTAAGAGCAGCGGCAGCTGTTCTTTTACCGTTTCTTGTCTGGAGCATATAAAGCTTTTTATCCTGAATTGTGAATTCCATATCCTGCATATCACGGTAATGGTTTTCAAGCTTTGAGCAGATGTCTACAAACTGGTTGTAAACTTCAGGCATAACGTCTTTTAACTGGTCAATCGGCTGCGGTGTTCTTACACCTGCAACAACGTCCTCGCCCTGAGCGTTGAGAAGGAACTCACCGAAGAGCTTCTTTTCGCCTGTAGCGGGGTTTCTTGTAAACGCAACGCCAGTACCCGAAGTATCGCCCATATTACCGAACGCCATCATCTGAACGTTAACGGCAGTACCCCACGAATAAGGGATATCGTTGTCACGTCTGTAAACGTTTGCACGAGGGTTGTCCCACGAACGGAAAACAGCCTTGATAGCGCCCATAAGCTGCTGTTTCGGGTCGTCCGGGAAATCTTCGCCGATTTTTGACTTATATTCAGCTTTAAACTGATTTGCAAGTTCTTTCAAATCTTCGGCAGTAAGCTCAACGTCCTGAGTTACTCCCTTTTTCTCTTTCATTTCGTCAATAAGCTGTTCAAAATATTTTTTGCCGACTTCCATAACAACGTCGGAATACATCTGAATAAATCTTCTGTAGCAGTCGTAAGCCCATCTGGGATTGTTGGATTTTTTAGCCATAACCTCAGCAACGGTTTCATTAAGACCGAGGTTAAGAATGGTATCCATCATACCGGGCATAGAAGCTCTTGCACCGCTTCTAACCGAAACAAGGAGAGGATTTTCGGTATCGCCGAATTTCATACCGGTAATTTCTTCCATTTTGCCGATATACTCCATAATTTCAGCCTGGATTTCATCATTGATTTTCTTTCCGTCCTCGTAATACTTTGTGCAGGCTTCCGTTGTAACGGTAAATCCCTGCGGAACAGGCATTCCGAGTCTTGTCATCTCTGCAAGGTTGGCACCTTTGCCGCCCAAGAGATTTCTCATTGAGGCATCACCTTCGGAAAAAAGGTATACATACTTTTTAGCCATTTAATTAATTACCCCCTAAGTAAATTTAGACACTTTTACTTTATTTTTCGCATCTCTATAATTCTAAACCATTTTTTAAAAAATTTCCACTGTTTTTTAAAAAATCCGGATTGTTTTTGAAATTTCTATAAATTTTTATGTAAATTTGAGGAAAATCTTCATTATTTTTATGAATTTTTCACAATAAATTATTCGTTTTCGGTAACCTTTTTCAAATAATCAAGACTTTTAAAATAATATTCGAGCCTGTACTGCAAATAATTTTCAGTTATATAATTTGCGTCCGAAACGAGTTCTTTTTCAAGACCGGCAGTGTTCAGCACGGTTTTTACATCTTTTGTGAGAATAAATTTAAGGTATGCCGCAAGCTTCGGATAAATTTTCACCGACTTTTCGCCCGTACAGTTTTTGCATACAACACCGCCCGAAGGAATGTCAAAATAATCAAACTCTGCCTTTGCGCCGCAGCGAACACATTCGTCAATTGCCGGAGCAAAGCCTGCCGCCGAAGAGGTTTTAAGCTCAAAGATTGTTTTAATTCTTTTAAGCTCGCAAAGCACATCACCGCCGACAGCCTTTTTCTCGGCATTTTCAACAAAATAAAGACAGTTCAGTATAAAACGGAAAAAGCCGTTGTCTCCCTCCAGAAATTCAGACGCAACCTTTGAAACCTCGCATATATATGCGCCAAAGCTCAGCTTGTCCACACCCGAGCGTATATTGTAGAAATTATTTATGATATCAGCACTTGACAGCGAAAAAAAGCTGCCGTTTCCGTTTAAGTTAAACTCGTTGTAGCAAAACTGCTGCATAGCCGCAAAGGATTTATGCTTCATACTTCTTATTCCCTTTGCGATAACGGTTATTTTTGTCATATCCTCACACAAAACCGTAAACAGCGCATCATTTTCCGAAAGCTTATTCACCTTCAGAATCAGTCCCCTTACCCTGGTCATCATTCTTTAATGCTCCCTCATAATCGCAAATTTCCCTGTAACCGAGATAGCTCTCCACATTGCCCGTTTTTTCAAATACACTCCAAAAAAAGTTTTCCTCCAAAAAAATCTCCTCCAAAAGCATATTTTTGCAGCTTGTTTTATGCTTTTAGGTTGTCCGAAAACAATATTGCATATGTTTATAAAAATTTGGCAAATTGCTTTTTTAATCGTTTTTAAGCCCGAATTCTTTCATAAGAAAATTTGAATTCCGCCAGTCTTTTTTAACCTTAACCCACAACTCAAGAAAAACCTTCTTGTCCAAAAGCTTTTCGCAGTCGTGCCTTGCAAGAGAACCTATTCTTTTAAGCGTTCTTCCGCCGCTGCCGATAATAATGCCCTTGTGCGAGTCTTTTTCGCAGAAAATGTTTGCCGAAATCGAAACAATTTCTTCTTCCTCTTTCATTTTCACAATTTCAACCGCAATGCCGTGCGGCACCTCTTTATCCAGAACATAGAGCGTTTTTTCCCTTATAATTTCCGAAACAATCTGCTTTTCGGGCTGGTCGGTAACCATATCCTCGGGATAGTACATTGGCCCTTCGGGAAGAAGTTTTTCTATCTCTTTTTTAAGAACGTCAATTCCATCGCCCGTCTTTGCGCTTATCGGCACAATCGCCTCAAACGTGCGCATATTGCTGTATTTTTCAATCACCGGCAGCAAAGCGTCCTTTTTTACGGTGTCGCATTTGTTTATGACCAGAATTGCCGGAAGATTTTTTGTTTTTTCAATAATTTCAGCCTCTGCATTTTTAATAAATTCCGTCGGCTCAACCACCGTAAGCACAAAATCCGCCTCGCCTATCGTTTCGTTGACCGCCTTAATCATATTTTCGCCAAGTTTGTTTTTCGGCTTGTGAAACCCGGGAGTATCGAGAAACACCGCCTGCATACCGCTTTCTGACATAATGCCTAAAATTTTTCCCCTGGTAGTTTGCGGTTTGGGAGAAATTATGGCTATTTTCTGCCCGATAAGCGTGTTTAAAAGTGTGGTTTTTCCAACGTTCGGCACACCCACAATACCGACATATCCCGATTTAAAATTTTTGTTTTCCATAAATTCAACCTCTTTGTTCATCTCGTGTAAGCTTTAAAATTTTTAAAATTTCTTCTTCTTTTCTGCGCATAATCACCCTGTCGGCATCGCAAATGTGGTCGTATCCCAAAAGATGAAGCATACTGTGGCAGGTTAAAAACCCAACCTCACGTTCAAACGAATGACCGTACTGCTCCGCCTGCTCGGATGCCCTCTCAAGCGAAATAACAATATCGCCGAGCGTAAGATAACCCTCGTAAAAATCCGAATCCGAAACGGTTATATCGCCGTTTTTTGCGTCAAGAAACGGAAACGACAAAACATCCGTCGCCCTGTCGATATTCCGCTGTTCAAGGTTAATTTTGCGGATACCGTCATTGTCGGCAAACATCACGTTAACCTCGCATTTTTCGTCTATTTCCTCGTATTTTAAAACCGCCTCGCAAACGCTTTTTAAAAGGTTTTCCAAATCGGGCGACACCTCTTTTTTATCCTGCGCATTTTCAGTAAAAATTCTAATCATCTGCTGCCCCTTTTTTCATTCTGCCGTGCAATTTTCTTCTGTTCAAATTTATCGTATGCCTTTATTATTTTCTGAACAAGCTGATGGCGCACAACGTCCTTGTCCGAAAGATAGCAAAAGCTTATATCGTCAATATCCTTAAGTATTTTTTCAACCTCTTTAAGACCCGATTTTTT
This sequence comes from uncultured Clostridia bacterium, assembly GCA_934500875.1. Classification (GTDB taxonomy): domain Bacteria; phylum Bacillota; class Clostridia; order UMGS1810; family UMGS1810; genus Qingrenia. The sequence continues at coordinate 97,446 of CAKSTL010000003.1, read as the reverse complement.
GCCGTCGGGAAGGTCAATCTGCGTAACGTCGCCCGTAACGATTACACGTGAATTGAATCCCACACGGGTAAGAAACATCTTCATCTGTTCGGGCGTGGTATTCTGCGCCTCGTCCAAAATTATGAAACTGTCGTCAATGGTTCTTCCCCTCATATACGCAAGCGGCGCAACCTCAATGCTGCCCCTCTCAACGTGCTTCTGATACGTTTCAAAGCCGAACATTTCGTACAGTGCGTCGTAGAGCGGACGAAGATAAGGGTCAACCTTGTTTTGCAAATCGCCGGGCAAAAATCCAAGTTTTTCGCCTGCCTCAACCGCAGGACGTGTCAAAATTATTCTTGACACCTCTTTGTTCTTAAACGCCTTAACCGCCATTGCAACCGCAAGATACGTTTTTCCCGTTCCGGCAGGGCCTATTCCGAAGGTGATTGTATTGTTTTTTATCGCCTCGACATATTTTTTCTGCCCCAGCGTTTTGCTTTTTATGGGTTTTCCTTTAGCGGTAATGCACACGCAGTCGCTTCCGTAGAGCGCCTCGTGGTCAATGCCGTCACGCACGCTGTCGATTGTGTAATTTACCGCCTGGTCGGTTATCTCACCCTCGGAATTGTAAATTTTTGCAAGGCTCTCCACAGCCTTTGCCGCAAGCGACGTGCCGGTTTCGCTGCCGCTTATCTTGATTTCTTCTCCCCTGTTTACAATGTTTACATCAAATGCACTTTGTATTTTTTTAATGTTTTTGTCAAATTCGCCGAACACCGCAACAAGCTGTCCGCCGTTTTGCAGAGTAATGCTTCTTTCCAAAAATTTAACCTCCGTTTTCTATTTTAACGCTTTTTGTTATGTCCTGAATACATTCGTAAGTTACCTTTATATAAATTTTTCCGTTTTTCTGCATTATATGCTCAACGTTTTTGTTTACCACCTTTATGTTTCCGCCCGTTTTTTCGTCCAAATCTTTTTTCAGTATATCGCCATAATACACCAAAGCGCCCTCGGTTGTCAACTTTGTTTCGATTTTATTTTTTTCAAAGCATACATCTTTTTTGTACGAAAACGGCAAAAAGAAGTTTTTTCCGAGGTGCGCACTTCCCGTTTTGCTCTCGGTATCGTAGTATTTGAAGGGAATGTCGCTTTTTAAATATAACGGCACATTAAATCCGAAAAGGTTTACGGTGTTTTTTGAAATTTTTTCGCCCGTGCGTATGTATTCTGTTTTAACAAGCGGAAATTCTCCGTCCGCAGTATACCACGTTCTCGCCGTGACGCTGCCCTTTGCGCCGGTGTATACTGCGCCCGATTCGCCAAGGTCAACAACCCCCGAAATAAGAAGGTCGCCCCTGTCAACGATATCGCCCTCTTTTACCGCTGCTTCGCCGTTTAAGGCAACAACCCTTGTCACAAGACCCTCTTTTGCGGCAACAATATTGGACGGCGTGGTATAATCGGCAATTTCCGGTGCGGGAATTTTCTCCTTTACCGAAACGGTCGCACGTGTGCCCTTTATGTCCACCCAAATCCACGAAAGCGATTTCTCTTTTTTCAAAACCTCGTTCTGCAAATAATAAACGTCAACTCCGTACCTGAGCTTTCCCGTTTTAAACCCCAAATCGGAAAGGGTGTTTAAAATCAAATCCGTTTCAACCTTTTCGTTTCCCGTAACGTCAATTCTCCATATAAAGCACGAAAGCGCAAAAAACAAGAAAACAGCCGCAAAAAAGCCGAAAACAAACGCCTTGCGCTTTTTGTATTTCTGAATTATAAACGGAAGTCCCGCCCTTTTTTCAACCGTCACCTTCGAGCGTGTTCTGTATGCCGCACTGCGCACCGTTTTAAAGCCTTTTATGCTCATTTTAAGTTGCATTTTGTTTTCACTTTCCGAAGAAACGTCCCACAAGCATATATCTTTTTTCAGGCACAAATTTAAAAAGCGTTCAAGAAAAAATCCTTTAACGCCCAACAGCACATAACCTCTTAAAAAATTAAAAAATCTTACAAACAAAAAGCACACCTCACTCGTAAACCACTGACGTAATCTTTCCCGAAATGCTTAAATCCTCGTTTGTTATAAAATCCATCAAAAGCCCCTCGCCGGTAATTTTTACAATAAAATCGGCGGTGTTAAGTTTTACCTCTTTGTCGGAATACTCTATAATTCCGGTATAGTTTTCAACCCACGCATTGCTGTCCGAATCAAGCACGATTTTCGGAGAGTTCATTATAATTTCGGCAGGCATATCAAGCGTTTTTTTGATTTTCTGCTTAATTTTCTTTTTCATCTTTTCAATCCTCCGCCCGTTAAAAAGCCTTCTTACGGTTAATAATATGCTCGCACCTTTTTGAATATACATATCAAAAGAGGTGAAAAAAATGAAAAAAACACTCTCGTTTTCAGCGCTTTTATGCATTGTGATAACCTGTATTTTTTCGGCTCAGTGCTCAAAAAGCGCAAAAGACGCACTCGATATGTGTCTTTACACCCTTTTGCCGTCGCTTTTTCCGTTTTTTGTGTTTTCAAAAATATTTATTATGTCGGGCGGCGCAATTTATCTTGCAAAGCGTCTGTCGTTTCTGACAAAACCGCTCTTTAATATGAGCGGAGAATGTATTGCGCCGATAATACTCGGTATTCTGTGCGGATATCCCATAGGCGCAAAAACGGCGGCTCAGATGTATTCCGACAATGCGATTTCAAAAGACGAGGCGCAGAGGCTGTGCGGTTTCTGCAACAATTCGGGGCCGCTTTTTATAATCGGCGCAGTGGGCGGCGGTATGCTTTCGTCAGCTTACGCAGGATATCTTTTGTATGCCGTGCATATTTTGTCGGCGCTCTCGGTAGGAATAATTTTCCGTGGGAAATACACAAAAACCTATAACCCTCCGAAACAAAACAAGGTTTACGAAAACATATTTGTCACGGCGGTTGAAGAAAGCGTAAGCGCAATTTTAAGCGTTTTCGGATATGTGATAATTTTTGCGGTGCTGACCGCATTTTTTAAAAATCCGTTTATTACGGGAATTTTTGAGATGACAAATGCAATCAAAAAAATATCGGCATCGGATATTGCGCTTTATCAGAAATTTATCTTTGCCGCAGTTTTCGCCTCGTGGGGCGGACTTTCGGTGCATATGCAAACCTTTAAGGTTTTAAAAGACAGCAATCTTTCGTTTAAAAAATATATTCTGTCAAAGCTTGCGCACGCAGTCTTTGCTTTTGTTTACGCCTGCATTGCAATAAAGGTAATTCCGCTTCCTTTCCGCACGTTTTCGTCCTCGCTTGCAAAAACGGCGCTTTGCCTTAACCTTGCGTCGCTTTTGTGCATACTTATTCTGGGAATATATCTTTTTTATTTGAATATAATTTTAATAAGACAAAGAAACGGAAAGGACGAAAAATATGATAAAAACTTTTAACGCAAAAAATTTAAAAAAACTGCTTATATGCCTTGCAATAAGCCTTGGAACCGGCGGCTTGAGCGCACTTTTTACAAGAGGGTCGCAGGAATTTTACAATACGCTTGCAAAACCGTTTTTTGCGCCGCCCGCCTATATATTCGGAATTGTATGGACAATTTTATACACGCTTATCGGCATAGCGTCGTTTCTTGTCGTTAAGGACGGAATTGACAATTCGGGCGTTACCGAAAGCTTTAAGCTTTATATCGTCAACCTTATTCTGCTTTTTATATGGCCGATTGTGTTTTTTAACTTTCACATTTTATCTTTATCGGTAATCATTATAATTGCCTCGCTTTTTTGCGCAATTATGGTGTTTACAAAGTTTTACGAAATAAATAAAGCAGCAGGATATCTCTACCTGCCGCTTGTTTTGTGGATTTTGTTTGCAACGGTTTTAAACGTTTCAATATGGTATCTTAACAGATGATTTTATTTGGATAAGTTTATTTTTTCAGGCTTTCAACAAGCTTTTCGTCGGGCGTGACAACTGCGGTTTTGTTATTTACGTAAATAACCATACCCGGTTTTGCGCCCGACGGTTTTTTTACGTTTTTAACGGCGGTATAATCAACCTCAACGTTTGCGCCGTTTCTGCCCTTGCTGTAGTATGCTGCGATAACCGCTGCCTCAAAAACAGTGCGCTCGGGTGCGTCATCTCCGTTTGTTTTGATTATTGCATGCGAGCCGTGAATGTTCTTGGTGTGAAGCCATATATCGGTTGACCGTGCAAGCTTTAATGTAACATAATCGTTCTGCCTGTTGTTCTTTCCGACAAAAATTTCGTATCCGTCGCTTGACAAAAACCTCATAGGCTTAGCCTGCACAGCCTTCTTTTTGCCCTTTATGCTGCGCTTTTTAAGATATCCCTGCTCCGTAAGCTCTTCACGGATTTCGGCAATTTCCTCTTTCGTTTCAACGTTTTCCATATTCAGCAAAACCGTTTCGAGGTAGTCAATTTCTTCCTCGTTGATTTTTTTCTGAACAATTGTCTGCTCCTCGGCCGTTTTGTCCTTGTTGTATTTTTTGTAATATTTCTGCGCATTCTGAGCCGGCGTAAGCGTTTCGTCAAGCGAAATTTCCATAAGCTTTCCGCCGTCGTAGAAATTTTCCAAAACCGCCTTTTTATCGCCTTTTTTAATTCTGTAAATATTTGCCGTTATAAGGTCGCCGCAAATTTTGCTGCGCTCTCTTTTTTTGCATTTTTCCAGCGTTTCGCACTGAATCTGAAGCTTTTTTCTGCACCGTGCGAGGTTATTTGAAACAACCTTTGCAATATCGGCGGTTCTTTGTTTTACGCTTTCCTTCGCCGCCTTTTTTTCGTAAAAATACTCAATCGCTTCGCTCATTGACTCAAAATGCTCGGTATTCGCCAAAGCGCCGTACTGCTTAATATCAACAGCCGAAAATTCCAGCATTTTGCCGCTTTTTGCGTCGGTAAGAACAACGGGCGAAAATTCGCCTTTTTCTATTTTTTTGAAAAATTTAAAAAATTCGTCCGCAACCTTTTTGTTGTTCCCGTAATTTATTTCGTCGTCGCTTCCCACGGCTCTGTATGCAATTTCACGTGCGGTAAGCGGACTTATGCCCATAAACGAAGACATAATTTTTTTATCGTAGTGCCCCGCAATTTTTTCCGTTTCCTCCAGAAATTCATTGTACCCCGCTTCGAGAGGATTTTTCTTTCCCTGCGACGGAACGCTCTCGTAAGTAAGCCCCGGCAAAATCTGCCTTACACGGCTCATTGTTATGTCAACGTGAAAAATGCTGTCGATAATTTTTCGTTTGCTGTCGGTAAGAATTATGTTAGAATGTTTGCCCATAATTTCGCAGATAAGCGTTTTTACCGACAAATCGCCGAGTTCGCTGAAGCTTTCAACATCAAATTCGATAATTCTTTCAAAATCAACCTGTCTTATGCCCACAATTCTGCCGCCGCAAAGGTGCTTGCGAAGAAGCATACAAAAAAGCGGCGGAGTATCGGGATTATCTTTTGCGGCACTTATAAGACCCACCCTTGCAAACGACGGGTGAGCGCACAAAAGAAGCTTGTAATTATCCTTGAAATTTCTTATTGAAATCACCGTTTCGTCACGCTCGGGCTGATAAACCTTTTCCACCCTTGCGCCGATAAGTTTTTGCAGAAATTCATTTTTCAGTGCGCACAAAACACTTGCGTCAAGCGCCATAATTCTCATTCCTTAACCTTGATTTATACTGTATATAATAGCATATCGCACGGCAAATTATCAAGTTTTTATAAAAATTAGTATTTTTGGTGTATAAAACTCACAATTTTAAACAAATCCACACTTTAAAATATATAAAAAATATACAAAATTTATTTTTTTTGCCTTTTTGAATGTATATTTTAAAAATTCCATTTGAAATATTCAAAAAAACGTGTTATAATATATGGGTTGTTAATTGTATAACAATATCGGCTTTAAAAAATCCGGTATGGCAATATTTTAAGGAGGCTTAAAAAATGGCAAAGAAATTCAAAACGATGGATGGTAACTGTGCCGCTGCGCATTGTGCCTACGCGTTTACAGAAGTAGCGTCCATCTACCCTATCACTCCTTCGTCAACAATGGCTGAATATGTGGACGAGTGGAGCTCGAAAGGTCAGAAAAACATTTTCGGTCAGACAGTTGACGTTTGCGAAATGCAGTCTGAGGCAGGCGCTGCGGGCGCTGTTCACGGCTCGCTTCAGGGCGGTGCGCTCACAACCACCTTCACTGCTTCTCAGGGACTTCTTCTTATGATTCCGAATATGTATAAAATGGCAGGTGAATTACTTCCTTCGGTTATTCACGTAAGCGCAAGAGCGCTCGCTGCACACGCTCTTAACATTTTCGGCGACCATCAGGACGTTATGGCCTGTCGTCAGACCGGTTATGCAATGCTCGCTTCGGGCAGCGTTCAGGAAACTATGGATTTGGCAGGTATCGCTCACCTTGCAGCAATAAAAGGCAGAGTTCCTTTCCTTCATTTCTTTGACGGTTTCAGAACTTCGCACGAAATTCAGAAAATTGAGGTTATGGATTACGAGGACCTCAAAAAGCTTATCGATATGGACGCTGTCAAAGCGTTTAAGGACAGAGCTTTAAACCCCGAACATCCGGTTCTTCGTGGCAGCGCTCAGAACTCTGATATCTACTTCCAGGGCAGAGAGGTTGCCAACAAATACTACGAAAAAGTTCCCGATATCGTAAACGATTATATGGGTGAAATTTCAAAAATTACCGGCAGAGAGTACAAGCCGTTCAACTACTACGGCGCTCCCGACGCAACAAAAGTTATCGTTGCAATGGGCTCTGTTTGCGAAGCTATCGAAGAAACAGTTGATTATCTCAACGCTATGGGTCAGAAAGTCGGCGTTCTTAAGGTTCACCTTTACAGACCGTTCTCGGCTAAATACTTCTTTGATGTAATGCCCGAAACAGTTGAAAAAATCGCTGTTCTCGACAGAACAAAAGAGCCGGGTTCTCTCGGCGAGCCTCTTTATCTTGACGTTTGCAACCTTTATTTCGGAAAGAAAAACGCTCCGATGATTGTCGGCGGACGTTACGGCTTAGGCTCAAAAGACACCACACCTACTCAGATTGTTGCAGTATTTGACAATCTTGACGCAAAAGAGCCGATTAACAGCTTCACAATCGGTATCAATGATGATGTTACACATCTTTCGCTCAAACTCGGCGACAGAATCAATGCCGCTCCCGAAGGCACAACAAGATGTAAATTCTGGGGATTCGGTTCTGACGGTACTGTCGGCGCAAACAAGGACGCAATCAAAATTATCGGCGACAACACCGATCTTTATGCTCAGGCATATTTTGATTACGACTCCAAAAAGAGCGGCGGCGTAACAATGTCGCACTTGCGTTTCGGTAAAAAACCGATTAAGTCGACCTACCTTCTTGACGAGGCTGACTATATCGCTTGCCATAAGCCTGCTTACATCTATCAGTATGATGTTCTCGAGGGTCTTAAAAAAGGCGGCACATTCCTTCTCAACTGCGTATGGTCTGAGGACGAGCTTGACGAAAAGCTTCCCGCTCACGTTAAAAAATATATCGCTGACCACGATATTAAATTCTATACAATCAACGCTGTTGACGTTGCCGTAAAAGTAGGTCTCGGACCCACAAGAATCAATATGGTAACGCAGGGTGCGTTCTTTAAACTTGCAAACGTTATCCCCTTTGACGAGGCTGTTGTTCTCATTAAAGAAGCAATCAAGAAAACCTACGGCAAAAAAGGTGACGAAATTGTAAGAATGAACTGCGACGCTGTTGACGGTGCAATCGCAGCGCTTCACGAAGTTAAGGTTCCCGCTTCCTGGAAAGACGCTAAGGAGGATGCGGCTCATACTTCCGACGCTCCCGAATTTGTTAAAAAGATTTGCGAACCCGTTAACGCACAGAAAGGCAACAAGCTTCCCGTAAGCACATTCGTAGGCTACGAGGACGGTACCTTTGAACAGGGTACATCCAAGTTTGAAAAACGTACTGTTGCAGTTAACGTTCCCGATTGGGATATTACAAAATGTATTCAGTGTAACCAGTGCTCGCTCGTATGCCCGCACGCTGCTATAAGACCTGTTCTTTTGGACGACGCCGAAGCTGCAAATGCTCCCGAAGGCTTTGAAACAAAAGACGCTATAGGTCCTCAGCTTAAAGGACTCAAATTCCGTATCCAGGTAAGCCCCCGCGACTGCTTGGGCTGCGGTGTCTGCGCGCAGGTTTGCCCCGCAAAAGAAAAAGCTCTCGTTATGAAGCCGCTTGACCCGATGGTTGAAAAAGAGGCTGATAACTGGGATTACGCTATGACGGTTAAAATTAAAGATAACCTTATGGATAAAGCTTCGGTTAAAGGCTCGCAGTTTGCTAAGCCTTACCTTGAGTTCTCCGGCGCTTGCGCAGGCTGCGGCGAAACACCTTATATCAAGCTCATTACTCAGCTCTTCGGCGACAGAATGATGATTGCCAACGCTACAGGCTGTACTTCAATCTGGGGCGGCAGCGCACCGAGTATGCCTTACTGCAAAGACGAAAACGGCAGAGGTCCTGCTTGGGCTAACTCGCTCTTTGAAGATAACGCAGAGTTCGGTATGGGTATGATTTTGGCTGTCAAGAAGGTTAGAAATACTCTTAAAGCAAGAATGGAGGCTGCTATCGAAAAAGGCATTGACGCTAAACTTGCAGACGCTTTCAAAGCTTGGATGGACGGTATGAACGACGCTGAAAAATCAAAAGCGGCGGCAGCTGACATTAAAGAGCTTATCAAATCGGCAGACCTTACAATGCCCGAACTTAAAGAAATTTCCGACAGAACAGACTTCCTCGTTAAACGTTCGCAGTGGGCGTTCGGCGGCGACGGCTGGGCTTACGATATCGGTTACGGCGGTTTGGACCACGTTCTTGCTTCCGGCGAGGACATCAACATTTTTGTTGTTGATACCGAAGTTTACTCCAACACAGGCGGTCAGTCCTCAAAGGCTACACCGACTGCGGCTGTTGCAAAATTTGCCGCTTCCGGTAAAAAGGTTAAAAAGAAAGACCTTGGTATGATTGCTACAACCTACGGCTATGTATACGTTGCACAGATTGCTATCGGCTCGAATATGAATCAGGCTATCAAAGCAATTAAAGAGGCTGAAGCATATCCCGGTCCTTCTCTTATCATAGCATACGCACCTTGCATTAACCACGGTATTAAGGTTGGTATGGCTAATACAATTCTTGAAGAGAAAAAGGCTGTTGAAACAGGCTACTGGCATTTGTGGAGATTTAACCCCGAACTTAAGGAAAAAGGCGAAAATCCGTTTATCTTAGACTCGAAAGAGCCTACAGGCGCTGTTACAGACTTTATGAACGGCGAAAACAGATACCTTCTTCTTAAGAAGGCGCATCCTGAAATTGCCGCACAGCTCTTTGAAAAAGCTGAAAAAGACCTCAAAGACAGATACGAGGTTTATAAGAGAATGGCAGACAAGTAATTTCTGCTTCTTATGCTTAAATATCATAATCCCGCCCGAATTTTTCTCGGACGGGATTTATGATAAATTTATACTCAGAGGAATATATTTTTAAAAGAGAATTATTTTTTTAAAAGGTAATATTTTTAAGTTTCAAATTGTTTTATTTTATGAGGTGAATTTCAGTAATGAATGAAAAAAAGGTGCGCAAATCAAACAAAAGGCTCATTTCGGTTATCGTTTTGACAGCGGTTTTTGCAGCTTTGGTTACACTTGTGACGGCATTTTCAAAAATCGACACTGCCTACAAAAAAATATACATAAACGACCTGTGCGCAGGCTCTATGAGCGTTTCGGACATAAAAGACGCATTGAAAAAAACATACTCGAGCGAAAATACAAACGTGCCTTTTACCTATAATAACACCGATTTTGAAGTAAACGGCAAAGATTTTGACCTTACATACGATTTTGACAAAACGAGCGAAAAAGCATATCTTGCCGGAAGAAGCAAAAATATGTTTCTTCGGGGGATAAATGCGATTAAATATTCTTTGTTCAAAAAAGAAATTCCGCTGGAAATCGCCTTTGACGAAAATAAACTTTACTATATTTTAAAAGAGAAAGCAACAGATGTTCAAAATCCCGTTATCGACGCCTCTGCCGAGCTTGAGGACGGAAAACTTGTGATAGTAAACGGCAGAAAAGGCAATGGAGTTGACATTGACAAAATAAAAAAAGAGGTTGAAAAGGCTGTTTCAAAAAACAGCTTAAAAGAAAGAATTGAGGTAAAAATTACCGAAATTAAACCTAAAAACCCCACGGCAAAAGAGCTTTACGAAAAATTTCACAAAGAGCCGAAGGACGTTGAATTTTCAAAAGCGGACGGTCAGGTTCACTTTGCCGAGCACGTTACCGGAGTTGATTTTGACGTTAATGCGGCGCAGAAAATTCTTGATGAAAACAAAAACAACACCGAGCCGTATGAAATTCCGGTTGAAATTACGGAGCCCGAAAAAACGACGCAATGGTTTATTGACAACAAGCTTTCCGACTCTCTCGGAAGCTTTTCAACCGTCTATAACGCAGGAAATTACGAAAGGTCGCACAACGTAGCGCTCGCAGCGCAGAAGATAAACGACCTTGTTCTTATGCCGGGCGAGCAGTTTTCGTTCAACGGCATTGTGGGTCAGCGTTCGGCGCAGACGGGATTTAAAACCGCAAAGGTTTATCAGGGCGGAGAAATTGTTGACGGTATAGGCGGCGGAATTTGCCAGGTATCCACCACGCTTTACAATGCTGTGCTTTATGCCGATTTGAAAATCGACTACCGCACAAACCATTCCATGCCGGTTTCTTACGTTCCGTCGGGACGTGACGCAACGGTATCTTACGGCAGTATAGACTTTAAATTTTCAAACAATCAGGGATATCCGATAAAGCTTAAATGCAGTGCTTCAAACGGAAAGCTTACCTGTTCGGTTTACGGAATAAAGCTTGAAAACAAAAAGGTTGAAATAACCACCCGGACGGTAAGCACTACCCCGTTCGCAGTGAAAGAGGTTGAGGACGATACCCTTCCCGAAGGAAAGCGCAAAATTAAGCAGGCAGGCAGCGAAGGAAGCATTGTTGACACCTTCAAAACCGTGTATATCAACGGCGAAAGCCGTGGAACGAACAAAATTTCGAGGAGCAACTATTCTGCAATAACGCAGATTGAGCTTGTCGGAACGAAAAAAGACGAAACGAAAATTTCGGACACCCCCGCTTCGGAGGCATTTTCAAACGGCAGCGAAACATACGTCGGCGACGACATATCGCAATAAAAGCGAAATGTAAAGAATATTATTTTAATGTAAAAATACCGTTTTGGTACGAAAAAAAACTGTTTCAATTAATTAGCCACAGCTCTACAAGGAAGCATTGCCCCGGCAAACATCTTTTTTGCGAATTTCTGCGTTAAAAAAGCTCGAAATCCGACAGGATTACTCGCTTTTTTGCCTTGAACTTCATCAAAAAATTTTGTTTTCAGGGTGCAAAGCAGTTTTGAAAATTGCAGTTTAAACTTCAGACAAGAAAAAAAGACACCGTAATACTTAACGTATACGGTGTCTTTTTGCCGAAGTATAAAATACGGCTTTCAAAACCAATGCTTCCTTATCAGGCTGTGTCTTTTTGAAACGGTCTTTTTTTATTTTACAAAAACTTTACAAAACTTATCTTTCGGATTTGACACTAGCAATGTAAAATTAAATTGTAAAAAGAAAAAAAGGAGATTATATTATGAAAAGAACAAAAAAATTACTCACACTTGTTATGTGCGCATTTGTCGCTTGTGCGGCAATGACAGGCTGCCAAAGCGGGGACAGCGGGGAACAAAAATCCTCATCTTCGTCAAACACAGTATCCACAGACGGCTCAACCTCTATGGAAAAGGTAATCGGAGCGCTCGGCGAATCATTTAAACAGCAGAATTCAGGTGTAAACTTTACATACAATCCGACAGGCTCCGGCTCCGGCATAACGGCAGTTTCGGAAGGAAGATGCGATATCGGTCTTTCGAGCCGTGCGCTTAAAGATGACGAAAAAGCTTCGGGTCTTAAAGAAACAATTCTTGCATACGACGGAATTGCAGTAATTGTAAATCCGCAAAACCAGCTTTCAGACCTCAGCGTTGACGATATCAAAAAAATATACACCGGCGAAGTTACAAACTGGAAAGATGTAGGCGGCTCGGACGGCGAAATTGTTCTTATCGGCAGAGAAGCAGGCAGCGGAACGAGGGACGGTTTTGAATCCATCACCGACACAAAGGACAAATGCAAATACCGTCAGGAGCTTACCTCTACAGGCGACGTTATAACAACGGTTTCACAAAACCCGAACGCAATCGGATATGCTTCGCTCGCTTCAATCAAAGACACCGTAAAAGCGCTTAAGGTCGGCGGCGTTACCCCCACCGAAGAAACAGTAAAAGACGGTTCGTATGTTGTTCAGCGTCCGTTTGTTCTGGTTACAAAAGAAGGCACACCGTTATCCGAAACAGCCCAGAAATTCTTTGACTACGCAACATCTTCCGCAGCTTCCGAAATTATCAGCAAGGCAGGAGCGGTTTCGGCAAGCTGATAAATCCGATATTTGAAAGGCTTAAAAATGAAAAAGTCAAACAATTTACTTACAGGAAACAAAAAATTCTTTAACACGGAGGGCATTGTGCATACAACCTTTGCCCTCCTCGGGCTTATAACCGTAGGCTGCGTCCTGCTTATAACCATATACCTTATCGTTTCGGGATTTCCGGCAATTGTAAAAATAGGCTTTTTTAAGTTTATGTTCGGCAAGGTGTGGGCGTCAACGGCTCAAGACCCCAAATACGGCATACTGCCTTTTATTTTGACAAGTGTTTACGGAACAATAGGCGCAATAATACTCGGAGTGCCGGTCGGATTTTTTACGGCGGTATATCTTGCAAAGCTTGCGCCTAAAAAAGTGCGTGCGGTATCCGAAACGCTTATAAGCCTTCTTGCGGGAATACCGTCGGTTGTGTACGGTCTTACGGGTATGCTTGTTATCGTCCCGGCAATACGCAAAATATTTAACATTCCCGACGGCGCAAGCCTTCTTGCGGCAATAATCGTGCTTGCGGTAATGATACTTCCGTCAATTATAAAGGTGTCGCTCGCTGCGCTTGACGCTGTTCCGAAAGAATATGAGGACGCATCTTTGGCGCTCGGCGCAACGGATATTGAAACGTATTTCAAAGTATCCGTTCCTGCGGCGAAAAGCGGCATAGCGGCGGCGGTTGTGCTGGGCGTGGGACGTGCAATCGGCGAGGCAATGGCGGTTATGATGGTATCGGGCAATGCGCCCAATATGCCCGGCATATTTGAAAGCGTGCGTTTTTTAACCACAGCCGTAGCAAGCGAGATGTCATACTCGGCAGGACTTCAAAGGCAGGCGCTGTTTTCAATTGCGCTGGTGCTGTTTATATTTATAATGCTTATAAACGCCGTGCTGAACTTTCTTTTAAAGCGTAATAAGGAGAAATAAAAATGCTTTCATCACAAATTTCAAAAAAGCGGAAATTATATATTAACACGCAAAAATTTATTATGGGCATATCGTTCTTTTTCACCGTGGCGCCGGTGCTGTTTCTTATGGTTTTCGTGCTTGTTAAAGGAATTCCGAATATCACTTCCGAATTTTTGCTGACTGCGCCAAGCTATCTCACAGAAAAAATCGGCATACTGCCCGATATTTTAAACACCGTTTATATACTCATCTCAACGCTTGTTTTCGTTATTCCTCTCGGCGTGGGCGCTGCGGTTTATCTTACGGAATATGCGTCAAACAAAAGAATTGTTTCGGCAATTGAATATGCCGCAGAAACGCTCTCGGGCATACCTTCTGTAATATACGGACTTGTGGGAATGTTGTTTTTCTGCCAGTTTCTGGATATGAAAACCTCGCTTCTTTCAGGAAGCCTTACGCTTGTTATAATGAATTTGCCCACAATTATGCGAACAACCCAGGAAAGCCTTAAAACCGTTCCGCAAAGCTACAGAGAAGGCGCATTCGGGCTCGGCGCAGGCAAATGGCACGTTGTAAGAACGGTTGTTTTGCCGGGGTGCATTGACGGAGTTATAACAGGGTGTATTCTTTCTGCCGGAAGAATTCTGGGCGAATCGGCGGCGCTTCTTTTCACCGCAGGTTTTGCACACGCTATGGGCACATTTTTTACTGCAATGAAGGGCGCCGGAGCAACTCTTACGGTTGCGCTTTATGTTTACGCAAAGGAACAGGGCGAATTTGAAGTTGCGTTCGCCATTGCGGCAATTCTGATGATTCTTACTCTCATTATAAATTTTGCCGCCGCACTTACAGGCAGATATTTTGAAAAAAGGAGAAACATATGAACAGCATAATTTCGGTAAAAGACCTTAATTTGTGGTACGGCAAGGCGCAGGCCTTAAAGAATATAAACATTGAAATTTACGAAAACAGCATTACTGCGCTTATAGGCCCGTCGGGCTGCGGAAAATCCACATTTTTAAAAACCGTAAACAGAATGAACGACCTTATCCCCGAAGTTCGCATTGAAGGAAAAATCACCTACGGCGGACAAAACATTTTTGACGCCGATGTAAACGTGAACGAGCTGAGAAAGGAAATAGGAATGGTTTTTCAAAAGCCGAATCCATTTCCCATGAGCATATACGATAACATTGCCTACGGCCCGAGAACGCACGGCATTAAAAACAAGGCAAAGCTTGACGATATTGTTGAAAAATCGTTAAAGCGTGCGGCAATATGGGACGAGGTGAAAGACAGACTTAAAAAAAGCGCACTCGGCTTATCGGGCGGTCAGCAGCAGAGGCTTTGCATTGCAAGAGCGCTTGCGATAGAACCCAAAATTCTTCTTATGGACGAGCCGACGAGCGCACTCGACCCTATCTCGACCTCAAAAATAGAAGAACTTGCAACCGAGTTGAAAAAATGCTATACTATAATCATAGTAACACACAATATGCAGCAGGCGGTGCGTATTTCGGACAGTACGGCGTTTTTCCTCCTCGGAAATCTTATAGAATACGGCGAAACCGAAAAAATGTTTGCAAATCCTAAGGATAAGCGCACAGAAGATTATATTACGGGGAGGTTTGGATAATGCGCACAAAATTTGATATGCAGCTTGCAAACTTAAACAAAGAACTTATAGAAATGGGAGCGCTCTGCGAACAGGTTATCGCACTGGCGGCAAAATCGCTCTCGGACGGCGACGTTGAAACTGCAAAAAAGATATTTCCTCTTGACAGCGAAATTGACCAAAAGGAAAGAGATATCGAATCAATGTGTCTTAAAATGCTTCTTTCGCAGCAGCCCGTGGCACGTGATTTAAGGCAGATTTCTGCGGCGCTCAAGATGATAACCGATATGGAAAGAATCGGCGACCAGGCGGCAGATATTGCCGAAATAATAGGTTTTATCGGAAGGTCAAACTCTGATGAATGTGCGTATATTCCGCAAATGGCAAGAGCAACCATAAAAATGGTTACCGAAAGCGTTGACGCATATGTAAAGCAGGATATAAACATTGCAAAAAGCGTTATTGCGCACGATGATGTGGTTGACGACTATTTTAAAAAAGTTAAAACATCTCTTATAGATACGATTTTGAAAAACCCGGCGGACGCAGAATTTGCAATCGACCTTATTATGATTGCAAAATATTTTGAAAGAATCGGCGACCACGCAACAAACATTGCCGAGTGGGTTGAATTTTCGCTCACAGGTATTCACAAGGGTGTTGACGAATTGTAAGAATTTGCTTTTTTCGAGGTGAAGAATATGAAAATATGGTGTGTTGAAGATGAAGCGTCTATACGTGATATCGAGGTTTACACGCTTAAGGCTACCGGCTTTGAGGCAACGGGATTTGAGGACTCAAAATTGTTTTTTGACGCACTTAAAAAAGATACTCCCAATCTTATAGTGCTTGATATTATGCTTCCCGACGCAGACGGTGTTGAAATTTTAAAGCGCCTTAAATCGGATAAACAGACAAAAAATCTGCCTGTTATAATGGCGACGGCAAAGGGAATGGAATATGACAAAATTCAAAGCCTTGACCTCGGTGCGGACGATTATCTTACAAAACCCTTCGGTATGCTTGAAATGGTTTCAAGAATTAAGGCGGTTTTGCGCCGCAGTTATTCCGAAGAAGAAAGCTTTGTGTTATCGCACGGGCTTCTTTCGTTAAACCTTCGTGAGCACTCGGTAACGTCGGACGGAGAAAAGGTTGTGCTCACACTTAAAGAATTTGAGCTTTTAAAGCTTTTTATGTCAAATATCGGCGTTGCATACACAAGAGAACAGCTTTTTAACGCTGTATGGGGTATGGATTATTGCGGCGAAACACGCACTGTTGATATGCATATACGCACATTAAGGCAAAAAATAGGAAAATGCGCTTCATATATCGCAACCGTCCGTGGCGTGGGTTACCGTATGGAGGCAAACGTATGACAAAAAGAATTTTTCATTCGATTATTATTGTTGCGGCGTGTACGCTTTTGTCAGCCGCAGTTATTATTACAGGTATTCTTTACAGCTATTTTGATTCGGTTATGACAAATCAGTTAAAATCGCAGCTTGATTTTGCGGCAGCCGGCACAAGCAGTGAAGGAATTTCATACCTTGAAAACGTCAAGGACAACAGCTACCGTTTAACACTTGTATCAAGTGACGGAACGGTGCTTTTTGACAGCCGGGCAGACACGTCCAAAATGGATAATCACATAAAAAGAGAAGAAATTGAGGCGGCGCAAAAAGAAGGAGTCGGTCAAAGCGAGCGTTTTTCGTCAACCCTTCTTGAAAAAACCTTCTACTGCGCAAAAAAGCTTTCCGACGGCACAATACTCAGAATTTCAACAACGCAGTATTCGGTTGCTACTCTTGCATTGGGAATTTTGCACCCGATTGTGGTAATTTGCCTGTTCGCCGTTATACTTTCGGCAATTTTTGCAAAGAGAATGTCCAAAAAAATAGTTGAGCCAATCAACAGTCTTGATTTGGAAAATCCGCTCGAAAACAATGTTTACGACGAGATATCTCCCCTGCTTTTGCACATTGAACAGCAAAACAGAAGAATAAAATATCAGATTGACGAAATTAAGCAGAACAGAAAAAAATTTGACGCCGTAATAGAAAATATGAACGAGGCGCTGATTATTCTTGACGAGGACGAAAACGTTATAACCGCAAACAGGGCGGCAATGAGCGTTTTTAACGCCGATAAATCATTAATCGGAAAAAACTTTCTTTTAACCGAGCGCAGCGTAGATGTTGACAATGCGCTTAAGGAAGCGTCAAAATCAGGAAAAAGCGAAACGGATATAACCAAAAACGGAAGAGAATACAGCATAAACATCAGCAGAATAGGTCACCGCCATGTGCTGGGAACGGTAATTTTGGCATTCGATATAACCGACAGAGTTTTTGCCGAGCGCAACAGAAGAGAGTTTACCGCAAACGTTTCGCACGAGTTAAAAACGCCGCTTCAGTCCATTATGGGCAGTGCGGAGCTTATTGAAAACAACCTTGTAAAGCAGGACGATATTCCGTCGTTTGTTAAAAATATCCGCATTGAGGCACAAAGGCTTGTTGCGCTTATTGACGATATAATCCGTCTTTCGGCACTGGACGAAAAGCAGGAACTTGAGTTTGAAAGCGTTGATTTGTATGAGGTTTCACAAAAATGCGTTTCAGAGCTTAAAGCACTTGCGGCGGAGAAAAATGTTGAAATTTTACTTGAGGGCGAGGCTGTTTACATAAACGGAGTATACCGCTTAACCTACGAAATTGTGCGCAATCTTTTGGAAAACGCAATAAAATACAACAAAGAGAACGGCTATGCAAAAATATCTGTAAAAAAGGACGGAAACAATGTTATTTTAAATGTTTCGGACAACGGAATAGGCATAGGCAAGGAGCATATTATGCGGATTTTTGAAAGGTTTTACCGTGTGGACAAAAGCCGCTCAAAAAAAATTGGCGGAACGGGACTCGGGCTTTCGATAGTAAAACACGCAGCGGATTGCCTGGGCGCCGAAATAAACCTTGAAAGCAATATCGGCGAAGGAACCTCTGTAACGGTAAAATTTAAGGCTTAAAATACAAAGTGTGCAATCTGAAAAAAACAAATTGCACACTTTTTTCTTATTTTAAAACAGGCTGAATTTGCTTGCCGCAAAGCGCATACGAGAGCGTTTCGCTTATTTTTGACATATCAGCAACAAGCGAATTCGGCTTTTTTTCTGCGTCATCCTGCCCGAACGGCACAAAATACACGTTTTTGCAGCTCATAAGCCGTGCAATGTTTTGTGCGCTTGCACCGAGTCCGTCATTGGTAGACACCGCAATAAGAAGCGGATTTTCGTTTCTTAAATTTGCCTTTGCCGCCATAGCAACGCACGTATCGGTCATACCGAGCGCAATTTTTGAAAGCGTGTTTCCGGTGCACGGCGCAATGATGAGTGCGTCAAGAATGTTTTTCGGCCCGATTGGCTCTGCGTCCTTTATAGTGGTGATAATTTCGTTTCCGGTAAGTTCCTTTATTTTGGAAATAAATTCCTTTGCATCGCCGAAACGGGTATCGGTATTATATGTTATTTCGCTCATTATGGGAATGACATTTGCACCCTCGCTTGTCAAATCGCTTATGCGGCAAATAGTTTTTTTCAGTGTGCAAAACGAGCCGGTTACGGCAAAACCCACGGTAAGATTTTCAAATTTCATTTTCTACACCTCCCTGATGCTTAGCATATGCCTAAGAAAGCATACTGCAAATCGTTTCTTTTATTATTTTTCCTGCAAACTGCGGCGCAAATTTGCCGGGCAGCGAGCTTGCAAGAATGTATTTAATCTTATTTTCACGACAGAAATTAACGTCCGCACCGTAAGGATAAGATGCAAGGTCAATAATTACGCACTCTTTATTTATAAGCCTCAGCCTGTCGGGCGTAAGAAGAATTTTCGGAACGGTATTGAAAATTATATCAAATTCGTTAAGATGCTCATCAAGCTTTGAAAGAGGCAGTTTGTTGTAGCCGAGTGCGCAAATCCACGCAAGGTCAGACTCTTTTCTTGCCTCAACAGACACATCCGCCCCAAAAGCCGCAAGCGTTTTTGAAAGGTGCCTTCCAACCCTTCCGAACCCCATAACAAGCGTTTTTGACCCGAAAAGCGTAAACGGCGTGTTCTCTATTGCAATGCTTATTGCGCCCTCGGTTGTCGGCACGCAGTTGAGCACGGTAAGGTACTCGCTTTTAAAATAGTCAATAAGCCGCACGTCAAACTTTTCTGCGCTTTTTATAAATTCGCCCGTTGCCATACCGCAAAAAACAGGTCTTTCCCCGGCATAAGACAAAACGTCATCAATATAAATCTCATTTATGCTAAAAGGCGCATATACAGTGATATTATCCTTTGTAACGGGAAGCGGCGCAACAATTGCGTCACACCGCTCAACAGCTTCGGGAAGATTTGTAAAAAAACTTATTCTCCCGTCAAACGAGGCACTTTTTTTAAACCCCAGAACCGAAACGTTATAACCGTCCCCGGCAAGAAGGTTTGCAACCGTAATAAAACGCATATCCCCGCCGAGAATTAAAATATTCTTCACAAATATCCCCTCCGCACTTTTTTAGTATATATTATGCCGGGCATAAATTTTTGTGCGTATATTCCGGACAAAAAAATACCGCCGTCCGGCAAAACTTTGCCGTGCAGCGATATTTTTTGAAATCCGTTTTAAATTTTTGCTAATCTATTTTTGATATCAGCTTTGTTGCAGCCTTCACAACCGTAATTTCGCTCATAATGTCAATAAACGTCTTTGCGGCGGATATTGCAATAACGGCAATTGCAATTATCTTTACAGCCTTTTTTCCTTTGCACATTTTTAAAAACTCCTTTTTTATTTTATTATTTTCAAATTTTTCAAATTTATGACGTTTTTTCTAAATAATTGACAAGATTGAATTTTGCATATATAATGGTATAAAAGGGGCGGTTTGCAATGAAAAAATTATTTTCGTTTTTAATATTTTCTTTTTTAATAACATCGGCGGCGTTCGCACAAAGCGAGGTACGCACAACCGATATCTGCGCATATATCAACAATTATCCCATTGCCGCATATAATCTTAACAATCAGACGGCAGTGTATGCGTCCTCGCTTAAAAACTACGGCTTTGACGTGGTGTGGAACGGTGAGCAAAGACGGGTTGACATTACCCTTTCGGACAAACAGATAAGCGGAACAGACGATATAATTTACCGCTGCGACAAGGATGCGGCAGGAAGAATTTTATCATCAGCGTCCGATACGGATATTGTCACATACGTCAACGGCAAAAAGGCAGAAAGCTTTAACATTAACGATTACACCGTCATATACATAAGCGCCCTTAAAGAAATTGCAAATGTTTCGTGGGACGGCGAAAAGCGCATTGCAAACGTAACAATTCCGAACAAAAATATGAAGGATTTTGAATTTGTGCCCTATAAATACGACTTTAAAGTTGAGGTGCCCATGCTTGAAAACACCGTTGACGTAAAGCGGACGGGTATGCAAAAAACGGATAACGGCATAATTTATAAATACGACGGCGAAAGAGTATATCTTGAGCAGGTTGCAAAGTTTATAACGCTTATGAAAAACTGCGGATTTATCTGCCTTGACGACCCGCTTGTTGCACAAAACGAGGTTTTGTTCAAAAAGAGTGAAAACAGTGTTGCACTTTATCTTGAAGACAACACATTGTGTCTTGAAATTAATTAATGTTTGATAAACGGTAAAACGGTAAAAATAACAGCAAAACAAAGGAAGGATGGCATCAATGTTTATAACGGAAAATTTATCGGTCAACAGCAAAAATCACCTTGAAATCGGCGGATGCGATACTACCGAGCTTGCAAAAAGGTTCGGCACTCCGCTTTATGTTATGGATGAGGAGCATATAAGAAAAAGTATGCGCTCATACAAAACCGCAGTTGACAAATTCTACTCGGGAAACGGGCTTATTCTTTATGCGTCAAAAGCGTTTTCGTCGCTGTATATGTATAAAATAACTGCCGAAGAAGGGCTGGGATGCGATGTTGTGTCGGGCGGTGAGCTTTACACAGCATTAAAATCGGGGTTCGACAGCGAAAAAATTTATTTTCACGGCAACAGCAAAACATATGATGAAATTGAGTTTGCAATAAACGAAAATGTCGGAAGAATTGTTGTTGACAACAAAAGAGAGCTTGACATAATTAATAAAATGTGCTCGGAAAAGAAAAAGTGCGCAAAGGTGCTTTTCCGCATAAAACCGGGTGTTGACGCACACACTCACGAATTTATTTCAACCGGCCAGATAGATTCAAAATTCGGCTTCGCAATTGAAAACAACGAAGCGTTTGAAGTTTTGGAATATGCAAAAAATCTTGAAAATATTAAAATTGCAGGATTGCACTGCCATATCGGCTCGCAGATTTTTTCGCTTGAGCCGTTTAAGCTTACGGCAGAAATTATGATTGAGTTTATGTCGAAAATCAAAAATGAACTCGGAATTGAAGTTTCCGAGCTTAATCTGGGCGGCGGATTCGGTATAAAATACATTGAAAGCGACACTCCTCCCGAATACGAAAAATATATTGAAGAAGTGTCAAAGGTTATTAAAACCGAGTGTGAAAAATACGGTGTCAAAATGCCGTTTATACTTATGGAGCCCGGCCGTTCCATTGTGGGCGAGGCAGGAATTACGCTCTACACTGTCGGAACGGTTAAGGATATCAAAAACGTAAGAAAATACGTTTCGGTTGACGGCGGAATGGCAGACAATCCCCGATACATTCTTTATCAGGCGCAGTATGACGCTGTTATTGCAAACAACGTAAACGCTGAAGCAAGCGAGGTTGTGACGATATGCGGAAAGTGCTGCGAATCGGGCGATATTATCATAAAGGACGCAAAATTGCCGCGCATAAAACCCGGAGATATTTTAGCTGTTATGTCTACCGGGGCATACAATTATTCAATGTCGAGCAACTACAACCGTCTTTGCCGTCCGGCGGCGGTGTTTGTGAAAAACGGCGAGGCGAGCCTTAAAATTAAGCGTGAAACGTATGAAGATTTAATTAGAAACGATATTCTGTAAGTTTTAAAAACAAAGCAAAACGTCCTTGCATTAACACAAGGGCGTTTTTTGTTTCATATATTTTTACATATTTTCCGATTCTATAAGGTATTTGTCAATCTTTTCGGCACACTCTCTGCCCTCGGCAATCGCCCATACCACAAGCGACTGACCTCTTCTGCAATCGCCTGCGGCAAAAACTTTTCCCTTGGCATTAAAGTTTTCTGCCGAAATATTTCCTCTGTTATCCTTATTCAGCTTAAACGCATTTAAAACATACTCCTCACAGCCGACAAACCCTGCCGCAATCAAAACAAGCTCGCACGGAATGGTTTTTTCGCTTTTTTCAACCTCGCTCATAATAAACCGTCCTGTTTTTTCGTCCTCCTTTTTCTCAAGAAGAACGGTTTTGACAGCCTTCACAGCGCCTTTTGCGTCTTTTATAAATTCTTTGACCGTGGTTTTGTAAACTCTCGGGTCGGTGCCGAAAACGGCGATAGCCTCCTCCTGACCGTAATCCGTCTTGCATACCTTGGGCCATCTCGGCCACTCGTTGCCGACAGGTCTTGCGTCGGGAAGCTTTTCCATCATTTCAAGCTGAACAACCGATTTGCAGCCCTGTCTTATGACAGTTCCCACACAGTCGTTTCCCGTGTCGCCGCCGCCGATTATAACAACGTTTTTGCCTTTTGCGCTCACCTTTTCCGACTTAATCTCTCCTGTTACAAAGCGTGTCACGTCCGAAAGATAATCCACCGCAAAGTAAATTCCCTTTGAATCTCTGCCGTCCGATTTTATGTCACGGGGAGTTTTAGAGCCGCAGCAAACCGCAACGGCGTCAAAATTATTTAAAATTTCTTCGGCGGTGATGTCTTTTCCTACGTCAACACCGGTTTTAAACTCAACGCCCTCGCTTTTCATAACATCCTCACGGCGCTTTATAACGCTTTTTTCAAGCTTCATATTGGGTATGCCGTACATCAAAAGTCCGCCAATGCTTTTCTCACGCTCAAACACCGTCACCGAATGACCCCTCATATTGAGCAAATCCGCAGCGGCAAGACCGGCAGGCCCTGCGCCGATAACGGCAATTTTTTTACCGCTCGGCACACCTTTCTTTTTGGGCTTTGCGTATCCTTTCGCAAATGCGTTTTCAATGGTGTAAAGCTCATTTTCACGCACTGTCACGGCATAACCGTTCATAGCGCATGTGCACGCCGCCTCGCACAATGCAGGGCAAACCCTGCCTGTAAATTCGGGGAAATTATTGGTTTTTATCAGCCTTAAATATGCCTCGTGCATATTACCGTTGTAAATTTCGTCATTCCACTCGGGAATAAGATTGTGCAAAGGACATCCCGTTACAAAGCCGTCCAGCTTCATACCCGACTGGCAAAACGGTACGCCGCAGTTCATACACCTTGCGCCCTGTTTTTTGCGTTCCTCGTCGTCGAGCGGAGGGTGAAATTCATCAAAATTTTTAATTCTGTCCTTTGGCGGCACAGAATGGTTTGAGTGTCTTTCATATTCCAAAAATCCCGTTGGTTTTCCCATTTTTAATCCTCCCTATTGCTCCTTTGCTACCTTGACATTTCGTAAAAAGCCTCAAGCTCAGCTTCTTTGCGGCTCATACCTTTTTCTTCGTATTTTGCAGTGCATTTTAACATTTTCTGATAGTCTGTCGGTATGATTTTTTTAAACAGCGGCAAATACTTATCAAAATTATCAAGAATTTTTTTACCCCTTGCAGAGCCTGTTTCCTTAACGTGATTTTCAATCATAGTCTTAAGACATTCAATATCGCTCTTTTCGCTGATGCCGCTCATTATAACCATACCTTTGTTAAGGCGCAAATAAAAATCGTGTTCCTCGTCCAGCACATATGCAATGCCGCCGCTCATTCCTGCGGCAAAATTTTTGCCCGTCCTTCCCAAAACCGCAACTCTGCCGCCTGTCATATATTCGCAGCCGTGGTCGCCGCAGCCCTCGCATACAGCCGTTGCGCCCGAGTTTCTTACACAAAATCTCTCGCCGGCAATGCCGTTTATATAAGCAAAACCGCTTGTTGCGCCGTAGAGAGCAACATTGCCTATTATAATGTTTTCGGACGGGTCGAACGTGCTTTTTTCGTCGGGGAAAATAACAAGCTTTCCGCCTGATAAGCCTTTTCCGAAGTAGTCGTTGCTGTCGCCCGATATTTTAAGCGTAAGCCCTTTGGGAATAAACGCTCCGAACGACTGACCGCCGCCGCCCTTGCAGTTTACGGTGTAAGTGTCGTCACACAGCGTGTTTTTAAATCTCTTTGTTATCTCCGAGCCGAAGTTTGTTCCGAAGCTTCGGTTGGTGCTTGAAATATCAACCGAAATTTCAAATTTTTCATTCTTGTCAAACGCCGGTTTAAAGCTTGGAATAAGCACTTTTTCGTCTATGGTGTCTTTTAATTTAAAGTCAAATTCGTCGCCCGCAACATAGTGAATATTGTTTGTTTCGCCGATTATTGCAGAAAGGTCAAGCTTTATAACGTTTTTTGCAATGCTGTTTTTGCGTATGCGAAGCTTGTCGGTTCTGCCAACAAGCTCGTCCACGGTGCGGATGCCGAGCTTTGCCATAATTTCACGCAGTTCCTCGGCAATAAACATCATAAAATTCATAACATATTCGCTTCTGCCGCAAAATCTCTTTCTTAAAACCGGGTTTTGCGTTGCAATTCCCACAGGGCAGGTGTCAAGATTGCAGACACGCATCATAACGCAGCCCATTGTAACAAGCGGAGCGGTGGCAAAACCAAATTCTTCGGCACCCAAAATACAAGCAATCGCAACGTCACGTCCGCTCATAAGCTTTCCGTCCGTTTCAAGACGCACACGTGAACGCAGATTGTTTTTTACAAGCGTCTGATGAGTTTCGGCAAGACCGAGTTCCCACGGCAGCCCTGCGTTATGCACCGAGCTTTGCGGCGCTGCACCCGTACCGCCGTCGTAGCCCGAAATAAGAATTACGCCTGCGCCTGCCTTTGCAACACCGGTTGCAACAGTTCCCACACCTGCCTCCGACACAAGCTTAACCGAAATATCGGCATTTTTGTTTGCATTTTTAAGGTCGTAAATAAGCTGCGCCAAATCCTCGATAGAATAAATATCGTGATGGGGCGGAGGCGAAATAAGCGACACACCCGGGGTTGAGTATCTGTTTTTTGCAATTTCGGGATAAACCTTCTTGCCGGGCAGATGTCCGCCCTCGCCGGGCTTTGCGCCCTGAGCCATTTTAATCTGAATTTCTCTTGCGCTTACAAGATATTCGCTCGTAACGCCGAATCTTCCCGAAGCAACCTGCTTAATCGCACTGTTTTCTTCGGTATTGTAACGCACGGGGTCCTCGCCGCCCTCGCCCGAGTTTGACTTTCCGCCCAGCCTGTTCATGGCAACCGCCATACAGGTGTGCGCCTCTTTTGAAATGGAACCGTAGGACATTGCGCCTGTTTTAAAGCGTTTTACAATCTCCTTTGCGCTCTCAACTTCGTCTATGGGAATTTCGTCGTTTTTATCATATGCAAAGTCAAAAAGACCTCTTAAGGTGTGCGGACGTGTTTCGTCATCCACCATTGCGGTGTATTCTTTAAACCGCTTATACGAGCCCTTCTGCGTCGCCTCACGCAGCGCTATAATCGTTTCGGGATTGTATAAATGGTCCTCTTTGTCGGCGCCGCTTCGCATTTTGTGCGCCCCGACGCTGTCCAAAATTTCATCCGTACCGAGCCCGAGCGGGTCAAACGCCCTGTTGTGACGCCACTCAACATCCTCGCCTATTTCTTTAAGTCCAACACCCTCAACCTCGCTTACGGTATTGGTAAAATATTCGTCTATAACGTCTTTTCTTATGCCGATTGCCTCAAAAATCTGCGCCGACTGATACGACTGCAAAGTTGAAATTCCCATTTTTGAAGCAATTTTTACAATGCCGTTTAAAACCGCATTGTTATAGTCTTTTATCGCCGTGTGATAATCCTTGTTAAGACGGTTTTCGTCAATAAGGCTTGCAATACATTCCTGCGCAAGATAAGGATTGACCGCCCTTGCGCCGTAGCCGAGAAGCAGTGCAAAATGATGAACATCCCTCGGCTCGCCGCTCTCTAAGATTATTGAAACGGCAGTTCTTTTCTTTGTTCTTATAAGGTACTGTTCCATTGCGGAAACCGCCAGCAGCGACGGAATTGCAACGTGGTTTTCGTCAACGCCCCTGTCTGAAAGAATTATAATGTTTGCGCCGTTGCGGTATGCCTTGTCGCACTCTACAAAAAGCTTGTCCAGCGCCTTTTTGAGCGAAGTGTTTTTATAATACAAAATCGAAACCGTTTCGGTTTTAAATCCTTCTTTTTTGATGCTCTTAATCTTCATAAGGTCAACATCCGTAAGAATGGGATTGGCAATTTTAAGCACACGGCAGTTTCCCGCCTTATCGTCCAAAATGTTTCCGTCCGAACCTACATAAACGGTCGTATCGGTGACGATTTTTTCCCTCAAAGCGTCTATGGGAGGATTTGTAACCTGGGCAAACAACTGTTTAAAATAATTAAAAAGCGGCGGATGATTTTTTGAAAGCACCGCAAGCGGAGTGTCAATACCCATAGAAACAATCGGCTCCGAGCCGTTTTTCGCCATGGGATATATTGCGCCCGTTATATCCTCATAAGTGTATCCGAACGCCTTGTAAAGCTTTGCACGCTCGCTGCCGGAATAGTGCTGCGGCTTTTTGTTGGGAACGGGAAGCGACTCCAGCGTTGTAAGGCACTGGTCAAGATACTCGCCGTAGGGCTTTCTTTTAGCGTAATATTCCTTACATTCCTCGTCCGATACAATTCTTTTGTTCTTCATATCCACAAGCAGCATTTTGCCCGGTTTTAAACGGGATTTTTCCACAATCTCATCGCTCGGTATATCAAGAACGCCAACCTCCGACGACAAAATCAGCCTGTTATCCTTGGTGATGTAATATCTTGCAGGACGCAGTCCGTTTCTGTCAAGACAAGCACCCATAACGTCGCCGTCGGTAAAAAGTATTGCCGCAGGGCCGTCCCACGGCTCCATCATTGTTGCGTAATATCTGTATAAATCTCTCTTTTCACGGCTTATATTTTCGTCGTTTTTCCACGGCTCGGGAATGGTTATCATAACCGCAAGCGGAAGCGGCATACCGCTCATAACCAAAAATTCCAGAACGTTGTCAAGCATTGCGGAATCCGAACCTTCTCTGCTTATAACGGGCAGAATTTTGTCCATATCGTCCTTTAATAAATCCGACTGCATTGTTTCTTCACGTGCCGCCATTCTGTCTGCGTTTCCTCTTATGGTGTTTATTTCGCCGTTATGCAGAATAAATCTGTTCGGATGAGCTCTCTCCCAGCTCGGAAACGTGTTTGTCGAAAACCTTGAATGTACCATTGCAACGCTGCTTTCATAGTCTTTGTCCTGCAAATCCTTATAAAATTTTCTAAGCTGCGTTACAAGAAACATTCCCTTGTAAACTATGGTTCTGGACGACAGCGAGGCAACATAAGTGTTTTCAACGCTTTGCTCAAAAAGACGTCTTATAATATAAAGCTTTCTGTCAAAATCAAGACCTTTTTCTATGTTTTCGGGACGTTTTATAAAGCACTGTGCAATATACGGCATATCCTGCACCGCATTTTTTGAAAGCACCTTTGCGTCAATTTCGGCTTCCTTCCAGTTTAAAAATTCAACATTTTCCTTCTTGCATATAACCTCAAACATCTTCTGCGCCTGTTTTCTTAAAAGCGCATTTCTCGGAAAGAAAAACATTCCCACGCCGTAATCGCCTTCGCCGCCCAAATCAATGCCCAAATCCTTTTCTTTCTTCTTAAAAAACCTGTGCGATATTCTGAGCATAATTCCGACTCCGTCGCCCACTTCGCCGGCAAAATCCTTTCCTGCACGGTGTTCAAGCTTTTCAACAATCAAAAGTGCGTCCTCAACAATTTTGTGCGACGCTTTGTTGTCAATGCTTACAACTGCGCCTATTCCGCAGGCGTCGTGCTCAAATGAAGATTTATATAAGCTCTTATTATTGTCCATAACTGCCACACTATTCCTTCCTCTTTAATTTCCGCTTCTATTTTCCGCTGTCGCCGTAGTTTGACAATACCCTTGCCGAGGGGTCGTCAACCTTACAGCCCTCCCACTCTTTGTTGGGCATCCAGAAATCTTTCACCATCTGCGCCTGCCCTTCGTAGTATTCTTCAAAAAGCTCACGGTAAAGAAGCGATTCTTTTGTAAACGGCTTTGCAAATGTGTATCTTTCTCTAAGCTTTGCATATTCGGTGTCGGTATACACCATATCCGCATATTCTTTCAAATCGTCCACCATAGAATGACCCACAGCGTCCGAAAACGCCGCCTTCTCACGCATAAGAATGTCATACGGCAGATAATCGCCCTCAAAAGCGTGACGGAGAAGATATTTGCCTTTGTTATAAGTATTCATCTTAATTTCGGGTTTTATGCTCATAACATACGAGGCAAAATCAAGGTCGCCGAACGGAACACGCGCCTCGAGCGAATTTGCCGAAATACATCTGTCGGCACGCAGAACGTCGTACATATAAAGCTCCGACACCCTTTTTTCCGCCTCTTTCTGAAATTCCTTTGCGGAAGGTGCAAAATCGGTATATTTATACCCGAAAAGTTCGTCCGAAATTTCGCCCGTCAAAATCACCCTTATATCGGTGTTGTCGTGAATGTATTTGCACACAAGATACATTCCGATTGACGCACGTATCGTTGTGATATCGTATGTTCCCAAAATTTCAACAACCTTGGGAAGCGCCGCTATGACGTCATCTTTTGAGATAATAACCTCGGTATGGTCGCTCTTTATAAAATCCGCAACCTCTTTTGCATATTTTAAATCGATAGCGTCCTTGTCCATACCTATTGCAAAGGTTTTGATGTGCTTATCCGAAACAGACGCCGCAACCGAGCACACAAGCGACGAATCAAGCCCGCCCGACAGCAAAAATCCTACCGGAGCGTCCGAATCAAGGCGTTTTTTAATTCCAGCAACAAGCTTTTCTCTTATTTTTGCGCAAGCTTCCTCAATGCCGTCATCCGAAAATTTTTCAACCTTTGAAATGTCACGGTAGCACACAAACTCGCCGTCCTTGTAATAATATCCCGGCGGAAAAGGCATAACCTTTTTGCAAAGACCGGTAAGGTTTTTCGCCTCGGACGCAAAAACTATCTTTTCGTTTTGCGTATATCCGTAAAACAGCGGTCTTATGCCGAACGGGTCACGTGCCGCAACAGCGCTTTTGTTTTTTTCGTCATAAATAATCAGCGCAAATTCTGCGTCCAGCATTTTAAACATTTCCGTGCCGTATTCTTTATACATTGGAAGAAGGATTTCGCAGTCGGAGCTGCTTTTGAATTTGTATCCCTTTTCGATAAGCTTCTCTTTAATCGGGCGAAACATATATATCTCGCCGTTGCACACAAGATGAAGATTATCAAAATTAAAGGGCTGCATACCCTCTTTTGTAAGACCCATAATTGCAAGGCGGTGAAAACCGAGCCTTGCGCCGTCATAGCTTTCAACTCTCGACATATCAGGCCCTCTGGATTTTGTTTTTTCAAATCCGTTTATAAAATCTTCCTCACGTATTTTTTCATCAAAGCAGCCCATAACGGAACACATAGCTAAATCCTCCTTCTCTTTTATAAAAATGTATCGGGCAATACCCTTTATGACCCGATAAGCCGAACTTTTTTTGTTCGGCTTACGTTATTGTTTTTTATCTTTTTGTTTTAATCTGTTTGTTTTTTATCTTTTGCTTTTGCCGGCTCGTTTTTATCTTACGCCGAACAACAGCTCGCCGTAGGAAGGATACGGCCAATCCTCTTTTGAAGCAATCGCCTCTGCGCTGTCAACGGATATTCTCAGCGCCGCCATATCGGGAAGAATTTTATCCTTGCAATACATTGCATATTCGGGTGCGGATGTAATATCCTTTGCGCCGATTAAATCCTCCTCAAGCTTTTTAACAGCCTCATATGCCTGTTTTGTCATATCGCCAAGCTTTTTGACGGTTTCTTTTTCGTAGCTTAAATCAACATCTGCAATAAACTCTTTCTTTGCAAGCGCCGCCTTTGAAAGCTTCTTTGAAAATGCGCTCATTGCGGGAAGAATATCTTTTCTTGCCATATCAAGCATTGTAAGAGCTTCAATGTTTATAACCTTGCCGTAGTTTTCGTTCAAAACCTCATATCGTGCGCCAAGCTCAGCCTTGCTGTAAACCTTGTGGCTTTCAAAGAGCGTAACGTTCTTTTCGTCAAGCAGGTGCGAAAGAGCCTCGGGAGTGGTTTTAAGATTTAAAAGACCTCTCTTTTCCGCTTCTTCAACCCACTTTTCGTCATAACCGTCGCCGTTGAAGATAATTCGCTTATGCGCCTTGATTGTATCTTTGATAAGGTCGTGCAGCGCCTTTTCAAAATCGTCTTTTCCTTCAAGATAATCGGCAAATTCTTTAAGCGTTTGTGCAACAGCCGTGTTAAGAACGGTGTTTGCGCACGAAATTGAAGAAGCCGAACCGAGCATACGGAATTCAAATTTGTTTCCGGTAAATGCAAACGGGCTTGTTCTGTTTCTGTCGGTTGTATCTTTCGGGAATTTAGGCAGCGTATGCACGCCTATTCTCATAATTTCTTTTTCCTTCGAATCGTAAGCGGTATCGTTTACAATTGCGTCCAGAATTTCGGAAAGGTCAGTGCCGAGGAACATTGAAACAATCGCCGGAGGAGCCTCGTTTGCGCCGAGTCTGTGGTCGTTGCCTGCGCTCGCAACCGAAATTCTTAAAAGATCCTGATACTCGTCAACCGATTTGATAACAGCCGCCAAAAACAGCAAAAACTGTGCGTTTTCATACGGCGTTTCGCCCGGCTCCAAAAGGTTTGCGCCGGTATCGGTTGAAATTGACCAGTTGTTGTGCTTGCCGCTGCCGTTAACGCCTGCAAACGGTTTTTCGTGAAGAAGGCAAACCATATTGTGTTTTTTTGCAACCTTCTGCATAATCTCCATTGTAAGCTGGTTGTGGTCGGCTGCAATGTTTGACGTTGTAAATATCGGTGCAAGTTCGTGCTGTGCCGGTGCAACCTCGTTATGCTCGGTCTTTGCCAAAATTCCAAGCTTCCAAAGTTCTTTGTTAAGCTCTTTCATAAATTCCGCAACTCTGAGCTTGATTGCGCCGAAGTAATGGTCGTCAAGCTCCTGTCCTTTCGGAGGACGTGCGCCGAAAAGCGTTCTTCCCGTATAGATTAAATCTTTTCTTTTATCGTACAAATCTTTGTCTACAAGAAAATACTCCTGTTCGGGACCAACCGTTGTTTTAACCGATTTTACGCTGTCATTGCCGAAAAGCTTTAAAACCCTTACAGCCTGCTTGCTTATAGCCTCCATAGAACGCAAAAGCGCTGTTTTCTGGTCAAGAGCCTCGCCGCCGTAGGAGCAGAATACTGTAGGAATACACAAAATGTTGTCTTTGATAAACGCATATGAGGTTGCGTCCCAGGCGGTATAGCCCCTTGCCTCAAACGTTGCCCTCAGTCCGCCGGAAGGAAAACTCGAAGCGTCAGGCTCGCCCTGGATAAGCTCTTTTCCCGAAAACTCCATTATAACCTTTCCGTTATCTCTTGGCGAAATGAAACTGTCGTGCTTTTCGGCGGTAACGCCCGTCATAGGCTGAAACCAGTGCGTAAAATGCGTTGCGCCTTTTTCTGCCGCCCAATCCTTCATTGCGTTCGCAACAACCGTTGCAACCGACAAATCAAGATGTTTTCCGTTTTTAATGGTATTTCTGAGCGCCTTGTATGTTTCTTTGGGTAAACGTGCCTGCATAACTGCGTCATCAAATACCATTGTGCCGAATTCGCTTGAAATAGTGTTCATAAATATCTACCCCTTTTTGATAAAATAAAAAAGCGGCAAGGGTACTTTAGGAAAAATTCCTTAAGTGACGTCCTTGTCGCTTTAAATTTAACTTATGTAAAGACAAAAAATGCCCCTGACAATTTTCTTGTCAGCGGCGTCCTTGTCGCTTTATGGGATAAGTATACCACCGAAAATGTGCAATGTCAATACCAAATCAAAATTTATCGCCGTTTTGTGCAATTTGAATTATTGACAACAAAATGCGTGTGTGATATACTGTTAAAATCAAACAAAGAGAATAATTTGTTTTGAGGGGATGAAATTTTATGTATAATTATTCATACGAAGATGTTTTGGAATTTATAAATGACGAGGACGTAAAATTTATACGGCTTGCCTTCTGTGACATTTTCGGAAACCAAAAAAATGTTTCCATTATGCCCGATTCGCTTAAAAAAGCGTTTACGGACGGCATTTCGTTCGACTCGTCGGCAATATACGGCTTTGAACACGGCATAAAATCAGACCTTTTGCTTTTTCCCGTGCCGTCAACGCTCAATATTCTTCCGTGGCGTCCGTCGCAGGGCAAGGTTGTTCGAATGTTCTGCGATATAAAATATCCCGACGGCACACCTTTTGAATGCGATTGCCGTCAAATTCTTAAAAAAGCGGCAAAATTTGCAAAGGATAAGGGCATTACCGTGAATTTCGGTTCGGAATTTGAGTTTTATCTTTTTAAAACCGATGATGACGGAAATCCTACGGGAATACCGTTTGACAATGCCGGTTATATGGACGTTGCGCCCGAGGACAAAGGCGAAAATATAAGACGTGAGATTTGTCTTACTCTTCTTGAAATGGGAATTTTGCCCGAAACCTCGCATCACGAGGAAGGCCCGGGGCAGAATGAGATTGATTTCCGTTACAGCGACGCAATCTCGGCTGCGGACAATGCAATGAATTTTATCACCGTCGTAAAGGCTGCGGCGGCGCACAACGGGCTTTATGCGTCGTTTATGCCGAAGCCAATAAAGGGAAAAAGCGGAAACGGTATGCATATCAATATTTCGGTAAAAAGCGACGATAATACCGACAAAAATCAGGCATTTATGGCAGGAATTATGGAGCATATCTGTGAAATTACAATGTTTTTAAACCCCTGCAATTCTTCATACGAGCGTTTTGGAGAGCTTAAAGCGCCCAAATTTATAACCTGGTCGCCCGAAAACCGTTCTCAGCTTATAAGAATACCTGCCGCAAAGGGCGATTTTGCCCGAATTGAGCTGCGTTCTCCCGACCCTATGGCTAATCCGTACCTTGCATATGCGCTTATTATTTATGCCGGAATTGACGGCATTGAAAATCATATGCAGCCGCCGTATCCTGCAAATTTAAACCTTTACAACGCAGACAAAGAGGCGCTTAAAAATTACCGCACGCTTCCGCTCAGCTTTGAGGAGGCATATCAGGAGGCCAAAAACAGCGCATTTGTTGCAAAATATCTGCCCGAAGGCTTTGCGGATTCGTTCGCAAAATGGCATATTAAATAAAATTTAAGGGGCTAATATGAAACCTGAAAAAGAAAAATTAAGGGTACTGGTTGCGGCAAGCTCGGACAAATCGTACAAATATATAGAAGACCTTCTTCCGGCAAGCGATTTTTTGCCTGTTATGCGTGCAAAAAGCGCAGGCGAGGCAAAACGTATTCTTTCCGAAACAGAGCCGGATATTTTTATAATAAATACTCCGCTCCCGGACGATTTCGGCATAATGCTTGCGCTTGACAAGTCCGAAACAAATATGGGAATTTTGCTTATGGTAAAAAATGATGTGTTTTCGCAAATTGCCTATAAGGTTGAGGACAGCGGCATTTTTACACTTGCAAAACCCGTTTCGGCGCAATATTTTTACAGTGCGGTAAAGCTTGTGTCGGCGTGCAGCAGAAAGCTTAAAAAAATGGAGGAAAAAACAAAATCGCTTAAGGAAAAAATGGCGGATATAAGAGTTGTAAACCGTGCTAAATGGCTGCTTATGGAAAAGCTTAATATGGGAGAGAAGGACGCACATTATTACATAGAAAAACAGGCAATGGATTTGCGTATTCCACGCCGTGAGGTGGCAGGAAATATAATAAGAACATACGAAAATTAAAATTTTGCAGGCTTTCTTAAAAAAGAAAGCCTGTTTTTTATAAAAATTTATTATAAGCATCAGAGAGCTAAACCCTGTGGGGTTTAAACAGACAAAAAAGGCTTGCCTTAGCTAAAGCAAGCCTTTAATTTTTTAAAATCAGTCTATGCCCATATCATCCGACTGCACGATAGGCGTAACAACTTCAATATCGTTGTAAACCTTCATACCAGTACCGGCAGGAATAAGCTTACCGATAATAACGTTTTCTTTAAGACCGATAAGCGGGTCTTTCTTTCCTTTGATAGCCGCCTCGGTAAGAACTCTTGTAGTTTCCTGGAACGAAGCTGCCGACAGGAAGGATTCGGTTGCAAGCGCTGTTTTTGTAATACCCAAAAGCACCTGTTTAACAACGGGCGCAGCGCCGCCTTTTTCTTCAATTTCTGCCTTTTTGTCAAGATACTCTCCCTTATCAACAAGCGAGCCGAGAATAAAATCGGTATCGCCCGGGTCCTCAATCTTAACCTTATGCATCATCTGACGTACAATAACCTCAATGTGCTTATCGTTAATATCAATACCCTGCAAACGGTAAACCCTCTGTACCTCCTGGATAAGATACTGCTGAACAGCGTCCGCACCTTTTTCGGGGATTTTAAGCAAATCCTGAGGATAAATCGAGCCTTCGGTAAGCTCGTCGCCGGCGCTGAGCACCTGACCGTTTGTAATTTTAATTCTTGAACCGTAAGGAATAAGATATGTTACACTCTCGCCTGTTTCCTGATTTGTAACAACAACCTCACGTTTTGTCTTTTCTTCGACAATCTGAGCAACGCCTGCAAGCTCGGTAAGAATTGCAAGTCCCTTAGGCCGTCTTGCCTCGAAAAGCTCTTCAACCCTGGGAAGACCCTGAGTGATGTCGTCGCCGGCAATACCGCCCGAGTGGAACGTTCTCATTGTAAGCTGCGTACCCGGCTCACCGATAGACTGCGCCGCAATGATACCGACAGCCTCACCGACATTAACAAGCTTGCCGGATGAAAGGTTTGAACCGTAGCACTTTGCGCAAACGCCGATTTTCGACGAACAGGTAAGAATAGAACGTATTTTAGCTTCGGTAACTCCCGCTTTCGCAACCCTATCGGCAATTCTCTCGTCCATAAGCTCGTTGCGTTTAACCAAAACTTCGCCCGTTTCGGGATGCAGAATATCCTCTGCGCAGGTTCTGCCGACAAGCCTGTCTTTAAAACCTTCAATAATTTCGTTGCCGTCTTTAATATCACGTACAACAAGGCAGTCGTGAGTGCCGCAGTCGTCCTCACGTATGATAACATCCTGCGAAACGTCAACAAGACGTCTTGTAAGGTAACCCGAGTCGGCTGTACGCAGTGCCGTATCGGTAAGACCTTTACGTGCGCCGTGGGAGGAAATAAAGTATTCCTGAACGTTAAGTCCTTCACGGAAGTTAGCCTTGATGGGAACTTCGATTGTTCTTCCCTGTGTATCCGCCATAAGGCCACGCATACCTGCGAGCTGTCTTATCTGGTCAATACTACCTCGGGCACCGGATTTAGCCATCATATAAATCGGGTTAAATTCGTCAAGGTTGTCAACAAGAGCGTTTGTAACATCATCAACCGTCTTGCTCCACGTCTGAACAAGTGCGTCGTGACGCTCGTCGTCAGACAAAAGACCTCTTTTGAACAGCTTTGTAATTTTTTCAATTTCTTTCTCGGCTCCTTCAAGAAGCTCTGCTTTAGCGGCAGGAATTTCCATATCGGATACCGAAATTGTGATTGCGCCCTTTGTAGAATATTTAAATCCGAGCGCTTTAATTCTGTCAAGCACATTTGCGGTTTCGGTAACATCGTGCACCGCAATGCATTTATCAACAATCTTTCCGAGCATTTTTTTGTCAACAATAAACGAAATTTCAAGAACAAATTTGTTCTCGGGCTTGCTTCTGTCAACAAATCCCAAATCCTGCGGAATGTTTTCGTTAAATATAAGTCTGCCGACTGTAGCGTCGATTATGCTTTCTTCCATCTTGCCGTCAATTTCTTTTGTAACAGCAACTTTAATCGGAGCGTGAAGTCCTACCGCACCCTCGTCATAAGCCATAATTGCCTCGTTATAGCTTGAGAAAGCCTTGCCTTCGCCGATTTCACCCGCAAAACATCCCTCTTCGGTAAACTGAGCCTCTTTTTTGCCCTGAGCCTTAAGCTCTTCGTTAACCTTTATAAGCGCTCTGCCGGTTTCGGAATCGGTAAGATAAGTAACCTTGTCGCCAACCTTAAAATCAGAATCGCCGCTGTCGGTAATTTTAACCTTTTTCGGCTTTGTAATTGTAAGGTAGTAGCTTCCGAGCACCATATCCTGCGTAGGAACGGTAACAGGTTTTCCGTCCTGAGGCTTCAAAAGGTTGTTTGCGGAAAGCATAAGGAAACGTGCCTCTGCCTGCGCCTCGGGCGAAAGCGGAACGTGAACAGCCATCTGGTCACCGTCAAAGTCAGCGTTGAACGCACTGCACACAAGAGGATGAAGTTTTAATGCTCTGCCTTCAACCAAAATCGGCTCAAAAGCCTGAATACCAAGTCTGTGAAGCGTAGGAGCACGGTTCAAAAGAACGGGATGGTCTTTTATGACATCCTCAAGCATATCCCAAACCTCGGGACGCACCCTTTCAACCATTCTCTTTGCACTCTTTATGTTATGACAAAAACCGTCGCCGACAAGCTTTTTCATAACAAAAGGCTTGAACAGCTCAAGCGCCATTTCCTTCGGAAGTCCGCACTGATAAATTTTAAGCTCGGGGCCTACAACGATAACCGAACGGCCCGAATAGTCAACACGTTTTCCGAGAAGGTTCTGTCTGAAACGGCCCTGTTTACCCTTTAACAAGTCGGAAAGCGACTTAAGCGGTCTGTTTCCGGGACCGGTAACGGGTCTGCCTCTTCTGCCGTTGTCGATAAGAGCGTCAACAGCCTCCTGAAGCATTCTTTTT
This sequence comes from uncultured Clostridia bacterium, assembly GCA_934500875.1. Taxonomy (GTDB): domain Bacteria; phylum Bacillota; class Clostridia; order UMGS1810; family UMGS1810; genus Qingrenia. The sequence continues at coordinate 60,251 of CAKSTL010000003.1, read as the reverse complement.
TCGTTTCTTACAATTATTTCGGGAGCGTCAAGTTCCAAAAGCCTTTTCAGACGGTTGTTACGGTTGATAACACGTCTGTAAAGGTCGTTCAAATCGCTTGTTGCAAATCTTCCGCCGTCAAGCTGCACCATAGGACGCAAATCGGGAGGAATAACCGGAACTGCGTCCATAATCATCCACTCAGGCTTGTTGCCCGAAATTCTGAACGCCTCAACAACCTCCAGCCTTTTTGCAACCCTTATTTTCTTCTGACCCTGAGCCTCGTCAAGCTCGTTTTTAAGCTCAACCGAAAGTTTTTCAAGGTCAATTTCGCAAAGCAGCTTTTTAATGGCTTCTGCGCCCATAGCCGCCTCAAATTTATCCTTACCGTATTTTTCAACGGTGTCACGGTATTCTTTTTCGCTCAAAACCTGTTTTTCAACAAGGTTTGTCTTGCCGGGATTTATAACCACATAAGATGCAAAATACAAAATCTTTTCAAGGTTTCTCGGCGACATATCAAGGATAAGACCCATTCTTGAAGGAATACCCTTAAAGTACCAAATATGCGATACGGGCGCCGCAAGCTCGATATGACCCATTCTTTCACGTCTTACCTTGGAGCGTGTAACCTCAACGCCGCAGCGGTCGCAGACAATGCCCTTATACCGTATTCTTTTATATTTTCCGCAATAGCACTCCCAGTCCTTCTGCGGTCCGAAAATTCTTTCACAGTAAAGTCCGTCACGCTCGGGTTTCAAAGTCCTGTAGTTAATTGTTTCGGGCTTTTTAACCTCGCCGTGCGACCACTCTCTGATTTTCTCCGGAGATGCCAAACCGATTCTTATTGCCTCAAACTCATTGTTTGCATCATCAGTATGTGCTGTATGATTTTCAACATTACACAAAATCAGTCACTCCCCTTTCTTAAAACAAATCGTCGTCATCATTTTTAACGTTCAAATCAACATCGCTGCCTAAGCTGTCCAAGCTGTCAATATCGTCCAAATCAAGAAGGTCTAAAACATCGTCGTCGCTTCCCGGCTTCGGCATTGATTTAAGAAGGTTTTCGGTAATGTCCAAATCCTCCTCATCAGGCTCCTCGTCCTCGCCAAACAAAGGCTCGTCGATATCGTCAATCATCATATCAATGTCTTTGTCCTCGTTGTTCTTGCCCTCGATTGAATCAATGATATCGTCATCATCCGCAATGGGCATAAGTTTCATATTGCTTGTATCGTCGTCATCAACAGATTCTTTAAGCTCAATTTCGTTGTCGTTGCCGTCCAGAACCTTAACGTCAAGCGACAAGCTCTGAAGCTCTTTTATAAGCACCTTGAACGATTCCGGAATACCCGGCTTGGGCACGTTTTCGCCCTTTACGATACTCTCGTAGGTCTTGACACGTCCCACAATATCGTCCGACTTAACGGTAAGAATTTCCTGCAAGGTGTACGCCGAGCCGTAAGCCTCAAGCGCCCAAACCTCCATCTCACCAAATCTCTGACCGCCGAACTGAGCTTTACCGCCGAGCGGCTGCTGAGTAACAAGCGAGTACGGACCTGTGCTTCGTGCGTGAATTTTATCGTCAACAAGGTGATGAAGCTTAAGATAATACATATATCCGACAGTTACCGGATTGTCAAACGGCATACCCGTTCTTCCGTCGTAAAGAATTGTTTTACCGGTTTTGCTCATACCTGCTTTTTCAAGCGTTGCCATAATTTCTTTCTCGGTAGCGCCGTCGAATACCGGTGTTGCAATCTTCCAGCCAAGCGCCTTTGCGGCATAACCCAAATGCACCTCAAGCACCTGTCCGATATTCATTCGGGAAGGTACGCCGAGCGGGTTTAACACAATCTGAAGCGGCGTGCCGTCAGGAAGGAACGGCATATCTTCTTCGGGAAGTATTCTCGATACAACACCCTTGTTACCGTGACGTCCTGCCATTTTATCGCCGACAGAGATTTTTCTCTTCTGTGCGATATAGCACCTTACCACCTGGTTTACTCCGGGCGGAAGCTCGTCGCCGTTTTCTCTCGTGAACACCTTGACGTCAACGATAATACCGCTTTCGCCGTGCGGAACACGAAGCGAAGTATCCCTTACTTCTCTTGCCTTTTCGCCGAATATTGCACGCAAAAGTCTTTCTTCCGCCGAAAGCTCAGTTTCGCCCTTCGGCGTAACTTTGCCGACAAGTATATCTCCCGACCTTACCTCTGCGCCTATTCTGACAATACCTCTTTCGTCCAAATCCTTAAGTGCGTCCTCGCCGACGTTGGGAATATCACGTGTAATCTCCTCAGGTCCGAGCTTTGTATCTCTGGATTCCGACTCGTATTCTTCTATATGAATTGACGTAAATACGTCCTCTTTAACCAAACGTTCATTGATAAGAACAGCGTCCTCGTAGTTGTAGCCTTCCCAGGTCATAAATCCGATAAGAATGTTTTTGCCGAGTGCAATTTCACCCTGAGAGGTTGAAGGACCGTCCGCAATTATATCGCCCTTTGCCACAACTTCGCCCTTTTTGACAATAGGCTTCTGGTTAATGCATGTTCCCTGGTTTGAACGAAGGAATTTTATAAGCTTGTAATTTCTTAAATTGCCGTCTTTTTCTTTTATAACAATTGTATCAGCCGACACAAAATCGACAACGCCGTCCTCTTTTGCAAGAACAACAACGCCCGAATCCTTTGCCGACTTGTATTCCATACCCGTTCCGACAATCGGCGAATCGGGGTTAAGAAGCGGAACAGCCTGACGCTGCATGTTAGAACCCATAAGAGCACGTACTGCGTCATCATTTTCAAGGAACGGAATCATAGCCGTAGCAACCGAAACAAGCTGTTTCGGCGAAACGTCCATATAGTCAACCTTGTTATTTTCTATTTCAACAAATTCGTCCTGATAACGAACAATAATTTTCTTCTTCGCAAACTTATTGTCCTCGGTAAGAACTTCATTCGCCTGCGCAATTTTGTAATTATCCTCGATATCGGCAGTCATATACTCGATTTCATCGGTAACAACGCCGGTTTCTTTGTCCACCTTGCGGTAGGGTGCCTCAATAAAGCCGAATTCGTTAATTCTCGCATAGCACGAAAGCGAGTTGATAAGACCGATATTCGGGCCTTCAGGCGTTTCTATAGGACACATTCTGCCGTAGTGCGAATGGTGAACGTCACGAACTTCAAATCCTGCTCTTTCACGGCTGAGACCGCCGGGTCCGAGTGCGGAAAGACGTCTTTTATGTGTAAGCTCCGCAAGCGGGTTTGTCTGATCCATAAACTGTGACAGCTGGCTGCTTCCGAAAAATTCTTTGATAGCCGATACAACGGGACGTGAATTTATAAGAAGCTGCGGTGTTACAGAATCCAAATCCTGCGTGGTCATTCTTTCTTTTACAACTCTTTCAAGACGTGCAAAGCCTATGCGGAACTGGTTCTGCAAAAGCTCGCCGACCGCTCTTATTCTTCTGTTTCCGAGATGGTCTATATCGTCTGTTGTGCCCATACCGTAAGAAAGGTTGTTGTGATAGTTGATTGACGCAAGAATATCGTCGAGAATAATGTGCTTGGGAATAAGCTCGTCAATTCTTACCTTTATTTCTTCTTTTATTTCTTCCTCGGTTTCCTTACCGTCAAGGATTTGAGAAAGCACGCTAAAGCGAACCTTTTCGGTAATTCCAAGGTCAGATATGTCAAAATCAACGTGGTCTGCAAGGTTTACCATACCGTTTGAGAACACTTTGATTTCCTTGCCTTCAAACATAAGGTATACAACGTTTATACCCGATTTTTCAATTTCCTTTGAAGCGTCAATACCGATAATTTCGCCTTTTTTAACGTAAATTTCACCGGTTTCGCCGTCAACTATATCTCTTGCCGCTTCAAAGTTTCTTATTCTCTTTGAAAGGGCAAGTTTTTTGTTAAATTTAAATCTGCCGACCTTCGACAAATCGTAACGCTTATCATCATAGAAAAGCGCATTTAAAAGGCTTGTAGCGCTCTCAACCGTGGGAGGCTCGCCCGGACGGAGCTTTTTATATATTTCAATAAGCGCTTCCTCGGTTGTTTTTGTCGGGTCTTTTTCAAGCGTGGTAATAAGCTTTTCGTCCTCGCCGAAAAGTTCAAGAATCTGCGCATTTGTGCCAATGCCGAGCGCCCTTATAAGAACAGTAACGGGAAGCTTTCTCGTTCTGTCAATTCTTACCGAAAATACATCGTTAGAGTCGGTTTCATACTCCAGCCAAGCGCCCCGGTTCGGGATAACCGTTGCAAAATAGAGTTTTTTACCTATTTTGTCAAACTGCATATCATAATATATACCCGGCGACCTTACAACCTGGCTGACAATAACACGCTCTGCGCCGTTTATAATAAAGGTACCCTGGTCGGTCATAAGCGGAAATTCACCCATAAATATTTCCTGCTCTTTAACCTCGCCGGTTTCTTTGTTGATAAGCCTTACCTTCATTTTAAGCGGTTTTGAGTATGTAGCATCCCGTTCTTTACATTCCTCAACCGAATATTTGGGGTTGTCCTCCAAATAATAATCATTAAATTCCAGCAAAAGATTGCCCGAAAAGTCGGTAATAGGCGAAACATCGTGCAATACCTCTTTCAATCCCTTTTCGATAAACCAGTTGTAGGAATTAATTTGAACTTCGATTAAGTTTGGCATTTTGGACTGATCCTCGTTGATACGGGAAAAGCTCATACGTTCGTTCTTGCCAAGCTTTATAGGATGTACCATAGAACAAATCACCTCATTTTAAATTTTGGGACGCTTAGTGTGACCGAAATAAGTTTGTTTCAGCCGCTCAAAAAGCACGTTTCGGCATAAGGGCAGAATTATCCCCTATGCCTTTTTGCGTTTTTTCCCAATAAAAAACGCACTATATATCACAAAATCACTTATTATCCTGATATTTTTACCAAAAAATCAAATTTTATACTTAAAATCTAAAAAATGGCGCAATACAAGAGAATACGATTGCAATTTATAATAATATCATACAAAGTAAATTATGTCAACCTTTTTTTAAAAAATTTTTCAACATATTTTATACAAACCGTAAGTTTCAAATACGCCAAAATGCAGCCGCACACAATTTGTGCACAGCCGCACCCGTAATTACTTTTTAAGAGCTATCGACTTTTTAGCCGCATCACAGATATCCTTTGCGGTGAGGTGATAATCCTCAAGCAAAAATTTCGGAACGCCCGATTTTCCGAAAACGTCCTGCGTGCCTATCCTGATAAGCGGTGCGGGACAGTTTTCGCACAGAACCTCAGCAACCGCACTTCCGAGACCTCCGATAACGTTGTGCTCCTCGCACGAAACAAGCGCACCCGTTTCCTTTGCCGCCTTTATTATGATATCCTTGTCAATCGGCTTGATTGTATGTATGTTTACAACTCTTGCCGAAATACCTTCTTCCTTAAGCATTTCATAAGCCTTGAGCGCCTCGCCCACCATAAGACCGGTTGCAAAAAGCGTAACGTCGCTTCCTTCTTTAAGCGTAACGCCCTTGCCGAGTTCAAATTTATAATTTTCTTCGTCGTTTATCACATCAACGGCAAGCCTGCCCAAACGAACGTAAAACGGACCGTATGTGTCTATAGCCGCCTTAATTGCCGCCCTTGTTTCTACTGCGTCGCAGGGCGAAACAACAGTCATATTCGGAAGAGTGCGCATAATGCCGACATCCTCCAAAGCCTGGTGCGTTGCGCCGTCCTCGCCGACCGAAACGCCTGCGTGAGTTGCGCACACCTTAACGTTCAGATTAGGGTAGCAAATTGAATTTCTTACCTGTTCAAAGGCTCTTGCCGCCGCAAACATTGCAAAACTTGACGCAAAAACGATTTTTCCGCACGCTGCAAGACCTGCCGCCGTGGACATCATATTTGCCTCGGCAATGCCCATATTTATAAATCTTTCGGGATATTTTTTCTTAAAACACTCTGTTTTTGTGGATTTAGACAAATCGGCGTCCAAAACCAAAATTCTTTCATCACAGCCAAACTCCGCCAGCGCATTGCCGTAAGCTTCTCTGGTTGCAATCTTCTTTTTTTCCGCCATTTTATCTTACCTCCAATTCTTTAAGATGAGCGTCAATCTCGGCAATCGCCTGCTCATACTGCTCCGTATTCGGCGCAGCACCATGCCACGAAGCCTCGTTCTCCATAAACGATACGCCCTTGCCCTTAACGCTCTTTGCAATAACCGCCGTCGGCTTGCCCTTAAATGCCTTTGCCGCCTTTATTGCGTCCTTTATTGCGTCATAATTATGAGCGTCTATCACAATCACATTCCAGCCGAATGCCTTAAATTTTTCATCAATCGGAAGGGGCGACATAACATCCGAAATATTGCCGTCAATCTGAAGCCCGTTAAAATCAATAAAAATCGTGATATTGTCAAGTTTGTAGTGAGGGGCAAACATTGCCGCCTCCCATACCTGACCTTCCTCAAGCTCACCGTCGCCGAGAATTGAATAAACACGGTAATCTTTCTTGTCAAGCTTGGCGGCATAGGCCATACCGTTGGCAGCACACACACCCTGACCGAGCGAGCCTGTGGACATATCCACGCCGGGAACGCCCTTCATATCGGGATGACCCTGGAGATAGCTGCCGATATGCCTGAATGTTTTAATGTCGTCAACCGGAAAAAAGCCTCTCTCTGCCAAAGCGCCGTAAAGCGCCGGAGCGCAGTGTCCTTTTGAAAGCACAAATCTGTCACGGTTTTCATCCTTCGGATTATTTGGGTCAATGCGCATTTCGTCAAAGTATAAAACCGAAAGTATATCGGCAATAGAAAGCGAGCCGCCCGGATGGCCGGAGGATGCGCTGTAAACCGCTTCAAGTGCGTGTCGTCTTATTTTGTAAGCGGTTTTTTCAAGTGTTAGGTTGTCCATTTTTACCTCCCGAAAGTTCTAAAATTTTTCTCTGAATCCCTCTCCCAGCGTCTGAGCAACGTCTGAGATTATAATAAAAGCATTTTCATCTGCATTTTTAACAATATTTTTAAGCTTTGCAACCTCTCTGGGCTTGACCACGCACATAAGCATAGTGCCTTCCTTCTGCGAGTACATCCCCGTTGAAGGTATTCCCGTAACGCCCCTGTGAAGGGTGTTTAATATACTGTCGCCGATTGTCTTGTGCTTGTTTGAAATAATGTATACAGACTTTGAATAATCCATACCGTCTATGATATAATCGGTAACCTTTACGCTTACAAAAAGCGCAAGAATACAGCAGAGCGCCAGCGAAAAATCAGAAAACACCAAAGACGACGCAAAAATCACCGCAAGGTCTGCAAAAAGTATTACGTTGCCCACGCTGATATGGGCAAATTTCTTGTTTATCATAAGCGCAAGAAGATCTGTTCCGCCCGTTGCCGCACCGTTTGCAACAACAATTCCGATTCCGGCGCCCATTGCGGCACCGCCGAAAAGTGCGTTCACAACCCTGTCACTCTCGGGAATCCACACATTTTCAAGAATCTGCAAAAACGCCGAGAGCAGAAACGCCGAAAGCATTGAGTTAAAAAGGTCTTTGCGCTCAAGGTATTTAAACGCAAACACAAACATCACGGCGTTTATAACAAGCACCGTCACCGAAACGGGAATACCGGATACAAAGTACACAAGCATACCCAGTCCGCTGACTCCCCCGACAGACATTTTAAACGGAATTAAAAACATATCGAGTCCCAACGCAGTAAGAAACGAGCCGAAAGCAATCAAAAAATACTTTTTAACTTTTTTCATTTTTTATTTGAATATCCAAAAATTTCAGCTGTGCAGCCTGTAGGATAAATTCAAAATTTCCTCCAATCGTGCAAAATCTTTTTTAAAGTAAAGATAACCCAGAAGCGTTTCAAATCCGGTTGCACGTCTGTAGTCTATGATGTCGGCATTTTTTGCCGCCGTGGGGGATTTTGCATTTCTTCCCCGTTTGTAAATTTTTATTTCGTCGCCGCTTAAACTTTTCTCAATTGCCGAAACCGTCGCCGACTGCGCATTTGCGCTGACATAAGCGGTTGCCGCACGGTGAAGCTTTGAAGCCGGAAGGTTTTTATCCTTTGCAAGCATTGTGCGTATATAAAGCTCGTGAACGGCGTCGCCGACATATGCAAGAGTGAGCGGCGAGAACGTTTCAAGCGGTGCGTTTACCACAAAATCAAACATCTCTTCTCCATTTAACACCCTGTCTTGTGTCCTCAAGGACAATTCCCCTTGCCTTCAAATCGTCACGGATTTTATCCGCAAGCGCAAAATCCCTGTTCTTTCTCGCATTGTTTCTGTCATCTATAAGCTTTTCGATTTCTTCGTCAAGAATTTCATCCTTCTTATTCTGCAAAATTCCCAAAACATTTCCGAGTTCACGAATAAGCGACAGTGCCTTATCTATTGTTTCCACGCTTGTTTCGCCGTCAAAAGAGCTGTTTAAAAATCTTACCAAATCGAAAATAGCCGAAATTGCGTCTGCCGTATTAATATCATCATCCATAGCGGCAATAAATTTGTCTTTAAAAGCGTCAAGCTTATCGGCTGCGGAATTATCCGTCTTTCCTGCGTTTGCACCCTTTAAAAATTCAAGGTTTTCAATGCAGGTGTAAATTCTGTTTAAGCCCGCCTGTGCCTGCATGAGCAAATCGTGGCTGAAATTTATCGGATTTCTGTAATGCGCCGAAAGCATAAAAAATCTTATTACTTCATAATCAAATTCCTTTGCAACGTCACGCACCGTAAAAAAGTTGCCGAGCGATTTTGACATTTTGCGGTTGTCAACGTTGATGTATCCGTTGTGAAGCCAATAATGCGCAAACTGACAGCCGTTTGCCGCCTCGCTTTGCGCAACCTCGTTTTCGTGATGCGGAAAAATCAAATCCATACCGCCCGAATGAATGTCAATCGTCTTGCCGAGATACTTGTTCGCCATGGCGCTGCACTCAATATGCCAGCCGGGTCTGCCTTCGCTCCAGGGACTTTCCCAATAAGGCTCGCCCTCTTTTTTTGCCTTCCACACAGCAAAATCCATAGGATTTTTCTTCTTTTCGCCAACCTCTATGCGTGCGCCCGCCTCAAGATTTTCAAGCGGCTGATGCGAAAGCTTTCCGTAATCGGCAAATTTTTTAACGTCAAAATAAACGTCGCCGTCAACCGTATAGGTAAAACCCTTTTCTTCCAAAGATTTTATAAGAGAAATAATAGCGTCAATATTTTCCGTCGCTCTCGGATGATAAGTTGCCTCGTGTATTCCGAGAGATTTTGAATCTTTAAAATATTCGGCAATAAATCTGTCCGCAAGAGCTGAAACCGTGGTGTGTTCCTCGTTTGCCCTTCTTATCATTTTGTCGTCTATATCAGTAAAATTCTGAACAAACGTAACCTCATAGCCCCTGTATTCAAAATATCTTCTCAAAACGTCAAACACAATAAACGGACGTGCGTTGCCTATATGGAAATAATTGTAAACCGTAGGGCCGCACGAATACATTTTAACCTTATTTTTTTCAATAGGCACAAACTCTTCTTTTTTTTGCGTAAGCGTATTGTAAAGCTGCATAACAATCTTCCTTTCCTGCTTTGCTGCGGCACGCCGAAGCGCCGTATGCACAAAGCGTATCTTCAAAAAAGCATAGTTTATTTGTCCTTTTCCTGCGTTTTTTCAAGTGCGTAAATGCGCTTGTAAATTTTGCACAGCTCCTGCGATATAGGGTCGGGAATATGTATCTGGTCCAAATCGCAGTCGCCCCTCACCTTTTCGCCGTTAAGACGGGTAACTCTTGCAGGGACGCCGACGCAGGTTGAATTTGCCGGAACCTCGCCCAAAACAACGGCGTTTGCGGCAATTTTTGAATTATCTCCCACCTTGAACGGCCCCAAAACCTTTGCACCCGCTCCTATCATAACGTTGTTTCCTATTGTGGGATGACGCTTTCCTTTATCTTTTCCCGTTCCGCCGAGCGTTACACCCTGATAAACGGTGCAGTTGTCGCCTATAACGGTTGTTTCGCCCACAACAACGCCCATTCCGTGGTCAATAAAAAGACCTTTTCCTATTTTTGCGCCGGGATGTATTTCAATTCCCGTAAAAAAACGGGTTGTCTGCGAAATAAGACGTGCAATATAATAAAGATGAATTTTGTAAAAAAAGTGTGCGTATCTGTATCTTACAACTGCGTGTACACCCGAATAAAGCGTTAAAATTTCAAAATAATTTCTCGCCGCCGGGTCACGTCCTTTTATGCATTTTATCTCTTTTGACGCAAGAGAGACAAAAATCAAAAGGTCAATAATTACAAGTGACAGAAGCACAAATAAAAATATTTTCAAGAAAATCCCCCGTTCAAAATAAATCCAAATTAGATTATACATTTATTTAATGCAAATTACAACCCCAAATTGCAATTTTTTATCATTGGTGCAAATTTTCCTTATTTTTCTTCTTCAAATTGTAAATTATTAAGCAAATTGACAAAACCACCAAAAGCGCCGCAAGCATTTGCGATATCCGCATACCTGCAAGATAAAGACTGTCGGTGCGCATACCCTCAATCCAGAATCTTCCGAGCGAATAAAGGCAAAGATAGCTTAAAAAAACCTCGCCGTCAAAGCGCCTTTTTTTCATAATGCGCCTTAAAACGAAAAACACGCCGACATTCCAAAGGCTTTCGTATAAAAATGTGGGATGCACAAAAATTTCTTTTCCGTTTTCAAAAAGCCCCATACGGAGAATAAAGTCCGTTTCGCCACCATGCGCCTCGCCGTTTACAAAATTTCCCCATCTGCCTATTATCTGCCCGATTAACACACCCATAATGCATACGTCAAATACTTTTGCGATGTTAAGCTTTTTAACCCTGCAATAAATATATGCCGAAATTACCGCACCGATAACCGCACCGTAAATTGCAATGCCGCCGTTCCATATTTTGAATATATCCCACAAATTGTCCTTATATTCCGAAAAACTGAAAATAACGTAATAAAGCCTGGCGCATATAATTCCTGCCGGTGCGCCGTAAATTGCAATATCCAAAATATTGTCCGAAGATACGTTTGCATAATCTTTGATTTTTATACAGTATAAAACCGCAAGCGCAAAACCGAGCGCAATGATAATTCCGTACCAGTGAACTTTAAAATTAAAAACCTCAAATGCAATGGGATTTATATAAAACCAGCCAATATTAAGCCCCGGAAAGCTTATTTTTGTCACAAATACCGCCCCTTTTCAATCTTAAAACCTTTATGCCGGATAAACCACCGAAAGCGCCTGTTTATCCTCGTCGCAGAAAAGCTTCCGGTATTTTTCGTTTACAAAAGAAAGCGAAACCGAATCGAAAATATTTGAAAAATCAAACCAGTTTACACCCTTTAAAACATTTCTTACCATTGCCGAGCAAATGTTTTCAACATCATTGAAAGTGCGAAGATACGCTCCCCATATTGACTTTTTCGCTCTGTCAAATTCGTCGGCGTCAATGCGTTTTTTGTCCGCAAGATATTTTACAACCTCTTGGTAAACCTTCTTCGGCTCTTTGCTCTCGCCGCCGATTATCGCACACGCATACTGCTCCTCATACATATAATCATACGAAAATTCGTCGTTTATAAGCCCGTCATTGTAAAGCTTTTCGTACAGGTCGCTGCTCTTTGACGCAACCGACGACAGAATAATTTTTACCGCTATTTCATTTTTTAAAATTTCGTCGCCCGCATATTTTCCGCAATCTTTAAAGCCAATGTCAAAAAGCGGAGTTGAAACGGATAATTTCTGCTCTATTTCTTTTTGAAAAACGTTTTCCTGCTCATTGGGATAAACTCCCCTCGCCTTGGAACCCGTAATTTTTGTACCCATAATTTTGTCGGTAATTTCAAGCACTCTGCCCTCGTCAACATCACCGGCAACGCACAAAATCATATTTGACGGATCGTAGAACGTATTGTAACACTTATACAGCGTGTCGGGCGTGATGTGTGAAATGCTCTCCACCGTGCCGGCAATGTCAATCCGAACCGGCAAATCCTTGTAAAGCGCTCTGAGAAGGTTGAACATAACCCTCCATTCGCCGTCGTCGTCATACATTTTTATTTCCTGACCGATTATGCCCTTTTCCTTTTCAACGTTTGCATCGGTAAAATAGGGCGATTTAACGTAATTTAAAAGGTGCTCGAAGCTTTCGTAAAAATTATCGGTGCACGAAAAAAGATAGCAGGTGTTTGTAAATGACGTAAACGCATTTGCGTTTGCGCCGTATTCCGAAAATTTTGCAAAAGCGTCGCTTCCGTCGCTCATTTCAAACATTTTATGCTCCAAAAAGTGCGCAATTCCGTCGGGAACGGTTATCTCTCCGCTCTCTCCGTTGGGAATAAAGGTGTTGTCAACAGAGCCGATTTTTGCTCCGATTATCGCATATTTTTTGCTGAAATTCTTTTTCGGAATTACAAAAATTCCCAGTCCGCTTTCGTGAGTGCCGAAATAAAGCGTTTCGTCAATTGCATTGTTTGTTATTTTATTAAACTTCATTTTTATTCCCTCCCCTTCAAAAAGTACACCGTGTCGGGTTTTATCTTACAGAAAGCGTAAATAATTTCCTCCGCCGTAACCGCCTCAACCTTTTTTATCGCCTCTTCGATTGAAACGCCGCTTTCCAAAAGAATGTTGCCGAAATAATAATCCTTCAAAAGCGCAGGAGAATCGTAATACGATTTATAGCGGTTTATAATAAACTGTTTTGCAACAAACAGGTCGTTTTCGGAAAAATCGCCCTTTTTAACCGCCTCAAGCTGAAAGAAAATTTCCTTTTTCGCCTTTTTAAAATTTTCAAATTCAATTCCCGAGCCGATAAGCATAATCGAATTGTACCTGCTTATTCTCGAATACGCATAATACGCAAGACTAAGCTTTTCACGCACGTTGTTAAAAAGCTTTGAATGTGCGCCCGAGCCGAAAATGCTGTTTCCCACAACAAGTGCCCAGTAATCGTTATCAAGCGGAGAAATGCCCGTTCTCAAGCCTATCGAAAGCTTTCCCTGGGTTATATCCATACTCTCGTCAACATACTTTATTTCGCCCGCCTCTTTTTTGTCAACGTTTATCCTTACGGGCACAATATCGGTCTTAAGCACGCCGAAAGCGTCCTTCAAATAAGCAAAAATCCCTTCTTGGTCAACGTCGCCCGCAACAAAAATATCAATCGGGCTTTCGGTTATTATTTTTTTGTAATGCGAATAAAGATTTTTTTCGTCAATGCCGTCCAAATCCTCAATATAGCCGATTTCCTGTATTGCCGCACTCTCATTTGCGCACATTTCCTCTATGCACCTGAAATCCGCATACGCACGCTTGTCGTTTATAAGCGCCTTAATGTCGGTTTCAAGATTTGCCTTTTCGGTATCGGTATATTTTTTTAAAAATCCGCCGTTTTCGGTAAGGGGATTAAAGATAAATTCAAACATCATATCAAAGCACTTTTTGATAATTCCCGGTTCGGAATACTTTTCGGCGAGCGAAGAAAACTCAAACGCAATTGATTGAACATCACCTTTTTTCTGCACCGAAACAGAGTATGCCGCACCGTAAAGACTCTTTAAATAGCGGTCGATATCCTTTGCGGTCGGAAGATTTTTTGTTCCTTGGGCAAGCACACGTGAAAGAAGCGAATTTTTTGTAACCTCTCCTCTTTCAAGGTGTCTGCTCAGATACATTGAAACAGAAACGGTCTTATATTTTTTATCGTCTATAAAATTCAAGCTTACGCCGTTTGCAACATTATACTTTTTAACATATGTCATAGCTTTCTCCTTACATATAAACGTCGTTAAATTTTTTTAAAATTTTGACTATTGTTTTTATTTTACCACAATTTTCATAAAAATGCCACATATTTTTAAAATTTTTGGAAATATCAAAAATAATTTTGCTCTAATGGTGCAATTAAGCTTTGAATGCCGCATTTTTACAATCCCGGCAAAAAAACCGCCCCGGAAATACCCCGAAGCGGTTTAAATTTACTTATTTTGCGTATTCAACTGCTCTTGTTTCTCTGATAACGTTAACCTTAATCTGACCCGGATACTCAAGCTCCGACTCAATTCTCTTAACGATATCTCTTGCAACCAGGATTGTTTCGTCCTCTTTTACATTTTCGGGCTTAACAATAATTCTGATTTCACGTCCTGCCTGAATTGCAAACGATTTTTCAACACCTTCAAAGGAATTTGCAATTTCTTCGAGAGCTTCAAGACGTTTAATATAAGTTTCAAGATTTTCTCTTCTTGCACCGGGACGTGCCGCCGAAATAGCGTCGCAAGCCTGAACAATGCAGGCAACAATGCTTGTCGGCTCAGTGTCGCCGTGGTGAGAAGCAATGGCATTGATAACCTCTGCACATTCTTTATGCTTTTTGGCGATATCAACACCGATTTCAATGTGCGAGCCTTCAATTTCGTGGTCCATAGCCTTGCCGATATCGTGCAAAAGACCCGCTCTTTTTGCCATTTTTACATCAGCGCCCAGCTCACCCGCCATAACGCCGGCAAGGTTCGATACTTCTATAGAATGTTTAAGCACATTCTGACCGTAGCTGGTGCGGTATTTAAGCTTGCCGAGAAGCCTTATAACCTCAGGATGCAAGCCGTGAACGCCCGTGTCAAACGTAGCTTGTTCGCCTTCCTGCTTGATGATTGCCTCAACCTCTTTGCGAGCCTTTTCAACCATTTCTTCAATGCGTGCAGGGTGAATTCTTCCGTCAACGATAAGCTTTTCAAGCGCAACACGTGCAATTTCACGTCTTATCGGGTCAAACCCCGAAAGCACGACCGCCTCGGGAGTATCGTCAATGATAAGGTCGATACCGGTAAGCGTTTCAAGCGTTCTTATGTTTCTGCCCTCACGTCCGATAATTCTGCCCTTCATTTCATCGTTCGGAAGAGCAACAACGGTAACGGTTGCCTCCGCAACGTGGTCTGCGGCACACTTCTGAATAGCTGTGCTGATTATGTTTTTAGCCTTTTTATCAGCTTCTTCCTTGGCTTCGTCAAGGATATTCTTAATCATAATAGCCGATTCGTGCCTTACTTCATCTTCAACGTTTTTAAGAAGATAATCCTTTGCCTCGTCAACCGACAGCCCCGAAATTTTTTCAAGCATTTCAAGCTGCTGCTGTTTGGTTTTTCGGGTTTCCTCCGTCAAAACGTCCAGTTCCTTAATCTTTTGATTTAATTTTTCGTCCTTTTTGTCTAAAGCGTCATTTTTCTTGTCCAGATTTGCCTCTTTTTGCTCAATTCGTCTTTCCTGACGACTAATCTCAAATCTTCGATCCTTCATTTCCTTGTCAAACTCGGTGCGATTTTTATGAATTTCTTCTTTAGCGGAAAGAAGCGTTTCTTTCTTTTTTGTTTCAGCCTCTTTTTTTGCGTCGGCGATTATTTCCTCCGCCTTTTTTTCCGCATCGCCCAACTTTGCCTCGGCAATTTTCTTTCTATATGCAACACCGCCGAAAAAAGCGGCAATACACACTGCTGCTGCGATAACGCAGATTATTGCATAAACCAAAGATTTTCAACCCCCTTTTTTTAAATTTCCTTGAAATAAGGATTTTTAAGCGCCGTCCGGGGTGTTATCTTTTAAAAATATTAATTTTTGAATTTTTATCAAAATTTCTAAATTTTTAACGCACCCGAGGGCACTTTTGCGTGTCTTAAATTTTTTTCGGACACAAAATCATTTTCATAAACATTCAGACTTAAATACGCCTTTTGCACCCGACCTTAAAGCCTTATCCGAATGCAGTTTCAGGCAAAAATCAAAAAATTTTGTAAATCAAAATACACTACTATTTTATACTATTTTCAACAAGATGTCAATATGATTTTTAGTAAAATTGTACTATTTTTATAGTTTTTTTGACATTTTTCTCGTTTTTCGCATATTTTAACACCGAAACTACTTTTGAAAGAGGTGAAAAATATGACCCGAAATATTCCGCTTATGCCCAAAAATCCAATGTTTTCGTATGCATACATTGCATATCAGCCGTTTGAAGATTTGTACGGCGAAAAGGAGGCGTTAAACAGAGGAACTGTTTTCAAGGCGCTTGACATTCCGTTTTCGTCCTACAAAAACAATCCTATTATGAATCCGTTTAAATAATTTAATTTTTAAGAAAGGAGACAAAAAATGAAAATTTCGGCAGATGAAGTTTTAAGCTGCGGCTGCAAGAATACCGCCGCAGAACAAAGAAGCTGCAACTCACAGAATTCGCCGTCCGACGGCACAAACTGGAATGATATGAAAAAGGATGAACTTTTAAGAAGAATTGACGAAATAGGTTTTTCCGCATATGATTTGCAGCTGTTTCTCGATACACACCGTGACAGCGAGGAGGCACTCGAGCTTTATAAAAGCCTCGTTTTTACCTACCGTGCCGCAGTTAAGGCATATGAATCAAAATTCGGCCCGCTTTCGGCAATGAACTCATCAGACAAAACACCGTTTGAATGGGTTTCGGATACCCTTGCGTGGCCCTGGCAGAAGGAAGGAGAAATGTAATTATGTGGAATTATAACAGACGTCTTATGTACCCTGTAAATATAAAAAATAAAAATCCCGAGCTTGCTAAATTTATAATAGCGCAATATGGCGGTCCCGACGGCGAGCTTAGTGCATCGCTGCGCTATCTTTCGCAGAGATACGCCATGCCCACCGCTGAAACAAAGGGCATTTTGAACGATATAGGTATATCGTGTTCAAAAAATCCTTGCTTTTGCGCCATCTCTTGCCTTTTAAACGTCCGGATTTAACCGCTGCAAGGCATTTTTCTTATCTTTGCGGACGGGCGGATTGCTTTTTTTAAGTTTTTTCTGTGCCGTATTCCATACATTTCTGTCTATAATCGGCTCGTGATGATTTTTTATTGTCACAAAATCCTCTTCGCCGTGATTATACTTTTTTGAATGTGTAAGATAATCGGGCGTATAGGTTTTTTTCTGCGTCAAATCGCCGCAATATTTTTCGTTGCGGAGTATTTTTAATATAACGGTATGCGCCCATTTTTCGTTTCCCGAAAGTGTTTTATGCCCCGCCTCGGTAAGCTCTTTTGCAATAGCCCGGCAGTTTTTGTCCTCAAAAACAAATTTATGAAAAATCTGCCTGACAATTTTTGCCCCGTCCTCGTTTATTCGCATAATTCCGCCTCTGACGTCATATCCGAGCATACTCCGCCCGAAAACAACGCCCCTTTCCATTTGCCGTCTTTGCCCCCATTTTACACGCTCGCTTGTTTTGCGGCTTTCCTCCTGCGCAAGCGACGCCATAATCGCAAGCCGAAGCTCGGCGTCGGGGTCAAGGGTATAAATATTGTCAAGCAAAAATTTTACGCCGATTCCGATTTTTTTCAGTTTTCTTGTATATTGCAGGGTGTCAACCGTATTTCTGGCAAATCTCGATACCTCTTTTGTAAGAATAAGATTGAATTTTTTAAGCTGTGCGTCGGCAATCATATTGTTAAACTCCGTCCGTTTTTTTGTATCCGTTCCGCTTATGCCCTCATCCGCATAGATTTTGGTCATTTCAAGACCCGGATTTAAGCTTATGTACCTTTCAAAATAGCTTTTCTGGCTTTCAAACGAATTTTTCTGGTCGTATTTGTCTGTTGATACACGGCAGTATGCTGCTGCTTTAAGAATAAAAACTCCTCCCTGCGGTTTAATGTTTTTATAAAAATATATGTAAGAAAGCCTTGGCAATATTCGGATTTCGTTTTTTGCGCAAATGAATTTTATGCGCCGCACACAAAAAATCCGACAGTCTGAACACTGTCGGATTTTTCTTTATCTAAAGGGTTTTATTTTGAATTCAACTCATACGAAAACTTTGAAAACATCGTTGCCGTATCGGCTCTTGACGGTGCAACCTTGGGATATATTGCATATTCATAGCCGTTTACGGAATGTATAAACATAACGCCTCTGGCAAAGCACCAGTTCATAGGCGCAAGCGCATAATCCGATATTTCGCCGCTGTCGTTATAACTCGATTCCGAAAGATTCCATCCCTCGTCGACGCTCATATCAAGACCTTTGGACTGAGCATATCTGTAAAAAATAGCTGCAATCTGTTCTCTTGTTACAGTGTCGTCGGGCGAGAAGGCTGTGTCGCTCGTACCGTTCAAAATGCCGTTTGCAGCCGCCCACGCAACGGGTTTTACATACCAATTCTGGGTCAAATCCGTAAATTTTGTATTATCTTCTGCCTCGGGCTGACCTGCAAGACGGTAAAACATAGTTGCAAACTGCGCTCTTGTAATTGTATCGTCAGGAGAGAAAGTATCTGCGCCCGTGCCTGTCATAATGCCGTTGTCAAGGCAAAATTCAATGCCGCTGTGGTCGGGGTCGCCGTCTGCGCTCTTTATATCTTTAAATCTTTTTACCGCACACTTTTCGCCCTTTTCTTCGCAAACAAATCTGTCGTCTGCTGCGGCGGTGGGTTCGCCTTTTTCAATAACCTCGCCTGTATCGAGCAGAATGCACTTAAAGCCGTTGTCCTTTGCATACTGCTCAGCCGCCGTACCGCTGCAGCACTTGATTACAAGGTTTTCGTTCCTCACATCATAGTCGTTTACATAGTCCCAACCGAAAGCGTGCATATCAATCCTGGTTACGCTTTTCGGAATTGTAACCTCATTCAAGTTGTTGCAGCGGAAAAACGCCGCCTGACCGATATGTTCAACACCTTCTTCAATCGTAAGATTTGTAAGGCTTTCATTCCACGAAAATGCATTGTCACCGATTTCCTTTACATTACCCGGAATTACAACATTATTAAGTTTTTTGCACCACGAAAAGCCAAGCTTTGAAATTGATTTTAACGTTGACGGGAATTTAACTGAGGTGATATCTGACATTTCAAATGCGTCAACACCCATAAGAGTTGTACCCTCGCGGATTTCAATATCGCCGACAGCTTCCCACTCATGAATCTGCTTATTCTCGGTCGGTGCGGACGGGTCGGGATTGTCAATTTCGGCATAGCCGATTCGGATTCCGGCAATCAGATATTGACCGTGATACTGAATTCCGTCCACACGGTTATTTGCGTCTTTATCATATGCCGAGCCGAAGAATATTCTTTTTCCCATATATTCAAGGCCTCCCGGCATTGTAATATTTTTAAGCGCCTCCCCGCTTATTGCTTCGTCTCCTATGTATTTCACACTTTCGGGGATAACCAGTGTTTCAAGTAGGTCGCCGCAGTTAATGGCGTAATCTTTTATAACTTCAAGTCCGTCGTTTAATTTTAAGTTTTTTAAGTACCGACAGTCAATGGCTCTGTTTCCTATTTCCTTTATCGTAGGCGGAAGCGTGATACCGGAAATTTTTGTTGCACTTTCACGAAGTGCTCCGTCACCTATCGCCGTAACAAGGTGACCGTCTATTTCGGACGGAATATTAAGTTCAACCGTAAAATTCGGATCGGGGTCGTGCCAGAATTTCGCCGAATAACTTGTAATCATCGCCGAACCGTCATCACGGATAGTATAAACCAATGATTCGAGCGAATCATTCTGGCGGTATTCCTCCATACCATCGGTTACGGCAGTTTTACTTTGCTCGTTCCATTCCATACCATAATCCGAATCGTAAACGCTCCAGGCATTTGCCGCCGGAGAAAATGCTGCACAGGCAAGCATTACCGTACTCAGTGCGGTACACATAATTTTTTTCAAATACATAAACATCTGCCTTTCATAATTATATTTTTTGCGCAAGAACCGTCTTTACCGTAAATAAAGCGGCAGAAAGCCACTCCTCGATAAGTAAGCATTGCCTTAAAAACATATTTTTTGCGCCTTTCTGCGTTAAAAAAACTCGCAATCCGTCAGGATTACTCGCTTTTTTGCCTTGAAATTCATCAAAAAATCTCGTTTTTAAGGTGCAAAGCAGTTTTGAATATTGGATTTTACAATTCAGACAAGAAATAAAACCTGCCATTATGCATACCGCATATGGCAGGTTTTGACGCAGTATGAATTTAAAATACAGCTTCAAAACCAATGCTTTCTTATTGAGGAGCGACTAATGCGGCATCTTTTCTTACATTATATCACAGCAAAAATGCAAAATCAATATTTATAAACCCTTTTTTGACTGCAATGTGATATTACTTAAAAAAGAGGACATAATTCAAAAAATATGCCCTCTTTGTATAAAATATGCCGACTATTTTGTGATAACAACCTTTTGTTCGTCCTCAATCCGCGAAACGCTTGCGCCAAGTTCCTCGGAGATAAAGCGGATAGGCGTGTATGTGCGGTCATTTTCGATAAATGCCGGGGAATCAAGCTTAACTTCTTTGCCGTTTACATATGCCGTGTCTGAATCTATTGTAATTAAAATCACAACCTCTTTGCCTGTTTTGACATTTTCACCGGTTATTGTCACAAGCTGTTTTTCTTCGTCCCACGAAACGTCTGCTATTGCGGTTATATTATCATAAGTAAGCTCTTTTAGCTCTATTGTGTAATTTTTTGTAAGATTTGTTCCGTTTTCAAGAGTGTAATTTGCGTTGTCAGCACCCGTAACCGACACGCTGTAATCACCGCTGTTTTTTGTCTTTATATCGCCGCTGAAAATTACAGAACCTGTCTGATAATAAATTGCGTGCGACTTGCAGCCCGAAATGTTAAGACGGATATTTCCCTCGATTTCCAAAGGATTATCGCTTACAGCTGTGGAAGAAATGATTGCGAATTTTGAGCCGGTGATATTAAGCACTCCTTCGCTGCCGCTTTTTAATATGTACCTTTTTTGTCATAATGCAACTCCTCCATATATAATTTTTTCAATCGCTTTCTTGAATAATTTCTGCTATTTATTTTATCAGTCCCCTTCCGAAATTTTTGTCGTATAATATTATATCACATACTGTTTTTTATGTCATCATACCAAAGTATGATTTTATTATTTTTGAGGCAAAAATTTTTTGGCAAAATTTATATTAACTATTGACAGGAAAGATAAAATATGGTATTATCTTAATCAAGTTAGTTTAAACTAACTTATTTGCAGTTTGTTTTAGGAGTTGAAGAAATTGAATATAGTAATTGTGGGCGGTCACGATTGTATGCACTGCCAATATAAAGAAATATGCAAAAAACACGGGTGCAAATGCAAGGTTTTTACGCAATGTCCCGCAAATTTTCAAAATCAGATAGGTACGCCCGAAATGATTGTGGTTTTCACAAAAACCGTTGCACATAAAATGCTTAACGCCGCAACAAGGCAGGCGGAAAAAAGCGGCACAACCATACGTTATGTCAATTCGTCAAGCGCAAATGCCCTTCGTGCGGTTTTGTCGGAGCATTTTAAAACCGCTTAAAAATTTGCTCTTTAAATTTTGTTTGTAAATTTGTTTTTAATTATCCGTTATTATACATTTTTACATAATTTCCTGTTTTTAAAAGCATTTTTGTACACGATATAGGTACTGAAGAACTTGCGCACCTTGAAATGGTCGGTGCAATTGTTTATCAGCTCACCAGAGATTTGGACTCGAAAATCGTTAAGGATTCCGGCTTCGGCGATTATTTTATGAATCATTCAACGGGCGTTTATCCCGCAAACAGCAACGGCGACCCCTTTACCGCCGCATATCTTGCAGTTACCGGCGACCCCATTGCAGACCTTAACGAGGACCTTGCGGCAGAACAAAAGGCACGTGCAACGTATGACAATATATTAAGATTGTCCGACGACCCCGACGTTAATGACGCAATAAGGTTTTTGCGTGCCCGTGAGGTTGTGCATTATCAGAGATTCGGTGAAGCGTTACGGCTTCTTGAAGAAGATTTGCGTCTCAAAAAGACGGGCGTGGGCATGAAAAACTGCGACAAATAAAAGTTTTGTAAAATTTATAATTATCCGAAGAAACGGTGCTGTAAAGATTACGGCACCGTTTTTTCACATCCGAAAATTTGACATACAAAAAAATATGTGTTAAAATTAGAATAAGTTTTACACATAACTAACGGCAAAGAAAATTCTGAGCCGAAAGAAAGGAAATTTAAAAATGTATAAGTATGACAAAAATTCGCTTATCGCAGACGAATTTATAAATGATGAGGAAATAAGAAAAACGCTTGAGTATGCTGAGCAAAACAAAAACAACGAGGCGCTTATCGACGAAATTCTTGAAAAGGCACGTCCTTACAAAACCGAAAAAGGCACCTTTTGCAGGGGTCTTGACCACAGAGAGGCTTCGGTGCTTTTAGCGTGCGAAATTCCCGAAAAAATTGA
The DNA here is from genome assembly GCA_934500875.1 of uncultured Clostridia bacterium. GTDB lineage: Bacteria > Bacillota > Clostridia > UMGS1810 > UMGS1810 > Qingrenia. The sequence continues at coordinate 37,954 of CAKSTL010000003.1, read as the reverse complement.
AAAAATGTATGCGCTTGCCGAAGAAATCAAAAAGGCATTCTACGGCAACCGAATCGTAATTTTTGCACCGCTTTATCTTTCAAATTATTGCGTAAACGGCTGCGTATACTGTCCGTATCACGCCGTTAACAAGCATATCCCCCGCAAAAAGCTTACGCAGGAGGAAATTAAAAAAGAGGTTGTTGCGCTTCAGAATATGGGTCACAAACGTCTTGCAATCGAAGCCGGAGAAGATCCTGTAAACAATCCGCTTGAATATATTTTGGAGAGCATTAAAACAATTTATTCCATAAAGAACAAACACGGCGAAATAAGAAGGGTTAACGTAAACATTGCCGCAACAGACGTTGAAAGCTACCGAAAGCTTAAAGAGGCAGGCATAGGAACGTATATCCTTTTTCAGGAAACGTATCACAAGGAGAGCTATTTAAACCTTCACCCCACAGGTCCCAAGCACGATTACAACTATCATACCGAGGCTATGGACAGGGCTATGGAGGGCGGCATTGATGATGTCGGACTCGGCGTTTTGTTCGGGCTTGAAATGTATAAATATGAATTTGCCGGTCTTTTAATGCACGCAGAACATCTTGAAGCTGTTCACGGCGTGGGTCCGCACACAATAAGCGTTCCGAGAATTAAAAAAGCGGACGATATTGACCCGGACATTTTTGACAACGGCATAAGCGACGATATTTTTGCAAAGCTTTGCGCACTTATAAGAATTGCCGTTCCGTATACGGGAATGATTATTTCAACAAGAGAGAGCCAGGCTGTAAGAGAAAAGGTAATAAGACTTGGAGTGTCGCAGATAAGCGGTGCGTCGAGAACGTCTGTCGGCGGATATACCGAGAAGGAAAGACCTCACGAAACCGAGCAGTTTGACGTATCGGACCAGCGTACTCTTGACGAGGTTTTGCGCTGGCTTATGAAAATGGGATACATACCCTCTTTCTGCACGGCGTGCTACCGTGAAGGAAGGACGGGCGACAGGTTTATGTCGCTTTGCAAGTCGGGGCAAATTCAAAACTGCTGCCATCCCAATGCGCTTATGACGTTAAAAGAATTTTTGGTTGATTATGCTTCGCCCGAAACGGTTAAGGCAGGCGAGGCGCTTATCAAAAAAGAGCTTGAAAACATTCCGAAAGAAAAGGTTAAAAATATTTGCATAGAAAATCTTAAAAAGATTGAAGAAGGAATAAGAGATTTCAGGTTTTAGGAGGTTTTTATGACAGAAACAAGGGTTGCGCTTATTTCGATTATTGTTGAAGATATTGATCAAACCGAAGCGCTCAATAAGGTTTTGCACGAATATAAAGATTATATCATCGGAAGAATGGGTATTCCGTACAAGAAAAAAGGTATTTCCGTTATAAGCGTTGCCGTGGACGCTCCGCAGGACGAAACGAATGCCCTTACGGGTAAAATCGGCAGAATAAGCGGAATAAGCACCAAAACAACATTCTCTAACCATTGATTTTTATCTCCGTTTGTAGTTTTTTGCAAACGGAGATTTTTGTAAACTTTCCGAAATTTCCTCTTTTTTATCGCTACAATAGAGATAAAAAGGAGGGAAAAAATGGCGGAAAATGTTTTTACACTGAAAGCAAATTATATAAAAACCGATATACTGAACGAAATTTCAAACATTTACGCTTCATTTGCTTCGGGAAACAGCGACACTGATTTGCTTTCAAAAATGAAAGAAAATATTACTCTGCCCGAAAGGCAGCTTTTAAAGGAGGATGAACAGAAAAAATTTAAAAACAGGTTTGTTTCGCCGTATGAAATTTTAACACTTCGTATCAAATCAACAATTGACACCGGATTTGCTGAAATTGAAGCGGACCAAAAATCTCTTGCAACATTGTGTATAGAAAGAGCAAGAAAAACCGGCAACAAAAAATGCGCCGAAACAATTAAAAATTACAATGACGATTTTGAAAGAAAAACAGAAAACTTGCGCAGCGAATTTTCGCAAGCGGTACTTGGCAAGCTTGACGAGCAGATTTTAAAAAACAACAACTCATCGATTTTTATGCTGAGTATGTTTTTTACCGTCTGCAAACAGGCAAACCGTCTGACAAGCCTGATAACCAACAATACAAACACGCTCCTGACGTACAATATGCTATGTCTGTATGCCGAAAACGGAGCGGCATCATACCGCATTGTTTCAAGCGGTGAGGATTGCTCAAAATGTGAAGTTTTTGTCGGAAATTCCATATCCATAGATGATGCGGTTGCAGGTAAAAATTTTATACCGTTTCATCCGAACTGCGACTGTATGGCTGAAGTTTTGGACAAAGACGGTAATGTGACAGGCTATATGACTCCTGCCGACATAAATTCGTATATAAAAGAAGAAACCGACATATTCACAGCGGTGTCAAATTGGTTTGAAAGTGTGCTTAAACAGCTGATACTGGGCGACTTTGCAGGAGAATCCACCCTTTCGGGCGAAATAGCACGATTTTTGGTTGGGTTAGCGCTCTCATTTAAAAACTATGATATCGTTTTTGATTTACGTGATATTGCCTATGATTTAATTCATTTTAAACCCACCCCCGGACATATAATGACGTTACTGTTTGAATACATTTCTCTTGCATCTTCAGTCGGCATTCTTAAATACGGTAATGATTTGTTTAACATTCCGAAAAGAGGTTTGAAATACGCAGATAACATTGCGGATACTGCAAAGAGTCTGGATAAAGCCTCGGATGCCGCAAAATATGCAGATGATATTGCGGATGTAAGTAAAAAAACGGCAAAATACAGCGATGAAGTCGAGAGATTTATTTCGGAAGAAGTAGGGTTAAACCATCGTGCGGATGTATATGGGGCATTTACGAGCGATGCGAAAGTAACAATTCTAAAGGAGGATACAATTGTTTACAGATATCACGGCGGAGGAGCGGTTAAAGCAGGGCACTGGTATACTACATCAAAAACCCAATTTCCGGCAAGAGATTTGGCTCTGCCACCCGGAAACACATGTAAATATGTAGATGAATATGTTATACCAAAGGGGACAAGGCTGTTGGAGGGCACAGTTGCACCAAACTTCGATCAGCCCGGCGGAGCACATCAATTCTATATTACAGACACATCAAAAATAATTAAAAAGTGAGGAGATAAAAATGGATAACAAAAAAGTTGAAATGTTTAAAGAAAATGTAAGAATGGCGCTTAAAATAAGTAAGGACGAACTGTTCAGAAGAAGCGTTAACGTACCGGGCGAAAGCACAACGGAACAGCTTGAGGGAACAATAATACCCGAACTGGAAAAGCTTCTGGTAATGGACTACAGCGATTTGCCACCGGCTAATAAAAGATTTCTTCTTTCTTATGCGTATGCGTTCAGAGTATGGGAGTGGAGTTTGTTAAATCCTACAAGGCTGTATGATTTATTATCGGAACTTAACAAAGAATACAAAGAGTTATAATCTTTTTGCAAGGCGGAAAATTTTTTCTTTCCGCCTTGATGTGCGTTATAAATACCGAAAACATTGAGGCATAAATTATCAATTCTTTTGACGAATTTTCACAGGAAGATGCGGAAATTTTTAACAGACTTTGAAGGGAAGGCATACAAAATGGATAACAAAAAAATTGAAGCATTTAAAAAAATGGTAGCAAAAGCGCTCGCAATAAGTAAGGACGAGCTGAGAAGAAGAAAGAACGGTATGCCCGGCGAGAGTACTGTTGAACAGCTTGAAAAAGTAATAATACCCGAGCTGGAAAAGTTTTCAAAAATGGATTACAGCAATTTACCGCCGGCCGATAAAAGATATCTTTTTTCGTTTGGATATGCGTTTAGAGTATGGGAGTGGAGCATGTTAAATCCTTCAAGGCTTTACCTTCTGCTCTTAATTTTGAACGACAAATACAAAGAGTTATAACCTTTTTTGTAAGGCGGAAAATTTTTTCTTTCCGCCTTGATGTGCGTTATAAATACCGAAAACATTGAGGCATAAATTATCAATTCTTTTGACGAATTTTCACAGGAAGATGCAGAAATTTTTAACAGACTTTGAAGGGAAGGCATACAAAATGGATAAAAAGTCGGCATCTCTTATAAAAAAACTTGAAAACATAGAGAAAAAGGACGCAAAAAATGATGACGATTTAAGATTTTTAATAAAAAATGCCAGCAGCGGCAATGCGGAAACAAGAAGTTTAATTGCACGGCTGCTTGTTGATTTCAGCGGCGAAGATGCCGAAAATGCGCTTTTGGATTTATGCGGTGATTCTGACGAACTTGTGCGGACAAATGCCTGCGACAGCCTTGCGGTTTATCCGAGCAAAAAGGTATTTTTAAGGCTTTTGCGTATTTTTGAAAATGACGGCAGTCTTCTTGTCAAAAATTTTGCTCTTCTTTCCGCAATTGACATAATGCAAAATGTTAATTCGGATACAAGCAAAATGAAAAATCTCTTTTACGACTGCATAAAAAAATATGACGGTCAGATAAAAATATCGGCATACAAAGGGCTTTACATCCTCGGCGAAAACGGCAGACTGAGCGACATTCTCGGTATGCTCAATCACAAAGATTATGCTGTAAGGTGCAGCGTCATCAACACTTTATACGATATTGTAAATGCCGAAAATATAAACACAATTGCAAGGGCGGTTTTAAATCGCCGCAATACAGAGGACAGCGAGGCGGTTATTTCAACGGCGAACAGTTTTTTATGCAGCATTAACATTGAGTGAGGAGATAAAAATGGATAACAAAAAAGTTGAAACATTTAAAAAAATGATAGCAAAGGCGCTTGAAATAAGCAAGGACGAGCTGTTCAGAAGAACTCACGGTATGCCCGGCGAGAGTACTGTTGAACAGCTTGAAAAAATAATAATACCCGAGCTGGAAAAGCTTTCAAAAATGGATTACAGCAATTTACCGCCGGCCGATAAAAGATATCTTTTTTCGTTTGGGTATGCGTTTAGAGTATGGGAGTGGAGCATGTTAAATCCTTCAAGGCTTTACCTTCTGCTCTTAATTTTGAACGACAAATACAAAGAGTTATAAAACATTTGCAAGGCGGAAAATTTTTTCTTTCCGCCTTGATGTGCGTTATAAATACCGAAAACATTGAGGCATAAAATGAGAAGACTTATACTTGTTTTACTGATTGTATTTATAGTTATATCACACCTCGGAACGGGCGGAGGGGAGCTGAAATACCCTGCGTGGAAGGACACCGCCGAGGCTTTCGGTGACGGAACATATCAGGTTCTGCGCATTACCGGGTACAAAGAGGACTTAGAAACTCTTACAAACTGCAAATATAACGAGTGCTTGGCAACAAAAATTGAAAAATATGAAAAAATCGAAAATTATGTATACTTTAAAGGAAAAAATCACTGTCAAAGGATTTTTTGCAAATTAAATATTGAAAATAATCTATTGTTGTACTATATTGAAGATGACAGCGGCGAAGAGCTTATCTGTGACCTTGACGGCACATACCACGGCCAATGGATTATTTCTCATATTGACGAAATGACTTCGGACGAACAGATTAAAATTATCAATTCTTTTGACGAATTTTCACAGGAAGATGCAGAAATTTTTAACAGACTTTGAAGGGAAGGCATACAAAATGGATAACAAAAAAGTTGAAGCATTTAAAAAAATGGTAGCAAAGGCGCTTAAAATAAGCAAGGACGAGCTGAGAAGAAGAAAGAACGATATGCCCGGCGAGAGTACTGTTGAACAGCTTGAAAAAATAATAATACCCGAACTGGAAAATTTTTTGAAAATGGATTACAGCGACCTGCCGCCGATTGAAGACAGATATCTTCTTTCGTTTGCGGATGCGTTCAGAATATGGGAGTGGAGCATGTTAAATCCTTCAAGACTTTACATTCTGCTTGTAACTCTGAACAAAGAATACAAAAAATTATAACCTTTTTTCAAGGCGGAAAATTTTTTCTTTCCGCCTTGATGTGCGTTATAAATACAGAAACCAAAGAGGCATAAAATGAGAAGACTTATACTTGTTTTACTGATTGCATTTACCGTTATATCACACCTCGGAACTGGCGGAGGGGAGCTGAAATACCCTGCGTGGAAGGACACCGCCGAGGCCTTCGGTGACGGAACATATCAGGTTCTGCATCAAAGCCGTTCCAACAAAGACTGCAAACTGCTTACAAATTGCAAATACAATGTGTGTCTGGTAAACGATATTGAAAAATATGAAAAAATCGAAAATTATGTATATTTCAAAGGCAAAAATCACCGTCGGTGGGTTTATTGCAAATTAAATATTGAAAATAATTTATTGTTGTATTATATTGAAGATGACAGCGGCGAAGAGCTTATCTGTGACCTTGACGGTACATACCACGGCGAATGGATTATTTCTCATATTGATGAAATGACTTCGGACGGACAGATTAAAATTATCAATTCTTTTGACGAATTTTCGCAGGAAGATGCAGAAATTTTTAACAGACTTTGAAGGGAAGGCATACAAAATGGATAACAAAAAAATTGAAATTTTTAAAGAAAATGTAAGAATGGCGCTTAAAATAAGTAAGGACGAGCTGTTCAGAAGGAGCGTTAACGTACCGGGCGAAAGCACAACGGAACAGCTTGAGGGAACAATAATACCCGAACTGGAAAAGCTTCTGGTAATGGACTACAGCGATTTGCCACCGGCTAATGAAAGATTTCTTCTTTCTTATGCGTATGCGTTCAGAGTATGGGAGTGGAGTATGTTAAATCCTACAAGGCTGTATGATTTACTATTGGAACTTAACGAAGAATACAAAAAATTATAATCTTTTTGCAAGGCGGAAAATTTTTTCTTTCGGCTGGGGCAAGGGAAAATTTGCAACAAAAAAAGATACCGTACGGTATCTTTTTTATTGCCGTTATTTGCACAAAATCAGTTTGACGCCGTCTGTTCCGAACGAAAGAAGATTATATGAGGACGTCCAGTTGTCGGTATCCGTATCGGTATTGTCCTGCCAGCCCGGTATATCTGTATTCATAGGAATCCACGGCTCGTCAAAATAGCCGTAGCAGCCTCTTTTTCTGGACGGCGTATCGCCGAAGGTGTTGCCCCTTTCCCCTATCGGTCTGTGCGACGGCCCGAACACGTTGCGCAAAGTGCCGAAAAGCTCAAACTCAATAACGTTTTTCCCCGATTTAAGGCTGTTAAAACAACTCAGCCTTTTCGGCCCACGGCTTATATCGCCTATAAATTCGCCGTTTATATAAACGGCCGCAACGGCTGCATTAAGGCAGTTTATATATACAAAAGCGTCATTGAACTGCTCTTTCTCATCTATATAAACCGATTTTGACATAACCGCCGAACCTGCGTAAAACGGATAACCCTCGCTTGTCATATCGCTGTGTTTAAGGATTTTTTTATCGTGCGTCAAAGTAAATCTTCTGTTCATCCGCACGCATCCGTTAAGGCAGTTTTCCACCGTGCCCGATACGGCAAAATCGCCGAGAAGATACATACATTCAAGTTCTGTGCCGCTTGAATTTTCAAATATGCCCGAAAGGCTTTTTGATGTTTTTGAAAGCGGAATATATTTTTTATAAACGGTAATTTCGTTCTTTCCAAATCTGCACTTCGGCAAACCGATTGTTTTAAAGCCTTTGTCAATATAAAATCCCGTTATGTTTTTTTCGATATGCACCTTGTTAAGCAAAATTTCGCAGTTTTCGATATCCTCCAAAGCAAGCGACATTCCCTCAATTTCAAAATCCGTTTCAAATTCAAAGCACAGCTCAATATCTCTTTCTTTATCTTCTGCGTACAAAATCTCGTTTACGGCAAGAATAGGCATAGTGTGCGAAAATTCAGCATTTTCGGTGCGATATTTGCAATATTCCAAAAGAAGTACGTTTTTCTGTTTTCGCTCTGCCGACCAGCCTCTTGTAAGCTCAATTGCGGTTTCGGACACAGCCTTAGGTTTTTTGCAAGGCTCTTTTTCGTTTTCAAACGATAAAAATATACCTTCGCCCGCCTCTATTGTGCCGCAGAACACGGTGTTTTCGCCGTCAAAATCAGAATATGCGCTCTTTGTGTTTCCGCTTTCGCAATCCCATATTTTAACCTGCTTTTTTCCGCACAGCAGCAATTCAAAATCCTTTTTATGCGCACAGTCGGTATTCATAAGCATAAAATAGTCGTTTTCTTCATCCTTTCGGTGATAAACAATAATATGTGCCGCCGAATCGGTGCCGTCTATCTTATACGAGCCGCCATACCTTTTAATGCAAGGTATATATCCTGTCACGGGGGCATATTCAAAGTTTATTTTATCGGAAAAATCAAACTCACGGCCGTCAAGCATTGACGGCGGATTTCCTATGCATATAACGTTTCCGCCCATATCGGAAAAGCGTTTTAACAAATTGTAAACGGGCGTGCTTAAAACGTCAAGCCTTGGCAGAACAACGGTTTTGTACTCCATATTTCCAACTCTTATGCTTACGCCGCACGTAACTGAGCCTTTTTCGGCAACGGTTGAAAAATCGCCGAGGTCAAATTCTATATGCGCCGCCTTAAGATTTGACATAAGGGTAAAAAACCAATAATCAAACCGGTCTATATCGGTATCGTCGCCGCCGTCGGGGAGCTTTTCGTTTAAAAGTGTATATGCCGTTTCCAAAGGATGCAGAACCAAAACGTCTGCGCACGCATTGCCGAAACGCAAAAACTTTCCTGCCCTTGCGCAGTAATCATACATATTTTTATACTTTTTCCAATACGGCTGATAATAATTTATATGCGGCGCATAGCCTCTTTTCCGCCGCCCGGCAAGCGAATAAAAAATGCCGTGGACACTGCGGTGGTTTACGCCGTACACCGCAAGACGGTTAAAAAGATACATCTGATTTTTAAAGGTCATATTTTCGGTGGACGCTCCGTACATTTCGCACAAAATATGCTCGCCGTTTCCTGCCTGATTTGCGGCTGACGAAACCTGTATGGGAGTGGTGTAAAGCCTTTGAATATCTCTAAGTTCGTCGCCCGGCTTTTGCTTTACGGGAGAGTTGTTCCAGTTTGCATTCATGGTAAGAATGTCAATTCCCGGAATGTCAAAATACTTGTAATACGGCATTATTGCGCCCGAAAAGCGTATCTGATTTTTAAGGCAGTCCTCGCCGAGAAGATGGCCCGAAAACATAAGATTTTTTTTGCCGCACCAATCTAAAAGCCGCTTAAAATAGTTTTTTTCCATAAGGCGGCTTATAAGCGACCAATAATGATATCTCACTGTTTTGCTGCCGTCTGTATTATACCAGAGCTTATACACACAAGGCTTTAAATCGTATCCGTATTCTTTTTCAAAGGTTTGAAAAAAGTTTTTCGGATACGGCGGATTTGCCCTTCCGAAGGCAGGCTCGTCAACCCACACCGCCGAAACGGCATTGCCGTAAAACTCTTCAAAATCCGCCCACATATCCTCGTAGCAGTCCTTTATGTAATAATCCACCGCATCTTTGTCAAAGAGGTCTATAATCGAATCGGAGGCGCATATGCAAAAGCATATGCCGTCATACGTGCATATAACGCTGTCAGTATCCGAAACGTCACGCTTTTTTTTGGGCACAATGTGGCTTACCGCATATTCTTTGGGAAGATTTAAAACGCACTCGGGCATATATTTTGCCTGCAAAAAAACATTTATTCCAAGCTTTTTTGCATTTTCAACTATAAAATGCGTCTTTTTCTTAAAATCTTCTCCCGGATAATCGGAATTAAGCCCCGAATATGTGCGCACAAGAATACTTTTCGTTCCTTTGTCCGCCATTTCGCCGAGCTGAAAAAGAAGCTCACCATATGAAAGAGCGTCGTTAAGCATCCAAAAATCCGTGCCGTAATACGAAGAATCTGGGTTTTTAAACTGTGTCAAATTATCGCTCATAATCGGTTACTCCTCAAAAAATATAGTGTTAAAAAGCGTTTCGGCAAACAAAATATGCATCCTTCTTGTCGGATGATTAATTCGGTTTGCAAGAAGAAGGTTAATATCCGCTCCGCTTTTTTCAAGCTGTTTCCACTTTCCGTAACAGTCGGCAATATAAACGCCGCTGCGCCTTGCCTCATTTGCTGCGGCATTTATAAATTCATCCATTTTGCCGCCGTTCTGATACTGTGCCGTCCGTGCTGCATAATCTTTTAAAATATTGCCGGTAACCTTGGTGTTAAGCATATTCGGCGTCATAAATATTACGTCTGTCTGCGCATCTTTAATCTTTTTAAATATGGCGCCGAGCGAATTTACATAATCTGATATTTCGCCGTTTACATCATTTAATCCGTAGCACACAACCGCAAGGTCGGGATTGTGGCGCAAAACGTCGGGTTCAAGCCTTTTAAGCCCTGCCGGAGCACAATCTCCCCCTTTGCCCGAATTTATAACGTTAAACCTTTTGTGTGGAAAAACATCATTTACCATTCGGCGCAAAACGCTGTGATACACGCTTTCGTAATCGGTAACGCCGTGCATACCTTCTATTGATTCAAAATACCCCTGCGTTACGCTGTCGCCCAAAAATACACACGTTACCGAGTCGGAATTTTTGAATTTCTGCAAAAAACGTTCAATCATTTTACAATCACACTTTCTATTCCCAAAACGTCCGCAATTTTCGCAATCGTTTCTGCGTGATGTCCTATGCCGAGCGCATAATGGTGCGTCGGCCCCTGCAAAACCCATTTTTTAACAAATTCTTTTGTTGTCGGATAGAAAAATCCTCTTGTATTTGTGTTTCCCGTAGGCGGAATTGCCCCCGCTTTTGATATTCCCTCTCCTATCACAAACTTAAAACCGCCGTTTGCGTTCTGCGTAATTCCAAGCATTGTTATCGGACCTTCTTTAAGCTTAAATTCAACCGAAGCGCCGTGACCGGGCTTACCGTGGTATTTTTTAAGACTTCTCAAAATCGGTTTTCCCTGAGCAACGGCAAGGTGGTGCGGTCCGTCGTGACCTACGAGAATAAAATCCTCTTTAAAATCGAACGGATGAAATTCCGCAAAACTTCCGCCTATGTCAAGCCTGTCCATAATGAGCATTGCTATTGACGTTTTTATGTCATATTCTCCGCACATTGGAAAGCCCTGCGCATTTAATATTGAATTTCCTACAATAAACGTGGACGCAATTTTCCTGTGAAGGCTTCCTTCGCTGCCCTCATAATAGTATGCAAGACCCGTAAGATTGTGTTTTTCTACAAATTTATCCAGAGCCGCCGCCGTTTTTGCCGCCTGATATTTGTCCTCATCGGTAAGCTTTGACGTAACGGGGTCGGATTTCGGCTCGGGCATATCAAATTCTTTGTCTATAAGCTCAATCTTTTTTTGAATTTCCTCCTCCGTCACCGTATTGTATTCACGTATAACATCGTCAATTTCAAACAGCGGAACATGGAGGTCAAACGCTTTGGAAATTGCCGTCGGGTCGGCGTGCATATCGTACATTGCCTCCATTGTGTGACCCATAAGCCCCATTCTTGCACCTCTTAAATCGTGCAGCACCTTTGCAATTTCGCACCATTCGGCAACATCCTTTTCTGCATCCTTATCGTCATAAAGACTGCCTATTATAACATCCGCAACCTTTTTCCCGAGGCGTATTGCGACGCCTGTAAATTCAGGCACCGAGCAGATATTGTCGTTTTCAAGCTGCATAAATGTGTTTGCCTTTGTGTAGTCAAGCGCCGCCCTCGGCTGCAGTGCGGTAAGTATAACAGGTCTGTTTATTTCTTTTATAATCGGTGCAAACACCGACGACGTGGCATATGTAACCATATTGCAAAACAGAATGTCAACATCTGATGCCATAATCTTTTTTACCGCGGCATATGCCTTTTCGCTGCTGTCAATCATTCCGAAATCTATAACCTCAACGCCGTTTTTTTCAACCGATTTTACAAAATCGGAATGAAAACCCATAATGTTTTTTTCAAGTCCGTCAAACTGCGCCCAATATGTTGCGTGAGCCACCGCAAATATGCCGACTCTCGCTTCTCTTTTCTTTTTTCTTGTTATCATAATTTTCCACAATCCTTTTTTATGTTATATCACAATAATACCATTCAATTTTGCAAAAAACAACATTCATAATAACGCATTTTTTGTGTAAAATAAATATTTTTTCTTTAAAAAAACAAGCCGTATAAATTACGGCCCATTTTTAATGCTATTTAAAAATATACTCTTTAATATCTGCAGCAGGCTTAAGTGTGTCAAAAGAACCAAGCGCAAAAGCCCTCATTTTTACAGCATCTTCGGCCGGCTGCACATCAAGCGCACAAAAAGGAGGCATTGCAAGCTTTACATCTGTAAGCGCACCGTTTTTATCGTAAAACGCCGCCGCAATCACATATTTTTTGTTGTTTTTGTAAAACGACGGATTTGCGTCAAGAAAAACTTTTGCATTGCCGAAAGAGGTATCAAGCGAAATTTCTGCCCTCTCCTTTTCGCCGTCGGGAGCAATTTTAAAATATATGCAATTGCTGTCCCTCACGGCGGTCACATAAAAAAGAGTTCCCTCCGCCTCAAACAGCACGTCTTTTCCGAGAAGCGACGAAGCGGTATACCTTTTCAGCACCGCAGTGCCCTTTCTGAAATAAACATAGTCTGCATCAAAATTATCGCTCGCCAGCACAAACGACGCCGATTTTTCGTTCTGCGCATTTTTTCCTTGGGTAAGGCTGTATAAATTTACGCATCCGCATTTTTCGTTTCCGAACACATATTCGGCAAGAGGAGATGTAATTTCGGGTTTTGTATATTCATATGCGGGTTCGGGCACATCTTTTACAAGCGTAAGATTATTTCCCTTTATATTGTCCCAGTCATACGGCACATATGCCTCGTCCTCGTCATAGGCGATTGCACAAACGGCAGTAAAAAACGTAAAAATAAGAACAAACACTCCGCAAAGAATTTTTTTCATAGCTTTTCTCACTCTCTGAAAAATTGTTGACGCAAAAAATTTTTCACTTTAATTCCATCACGCCCGAAAGCGGCGACGAATTTTCAAAGCTCTCGCACATAAACGCCCTTACGCTGTAACCGACAGCATTTTCCAGAACGCTTATCTGCGCTTTTGCAACACCGTTTTCCCCGTTTGAATACGATATGCTGCGCATATTGCCGTCTGCGTCATAAAGGCATATAACCGCAATGACATCTTTTTCATATTCGTAGCTGAAATTTTCGGTACCGAGGCGGTATGCAATATTTTGCAGAATGCCGTTCAGGCAATTGAAGAATCGGGCCGCAGCGACGGCGTGATAACGGTGTCGATAATTCAGGAATATGAATGGATTGTGCTTGCGGTTTCGGACAACGGAGTGGGAATGAAAAGAAAGCAGATGAGGCACATTTTTGATGAATTTTATACCACAAAGACAAGAGTTTTAAACTGGGGTGTCGGTCTTGCATTTTCCAAACGGATAGTGCAGTATCACCACGGAAACATTTCTGTAAAAAGCAAGGCGGGGGCAGGAACAACCTTTTATGTTCTTTTGCCCGACGATTTTGAAGCATAAAGGAGAACGGCAATGGAAAAATCAGAATTATGATTGTTGACGATATGGAAGAAATCCGAAATCACTTGTGCTACACTTTAAAAAACGAACACAATATTGAGGTTGTTGCGGCTGCCACAAGCGGAAAGGAAGCATATAATCTTGCCGTTTCAAAAAAGCCCGACGTTATTTTAATGGACATTCAGATGGAATCAGACACTGCGGGTATTACGGCAGGCAAGAAAATTTTGAGCGTCCTTCCCGATACCAAGCTTATTGCGCTTACAATGTATGTTGACAGCGAAAAAATTACCGACGCATATATGGCGGGATTTGTGGATTTTATTGCAAAAAATTCGTCTATTGTTGAAATTATAAACTCAATTCTCAACGCTGTTTCTCCCAATGCAATTTCAAACGACGTTGAAAGAATTATTTTAAACGAAATGATAAAGCTTAAAATTCAGCAAAAACAGCTTATTGCGTGTATGCAAATTGTTTCTGCCTGTTCAAAGAGCGAATTTGAGCTTTTGGAGCATCTGTGCGAGGGTATGAAATACAAGGATATTGCAAAACAGAGGTGCGTTGAAGAGGTTACCGTAAGAAGTATGGTTACAAGAATTTCAAACAAGGTATCGAATATGTCAATCAAAAAAATTGTTCAGCTTTTAAAAGACTGCAATTTTTTTGAAACCTTTAACAATTTAAAACAGTGATTTCGTTCGGAAATTTTCCCGCATATTGATTTTTGCAAGAATGTATTGTATAATGAGTTCAGGATTTTTGCGTTTCGGCGACAAAGGAGATTTCTTATGAAAACGGACGATATTGCGCCTTTTGTAAGATACATACGTTATCTTGACGTTAACCCGTCATCTGAATTTAATACGTCTTTTGCATACGATATGCGTATGTTTTACGCAGTAAACGGCAAAGGAATGATTGACGCCGATGGCAGAAATTACGTTATCGACGCATTCGGTGCGCTTATCATTCCGCCTGGAATACCCTACAGAATACTCCCGTGCACAGACGGTGCGGTAAAATATATTGCAGTAAATTTTGACATAACAAATAAATTTTCGCACCTTGACCGCCCGATACCGCCGGTAACTGAAAACTTTGACAAAAAAAGCGTTCTTGCAAACGAAAAATTTGACGACAAAAAAGAGCTGAACGGCGTAATGCATATCAAAAACATTCCGGGTATTGAAAGGTATCTTGTAAAGGCAGAATATGAATATTCGCACAAGCTTGTCTGCTACAGGGCTAAGGTTAATGCGTATTTTTCGCAGTGCATAGCCGATTGCATACGTCTTTCGGTTTTCGGCGGATTTCTTTCGCAAAACGCAAATTATGAAACCGAAAAGATATTAAATTATATTCACGTTCACTACAGCGAAAACCTTACAAACAAAAAATTGGGCGAAATTTTTTCGTTTCACCCAAACTATATCAATCATTTAATCAAAACCTGCACCGGACTTTCGCTTCACCAATATATAATCCGCATACGTATCATAAATTCGGCACGTCTTTTGGAGGAAGGCGGCACAACCGTTTCGGAGGCAGCGCAAATATCGGGTTTTTGCGATACAAGCACATTTTCAAAGCATTTCAAAAAAATTATGGGTATTCCGCCCGTCAAATACAAAAACAAACCGGTGTAGTATCAGCACGGTTTGATATTCCATTCATTTTAAAACTCTTTCGGTTTGCCGTAAAAAAGCGGAAGGTATATCGAAAATGTTGGTTTTAAAGCCGCCTTTTTAAGTTATACCTTGTGGGAAAACCGCCGCACAATACGAAAAAATTCAAATATGTAAAGCGTCTTTTAAAGCCACTCCTCGATAAGTAAGCATTGCCTTAAAAACATATTTTTTGCGCCTTTCTGCGTTAAAAAAACTCGCAATCCGTCAGGATTACTCGCTTTTTTGCCTTGAAATTCATCAAAAAATCTCGTTTTTAAGGTGCAAAGCAGTTTTGAATATTGGATTTTACAATTCAGACAAGAAATAAAATCTGCCATTATGCTTACCGCATATGGCAGATTTTTGACGTAGTATGAATTTAAAATACGGCTTCAAAACCAATGCTTTCTTATCGAGGAGCGGCTAAAGACGCTTTTTTTAATATAAATCCGCTTTTCCCAATGCGCCGAAAAGGTTCATTTTAAATTCGACAACCTTTTTCATAGCTTTTATACAGGGCGGATAAATTGCGTTAGGCTCAATCCATTTCGGATTTTCTTCAAGCACCTTTCTGCACTCTGTATAAAAAGCGTGCTTAATGTCGCTTGAAATATTGATTTTTGAAATACCGATTTTAACCGACTGCGAAATTTCGGAATCGGGATTTCCCGAGCCGCCGTGAAGAACAAGCGGAATGTTAACCTTATCTCTTATTTCCTTGAGCAAATCAAGCTTTAATTCCGGCTTCATATCCTTGGGATAAAGTCCGTGTGCCGTGCCGATTGCAACAGCAAGAGTATCAATGCCCGTTTTGTTTACAAAATCCTTTGCCTCGTCGGGGTTTGTATAAATAATATCGTTTGCGCCGCCTTCGTATGACGCACCTGTGTTTCCGATTGTTCCAAGCTCTGCCTCAACCGAAACGTTCAAAGGATGCGAAACCTCAACAACCTTTTGCGTAATTTTTACGTTTTCGTCATATGCCATATGGGACGCATCAATCATAACGGAGGTAAATCCGCAGCGTATAGCCCTTAAAATTTCTTCAAATTTTCCGCCGTGGTCAAGGTGAATAACCATAGGCACCTTTGTTTTGTTTGCCTCGTTAATGCAGGTTGAAATAAACGAATCGCCGAGATAATCGTGCTCGGTGGGATGAATTGCAAGTATAACCGGCGTGTTCGTTTCGTTGGCGCTCTCCACAACTCCCTTTAAAATTGCCTCGCTGCCTATGTTGAAGGCAGGAACGGCAAATCCGTTTTTATCTGCTTTGTCCAAAAGCTGTTTCATATTTATAAGCATATTTTTCTCTCCTAAAAATTTTTATTTTTTCCTTTAGACCCGGATAGCCCGATATAATATCTTACAAGCTTTTCGCTCTCTTTTTCCGACTCGCAAATAAGGTCAAAATAGTTTATATCGGGGTTTTCTTCAAGAAGGTGCATAACGTTGTTTTTGTTTGCGTTCATAAAATCGCAGCCCACGTTGATTTTGCTTATGCCGTATTTAACCGCATTTATAATGTTTTCTTCGCCCGAACCCGAGCCGCCGTGAAGAACAAGCGGAGCGCCCGTTTTCTTTTTTATTGCCTTTAAGCGGTCAAAATCAAATTCCGGACTTTTTCCCTCGGGATAGTTTCCGTGAGATGAACCGAACGAAATTGCAAGTGCGTCAATGTCAGTTTCGTCAAAAAACTTTTTTGCCTCGTCAGGGTCGGTATACATTTTTTCGCCGGTATAGTTTCCTCCCTCGGTCTGACCGAGCGAGCCTATTTCACCCTCAATGCTTGCGCCCTTTGAATGTGCGTAATCCGCAATGCTGCGTGTCCTTTTTATATTTTCTTCAATCGGATACTGCGACATATCTGCCATTACGGACGAAAAACCGTCGTCTATCGCCTTAAGAAGCGATTTTTCGTCGCTTCCGTGGTCGTAATTTAAGGCAACGCTTATCTTCGCCCGGTCTGCAAGATACCTTACAACAGGCGCAATAAGTGCGCTTTCGCAGTGCGTAAGAAGGTGATCTTTAAAAATATTTACAATAATGGGTGCGTCCTCTTTTTCGGCAGCGTTTATCACACAGCGGCAGGTTTCAATGTTAAAACAGTTTATCGCCATTACCGCATAATGATTTTTGCTTGCGTCAAGAAGCATATTTTTCATAGAAGTATACATAAATTATTACCCCTTTAATCGTTGCTTATTTTTACTTCGGATAAATCCATTTCTTCTTCCTCGACGTCAACGGGCGTGTTGTCCTTTGCGTCCTTTTTAAGAAGAACAAGCAGCAATGCCGTTACAACGGTTCCAACTGTAAGGGCAAGCATAAATCCCCACGGATTTATCATTGCCGGCACAATGAACATACCGCCCGACGGCACCATTGAGCCGACGTTTAAAAACATTATGATTGCGCCGCCTACCGCCGCACCCAAAGAACAGGACACGATAACCCTTATCGGGTCAACTGCGGCAATCGGAATAACTCCCTCGGTTATCATACAAATTCCCATGGGAAACGCAACCTTTATATTGTCGGTTTCGCTTCTTGTATACCTTGAACGCTTGATAAGCCACGAGAGCGTAACGCCGAACGGAGGTATCATTGAGGCGCATATTTTAACCGCCTCGGGGCCGTATACACCATCAAGCAAAAGTCCGTCGGCAAAAAGCGACGCAACCTTGTTTACGGGGCCGCCGAAGTCGAAAGCCGCCATTGCGCCCAATACTGCGCCGAAAACAGCCTTTGAGCCGGACTGCATATTTATAAGAAATTCTTTAAGCCATTCCGAGGCTCTTGCTATAGGGCCGCCGACAACGAAGAACATAATTAGTCCTATTACCGCCGAAGCAAGCAGCGGAATTATCATCATAGGCATAAGACCCTGCGCCCATTTGGGTACACGAAGGTTGTTTTTGATAAACGCAACAAAATATCCCGCAAGGTAACCTCCGAGCATACCGCCCAAAAATCCTGCGCCCATATTCTGCGCTATCATACCCATTAAAAGTCCCGGTGCTATACCGGGTCTGTCGGCAATCGAATATGCTATTGCCGCACTGATAACACCCGGAAGAAGTCCCATTCCGTAAACGCCGAGCGTTACCGCCGCCTGCCATACGTTGTAGCCTGCCGTATAGTCCGAAATGGTATTGGGATTGCCGCCGAAAATGTTTCCTATTGCAATTAAAAGACCTGACGCAACAACGAGCGGCAGCATAAACGATATACCCGTCAGTGCGTGTTTTTTAAGCTGTAATTTGTTCCACATAAGCCTATCTCCTTATTTTCCTATTTCCTCGCTTATTTTGTTTATAAGCGCCTTCGGCGATTTTATGGCAATATGGGTCGGAATTTCAACAACCTTTTTTCCTTTGAAACGTTCCTTTCCACTTACCTTTATATCTGCCGCAATGATAACAACATCTGCGTCCTTTATTTCGCCCGGTGTAAGTTCATCCTCGGTGCCTATTGTACCCTGAGTTTCAATGTGTACCGTATGTCCAAGGCTTTTTGCCGCCTCCTCAAGCTTTTCTTTAGCTATATAGGTATGGGCAATGCCTGACGTGCAAGCAGCTATTCCTACAATTTTCATATTTTTTGTCCCTCCTTAATTTGAAAATATTTCAACAATTTCTTCACGTGTTTTTGCGTCCAAAAGTTTTTGACAAACCTCATCCGAGGCAAGCTTTCGTGCCATTTGCGACAAAAGCTTTACGTGCGAAGTGTTTTTGTCGGTATCGTTTACGGCAAGAAGCACAATAAACTTTACCGGTTCGCCGTCCGCACTGCCCCAGTTTAACGTGTTTTTCATTCTGCCTATTGCCGCACACGTTTCTTTTACCGCAGACGATTTTCCGTGCGGTATGGCAATGGCGTTTCCTATTCCCGTTGACGACACTCTCTCACGCTCAAAAACATCATCAAGATATTTTTGCTCGTCCGAAAGAGCGCCGCTTTCGTTTAAAAGATGCGAAAGCTTTCGTATCGCCTCATCCTTATTTTCTGCCGCAAGGTTTAAATCAACCCTGTCAGCCCTTATTATATCGGATAAATTCATTTTCTTTCTCCTTTCTTTAAAATACCTTCGATTTTGTCCCCGTCATCTGACGAAAGCACTGTTTCAAGCGTTTTTGCAGCCTCTTTTTCCGATATTTCTCCGAGCCGTTTTTTAAGCCGTCCCAAAATCATTGCCGGAACGCTGAGCGATTTTATGCCCATACCCACAAAAATTTCGGTAAAATCAAGATTTGCCGCAAGGTCGCCGCAGACGCTTACCGATATACCGTTTTTAACTGCGGATTTTGCCGTAAAATCTATAAGTCTTAAAACCGCTAAGTGATACGGATTGTAAAATTTTGCAACACTGACGTTTCCCCTGTCCGCCGCCGTTATATACTGCACCAAATCGTTTGTTCCTATACTGAAGAAATCACACTTTTTTGCAAATATGTCGGCGCAGACGGCGCATGCAGGCGTTTCAATCATTATTCCGACAAGATAGTTTCTGCAAAAGTCCAGATTTTTTTCCGAAAGTCTTTCTTCGGCTTTTTTTATCATATCCTTTGCCCAGTCAAGCTCTTTGACCGACGTAATCATAGGCAGAAGTATTTTTACTTTTTTGCCCCGTGCGGCGTATAAAATAGCACAAAGCTGTTCAAGAAAAATTTCGCCGTTGTCCATAGAAAGCCTTATTCCCCTGCTTCCGAGAAACGGATTTTCTTCTTTTTTCATATTGAGGTAGTCTATTATCTTATCGCCGCCGACGTCGATTGTGCGTATGGTTACATATTCATCACCGCAAAAGTCAATTACCTTTTTGTATGCCTCTGCCTGCTGTTCAAACGTGGGCTTTTTTTGAGATTTTGAATACAAAAATTCTGTCCGAAAAAGCCCCACGCCGTTAAATACGGTTTCTTCAAGCTCGTTTAAATCTTCGGGATTTCCAATGTTTACACATACGTTAAACTCCTCGCCGTCCCTTAAATATGCCTTGCTTTTTTTAAGAGATTTTATCTTTTCGATAAAATTTCTTTCCTCCTCAAGACGCATTTCAAATTCCGCAAGCTGTTCTTTTCCCGGGTCAACCGTAACTTTTCCCGTATTGCCGTCAACGCACAAAAATGAGCCTGTTTTAATTCTTTTTTCAATGTTTTCAACACCGGTAACGGCAGGAATACCCAGTGATTTTGCCAAAATTACCGTGTGCGACGTTGCGCCGCCGGTTTCGGTTACTATTGCGGCAAGATTTTTAAGGTCGAAAAGCATTGTGTCAACCGGCGTCAATTCGTATGCGGCAAGAATAACCTTTCCTTCAAAGTTTTTATCATCTTCTTGCTTTGCGCCGCAAAGCGACTCGCATATAAGCTTTCCCACATAGCGGATATCGTCCGCCCTTTGGCGCATATATTCATTCTTTTTTGACGCAAGAATTGCGCTCATTCTGCCGGTTACCGCCTCGGTTGCCGATACAGCGTCATCGCCGTCCTCTATGCGTGAGCGTATCTGAGAAATAAGCGCACGGTCCTCCAGCAGCATTTTGTATGCCTCAAAAATTTTTACCTCGCCCTCGCCGAGCGAATTTTCCGCCTTCCTTTTAAGTCCCTCAATTTTTTCAAGCGATATCTTAACTGCCTCGTCAATGTCCACAACCGCTGTTTTTGAGATGTTCTTTCTGTAAAAATAGGCGTCTGCCTTAGCAAGACCCGGTGCGCCCGCAATACCTTTTATTATTTCCATTTTCAAAATCACTCCGAATCCAGGGTTTTTATAAGTGCGTCAAGCGCCTCACGCTCGTCCTTTCCGTCTATAACAAGCTCAATTGTATCCCCCTTTACCGCACCCATACACAAAACCATAAGAATACTTTTTGCCTCAAATTCTTCTCCGTCTTTTATAACCGTTATGTCGCTCTCAAAGCTGCCGGCAGTTTTGCAAAAATCGGTTGCCGGACGTGCGTGCAACCCTTCTTCGTTTTTTATTGTATAACTTGCTCTTACCATTTTGTTCACTCCCGCAAAGAAGATATTTTTCTTTTTCTTTTTCTCTTATTATTAGGTTTTTTTTAAATTTAATAACATTTTTAAACTGATAATTTTTTCCAAAAAAATAACGTACCTTATAAAAGATACGTTATTTTAAAAAATTTTAAATTTTTAAATTTTTAAATTTTTTATGCTCTTATATCGCTTCTGTCAACATAGTGCGTGTGAAGAAGCTCGTGGGATTTGTGTCCGCACGGCTCGCCGAAAAATTCTTCGTAAAGCTTTTTGATTACAGGGTTTTCGTGCGACTTTCTCATTTTGGCATTTCTGTCCTCTGAATAAAGAGCCTCTGCCCTCTTAGCTTTAACGTCAACATCAGCTTTAATGCGTGCGTCAACAATAGGCTGACCGCCGCCGTGGATACATCCGCCCGGGCAGGCCATAATCTCGATAAAGTCGTATTTTTCGCCGTTTTTGATTTTTTCGAGAATGGTTTTTGCATTTTTCGTTCCGTGAACAATAGCAACCTTAACGTCTTTTCCGGCAATTTTCAAAGTTGCCTCTTTTACGCCGTCAAGACCTCTTACAGCTTTAACGTCGAGGTCTGCAAGCGGTTTTTTCTCAAGAATTTCATAAACGGTACGGATTGCAGCTTCCATAACGCCGCCGGTTGTACCGAAAATAACGCCTGCGCCGGTTGCCTCGCCGAACGGAGTGTCAAACTGCTCGTCGGGAAGGTTAACAAAGTCGATACCCGCCTGTTTAATCATTCTTGCAAGCTCTCTTGTTGTGAGCGATACGTCAATATCACGTCCGCCGCTTGTGGTATGCTCGCTTCTGCTTGCCTCAAATTTCTTTGAAGTACAGGGCATAACCGCAACAGAGAAGATTTTATCTTTATTGATACCTTCTTTTTCGGCATAGTACGATTTTATAACCGCACCGAACATTTCCATAGGCGATTTGCAGGTTGAAAGGTTGGGCAAAAATTCAGGATAGTTATGCTCGCAGAATTTAACCCATCCGGGTGAGCAGGAGGTGATAATCGGAAGATTTTCGCCTTTTGTAAATCTTTCGATAAACTCTGTTCCCTCTTCCATAATTGTAAGGTCGGCGCCGGTATCGGTGTCAAACACTTTGTCAAAGCCGAGTCTTTTAAGAGCCGCAACCATTTTGCCTGTTACGGGCGTTCCGATAGGCAGACCGAACTCTTCGCCGAGAGCCGCTCTTACGGCAGGAGCAACCTGAACAACAACGTGCTTGTCATCATCATCTATAGCGTCATTAACCTTGGGAATATCATTCTTTTCGTAAAGAGCGCCTACGGGACAGGCAACAATACACTGTCCGCAGTAAATGCACGCAGCGTCGTTAATCGGTTTTTCAAAATACGGTGCGATATGTGTGTTAAATCCTCTTTCAACACATTCAATAACCGAAATTCCCTGATTTTTACAAGCCGCAACACAGCGTCTGCAAAGAATACATTTGTTGTTATCTCTTACAAGCGAAGGCGATGATGTATCAAGCTCATACTCAATATTTTTGCCTTCGTATCTTATATCTTCAATTCCGAGCTCATCACAAAGCTTCTGAAGCTCGCAGTTTCTGTTTCTTATACAGGTAAGGCACTTTCTTTCGTGGTTCGACAAAATAAGCTCCAAAGTAGCCTTTCTTGCGTTTCTTACCTTTGCGGAATTTGTATATATTTCAAGGCCCTCGCTTACAGGGTATACACACGCCGCCTGAAGCGCTCTTGCGCCCTTGATTTCAACAAGACACATTCTGCACGCACCGATTTGGTTCAAATCCTTTAAGTAGCAAAGAGTAGGAATGTGAATGTTGTTTTCTCTTGCAGCCTCCAGTATTGTTTTGCCTTCCTGAACTTCAACAGGCTTGCCGTTGATTTTAATATTTACCATTTATAACACTCTCCCTTCCTTATTTCACTACTGCGCCGAACTTACAGGTATCCGCACAGACGCCGCACTTAATACATTTAGTCGTGTCAATAACAAACGGACTCTTGATTTCGCCCGAGATTGCGCCGACAGGACATTTTCTTGAGCAAAGGCTGCATCCTTTACATTTTTCGGGGTCGATTGAATATGTAACAAGGTCTTTACATACGCCGGCAGGACATTTTTTGTCCACGACGTGAGCGATATATTCGTCCTCAAAATATCTTAATGTGCTCAGTATCGGGTTCGGAGCCGTCTGACCCAGACCGCAGAGAGCCGATTCTTTTACATTGTAGCAAAGTTCTTTTAAGTTTTTGATGTCGTCAAGCGTTCCGTTGCCTTTTGTAATTTTGTCAAGAATTTCATACATTCTCTTTGTACCTATACGGCAGGGTGCGCATTTTCCGCACGACTCGTCAACCGTGAACGCAAGGAAGAATTTTGCAATGTCAACCATACAGGTATCTTCGTCCATTACGATAAGTCCGCCCGAGCCCATCATTGAGCCTATGCTGATAAGCGAATCGTAGTCAATCGGAATGTCAAGATACTGCGCAGGAATACATCCGCCCGAAGGTCCGCCCGTCTGGGCAGCCTTAAACTTTTTGCCGTTGGGGATACCGCCGCCGATTTCGTACACAATTTCACGAAGGGTTGTACCCATTGGAATTTCAACAAGACCGGTGTTGTGGATTTTTCCTCCGACAGCAAAAACCTTTGTGCCTTTGCTCTTTTCGGTACCGATTTTTGCAAATTCTTCTGCGCCCTCGTTTATGATAACAGGGATATTTGCATAAGTTTCAACATTATTTAAAACGGTCGGTTTGCCGAAAAGACCCTTAACAGCCGGGAACGGAGGACGGGGACGGGGTTCGCCTCTATGACCTTCTATCGAAGTCATAAGCGCTGTTTCCTCACCGCACACAAACGCACCTGCGCCGAGACGGATATGCAAATCGAAATCAAAGCCCGAATCAAAAATGTTTTTGCCGAGCATTCCGTATTCTTTAGCCTGCTCGATAGCAATCTGAAGTCTTGCAACGGCAATGGGGTACTCTGCTCTGATGTAGATATAACCCTCTGTTGCGCCGATAGCATAACCTGCAATTGCCATAGCCTCGATAACCGAGTGGGGATCGCCCTCAAGGATAGACCTGTCCATAAATGCGCCCGGGTCGCCCTCGTCGGCGTTGCAGGCAACGTATTTCTGGTCGTCAACCGATTTAGCCGCAAAGCTCCACTTTAAACCGGTGGGGAATCCGCCGCCGCCTCTTCCTCTTAAGCCGGATTTTAAAATTTCATCTATAACATCCTGCGGTTTCATAGATGTCAAAACCTTGCCGAGTGCGTTGTATCCGTTAACGCCGATATATTCTTCAATGTTTTCGGGGTTGATAACGCCGCAGTTTCTGAGCGCAACCCTCTTTTGCTTCTTATAAAAGTCAACGTCGTTAAGCGATTTTATATTGTCCTCGTGAACCGTTTCCTGATAAAGAAGTCTTTTTACAATTCTTCCTTTTAAAAGGTGTTCCGAAACAATCTCTTCAATATCCTCGGGCTTAACCATACTGTAGAAACAGCCCTCGGGATAAACAATCATAACCGGGCCGAGTGCGCAAAGACCGAAACAACCGGTTTTGATAACGTTAATCTCGTCGGTAAGATTATATTTTTCAAGATTTTTGTTAAGTGCGTCTATAATTTTTTCACTGCCCGAAGATGTACAGCCTGTACCGCCGCACACAAGGACGTGAGCTCTTGCCAGTTTCATCAGTTTACTCCTCCTTATTTCTCGTATGCGCCAACGGTAAATTCATTTATAACCTTTCCGTTAACAACAGTTTCGTTAATAATTCTCACTGCTTTTTCGCTGTCCACCTTGGCATATGTAATTTTTTCGCCGTTTTCCATATAAATTTCAACAATCGGCTCAAGCTTGCAAAGGCCTATGCAGCCTGTCTGCGTAACGTAAGCGTTTTTAATCTGTCTTTTTTCTATTTCTTCCATCAGGGTTTTCATAACCGGGCGTGCGCCGGCAGCAATGCCGCAGGTTGCCATACCGACAACTATTCTTATTTTATCGTTTCCCTCGTTTCTTATGGTAACGTCGCCCTTCATTCTGTCTCTGATTGCAGCAAGCTCTTCAAGTGTTTTCATATTCAACTTCCTTTCTGCGTTTTATTTTTTTAATTCGCAGACGCCCTCTACAATGTATTCTTCAATCCATTGCAGAATACGCTGCTCCGTTATAGCAACTCCGTTCAAAACTTCTTTTATGCTTTCTGTGGAAAACTCAAAGGTTTTACCGTTGTATTTGTGTATGTATATAAACTCAATATCGGGATTGCACGCAACAAGCGTGACCATAGTAAACGACATATCGCCGAGCGGCATTCTGTCAATGCTGTCATATACAAAACGAGCCTCAACCTCGGTGCCGACACCAAGCTTTGATTTTACGCTCATACCGCCTCCGGTAAGCTCTGCCGCCGCCTTGAGCAGCGAAAGACCAAGCCCCACCTTTCTGGTTTTGCGCATTGTAACAAACGGGTCGGTAACCTTTTTTGCAAATTCCTCGCTCATACCTTTTCCGTTATCGGTGATTTTTATCGACAGCACATTCTGCAAAACGTTTTCGTCTATAAGAATCTCGATTCTTGAGGCATCGGCTTTGATTGAATTTTGTACCACATCAAGAATATGCAAAGAAATTTCAATCATCATTAAAGCTCCTGTCAGTCTATGTATTTAGCCAAAATACCTTCAACGTCGTCGGGAACAAGTCTGCCGTAAACATCATCATTAACGGTCAGAACGGGTGCAAGACCGCAAGCTCCTATGCAGCGTGTTGCGTCCAGCGAATATTTCCCGTCTTCGCTGCACTCTCCAACGCCGATACCGAGTTTTTCCATAATTTTTTCCAGAATATCGCCCGACCCTTTAACATAACAGGCCGTGCCAAGACAGACTGCGATTTTGTATCTGCCCTTCGGGTTTGTAGTAAACTGTGCGTAGAAAGTTACAACGCCGTAGATTTCAGCCATCGAAACACCAAGGCCGTCCGAAATAATCTGCTGAACCTCCACGGGAAGATAACCGTAGATTTCCTGAGCTTCGTGAAGCACCGGGATAAGAGCGCCCTCGGTGTCTTTGTATTTTTCAATCACCTTCAAAAGCTCGTTCTCCTGCTCTTTTGTGCCTTTAAAAGCGGGAGTCTTTTTTTCACTCATTTAATTTACCTCCTTAAAGTATATACTAAAATATATGCAATTTACTCAATTATTATATTGTTAAAAAAATAACGATATAACAGCAAAAATAGCATTACAATTGATTATAACATATTCCGACACGTCTTGCAAGCATTATTTCATTGATTATATTCACAAAAAATATTTTGTTTTAATGTGACAATCACACAAATTACGTACTTTTTTACATCTTTTTGCCGAAAATCAAAAAATTTTTAAAAAACTATGGAAATTTTTTCTCATATGTGTTATTATATTAAGATATATAATGTTTTTTAAGTAAAAAACGGGGTGAACAAATGATTTCCAAGGTAAATAGCTGTGCCATCTCGGGAATTGACGGATACATTGTTACCGTTGAGGCGGATATGTCAAACGGTATTCCGTCAGTCGACATAGTGGGACTTCCCGACGCAGCGGTGAAAGAATCGAAGGAGAGGGTAAAAGCGGCAGTCAAAAACAGCGGTTTTTCATACCCTCAGAAAAAAATCATAATCAACCTTGCCCCTGCCCATACAAAAAAGGAAGGCGCATATTTTGACCTTCCCATAACAATCGCAATTCTTACCTCGTCAATGCAGCTTGAAGCAGACGATTTGGACGACTATGTTTTTATAGGCGAGCTTTCGCTCGACGGCTCGCTGCGCAGCGTAAACGGCGTTCTGGCTATGACGCTTGCGGCAAAGGAACACGGCGTAAAAAATATTATCGTCCCGTCAGACAACGCAAAAGAAGCGGCTGTTGCCGAAGGAATAAACGTTTTCGGCGCAGAAAATCTTGCAGAGGTTGTAAGCCACCTTTCGGGCGGAGAAAAGCTTGAAAGGGTGAGCATTGATATAGACTCGTTTTTTGACGGCGTCGCCGATTTTGACGAAGATTTTGCAGACGTTAAAGGTCAGGCGGGCGCAAAGCGGGCGCTTGAAGTTGCGGCAGCCGGCGGTCACAATCTTATAATGATTGGTGCGCCCGGCTCGGGAAAAACGATGCTTGCAAAAAGGCTTGTTTCAATTCTGCCCGCAATCACCTTTTCCGAGGCGCTTGAAGTTACAAAAATCTATTCTATCGCAGGAAAGCTTCCGCCGAATACACCGATTATAAAATCACGTCCGTTCAGAAGTCCGCATCATACGATATCTCCTCAGGCGATAACGGGCGGCGGCGCAGTTCCCAAGCCCGGCGAAATAAGCCTTGCGCACAGAGGGGTGCTGTTTCTGGACGAATTTCCCGAATTTCGCAAAGAAACAATCGATTCTCTGCGTCAGCCGCTTGAGGACGGATATTTCACCGTCGGGCGTGTTGCCGGAACATTTACGTTTCCGAGCGAAACAATGCTTATCGCAAGTATGAATCCCTGCAAATGCGGCTATTACGGCGATACCACAAGAAAATGCACCTGCCTTCCGGGGCAGATACAAAAATATTTAAGCAAAATTTCAGGGCCTATGCTTGACAGGTTTGATATTCACATCGAAGTTCCCACGGTAAAATATTCGGAGCTTGAAAGCACCAAAAAGGCAGAGAGCAGCAAGGATATCAGAGAGCGTGTAAACAGGGCGAGAAACATTCAGCTTGAGCGCTACAAGGGCAAAAACATATTTTCAAACGCATCCTTGTCCGCAAAAGATTTGGACGTTTTCTGTCCGCTTGACAACAGTTGCCGCACGCTTTTGCGCAACGTCTTTGAAAAGCTCGGTCTGTCCGCAAGGGCACATTCAAGAATTATCAAGGTTGCAAGAACAATTGCCGACCTTGACGAAAGCGAAAATATCAAGCCCTGCCATATTGCGGAGGCAATACAGTACAGAAGTCTGGACAAAAAATTCTGGTTCAGTCAGTAAAATTTAGATCTGAAAAAAGCGGATAAATTTTGAAAAGTCAGATTTTTAAATGCGGCATTAAAATGGCGGCGTTATCAAATAATTAACGGAGGATAGTTATGAAAGGTATTGAAATCAAGAAAATTTTCAGAGAAACAGAAAAATATGCGTCAAAAAAAATATGCGTGGCAGGCTGGATAAGAAATATGAGAGCCTCCAACGTTTTTGGCTTTATAGAGCTTAACGACGGCACTTTTTTCAAAAACATACAGGTGGTTTTTGAAAAGGAAAAGCTTGCAAATTTTGATGAAATAGCGCATCTTAACATCGGCAGCAGCATTTATGTTACCGGCGAACTTGTGCTTACTCCCGAGGCAAAACAGCCGTTTGAAATAAAAGCGGAGGAAATTGTGGTAGAAGGTCTTTCAACCCCCGATTTTCCGCTTCAGAAAAAGCGTCATTCGCTTGAATATCTCAGAACGATAGCGCATTTACGACCGAGAACAAACACATTTTCGGCAGTATTCAGAATACGCTCGCTTGCAGCTTTTGCAATACACAAATTTTTCCAGGAAAGAGGCTTTGTTTACGTTCATACACCCATTATAACCTCGTCGGACGCCGAGGGCGCAGGCGAAATGTTCCGTCTTACAACTCTTGATTTGGAAAATGTTCCCAAGGATGAAAACGGAAACGTTGACTATTCAAAAGACTTTTTCGGAAAATCCACAAATCTTACCGTAAGCGGTCAGCTTGAGTGCGAAACATACGCTCTTGCATTCAGAAACGTTTACACCTTCGGGCCTACCTTCAGAGCCGAAAATTCAAATACTCCCAGGCACGCAGCGGAATTCTGGATGATTGAACCCGAGATTGCGTTTGCCGACCTTAAAGACGATATGGCGCTTGCGGAGGATATGATTAAATATATCATAAACTTCTGCCTTGAAAACGCACCCGAAGAATTTGAATTTTTCTCGAATTTCATAGACAAAGGGCTTCTTGACAGGCTTAACAACATCATTTCAAACGACTTTGCGCACGTTACCTATACCGAGGCGGTTGACCTTCTTTTAAAGAGCGGCAAAAAGTTTGACTACCCCGTAAAATGGGGCATTGACCTTCAGACAGAGCACGAGCGTTATATCACCGAAGAAGTGTTTAAAAAGCCGGTTTTCGTAACCGATTATCCCAAGGATATAAAAGCGTTCTATATGAAACAGAATGACGACGGAAAAACCGTTGCGGCAATGGATTTGCTCGTTCCGGGCGTCGGCGAAATTATAGGCGGAAGCCAAAGGGAAGAGGATTACGAAAAGCTTGTTTCGCGTATGAAAGAGCTTGGTATGAATCCCGACGATTACAGCTGGTATCTTGACCTGAGAAAATACGGCGGCACAAAGCACGCAGGCTTCGGCTTGGGATTTGAAAGAATTATTATGTATATGACGGGCGTATCCAACATAAGAGATGTGTCGTCGTTCCCCAGAACGGTTAAAAACGCCGACTTTTAGTCAGAAAGAGGGAATTTTAAATGCAAACCCCATCGCTGAAATCAATTTTAATGCCAATCGTCTACGTTATTCTGTTTTTTGCAGTACTCAGCTATGCGGCACGGTTCGGCGCAATTTATGCGGTTATTGCCTTTTTTGCAATCCTTGCGGCTTTGTATATTGCAAAAAGAGCGTCCGTTCTGTCGCTTATTGCCACCGTTAAATTTCAAAAAAACAAACAAAAGGCATTTGCACTTTATGAAAAAGCATATAAAACCGGAAAAATGAAACCGCAGACGGCGCTTTACTATTCATACCTCCTTTTAAGGGACGGCAGACTTGACGAGAGCAACAAAAAATTTGACGAAATTTTATCGAAAAACAAAAAAAATCTTACCGAATCCGATATAAACAACGCACTTTTGAACAAGGCTTTGGTAAAGTGGAAGTCGGGCGATTTGAAGGGTGCGTTAAAAGACGCACAAAGCCTTTACGACAACGGCTACAAAACCACCGCAATATACGGCGTTCTGGGCTATTGGTACGCTCTTGACGGTCAGTATGAAAAGGCGCTTGAAATCAACAAGGAGGCATACGATTACAACTCGGACGACCTTATTATTGCAGACAATCTTGCGCAGAACTATTTTCTTGTCGGCGAGATTGAAAAATCGCACGATATGTATGTTGACATTCTTAACAAAGACCCGCAGTTTATTGAACCGTACTATAATTTTGCGCTTGTGCTCGAGAGCCTCGGCGAATTTGACGACGCTGTTTCCGAGCTGGAAAACGCACTGTCCATGAAAGAAAAATTTCTTTCAACGGTAACGCACGATATGGTGAAAAAGAAAATTGACGAAATAAAAAATAAGATAAGCAAAAAGAAGGAATAAAATGAAAATTTTATATTTCGACTTGTTTTCAGGCATAAGCGCAGAAGCATTGTTTTCTGCGCTGTGCGATATTTATGACGCAAAAAATCTTGAATATCAAAAAGAAAAAGTGCCGGTTCTTGACATTTTGTGTTCGGAATGTACGCTTTGTCCCGGAAACGTTTTTGAAAAGGACGAAACGGATTTTGCCGCTGAGGCTTCAAAATTTTTGCAAAACAACAAAAGCTTTGATGTTTTTTGTGCGGTAAAACGCATAATATCGCAGATAAAACCCGATTTTATTATGTCGTCGCCGATATACGACGGCTCGGGCTTTAAAGACGGCAAACCCATCCCTTCGGTTGAGGTTATGAAGCTTTTTAAAGATTTAAAAATTCCGTGGCGCACAATTGACAAAAACGAACATCTTGCAGAGTGCAGCGGCATCTGTCTTGTAAAAAGCCTTGCAAACGACTTTGGAACAATGCCGGGTTTTGAAATTGACAAAATCGGCTACGGCACCGACGGCAAGCGTGTTGTGCGCATTGTTGAGGGCTTTGACAAACGGTATGCAATGAGCGATATCTTTGAAATGTCCGAAGATTTTTTTGCGGCAAAAGATACGGCATATTGCTGAAAAACACACAAAACAGGGCGGTTTTTTGATGAGAAACGTAACAGTAAACAAAAACGACGCAGGTCAGAGGCTGGACAAATTTCTGACAAAATATTTTAAAAATATGCCGCAGAGCGCAGTTTATAAATATATCCGCAAAAAAAGGGTTAAGGTTAACGGCAAAAAAAGCGATATCGCATACCGTCTTTCTGAGGGCGATGTGCTTTCGCTTTACATAAACGACGAATTTTTTGAAGATAAAACAAAAGGCTCATTTTTGAATATACAGCCCAATCTTAACATATTATATGAAGACGAAAACATTCTTCTTGCGGACAAACAGTTCGGAATGGTTGTCCACGAGGATAAAAACGAAAAAACGGACACACTTATAAACCACATAAAGGCATATCTCTACAACAAGGGCGAATACGACCCTAAGAACGAAAATTCGTTCTCCCCCGCCCTTTGCAACCGGATAGACCGCAATACGGGCGGTATTGTGATTGCCGCAAAAACAAGCGAAGCGCTTAAAATAATAAACGAAAAAATCAAAAACCGTGAAATTAAAAAATTTTATCTCTGCCTCGTTTCGGGGCATTTGAAAAACAAAAGCGGACTTTTGACGGGATATCTTTTCAAAGACTGCAAAAAGAACACCGTATATGTGTATGACAGTGAAAAAAAAGGCGCAAAAATCATAAAAACAAAGTATAAGGTTATTGAGGAAAGAGATGACTGCTCGCTTGTCGAAGCCGAGCTTATTACGGGAAGGACGCACCAGATAAGGGCGCATTTTGCGCATATCGGGCACCCTCTTATAGGCGACGGAAAATACGGCACAAACGAAATTAACAAAAAACATCATCTTTATCATCAGGCGCTGTACTCATACAAAATCAAATTCGATTTTTCTAACGAAAATATTTTGTCTTACTTAAACGGCAGAACGTTTTGCGCAAACAACGTGCCGTTTGCAAAAAAGGAGATATAATCAATGCTGTATTCAAATTCGCTTTCAAAGCTTATAGATATGTTTAAAAAAATGCCGGGAATAGGTCATAAATCCGCCGTGCGCCTTGCATTCAACATAGTTTCAATGTCAAACGAAGAGGCAAACGAAATTATTGAAACGATAAAAAACGCAAAAGAGAAAATAACCTACTGCTCGGTTTGCCAGAATTTAACCGAGGACGACCCGTGCGACATATGCTCGAACACAAAGCGTGACAGAAGCACAATATGCGTTATGGAATCTCCCAAGGACGTTATAGCGCTTGAAAAAACACGTGAATATTTCGGGCTTTATCACGTTCTGCACGGCTCAATTTCGCCTATGGACGACGTTACACCCGATATGCTCAAAATTAAGGAGCTTATTTTAAGGCTGAAGGACGAGAGCGTAAAAGAGGTCATTCTTGCCACAA
This sequence comes from uncultured Clostridia bacterium, assembly GCA_934500875.1. Lineage (GTDB taxonomy): Bacteria > Bacillota > Clostridia > UMGS1810 > UMGS1810 > Qingrenia. Next base: position 5,314 of record CAKSTL010000003.1, on the reverse strand, counting down.
ATCCGAGCATTGAAGGCGAGGCAACCGCTATGTATCTTGCACGGCTTATAAAACCGCTCGGAATAAAGGTTACACGAATCGCCTCGGGCATACCGGTTGGCGGCGACCTTGAATATGCCGACGATGTTACCATAACAAAGGCAATCGAGCTGCGCCACGAGATGTAACGGTTGACATTTTTAAAAAAATTTTGTATAATATGGTTTTAAGCTGACATTTTTATATTTGATACAGAAAATCTTTATGTTATATATGTGAAAGGAAGAATTTTTATGAGCAAAACAGCACAGACAGTTCTTACTCCCAACGGTTATAAAAAAATTGAGGAGGAGTTTGAATATTTAAAAGTTGAAAAACGAAAAGAAATAGCAGAGCGTATTAAAATCGCACGCGGTTTCGGCGACCTTTCGGAAAATGCCGAATACACCGCCGCAAAAGAAGAGCAGGCAAAAATGGAAACAAGAATTGCCGAGCTTAAAAAAATTCTTGAAAATGCGGTTGTTATTGACGAAACAACCATTCCCTCCGACACGGTAAGCATAGGCTCAAAGGTAACCGTTTATGACGAGGAATTTGAAGAAGAGGTTGTATACAGCATTGTCGGCTCAATGGAAGCTAACCCGATAGAAAACAAAATTTCGGATAAATCTCCCGTCGGAATTGCGCTTCTCGGCGCAAAAGAGGGCGAAACGGCTGACGTTGAAACACCCGATGGAATTGTAAAGCTTAAAGTTTTGAAAATCGACAAGGACTAATTTTTACGGAAGGAAACATTAATATGAGCAATAACAGCAACCAACCCGAAATGGAATTAAACGAAATTATAAGGGTGCGTCACGATAAGCTCAAAGAGCTTAAAGATGAAGGCAGAGACCCTTTTGTAATTACTAAATTTGACCGCACACACTCTTCAAAAGATATTTCCGAAGGCTGTACCACCGAGGAGCGCACAATAGAGGTGCGCGGCGAAAAGAGAAATGTAACCGCACATATTTCGCCTCTTGACGGTCAGAAAGTGTGCGTCGCAGGCAGAATTATGTCTAAAAGAGGTATGGGAAAAGTCGGATTTATGCACATTTCGGACAAGGACGGTCAGGTGCAGCTCTTTGTTAAAAAAGACATCCTCGGCGAAGATGAATATGCGCATTTCAAAAAGCTTGACATAGGCGATATTATCGGTGCGTCGGGCGAGGTTTTCACGACCCAGACAGGCGAAATTTCGGTGAGAGTTGAATCGGTTACGCTTCTTTCAAAGTCGCTTTTGCCGCTGCCCGAAAAATTTCACGGTATGACAAATACCGATATGCGCTACCGTCAGCGTTATGTTGACCTTATTATGAACAGCGACGTTAAAGATACTTTTATCAAACGTTCAAAAATCATTTCGTCTATCAGAAGATATCTTGATTCGCTGGGCTTTTTGGAGGTTGAAACCCCTATGCTTGTTTCAAATGCCGGCGGCGCTGCGGCACGTCCTTTTGAAACGCATTTTAACGCTCTGGATGAAGATTTTAAGCTCCGCATTTCGCTCGAGCTTTACTTAAAGCGCCTTATTGTGGGCGGTCTTGAGAGGGTTTACGAAATAGGCAGAGTTTTCAGAAACGAAGGTCTTGACACAAGGCATAACCCCGAATTTACGCTTATGGAGCTTTATCAGGCATACACGGATTATCACGGTATGATGGATTTAACCGAAAATTTATACCGTCACGTTGCAAACGAGGTTCTGGGAACAACAAAAATTGTATACAACGGCATTGAAATGGACCTTGGCAAGCCGTTTGAAAGAATTACAATGGTTGACGCCGTTAAAAAATATGCAAATGTTGATTTTAATCAGATTTCAACGCTTGACGAGGCAAGAAAACTTGCCGACAAGCATCATATAGAGTATGAGGAACGCCATAAAAAGGGCGATATTTTGAACCTTTTCTTTGAAGAATATGTTGAAGAGCACCTTGTTCAGCCGACGTTTGTTACAGACCATCCGGTTGAAATTTCGCCGCTTACAAAGAAAAAGCCCGAAAATCCCGATTATGTTGAGCGTTTTGAATTCTTTATGAACGGCTGGGAAATGGCGAACGCTTATTCGGAGCTTAACGACCCAATTGACCAGAGAGAGCGTTTCAAAGCGCAGGAGGAGCTTCTTGCAAAGGGCGACGAGGAAGCTAACACCACTGACGAAGACTTTATGCGCGCCCTTGAAATCGGTATGGCGCCGACCGGCGGCATAGGCTTCGGTATCGACAGAATGTGTATGCTGCTTACCGACTCCGCCGCTATCCGTGACGTATTGCTCTTCCCGACAATGAAGCCGTTGGATAATAAATAATCAAAGAAATGCAGTGTTTATGCGGGTTTGCGGGTTTTGAATAATCAAAAAACTACGCCACACTACGCCAATACTACGCCAATTTGTGCAAGAATTTGTGCATTGAAAGGTAACAACGCTTAATTAGAGCTGCAAATGTAATGTTTGCGGCTCTTTTTATATATATCTATGATTTCGGAACGCTTTATTTTAACATAGAGCGTTCTTTTTTATGCAATCACACACGGAAAGGAGGCACAACAATGTCGATACAATTTGAATATTTTTACGGAAGTCAAGCGGAACAGTTTTCGTTTTGCCGTATTCCAAAAATCCTATTTACCGATGAAACGCTTTCCGGAATTTCTGTTGAAGCAAAGGTGCTGTATAGCTTTATGCTTGACCGTATGAGCCTGTCGGTAAAGAATTGTTGGTTTGATGAAGAAAACCGAGTATATATCATCTACACTATTGATGATATTTTATGTGATTTCGGTTGTGCAAAGCAAAAAGCATTAAAGCTTTTGGACGAGCTTGAAAACGGAATCGGACTTATCGAACGCAAACGGCAGGGTCTTGGCAGACCGAACATAATCTATGTAAAAAACTTTATACATAACCCAAAAGAAAAGCGGTATGAAAATCAAAATACCGAAAGTATGAATATCGAAAATCAAGAAGTATTAAATTCAAACTTGCAGAAGTATGAAAATCATACTTCAAGAGATATGAAAATCGAAATTCAAGAAGTTCCGAAATCATACTCAAATAATACTGATAATAACTATACTGATTTTAACGATACTGAAAATAATAATACTGAATCGAGCGATACTGAAATCATATTGAAACCGAAAACAGTCAAGATACATCAGAACAAAACTTGGTTGATTTGTTTTTATCAGCAAAAAGGATCGAGGGGTGTTCCGAAAAGTCTTTGAAGTATTATCAGTCCACGATTTTGGCATTGCTTGACGATTTGAAGAAAAATGTTAAGCATATAGTGACGGACGATACCAAGCATATATAATCATACGGCTGTAACCGATTTCTCTTGATACATATTCTACACCTTCTCCAAGAGAAAAGCAACGCTTTATTGCTTCTAATTTTAAATTCGTATCAGGATAACGGGGATGATTGAGCGCGTTAATATATTTTTGTTTCACTTGATAGGGTTTATTAGGAGAGCCGTGATAACACTGCTTGTTTGCAATCATATCTCTGTACCACACATATAGCGTGTGCCTTGACGGATATCCCAAATTCGTTACGGTTGCCTGAACGGAACCTAATCGTTCAAATTCTTTTAACGCTCGTTCTTTTTGCTCTTTTGTATACATATCCTTTTACTCCCTTTGAAGTCCAAGAATATGTCCGCACCTCCGTCTCGAAAAAATCTCTATCGCTTATTTAGATAGTGCTGATTGTATTATTTCAAGCTCTTACACGGTTTTAGAAGAAGTCTGTCAAGGGGTATTTTCATTTTTTATAAATTTTTGCATAATTTTTTCATAGTTTAAGGGCATACCGCTTTCTAACAGTATGCCCTTGATTATCTATCAATGTTATTTTATTAGCGTCAAATAAGCTTGAGCCGAGCTTTTGTATCAGTTTTATATGCTCCATTCCGCTTTCTAATAACCTTTGTCAAGAGTAATTTTATCAAAAATTGATTTTTTAAGTTAAACATATAAGAATAAAATCATAATATATTTCTATTTTCATTTTTAGATAAGGATAGATAAGTCGATATAATCCCTATAAAATATGACCTACAAAATTGCAGATCATATTAACATAATTACTCTCCAACCAATCAAAGCAGAACAAAGCCCCATTTGCTCAAACTAACAGCGGCTGTAATCAGCTATCTCAAACACCCCAATAATATAGTTATTATCTGAAAAAGCACATCTAAAGCCATAAAAACAATAACCAATACTTCATAATTTGACACAGCAATTACCTCCCACTTACATATGATATGGAGAGTAACTATATTCAATTTATAATTATATTATATACTTTAAAGCCTATTATGTCAATATTTCAAAGACTTTCAGAAAAACAAAAATCAACTTTACAATTATGCATTTTGCCGAAATACATTAGAAAGTATTGCCATCTGTGAAATTATGTGTTACAATAGTTATGCTATACTCTTAAATTAAAATAGGGTTTTTATGTTTTTTTCTGCGGGTTGTACGCAAACTTCGGTAAAAACGTACGCTCCGATAAAACTCGCAGAGAGAATTTAAGAGTATAGCAGCCTTAAAGTCGGAGTATGTGCGTTTTTCGGTGCATAGCTCTTGAATTTGGGGTTATGCACTTTTTTAATTGGCTCTTTGTCAATAGGGAGGGGAATTTTACAATGAAAAAGAGGATTTTGAGTTTGTTTCTTGTTTGCTGTATCGTTTGCAGTGTGTTTGCGATGTTTCCAATTACGACAAATGCAGAAACTGTGACAAGCGGCACTTGCGGCGATAATCTGACGTGGACTCTTGACGATAACGGCACACTTACCATCAGCGGCACGGGGGATATGTGTGGAGATTCGAGTAATTGGAATAATAACAACAGCATCAAGGCCGTTGTAATTCAAAGTGGCGTTACTTCTATCGGCTATAGGGCATTTTCCGATTGCGTCAACTTAACGAGCGTGAGCATCGGAAACAGCGTGACCATGATCGGCGAAGAGGCATTTTCCTTTTGCGACAGCTTAACGAGCGTGAACATCCCGAACAGCGTGACCACGATCGGCGATAGGGCATTTTACGGGTGCAGCAACCTAACGGGCGTGAGCATCGGAAACAGCGTGACCACGATCGGCCATTCGGCATTTTCCTTTTGCGACAGCTTAACGAGCGCAAACATTCCGGACAGCGTGACCGCAATCGGCTATGCGGCATTTTCCGATTGCGATAGCTTAACGAGCATAAATGTTTCAGGCAACAATTCATCATTCAGCAGTGTAGACGGGAATTTGTATAACAAGGATAA
>CAKSTL010000002.1 GCA_934500875.1 uncultured Clostridia bacterium | reverse complement strand
AAAAACACAAAAACATTCGCTTGCGCTTCCTTGCTCCTCCTTTTCCCCAAAAAGCTTTCAGCTTTTCAGGGTCCCCGATACGGGTTTTGTGAGCAAAGTCCGCTTGCGCTGCGTTTTTGCTAAATACAGCAAAAACATTTGCAGAACACGAAACATTGGCAAACTGTAAAAAACATTTGCTTAGCGGCATTCTGCTCCGTTATTTTACTGTTATGAAAAAGTTTATTTATCAATCTTATGAATGAGAGGTAATCAAAATGGCAAAAATTGATTTGAGCAAATACGGTATTTCCGGCACAACAGAGATTGTGCACAATCCCTCTTACGATGTGCTGTTTGAGGAAGAAACGAAATCCAATCTTGAAGGCTTTGAAAAAGGTCAGGTAAGCGAACTTGGCGCCGTTAACGTTATGACAGGCGTATACACAGGTCGTTCGCCCAAAGACAAATTCATTGTTATGGATGAAAATTCAAAGGACACTGTTTGGTGGACAAGCGACGAATACAAAAACGACAACCATCCCGCTTCAAAAGAGGCTTGGACGGCTGTTAAAGATATTGCGCTCAAAGAGCTTTCAAACAAAAGACTCTTTGTTGTGGACGCTTTCTGCGGCACAAACAAAGACACACGCATGGCAATAAGATTTATCGTTGAGGTTGCTTGGCAGGCTCATTTTGTTACAAATATGTTTATTAAACCCACAGCAGAAGAGCTTGAAAACTTTGAGCCGGACTTTGTTGTTTACAACGCTTCCAAAGCTAAGGTTGAAAACTACAAAGAGCTTGGCTTAAACTCTGAAACGGCTGTTATGTTCAACATCACAAGCCGTGAGCAGGTTATTGTAAACACATGGTACGGCGGCGAGATGAAAAAAGGTATGTTCTCTATGATGAACTACTATCTCCCCTTAAAAGGCATAGCTTCCATGCACTGCTCGGCAAATACCGATATGGACGGCAAAAACACAGCTATCTTCTTCGGTCTTTCGGGAACAGGCAAAACAACTCTTTCCACCGACCCGAAGCGTCTTCTTATCGGCGACGACGAGCACGGCTGGGACGATAACGGCGTGTTCAACTTTGAAGGCGGCTGCTATGCAAAGGTTATCAACCTTGACAAAGACTCGGAGCCTGACATTTACAATGCTATCAAACGTGACGCACTTTTGGAAAACGTTACTCTTGACAAAGACGGAAAAATCGACTTTGACGACAAGAGCGTAACGGAAAACACACGTGTGTCCTACCCGATTAATCATATCAAAAATATTGTACGTCCCGTTTCGGCTGCTCCCGACGCTAAGAATGTAATATTCCTGTCGGCAGACGCATTCGGCGTACTCCCCCCTGTTTCGGTGCTTACACCCGAACAGACACAGTATTATTTCCTTTCGGGCTTTACCGCAAAGCTTGCAGGTACCGAAAGAGGAATTACCGAACCTACACCGACATTCTCGGCTTGCTTCGGTCAGGCATTCTTAGAGCTTCATCCTACAAAATATGCAGAAGAGCTTGTTAAGAAAATGCAGAAGAGCGGCGCTAAGGCTTACCTTGTAAACACAGGCTGGAACGGTACGGGCAAACGTATTTCCATCCGTGACACGAGAGGTATTATCGACGCTATCTTAAGCGGCGACATCAAAAATGTACCCACAAAGAAAATTCCTTACTTTAACTTTGAAGTTCCCACAGAGCTTCCCGGCGTTGACAAAAACATCCTCGACCCGAGAGATACTTATGCAAATGCATCTGAGTGGGATGAAAAAGCTAAGGATTTGGCTGACAGATTTATTAAGAACTTTGCAAAATACGAAGGCAATGCAGCAGGCAAAGCTTTGGTAAGCGCAGGCCCGCAGAAATAATTTTTAAAGCAAAATTGTTTCGCAGCATATATATTTAAGAACACAAATTCTGAAAAAATTTTTTAAAGCACCTTCAAAAATGAGGGTGCTTTTTTCATATTCTGAATAAATTTTTCATAAATTTTATTGCGGCGCTTTATTCCAAATTCTTCATTTTCCGCATTGTATCAGGCACTTTTGCCGATATGTGCACCCTTTTTTTGATATATCAATTAATATAACAGGATATACAAAAAATATGGTTGCAATTAAAGGCGAAATATGGTATACTTTGTAAGTAGCTGTATTATACATTGTTAAAAATTTGACAATGTTATTGACAGAATTAATTTCTTTACGTAAATCTACAATGAAAGGTGTAATGATTATGAACAAAATATCTATCGTAGGCTCGGGCAGCGTAGGCTCGACCATTGCATATACGCTTACTGTAATGGGCATAGCCTCTGAAATTGTTATGATTGACATTAACAATGAAAAAGCCCTCGGCGAAGCACTCGACATAAGACAGGGCACACCGTTTTGCGGCGGCGGCTCCATTTATGCCGGCGATTACCGTGACGCAGTAAATTCGGACATTGTAATTTTAAGTTCCGGAATTGCAAGAAAACCCGGCCAGACAAGGCTTGAGCTTGCACAGACAAACGTTAACATCACAAAAGAAATCATTCCCGAAATTACAAATTATGCCCCGAACGCAATATACATTATTGTGAGCAACCCGGTTGACATACTCACATATACGTTCCATAAATTTTCAAAAATTCCCGAAAATCACATTATCGGCTCGGGCACAATTCTTGACACTGCAAGACTTCGCGCAAGACTTTCGGAATATTACAACATCAATCAGAGCAATGTTCACGCATATGTTTTCGGCGAGCACGGCGATTCTTCGTTTATTCCGTGGTCGGTTGCAAACATCTCAAACGTGCCGATTTCGGAATGTCACAAGCTTATCACAACCCCCGGAATTTCAAGCCCCGAACTTGATTTGGAGGAAATTGAGCAGTATGTAAGAAAATCGGGCGGAAGGGTTATTGCACGCAAAGGCGCAACATTCTATGCCGTTTCGGTTTCGGTTTGTCATATTTGCAAGTGCATTTTAAGCGGAATTGACACCACAATGACGGTATCTACAATGATGCACGGCGAATACGGAATTGACGACGTATGTCTGAGCACCGTAAATATGATTGGTCACAACGGCGTAAGAGGCAAAGTTAACGTTTCGCTTACCGACAGCGAAATTGCAAAACTCCGCCGCAGCGCAGACACTTTAAAAGAAGTTATTAATAATCTTGACATATAAAGAAAGGTGAGATTAAATTATGGAATACCGTATTGAACACGATTCTATGGGAGAAATGAAAGTTCCCGCAGACCGTCTTTGGGCGGCTCAGACGCAGAGAAGCCACGAGAACTTTAAAATAGGCGTTGACATTGAAACTATGCCGAGAGAAATCACTCACGCATTCGGAATACTTAAAAAAGCGGCTGCTATGGCTAACGCAGAGCTTAAACCCGAAAAAATGACCGCAGAAAAACTCGACGTTATAAAAAAAGCGTGCGACGAGGTTATCTCGGGCGAGCTTAACGGTCATTTTCCGCTTGTTGTATGGCAGACCGGCTCGGGCACACAGTCGAATATGAACGCAAACGAGGTTATTGCAAACCGTGCAAACCAGCTTGCGGACAAAAAGCTTTGCCACCCGAACGACGACATTAATATGAGCCAGTCATCAAACGACACATTCCCCACAGCTATGCATATTTCGGCCGTTATTGCCATTGAGGATAAGCTTCTTCCGGCTGTTGAAAAGCTTATTGCAACATTTAAAAAGCTTGAAAAAGAAAACGAAGGCATTGTAAAATCGGGCAGAACTCATCTTCAGGACGCAACTCCGATTAAATTCAGCCAGGAAATTTCGGGCTGGAGGTCAAGCCTCGAAAGGGACGCAGAGCTTCTTAAAATGTCGGTAAAACCGCTTTTGGAGCTTGCGCTCGGCGGAACGGCTGTAGGTACCGGTCTTAACGCACCGAAAGGATTTTCGGAGCTTGTTGCCGAAAAAGTTGCTCTTTTAACAGGCAAAAAATTTGTTACGGCAGAAAATAAATTCCACGCACTCACCTCTAAGGACGAGATTGTTTTTGCGCACGGCGCAATTAAGGCAACAGCCTGCGATATGCTTAAAATCGCAAACGATATCCGCTGGCTTGCGTCCGGTCCCCGTGACGGTCTTGGTGAAATTCACATTCCCGAAAACGAGCCGGGTTCGTCCATAATGCCGGGCAAGGTTAACCCCACCCAGTGCGAGGCTGTTACAATGGTTGCCGTTCAGGTTATGGGCAACGACGTTGCAGTGTCGGTTGCGGCATCTCAGGGTAACTTTGAGCTTAACGTATTTATGCCCGTTGCGGCATACAATTTCCTTCAGTCAGCACGTCTTTTGGCAGAGGCTATTGTTTCGTTCAACGACAACTGCGCTGTCGGAATTACCGCAAACAAGGACAAAATGTATCACAATCTTCACAATTCGCTTATGCTTGTTACGGCGCTTAATCCGTATATCGGCTATGAAAATGCGGCAAAAACCGCAAAAAAAGCGTTTAAAGACAATATCTCGCTTAAAGAAGCCTGCGTTGAACTCGGATTTCTTACGGCTGAGAAATTTGACGAGGTATTCCACCCCGAACAGATGGTTTAATATATTATTTTCCAAATTGTTAAAATATATTCCCAATATATTGGAGGTAAACAAATGAAGGTAAGTTATTTCCCCGGCTGTACCCTCCGAACAAAGGCAAAAAAGCTTGATTATTACGCACGCTCCTGCGCCCGTATTCTGGGCGTGGAGATGTGCGAAATCAAAGACTGGCAGTGCTGCGGCGGCGTTTTTGTAAGCGCAAAGGACGAGATTGCGTCAAAGCTTTCGTCGGTGCGTGCCCTCAAAACTGCAAAAGAAGCAAATATGCCCTTGGTTACGGTATGTTCAGCCTGTCACAACGTTATAAAGCAAACAAACAATGAAATGCAGACCGACAAATCCTTTGCCGATAAGGTAAATCTTTATATGTCGCAGGACAAGGAAAAAACAGAGGATTATAACGGCGAAACCGAGGTTTACCATTACCTTGAAATTTTAAGGGATAAGGTTGGTTTTGACAAAATATCCGCCGCTGTTAAAAATCCGCTTACGGGAAGAAAAATTGCAGCATATTACGGCTGTATGCTTCTTCGTCCCGGCAAGGTTATGGCATTTGACGACGTTGAAAATCCCACTCTTATAGAGAATTTTATAAAAGCACTCGGCGCAGAGCCGGTTATTTATCCTATGAGAAACGAATGCTGCGGAGGATATGTTGCTCTTGACGACGCACAAAGCGCAAAGGCGAAGTCAAATGCAGTATCCGACAGCGCAAAAGCGCACGGCGCAGACGTTTTGGTTACTGCCTGTCCGCTTTGCAAATACAATCTTATTAAAAATAACAGCAGTGTTCCCGTTGTGTATTTTACAGAGCTTCTGGCAGAAGCTCTCGGCGTAAAGGAGGATAATGATGCAGAATAACGGTTTAAAAGAGCAGGTTATCCGAATGTCGGGCGTTAATCCAAAAAAATGTATGAGATGCGGAAAATGCTCGGGCACATGCCCTTCCTACGGCGAAATGGAATATCATCCGCATCAGTTTGTGTATATGGTTGAAAACGGCGATATAAAAACGCTGATGAAATCGGATTCTTTATATAAATGTCTTTCGTGCTTTGCGTGCGTTGACCGCTGCCCGAGAGGCGTTGAGCCGGCAAAGCTTATAGAGGCTGTCCGCCTTCTTGCAGTGCGTCAAAAAGGCGAAAATCACCTTACGGCAAACGATATTCCAAGGCTTTTGGATGACGATATGCCCCAGCAGGCGATTATGAGCGCCTTCAGGAAATATTCAAAGTAGAAAGGAGAGAAAAACAATGCAAAGAATTGGAGTTTTTGTCTGTCACTGCGGAACGAATATCGCCGGAACGATAGACGTTAAGGCTGTTGCAGACGCACTTAAAGCAGAACCCGGTGTTGTTTTCTCCACCGATTATCAATATATGTGCTCGCAGGCAGGTCAGGAAATGATTATTAATGCCGTTAAGGATAATAACCTTACGGGCATTGTGGTATGTTCCTGCTCGCCACGTATGCACGAGGCAACCTTCAGAAAAACTGCCGCTAAGGCAGGTCTTAACCCTTATATGGTTGAAATTGCAAATATCAGAGAGCAGTGTTCGTGGGTGCACAAAGAAATGCCCATCGGAACCGAAAAGGCAATTATTCTTGCAAAAGCGGCCGTTGCAAAAGTTAACCTTAACACACCGCTCACCCCGGGAGAAAGCCCTGTTACAAAACGTGCGCTTGTTATCGGCGGCGGCATTGCCGGTATTCAAACTGCGCTTGATATTGCGGACGCCGGATTTGAGGTTGATATAGTTGAATCGAAGCCAACAATCGGCGGAAAAATGGCTCAGCTTGACAAAACATTCCCTACTCTCGACTGCGCGGCGTGCATACTTACGCCTAAAATGGTAGACGTTGCGCAAAACGAAAAAATAAGAATTTTTTCGTACTCCGAAGTTACCGACGTTAAAGGATTTGTCGGAAACTTTTCGGTTACGGTAAAGCGCAAGGCAAGGTATGTTAAAGAGGATGTGTGCACAGGCTGCGGACTTTGTACCGAAAAATGTCCGCAAAAGAAAGTGCCAAACGAATTTAACCTTGGTATGGATACAAGAAGGGCAATTTACATTCCCTTTGCGCAGGCTGTTCCAAAGGTTGCAACAATTGACCCTAACTACTGCACAATGCTTAAAACAGGCAAATGCGGAGTGTGCTCGAAGGTTTGCACCGCAAAGGCTATAGATTACGAAGCAAAGGACGAATTTATTACCGAGCAATACGGCGCAATCGTTGCCGCAACGGGATTTAACCCGATTTCTATGGATAAATTTGATGAGTTTGCATATTCGCAGTCAAAAGACGTTATCACATCGCTTGAACTTGAACGTCTTATGAATGCGGCAGGTCCTACGGGCGGAACGCTTTTAAGACCTTCGGACAACGAGCATCCGCACACAATAGTTTTTGTTCAGTGCGTCGGCTCAAGGTGCGATTCGTGCGCCGCAAAGGGCAAGGAATACTGCTCTAAAATATGCTGTATGTATACCGCAAAGCACGCAATGCTTATTCGTGACAAATACCCCGATACGGATGTTTATGTTTTTTATATCGACGTTCGTACTCCCGGAAAGAATTTTGACGAATTTTACCGCCGTGCGGTTGAAGAATACGGCGTTCACTATATAAAAGGTATGGTTGGAAAGGTTACGCCCGAAAACGGAAAATTAAAGGTTAGGGCAAGCGACCTTCTTGACGGAAAACAGCTTAACATTGACGCTGATTTGGTTGTTCTTGCGGCGGCTATCGAGCCGGACAAGTCGGCACGTCCGCTTGCCACAATGCTTACGGCAAGTATGGATACAAACGACTTTTTCACCGAAGCTCATCCCAAGCTCCGACCTGTTGAAAGTCCTACGGCAGGCGTATTTTTGTCGGGAGCGTGCCAGGGCCCGAAGGATATCCCCGAAACGGTATCCCAGGCAGGTGCGGCGGCTTCAAAGGTTATCGGCCTTTTGTGCAAGGATAAACTTGTCGGCAACCCCTGCGTTGCTCATTCGGACGAAATGATGTGCAACGGCTGCTCAACCTGTGAAAATGTTTGCCCCTACGGTGCAATCAGCTATATAGAAAAAGAATTCCGTATGCCGGACAGAACAACAAAAATCCGCAGAGTTGCGTCGGTTAACGAGGCTGTGTGCCAGGGCTGCGGAGCTTGTACGGTTGCTTGTATGTCGGGCGCTATGGACCTTAAAGGCTTTATGAGCAAACAAATTATGGCGGAGGTAGATGCAATATGCAAGTAAATGAATATAAGCCGCTTATAGTGGCGTTCTGCTGTAATTGGTGTTCATATGCAGGCGCTGACCTTGCGGGCAATAACAGACTTAACTATCCTGCGGATGTAAAAATCATCCGTGTTCCGTGTTCGTGCAGGGTAAACCCAATGTTTATTCTGCGTGCATTCCAAAGGGGCGCAGACGGCGTAATTATCTGCGGCTGCCACCCGGGCGACTGCCATTACACTTCTGGAAACTACTATACAAGAAGGCGTATGGCGCTTTTGTTCTCAATGCTCGATTACCTCGGCATTGAAAAAGAGCGTACCCGTGTTGAATGGGTAAGTGCCGCCGAAGGTGCAAAATTTGCGCAGACTATGAACGATTTTGCCGCAAAGGTTGCTTCGCTCGGCGAAAATAAGAGATTGGAGGATTTACGATGCAAAAAATAAAACGTGAAATTCTCATTTCAAAAGCAAAAGAGCTTATGGAAAAAAGTGTTTGCGACCGTGTTCTTTCCTGGGGAAAGGGCGAGTTTGAATATGATGTCACTCCCGCTGTTTTCAAAGACGTTTCGGCTCTTGAAAACGGGCTTGTGTGGGGAGATTTCTGCGGCGCAAACTTTTCAAAATATCTTATAAAAGAAACCGGAAAAAGCGAAAATAAGGTTTTGGTTTTCTTAAAACCGTGCGATTCATACAGCTTTAACCAGCTTCTTACCGAGCACCGTTTTGACCGTGAAAAGGTGTATGCGGTGGGAATTTCGTGCGACGGTATGCTTGATATCAACAAAATAAAAGAAAAATGCGGCGGCATTTTGTCGGTTGCAGAGGACGGCGGTAAAGTCGTTGCCAATACTCTCTATGACGGCAAAATAACCCTTGACAGAAACGACTGTCTTTGCGAAAGATGCATAAACTGCAAATCGAAAAAATGCGTTGCCTATGACGAAATGATAGGCGAAAACGGCGAAATAATTTCGTCAGGCCGTTTTGACGAGGTTGAAAAACTTGAAAAAATGACTCCCGATGAACGTTTCAAATTCTGGCAAAACGAGCTGTCAAGGTGTATAAGATGCAATGCGTGCCGTGACGTTTGTCCTGCCTGCACCTGCGAAAAGTGCGTGTTTGACAACCCGAACTCGGGCGTTGAAAATAAGGCAGCTTCAAACGAATTTGAAGAAAAAATGTTCCACATTATCCGTGCATTTCACGTTGCAGGGCGCTGCACCGACTGCGGCGAATGTTCAAGAGTTTGTCCGCAGCACATTCCGCTTCACCTTTTGAACAGAAAATTTATAAAAGATATAAATTCGTTCTACGGCGACTATCAGGCAGGCGAAGAAGTCGGCTCAAGAGCGCCGGTTGTAAACTATACCACCGAAGATTTGGAACCCGGCGAGGCTGTTGAAAGGGGTGAAGGCAATGCGTAAAATTTCACTTGACAATATAAACGCTCTTTTTGATAAAATAGCGCAAAGCTCTGCGCTTTATCTTCCGCAGGACAAAACCGGCGGCGCAAAGTTTGAAAAATACGAAAGCGGCGCAAAGCTTTCAAACGCCCTCAACACCGTAAGAAGCCCCAAGGATTTCTTCTTTCCGCAAACCGAAAATCTTATGGATTTTAAGGTTGACGGCAAAAACATTGAGGTTATTGACACAAGAGAAGAATGTGAAAAATTTGTTATCTTCGGCGTCCGTGCGTGCGACGTTAAAAGCTTTGACGTTTTGGACAGAGTATTTCTGGCAGAGCCTGTTGATACCTACTATCAAAACCGACGCAGCAACGCAGTTATTATGTCGCTTGCCTGCGATAAGCCGGTTGAAACGTGCTTTTGCCAAACCTTCGGCATTGACGCCTCTTCTCCGGAGGGAGATGTTGCCTGTTATATGACAGACGGTTTTCTCTATATGAGTGCTAAAACAAAAAAGGGCGAAGAAATGCTTGCAAGCGTTGAAAGCGTTACCGACTGCGCAGACGAAAATGCGGCGGACGAATACCAAAATCTTATAAAAGACCGTCTTTCAAAGCTTCCGCTCAAAGACCTTACGGCGGATAAATTCGGAAGCGGCAAAACAAAGGAATTTTTCGACGCTCCAGAATGGAGCGAGCTTTCCGAATCGTGCTTGGGCTGCGGAACGTGCACGTTTGTGTGCCCCACCTGTCAGTGCTACGATATAAAGGATTTTAATACCGGTCACGGCGTAAAGCGTTTCCGCTGCTGGGATTCGTGTATGTATTCCGAATTTACAAAAATGTCGGCAGGCCAGCCACGTCTTACCCAGCTTGAACGCTTCAGACAGAGGTTTATGCACAAGCTTGTGTATTATCCCACCAATAACGACGGACTTTTCTCGTGCGTGGGCTGCGGAAGATGTATTGCAAAATGCCCGATTCAGATGAATATTGTAAAGGTAATGAAAAAGTTAGGAGGCAGAGAAAATGCTTGACACAAAAGAAGCTCTTATCCCGGCTGTCGGCGTCGTTACCGATATAAGAATTGACACGCCCGACGTTAAAACCTTTCGTGTTGTAACAAAGGACGGCAAAAAAGCGTTTGACCACAAGCCCGGTCAGTGCGCAATGCTTTCAATTCCGGGTGTAGGCGAGGCTATGTTTTCGATAACCTCCTCTCCGACAAACACCGAATATATGGAATTTTCCATTAAAAAATGCGGCTGTGTAACCGAATGGCTTCATTCTATGGAGGTAGGACAGCAGATTACAATAAGAGGGCCTTACGGCAACGCATTTCCCGTTGATACCGAATTTAAAGGCTGCGATATGCTCTTTATCGCAGGCGGTATCGGTCTTGCGCCGCTGCGCTCTGTTATAAACTACTGCCGTCATTACCGTGACCGTTACGGCAAAATTGATATTGTATACGGCTCAAGAAGTATGCAGGATTTGGTCGATTACAAAGAAATTATTGATGAATGGTCAAAAGATTCGGGCGTTAACGTTTACCTTACAATCGACAGAGAACAGCCCGAGTGGAACGGTCACGTGGGATTTGTTCCGAACTATGTAAAGGAACTCGGCTTTTCCACCGATAAAACGGCAATTCTGTGCGGACCTCCGATAATGATTAAATTCACTCTTGCGGGATTGCAGGAGCTTGGATTTGACAAAACCCAGGTTTACACCACAATGGAGCTTCGTATGAAGTGCGGTATCGGAAAGTGCGGAAGATGTAATATCGGCTCAAAATACGTCTGCAAAGACGGCCCTGTTTTCAGGTGCGATGAGATTGACGAGCTTCCCGACGAATACTAAAATGACGGATTTTGATATATAAGGAGGAACTGATTATGGAAAATATGGTTAATGTTTACCTGTTCGGCAAGCAGTACAGCGTACCCGATAACCTTACTATAATGCGTGCAATGGAATATGCCGGATATCAGCTTGTGAGAGGCTGCGGATGCAGAAACGGATTTTGCGGCGCCTGCGCTACCATTTACCGCATAAAGGGCGACAAGGAGCTTAAAACCTGCCTTGCCTGTCAGACAAAGGTTGAAGATAATATGTATGTTGCAACTCTTCCCTTTTTTCCGCTTGTTAAAGAGGTTTACGACATTGAAAAGGTTAAACCCACAGAGCAGATTATGATGCAGCTTTACCCCGAAATTTATGCGTGCGTGGGCTGCAATGCCTGCACAAAGAGCTGCACACAGAGCCTTAACGTTATGCAGTACATTGCATATGCGCAAAGGGGCGAATTTGAAAAGTGCGCAGAAGAATCGTTCGACTGCGTTATGTGCGGAGTTTGCTCGTCAAGATGCCCTGCCGGAATTTCGCATCCGCAGGTTGCAATGCTGGCAAGAAGGCTTAACGGAAAATATCTTGCCCCCAAAACAGAGCACCTTGAAAACCGCATAAAAGAAATAAAGGACGGCACATTTACCGAACTTATAGAAAATCTTATGCAAAAACCCATTGACGAAATAAAAGAACTCTACAACAACAGAGAGATTGAAAAGTAAGGAGGTTTAAAGCAAATGTATTCAGAAAGTTTTCAGAAATCACTAAAGGCAGTTGAAAAAAAGAGAGAAGAAAATATTGCCTATGAGCCGAAGCGTATGACGGCGGAGGAAAAAGAAAAATTGCTCGCCTCCTATCATCCCGACTATAAAAAAAGCGAGTTTAAAACACTCTCTTTCGGCCCCAATAAGGGCGAGCTTGTGCCCGTTGAGCTTTGCGAAATGCTTGAGGCACATTCAAGAATTTCAGCGTCTGACGTAAACCTTGACGATATAAAATATGACGTTGACGTGCTCATAATCGGCGGCGGCGGCGCAGGAACAAGCGCAGCAATCGAGGCGGATAACGCCGGTGCAAAAACTATGATTGTTACAAAGCTGCGTATGGGCGACGCAAACACAATGATGGCAGAAGGCGGTATCCAGGCGGCAGACAAACCCAACGATTCGCCCGCAATCCACTTTGTGGACGCTTTCGGCGGCGGACACTATGCGGCAAAAAGAGAGCTTCTGGCAAAGCTTGTGTGCGACGCTCCCGAGGCTATAGGCTGGCTTAACAATCTCGGCGTTGAGTTTGACAAAGAAGAGGACGGCACAATGATTACCACGCACGGCGGCGGTACGTCACGCAAGCGTATGCACGCTGCGAAAGACTATTCGGGCGCCGAAATTATGCGAACGCTGCGTGACGAAGTTTTAAACAGAGGCATAGAGGTTGTGGACTTTACATCGGCAATCGAATTGATTCTTGACGAAAACGGCAAGGCAAGCGGCGCCGTTCTTATGAATATGGAAACAAAAGAGCTTATGGTTGCAAGGGCAAAAACCGTTATCATTGCAACCGGCGGCGCAGGACGTATGCACTATCAGGGCTTTCCTACGTCAAACCACTACGGCGCAACGGCGGACGGTCTTGTTTTGGGATACCGTGCCGGCGCAAAGCTTTTGTATGCCGATACTCTTCAGTATCACCCGACAGGTGCGGCATATCCTCAGCAGATTTTCGGTGCGCTTGTTACCGAAAAGGTGCGTTCTCTCGGCGCAAAGCTTGTAAACAGGGACGGCGAAGTGTTTATGCATCCGCTTGAAACCCGTGACGTTGCGGCGGCTTCCATTATAAGAGAATGCAGCGACCGCAAAGAGGGTGTTGATACCGGCAGCGGCGACGCTGTTTGGCTTGACACGCCTATGATTGAAAAAATCGGCGGCGAAGGAACAATCGAAAAACGTATTCCTGCAATGATGCGTATGTTTGCAAGCTACGGAATTGACATCCGCAAAGAGCCTATCCTGGTTTACCCCACCCTTCACTATCAGAACGGCGGTCTTGATATAAACGTTGACGGTATGACAACAAATGTCGAAAACCTCTACGTTGCAGGCGAGGCTGTTGGAGGAATACACGGCAGAAACCGTCTTATGGGCAACTCTCTGCTTGATATAATCGTTTTCGGCAGAAGCGCCGGAAAAAATGCGGCGGCACGTGCAAAGGACGTAAAAACAGGAAAGCTTACGCTCGGTCACATTGCAAAATTTGACGAAGAACGAAAAAATGCGGGTGTTGAAACAGACGCCGTATCGCCTATGCTTTTGCCCGATTACCGCAGAAAATAAAGACATTTTTACTGCTGCTTTTACAAAAATGTCACTATAAATTTTGAAAGAGGCTAAAATAATGCACTTATTTAACGGAGTTATTTCCATTTCGAGCGTATCGTACCTGATTTTTTCAATAATGGCGATTGTTGCGCTCGGATACTTACTCGGACGTATCACAATAAAAGGTGTTTCGCTCGGAACGGCAGGCGTGTTTGTAATTTCGCTTTTGTACGGAGCGTTTTTCTACACAAATCTTTCCAACGCTTTGAAAACAGCGGAAATTGCCCAGCAGGGTCTTAAAATTGTTGAAAATCTCGGTCTTGTGTTCTTTGTAACCTCGGTTGGATTTATCGCAGGTCCGAAGTTTTTCAAAAATCTTAAGCAAAACTTTAAATCATACATTCTGCTTGGCGTAGCTATCATTCTTGCCGGCGGAATAACGTGCGTTGCCTGCTACCTTATCGGCAGAAACTTTGAAACCGACCACAGGCAGTTCCTTGCGCTTATCGACGGACTCCTTTCCGGCTCGCTCACCACAACACCGGGATTTTCGGCAGCAAAGGAAACGGTTAAAAACGTATACGGCGCAGACGCAAATCTTGCGGCAGAGCTTGAATCGGCAGTTACCGTGGGATACGGAATTGCATATCTTTTCGGCGTTATCGGCGTTGTTCTGTTTGTTCAGATTATACCGAAAATTGTCGGCGCAAATATGGATGAAGAACGCAAAAAGCTCTTGAGCGTTAACACAGGCTCGGCTTCAAAGGCTCTCGGCAATCTTATCGACATTGACGATATGGGTCTTGGCGCATTCGGTCTTGCGGCGCTTATCGGAATAATAATCGGCAACATAAAAATTCCGCTTTCGGCAAAAGGTCTTTCGGGAACGTGCTTTTCGCTCACAACAACGGGCGGCTGTCTTATAACGGCGCTTGTTTTCGGGCATTTTTCGCACCTCGGCAAAGTTAATATTATGCCCCCCAAAAAGACTTTGGAATGTTTAAGAGAGCTTGGACTTATGATATTCTTAATCGGCGCAGGCGTTGCGGGCGGTGCAAACTTCGCAAAATACTTTAAGCCCGTTTACTTCCTCTACGGTGCGCTTATGACAATTGTTCCTATGATTGTCGGCTTTATAATCGCAACAAAGCTTCTCAAATTAAGCCTTCTCAACTCGCTCGGCTCAATTACGGGCGGTATGACAAGCACACCGGCGCTCGGCACGCTCATTCACGTTGCAAAAACAGAGGATGTTGCGTCCGCCTATGCTGCAACATATCCTATTGCACTTTTGGCGGTTGTGCTGGTTTCTCAGTTTATGATTGTCATATTCGGCTGAATAAATATTTTCATAAAAATAAAACCTCCGATTTCTCGGAGGTTTTTGTTTTGTGAAGACATTTAAAATTTTTATGTTTTTTAAAATTAAAGTGTGCCGAAAAGTCTGTCGCCCGCATCACCAAGACCGGGAACAATGTATTTTGCTTCGTTAAGCTTTTCATCAAGCGCACCGCAGTAAATATCAACGTCGGGATGAGCCTTTTGCATACACTCAATGCCCTCGGGAGCCGCAATAATGCACATAAGTCTTATATCGTGTGCGCCTCTCTGCTTGATAAAATCAATAGCCGCAACGCTGCTGCCGCCTGTTGCAAGCATAGGGTCAACAACAATAACTTCTCTTTTGTCAACGTCTGTCGGAAGCTTGCAGTAATATTCAACAGGCTCTGCCGTTTCGTGGTCACGGTAAAGTCCTATATGACCGATTTTTGCCGACGGTACAATGTTCATAATAGCGTCAACCATACCGAGCCCTGCCCTTAAAATGGGAACAACCGCAACCGGTTTTGCAATTTCTTTGCCAACTGTTTTTGTAATAGGCGTTTCAACCTCTTTATCTATAAGCTTTAAATCTCTTGTTGCCTCATAGCCCATCAAAAGTGCAATTTCATTAACAAGCTCTCTGAATTCCTTAACCGGTGTGTCTTTGTCACGGAGCTTTGTGATTTTATGAACTATAAGAGGGTGGTCCATAACGTGAACTGTGCTCATTCTGCTTCCTCTTTTCTTAAAGTAAATTCTAAGAGTGTACGCATACACTCAAACCTATCAAATTATACTACAAATTACGTCAAAAGTCTACACCGAATACAAAAAATAGTTATTTTGCACAATAAATAAATTCATATTTGTAAAAAATACTTATTAAGGCGCAAATATTGCCCCGATTAACCGAAGGCAGTACTGCGCCTTATTTTTCTAATCAAAAATCTTTTTTATGCCGTAGGTAACGCTGTCGCCGTCAACCGCAAAAGTATAATACTCAATGTCGGAAAATGTCGAAACATCCGCATTTCTCATTCCCTTAAGCTCAAAATATTTCACGCCGTTTAAGGCATACATAAGATTTTCGCTGCCGTCATACAGCACAAATCCACTCTTGCCCGACTTATCCGACAAATATTTTTTAACCAAATCGTCAAACAAATCCTGCTCGTTTTTGCTGTTGAAAACAGGTTTTTCACGCAAAATGAGAAAAACATTTTTGCTTGTCGTGCTATCGAGCGCCGATATAATTTTTTGCCACTGCGAAAAACCGTTGCCCGATATTGTGCCGTTATAGTTGTTCACCGAAACAAAAAGGCTGTTTTTGTATTCGTAAACCTCGCACACGTCGGTTTTGACGCTCTTCGTCTTAATATTTACCGTGTCGGTCTTGTTTCCTGCAAAAAGCGCAACTGACGCATTGTTTGAAATTTTGCCGTCAAGCCTTCTTAATACCGCACGTTCCAAAAGCGTATTTTTCGATACGGGACTTCCGAACGCCGTAAAATAAAATGAATTTTCACCGTTTTGTATTTCTCTTAACGGCTCGGTTTCGCAAACGTCCGCCGGAAGCGGAATATCCTCGCTCACATCACCGCAGTAGAGCGCAATGTGCGTGTTAACGTTTTTGCACGCCGCCGTCATAATTGCACTGCCCGCCTTTGCGCCCACAAGATTGTTGCCCTCACGAACAACCACATCATCCGTAAAATTTATATCGGTATCCTTAAGGTTTATCGGTGCGCTGCGCCCGTTTTTGTCGCACCCTTCAAGGCTTATATACTGTTTTTGCCCAACATCAAGCCTTACACTTTTCACATTGGGATAAATTGCCGCAAGAGAGCCGAGAACGGTAAATTCCAAAGAAGCTTCAATTCCGTCCTTGTATTTTGCAAACACCCTTCCCTCGCCTTCCGATTCGGGATAATAAAATCCGTCCTCAAATTTTCCGTTTTCGCAGCTGTATTCTACATCCTCCGAAGGCGCAGTTCCGAGATACATACCGTTTGAGTCATACAAAAGACACTCTGCATATACCGACATTCCTGCAAAAACCGTGTCGCTTGCACTGTTTATAACCATTTTTGCCGCCTCGCCCTTTTCGGCAGTCATCTTTATTCCTATTCCGTTTATAACGGAGCGCAGACTGCCCTCGCTCGGAAGGTTTATAACCTCGTTTTCAAGCGTTTCGGCATTTTTTGCAACCATTGTCGTAGAACCGCCGCCGTCAAGGTTTATTGCATTGTAAATTCCGTTGTTTATAAGAATTTCGGATAACTCTGCAAGCGATACCCCAACGCTTGCCTCCTGACGTCCGTCAACCGTGATAAGATAAAGAACCTTTCCGTCTTTGTCAAGTCCGAGCGCCGTCCTCGGGTTAAGACCCGAAATATTATGCGTATTTTTTGCGGTTTTTCCGTCCTTTACAAGAAGCGTTCCGCCGCCCATTGCAAGGTTTATGTTCTCATAATTCGGCTTTACCGATATGTCAAAGGCAATTTTATCGCCTATCTGAAAATTGTCGATAAGAAATGTCGTCCTGTCCTTCAAAAAAGACAAAACATATCCGTTTTCGGGAATTTTGCACGGCCCTTGGTCATAGTTTATCGCAGTAACCGTATCGTCCTCCACAACCATTTCAACCTGATATGCATAAGACCCCGGCGAAGTTTCGCCCCACTTGGAGTTATACATAACAATTCCGTCCAAATCGTCGTATTTGTTGATATGCTTAATCTGCGCGCCTTCGCCGTTCGGCGCAGTAACCGTCATATAAGTGTCGATATAATCAAAAAGCATATTTTTGTCGTCCGTCTTAATAAAAACCGCATTGGAGGTGCTGTCCTTTGCGTAAGACGTAAGCTTTTCGCCGTCCTTTATTTCAACTCCCACACTGCTGCCCTTGCCCTTTTCAGCGCTCGACCACGAAAAAAAGTCGCCGTTTACCGCAACGTATGTATCCGCCTTTTCGGCAAGCGTTTTAACGTTTGTAAGCTTTCGTATGTCGTTTTCGTCCTTTAAAAGCGCTGCGTCAATATATTCCTTTGAAAGGTCGGCGGACGCAATGTTTATGTTCAGCCAGCCGTTTTTTGTAAGAGAACGTATGTGCGTAATCTTAAGCCCGTCTATGTACGACGTTTCATCATACAGGCTGTATATCGGTGCAGCCGCCGAAGCACTCGTGAAAATAAGCGTAAACAAAAGAATAAACGATATAATTTTTTTCAATTCTGCAATTCTCCTTAAACTATATTGATAAGTTTATTTTACTACATCAAAAAGTCAAAGTAAATATATTTTGCGCTTTTTAATAAAATTGTAATTGAAATTTTTTGTAAAACGTGGTAAAATATATAATGTTGTATTATGTTTTTTGACAGAGAGGTAAATCTAA
The DNA here is from genome assembly GCA_934500875.1 of uncultured Clostridia bacterium. Taxonomy (GTDB): domain Bacteria; phylum Bacillota; class Clostridia; order UMGS1810; family UMGS1810; genus Qingrenia. Next base: position 206,893 of record CAKSTL010000002.1, on the reverse strand, counting down.
TGAAAAGAGTGAGGATTTTGCTTGCCCTTATGGGGCTTGAAATAGGCGGAGCCGAAACGCACGCAGTGGAGCTTGCAAAATATTTGTGCAAAAAAGGATATATCGTTTATGCGGTTTCAAGCGGCGGAGTTTATGAAAAAGAGCTTACCGAGGCGGGGGTGCGCCACTACTTTGCACCTCTTACAAAAAAAGACCCTTTAAGTATGATAAAATCCTACAACGTGATAAAAAAGGTTGTGCTTCGTGAAAAAATAGACCTTATCCACGCACATGCACGCATACCGGCGTTTGTAAGCTCGCTTGTGAAAAAAAGGCTCGGCATACCGCTCGTTTCCACCGTCCACGGCGTGTATTCCACAGCGCCGCACTATAAGCTTCTTACAAACTGGGGCGACGAGGCGATATGCGTCAGCGAGGATATAAGAAAATACGTTATAGATAACTACAATTTTTCGCCCGAGAATACGCTCGTTACAATCAACGGCATAAATACAGACCTTTTTTCGGGCGACTTTTTGCATTACGACACGCTTGCGGAATTTTCCATTCCCGAGCACTCGTTTAAAATTGTGTGCGTAAGCAGGCTTGACGAAGGCAATACCAATGCGGCGTATGCGCTTTTGAGCATTGCCGGCAGACTTTGCGAAGAGATTGATAATCTTAAAATAATTATGGTTGGCGGCGGCAACGAATTTGACAAAATAAGCGCTCTTTGCGCCGAAAAAAACGCTCAGTTGAAAAAAGAAATTTTTGTTATGACAAATTCACGCACCGACGTGCATAAGTTTTTGTCAATCGCAAATGTGTTTGTCGGAATAAGCAGGGCGGCGCTTGAGGCTATGAGCGCAAAGGTGCCGGTGATTTTGTCGGGGCAGTTCGGTTACGGCGGAATTTTTTCGCCCGACAACGAAATGGCTTGCAGAGAAAACAATTTTACGTGCAGAGGTTTTGATTTTGCCTCGGACAACACTTTTTTCGACGATATTATGACCGTTTACAATATGCCGGCAGACAAAAAGGAGGCGCTTGTAAACTTCGGAAGAGAAGTTGTCGTTAAAAATTATTCCATTACCGCAATGGCGGAAAATACAATAAAGGCATACGACAAGGTTCTTCGTGAAAAGTCAAACGGATACGACTTTATGATTTCGGGCTATTTCGGATTTAACAATTCGGGAGATGACGCACTTTTGCAGGCAATGCTCGATAATCTTAAAGAAATTGACAATACCCTTAAAATAGTTGTTTTGTCAAGACGTCCCGAAGAAACCGTAAAAAGATATAACGTTGAAGCGATAAACAGATTTTCGCCGTTTAAGGTAATTAAGGCAATGAACAGAACAAAGGTGCTTTTAAGCGGCGGCGGCTCGCTGATACAGGACGTAACCAGCACAAAATCAATTTTGTATTACCTTACAATTATGAAGCTTGCGCTGAAAAAACATATGTCGCTTATGGTGTATGCAAACGGCATAGGGCCCATAAACAAAGCAAAAAACCGCCGTCTTACAAAAAAGATTTTTGACAGGGCGGATATAATAACGTTAAGAGAAGAAGGCTCTTTGCGCCTTTTAAGAGAAATAGGAGTTGAAAACGAAAACATAATTTTAACTGCCGACCCTGCGCTTAACCTTACTGCGGCGGACAGCAAGCTCACCGAAAACGTTTTAAAATCGCACGGAATAAGAGGCGATATAAATTTAATCGGCGTATCGGTGCGCCCGTGGAAGAAAAACGAGCCGAATTTTGAAAAAACATTCGCAAAAGACCTTGACATAATATGCCGTATGAATAATGTTTATCCCGTTTTTCTGCCTATGCAGCTGCCAAACGATTTGGAATTTTCAAAAAAAATATGCGCTCACCTTGAAACGCCGTATTACATTATCGGCACACGCTACGACGAAAAGATTTTCGCAGGCATTATTTCACGCTGCACGCTGCTTATCGGTATGCGCCTTCATTCGCTTATATATGCGGCGAGCGTATGCGTTCCGATTGTCGGAATTGTGTATGACCCGAAGGTTAAAAGTTTTCTCGATTACGTCGGTCAGACGCATTTTATCGGCGCAGAAAAAATATCGGGCGAAAACTTTATCGGCATAATTAACGACTGCATAAAAAATAACAACTCGATAAAAGAAGAATTTACAAAACGTATAACCGAGCTTTGCAAAAAGGCAAAATCGAATGCGGATATCGCCGTAAAGCTTTTGAACAAAGACCCCATAATTGTGTTTGAAGAAGAGGAAAACGATATTAATCAAGAAAATACCGGGGAGGATGAAATTTGAGAATACTTGGCATTGATTACGGCGACGCAAGAGTGGGAATTGCAGTGTCCGACCCGCTGCTTTTCACCGCACAGGGCATAAAAACGCTGCCGAACAGGGTTTTTGAAAAAATGCTCGAAAGTCTTGACGAAATTTATAATGAATACAAACCCGAAAAGATAGTTCTGGGATTTCCGAAAAATATGGACGGCTCGGTGGGTTTCAGGGGCGATATCACACTGAATTTTAAAAAAACGCTTGAAGAAAGATATCCGAAATCCGAAGTCATTCTTTATGACGAACGGCTGTCAACCGTTATGGCAGACAGGTTTTTGTCCGAAACAAACACCCGTGGCAGCGGAAGAAAAAAGGTTATTGACACCGTTTCTGCGGCGGTAATTTTGCAAAACTATCTTGACAGTATAAGAAATATATAAAAAGGAGAAATAAAATGAGCGAATTTGATTTTAATGATAATAAAGAAGGTAAAGTTATTCCGTTTGTGGACGAAAACGGAAACAAGGTTAACTTTGAAATGATTGACGCCTTTAAAATGGAAGGAAACGAATATGTTGCCCTTATTAATGCCGATGATGACGAATATGACACAGATGTGTTTATAATGCGCATTGAAAAGGAGGGCGACGAGGACGTTCTGGTTTATATCGAGGACGACTCCGAGCTCGACGGAGCATTTGACGTTTTTAAAGACCGTATGGGCGACGAATACGACTTTCTTGACTGATTTAATTCAATAAAAAAGGACGAAATGAAAAAGGTATTTAGCCACAGCCCGACAAGGAAGTATTGCCCTGATAAACATCTTTTTTGCGAATTTCTGCGTTAAAAAAGCTCGAAATCCGACAGGATTACTCGCTTTTTTGCCTTGAACTTCATCAAAAAATTTTGTTTTCAGGGTGCAAATCAGTTTTGAAGGTTGGAGTTTAAGCTTTAGACAAGAAAAAAATACACCGTAATACTGACGTATACGGTGTATTTTTGACGAAGTATAAACTTAAAATACGGCTTTCAAAACCAATGCTTCCTTATCGGGCTGTGGCTTTTCCGTTTCGTCCTTTTTTGTTACCCGTGAACGCTGCTGTCGTTTATAACCATAATATCATCTTTTTTAAGCACCGTTGTGCCTTTCGGAATAATAATCCTGTTTTTTCTTCTTATCATAATAATAAGTTTGCTGTCATACGAAACATCCTTAAGAGCCTTGCCCTCAAAACCGTCGTTTTCGCCCACTGTCATTTCATAAAGGTGAACCTGATTTGAACTGTCGGCTGCCCTTCCGCTGAGTACAAGCTCATCCCCCTCCAAAAGGGTTGTTCTGCCGTTGGGAACAATTTTTTCACCGTTCCTTATAAGCAGCACCAGAATAGACTCGGGCGGAAGAATAATATCCCTTATCTGCCTGTTAAGCCACGGATGTCCCGGCAGAATTTTAAACTCTATAAACTGCACCGCAACCTCGTCGGTGTAATCGGTAAAAGTTTTCATAACGTCCGCTTTTTCGTCAATCATATCAAGAGCCCTTGCAATTTTGGGTATAAGCGAGCCTTGAACCAGAATGGAAAACAGAACCACAAAAAATACAATATGAAAAATGTCGTTGTCAACTACGGCGGGGTTTATAACCGCCATAATGGCAAAAACAATGGACGCCGCACCTCTCATTCCCGCCCAGGACACAAAAAGAAACTCCTTAAATCTGCACCTTAGCGGAAACATTATAAGCGACACCGCAACAGGACGTGCCGCAAACGTTAAAAACAGCGCAAGCAAAAGCCCCGAAAGCGACACCGCACCCAGCTTTGACGGAAACGACAAAAGCCCCAAAAGAAAGAACAGCACCATTTGCATAAGCGAGGTTATGCCGTCAAAAAAGTTTACCAGTCCCTGTTTGTTTGAAAGCTTTGCATTTCCCAGAATTATTCCCGTTATGTAAACCGAAAGATAACCGTTTCCGCCAAAATATGTAGGAAGCGCATAGGATAAAATTGCAATGCCGACAATGAAAATCATATCAAACCCGGCAGACGAAATTTTAAAATTTTTAAGAAACACAAGCGCAATATATGCCGTCAAAGCGCCGGCTAAAGCGCCGTAAACGATTTGCGCAAACAGCATATACGCCGCAGAAGCGCCGCTCATTTTTCCGTTCATAAGCGTCAGCACAATCACCGTAAGCATATACGCAAACGGGTCGTTGCTGCCGCTTTCCACCTCCAAAAGCGATGCGCAGTTGTATTTTAAGTTAAGCCTTTTTGACCTTAATATCGAAAAAACCGAGGCGGCGTCGGTTGAAGAAATTACCGAGCCTATAAGAAAGCTTTCGAGAAGCGAAATTTTTAAAACAAAGCGGCAAAAAAGCCCCACAAGTGCGGCGGTAAAAAACGTTCCGAGCGACGAGAGCAAAACCGCCTTTGCCAGAACGGGTTTTGCCAGGCTTATTTTTGTGCCGAATCCTCCGTAAAACATAATGAAAATAAGCGCAACCAAACAAATCCGTTCGGCAAACACATAATCGTCAAACGGAATACGCACTATACCGTCCGAGCCGAATACCATTCCGAGAAGAATAAACGCAAGCAATGCAGGTATTCCGATTTTGCTTGACAACCTGTTAAAAACCACGCAAGCAAAAATCACAACCGACGCAATAATAAGCACAACCGTCATTTCGCCTCACCTCTTTTTTTAAAAATATAGTTTAATTATATCAAATTTTATGCCTTACGTCTACACAATATTGTAAAATTTTATCAAGTTTGAAAAAAAATCTTGACAAAACCTTATTATATAGTGTATGATTAACGCATACAAAACATACCGAAACAGTAAGAATTAAAATTTTGCTTTGCCGAGGTCAAAAAAATGGAAGAAAGATTTATTCGTACCGCCCTTCTTTTCGGGTATGAAAAAATGAATATCCTTAAAAATGCGCACGTTGCGGTTTTCGGCATAGGTGGCGTGGGCGGTCATTGCGCAGAAGCTTTGGTGCGCAGCGGAATAGGAAAAATTGACCTTATTGACAGCGACAGAGTTTGTATGTCAAACATAAACCGTCAGATTATAGCAACAGGCAAAAGCATAGGAATGTATAAAACAGACGCCGCAAAGCAGCGTTTTGCCGATATTAACCCCGAGGCTGAAGTTAACACCTTCAATGTATTTTACACTCCCGAAACGGCAAATATATTTGATTTTGAAAAATACGATTACATTGTTGACGCAATCGACACCGTAACGGGAAAGATTGAGCTTGCCGTAAATGCAGAAAAAGCAAATACCCCGATTATAAGCTCTATGGGCGCAGGAAATAAAATAAATCCCGATATGTTCGAGGTTGCTGATATTTATAAAACCAGCGTTTGTCCGCTTGCAAGGGTTATGCGGTGCGAGCTTAAAAAGAGAAAAATCAAAAAGCTCAAAGTGGTTTATTCAAAAGAAAAACCGCTCGTGCCGGTTGAAGATATAGCAAAAACCGAGGAAGAATTTTTAAACAGCAAAAGGCGCCAAACGCCGGGAAGCTGTGCATTTGTTCCGTCGGTTGCGGGGCTTATTATTGCAGGAGAAATTATAAAGGATTTGACAAACACACAAAACGTCTGACTTGACAAAGAGGACGGTGTTTGATATAATAAGTAGGATATTTTTTGAGGTGAGATTAGCGTGAAAGTTCCTTTTACGTTAAGCCTCCGGCAGGATTAAATGCCCGTGCGGAATTTTTCTCGCCTTGCTTGGGGAAACGCACATGGGCATAAATAATCTCTTATCATTTTTTGCCCTGCCGATAAGAGATTTTAATTGCTGTTTATGCCGGCAAAAGGGCGGCGGAACGGAGATTATTATGAAAAGCATATTTTTAACAATAATGATGTATATGTGCACATTCTTTTATATGTGCAGCTTTTCTGATACAAAAAAATCCGCCTGTTTTATGTAGTTTTACAATTTTGGCAAAGCAACTTCAAGCATAAATCAGGAAGAATTTTTTCCTGATTTTTTTATTGCATAATTAAGGAGCTGAATATAGGCTATGATAGAAATTAAAAATCTTGAAAAAAGCTTTAACACATCCTACGGCACAATAACGGCGCTCAGCGATATAAACCTTACGGTGAACGACGGAGAAATTTTTGGAATTATCGGTCTTTCGGGCGCAGGAAAATCAACCCTCGTAAGGTGTATAAACCTTCTTGAACGTCCCACAAAGGGAGAGGTTGTGCTAGACGGCGTTTCTCTTACTTCTCTTTCAAAAAAAGAGCTTTTGAAGGTAAGACAGTCAATAGGAATGATATTTCAGGGGTTTAACCTTTTGGAGCAGAGAAACGTTTTGAAAAACGTGTGCTATCCGCTTGAAATAGCGGGCGTCAAAAGGTTGGAGGCTGAAAAAAAGGCAAAAGAGCTTATCGAGCTTGTGGGGCTTTCCGAAAGGCTTTTGTCGTATCCTTCGCAATTATCGGGCGGTCAGAAGCAGAGGGTTGCAATTGCACGTGCACTTGCAACAAACCCGAAATACATACTCTGCGACGAGGCAACCAGCGCACTCGACCCCAATACAACCCAGTCAATTCTTGAGCTTTTAAAGCACATTAACAAAACAATGGGCGTTACAATTGTTGTTATCACCCACGAAATGAAGGTTATCGAGCAGATATGCGACCGTGTTGCGGTTATTGATAACAGCCGCATTGCGGAAATAGGAAAGGTGAGCACAGTGTTTGCCGCACCGAAATCGGAAATCGCAAAGGACCTTATCCTGCCGAAAAGCAACGCAAAAACAAGTATTACCGGCAAGCGCAGCATACGTCTTGTGTTTGACGGCGAAAACAGCAGACGAAGCGTTATTGCCGATATGATTTTGTCAACGCAGGCGCCGGTAAACATAATGTATGCCGACACAAAGGATATCGACGGCACGGCATACGGGCATATGCTTTTGGAGCTGCCGGACGACGAAATTCAGTCTGGCAAAATATTGGCATATCTTGACGCAAACAAAATCGCTTACGAAAGGGAGGTGTAAGATATGTCGGAAATGTTTCACAGCCTCTGGCAAAACGGCGTTATTCAGCTTGGAATTTGGGAAACAGTTTATATGACGCTTATTTCGACAATCGTTTCATACGCAATCGGGCTTCCCTTGGGAATTATGCTTTCGGTGACTGATAAAGACGGAATTTGCCCCGTTTTGTGGCTTAACCGAGTTGTGGGATTTATCGTAAATATCTTCAGAAGCATACCGTTTATAATACTTATGGTTGCGCTTCTTCCCGTCGCAAAGCTCGTTGTGGGCACATCGTTCGGCAACAAGGCAATGGTGGTTGTGCTTATAATCGCCGCAGCGCCGTATGTTGCAAGAATGGTAGAATCGTCCATAAAAGAAGTTGACAAAGGCATTATCGAGGCGGCACAGGCAATGGGTACGTCCTCTTTAAAAATTATACTTAAGGTGCTTATCCCTGAGGCAAAACCAAGCCTTATAATCGGCGGCGTTATATCTATGGTAACAATCCTTTCCTACTCCGCAATGGCTGCCACAATCGGCGGCGGCGGTCTTGGTCAGATAGCAATAACATACGGATATCAGCGTTATAACAACGATATCATCTGGATTTGCGTTGTGCTTACAATCATAATCGTGCAGATTATTCAAGAAACGGGCGCATTTATCGCACACAGAACAGACAAACGCATAAACAAGTAATTAACGTTTTTCATACGTTTAAACAAAAGGAGGAGCGTCTTTATGATATTTCGTTTTACTAAGCTCGTCCGTGAAAATTTCAGGTACGGACGAATGTGACGGATAAAAATTTGTATTTTTAAATCCACACAAAAAATAAATTTTAAGGAGAAATGTAAAATGAAGAAAATTTTATCGCTTATCTTATCAATCGCAGTGGTTGCGGCTCTGTTTGCAGGCTGCGGCGCAAAAAAGGACGACAAAACAATAAAGGTTGGCGCAAGCTCTACCCCCCACGCAGAAATTCTTGAATCTGTAAAAGATGACCTCGCAGCAAAAGGATATACTCTTGAAGTTGTAATTTATGACGACTATGTTCTTCCGAACAAAGCTCTTGCAGACAGCACTCTTGACGCAAACTACTTCCAGCACAAACCCTATCTTGACAGCTTTAACGCACAGAACGGCACAAATCTCTCCTCGGCTGCCGCTATCCACTATGAGCCGTTCGGCATTTATTCAAACGACGTTACCGACCTTAAAAATTTGAAATCGGGCGCAACAATTATTATTCCTGCCGACGACAGCAACGAAACAAGAGCGCTTCTTCTTCTTGCGCAGGAAAACATCATTTCGCTTCCCGAAGGTGCAAGCGCAGCAAAGGGTGTTACAACGCTTGACATAGTTGACAACAAAGGCTACAATATTCAGACCGTTCAGGCTGAAACGGTTCCCGCACAGCTTAAAAACAGCGACCCCGGCTCTATTGCAGTTATCAACGGAAACTATGCAATCGGCGCAGGACTTAAAATTTCAGACGCTCTTGCAACCGAAAACGCAAACGGCGACGCTGCAAAGACATATGCAAACATTGTTGCTGTAAGAAGCGGCGAAGAATCGAACGAAAAAACAAAGGCTCTTATCAAAGCTCTTGAAACCGACAAGGTTAAAAAGTTTATAGATGATAAATATGCCGGCGCAGTTTTGCCGATATTCTAAAGAACAGATGTAACGGATTATACAAAAAAAGGTATACAAAAAGCGTATCGCTTATGCGATACGCTTTTTTGGTTTTATAGTTTTTGATTTTCTTAGTTTTTATCTGCGTTGTCGTCTGCCGATTCATCAGCTTTATTGTCTGTTGTTGTATTATCCGTATCTTCAGCGGTTGTATCCTCATCCGAAGCCGTTTTGTCAGATGTATCATCAGCACCGGTTTTGTCAGATGTAATCTCATCAGCGGCATTTTTGCTGTCTGCATTTTCGCCAGCAGGCTTTAAAAGACCGGTTAAATCAATTTTATACATCTGCTCGTTGCCTTCAAACGGAACCGTAAGCTGCGGATAACCTGCCGCATAAGGAGCCAAATCGTAAAGCTGGAAGTAGAGGTTTACTCCCTCTTCGTCCATATAGAAATTAACATCTTTCGCAATTTCGGCAAGTGTTTCCTTTGCATTTTCAAAATACTTATTGGGGTTTTTGTCAATATCATCACTGAATATCGATATAACCTCGTTCGTAACCGCTTTTTCGTCCATATTCCAAATGTCTGCAAGAGTAAGCTCTTTTTCAGCCTTCATATCGTATGTAACAGACGTCATAGCAGTGGTAGGATGTGCGCCGTGCAGGTTGTAATAAAGCACCGCCGTCACAGAAAGATAATTTTCGGTGTTGAGGTCAACGTCATAGTCAAACTCAAATTCATACGGCATAAAACCGTAATACTCAGAGTCGGCGTTTGCATAATACTCAACCGCACTCTCATAATATTCTTTTTTAAGCTCTTCTTTATATGCATTAACCGCATCAAGCGCATCGGCATTTACCGCCGCCAAAAACTTAGCGTTTTCCGCATTTTCATCATATGCAATCACAGGATAAGAGCAGCTGACATTCATAACCGCCGTTCCGTCCTCTGCCTTTTCGGTATAACTAATCTTTTCCCTGTTGATTTTATAAAATCCCTGTTTTGACGTAATGTTTACCGTGTTTGTCGCATCATCCCACGAAACGTTTGCGCCGAAACTCTCGGAAGCAACACGTATTGGAACAAGTGTTCTGTCGTTTACAATTTTGGGTGCAACGTCAATGGTTTTTTCTTCGCCCGAAGCATAAATTTCGGTTGAGCCTATCGTAAGATAAATGCTCTTTGAGCCCAATTTTGCGTTCACCGCCTCGCCGCCGTCATAGCTGTAATATTCAACCTTACAGCCGAGCGCCTCAAAAATTGCCCTGAACGGAACAAGGACACGGTTTTGTTCCATAATCGGAGGCTGGTCAAATTCAAGCGCCTTGCCGTCCACAATTACGCTGATTTTTTCATCCGCTTCGCCGTCTGCCGCAAATGCCGCCCCCGAGGCAAGCATCATTGCCGCCATAGCGGCCGCTGTCATTTTTTTAAACTTCATAAAATTACCTCCTTAAAAAATTATATAAATTTATTTGTTTTTTGATTCCAAAAGACTTTTCAGTTCATCCATAAACGTATTTACATCCCGAAATTCACGGTAAACCGAGGCAAAGCGCACATACGCCACCTCGTCAATATCCTTAAGCCTTTCCATAACAAGCTCACCGATATGGGTTGAAGAAATTTCTCTGTCCATAGAGTTAAACAGCTTTGTTTCAATTTCGGAAACCATATTTTCAACCTGCGCAAACGTCACGGGCGTCTTTTCGCACGCACGCAAAATTCCGTTTATAAGCTTTTGCCTGTCGTACTGCTGACGCTTTCCGTCCTTTTTTATGATAATTACCGGAATGGACTCAATCTGCTCATAGGTTGTAAACCGCTTTTCGCACTTTAAACATTCACGCCTTCTGCGTATTGAATTTCCCTCGTCGGTAGGACGTGAATCTATAACCTTGCTTTCAGTATATTCGCAATACGGACATCTCATATACGCCAAACTTCCTTTCGGGTCGCAAATTTTGTTCAATTAAAGCACACGCCTTGCTTAGGCAGTGTGCTTTAAGATTTTCATTCTTTATTTACTTTGACAAAAACGGCGGAATTACAAAATCGTCGTCGCTGAATTTTTCAAAAGAAGGAGTTTCCGTTTCGGAATCTTTTTTCTTTTCAGCTTTTGAAGGCTCGTCCAAACCTGTTGCAACAACGGTGATAACAATTTCATCATCAAGCGAATCGTCAACCGAAGTACCGAAGATGATGTTAGCGTCAGAATCAACAAGCTCGTAAATAAGCTCCGAAGCGCTCTCGATTTCGTAAAGAGTAAGGTTTTTGTCACCGGCAATATTGAATACAACATTACTTGCGCCGTCAATAGTGGTTTCAAGAAGCGGAGAGTTGATAGCCGCCTTGATGGCAACCTCTGCTCTGTTCTCGCCCGAAGCTCTGCCGATACCCATATGAGCAATACCCGAATTTCTCATAACGGATGAAATATCAGCAAAGTCCAAATCAATGTAACCCGGCGAAGTAATAAGGTTTGAAATACCCTTAACACCCTGACTTAAAATACTGTCCGCAATCTTAAATGCGTCCTTCATTGAGGTTTTTTTGTCGCAAACGTCCAAAAGCTTGTCATTGGGAATTACAACAAGTGCGTCAACACACTGTTTCAATTCTTCAATACCGGCATTTGCCTGGTCAAGACGTCTTTTACCCTCAAATCTGAACGGGCGTGTAACAACGCCGACCGTAAGTATTCCCATTTCTTTAGCTATGTTTGCAATAATCGGTGCAGCGCCCGTGCCCGTTCCGCCGCCCATACCTGCGGTAACAAACACCATATCTGCGCCTCTTATAGCCTGTGCAATTTCTTCTCTGCTCTCTTCAGCGGCTCTCTGACCGATTTCAGGCTTTGCGCCTGCACCAAGACCCTTTGTAAGTTTTTCTCCGATTTGAATTTTAAGGTCTGCCTTTGAACGGTTTTCGCCGAAAAGCACCTGTTTTTCTGTGTTAACGGCAATAAACTGAACGCCTGTAAGCTGGTCCTCTATCATACGATTAACAGCGTTGTTTCCGCCGCCGCCGACGCCTATAACCTTCATATTTGCCCCGGTTATTTCCTTTTCATTATCAAAATCCAACACGGTTCTTCCTCCTTGCAATTTATAAAATTTATCATAATTTAGCAAAAAATGCGGTATTATTTTGGTTTAAAACAATACAATATACCATTATGTAATGATTATATCACAAAAACATTTAAATTCCAAGCATTTTTTTTAAAATTATTCAATTTTTTCGATATTTTTTTCATTATCGTGATTTTTCATAAAACTTTTTAAAAAGACACGTCTTGCTATGGCAAAATTTTGGAAAATTCTCATAACAAAAACAATTGACGCCGCAAGATACAAATCAATTCCGAGCTTTTTTCCGAAAAAAATCAAAAGCGCCGAAATAAGAGCGTTTCCGAAAAATCCGGATATAAAAATTTTAAAATCATACCTTCCGGTAAGATGTGCGGCATACGCCCCGAGAAGCGAATCGAGCGAGGCAAGTATCATCATTGCCGCATACGGAATAAACGCAGACGGAATGTATATATCAAACATCATAGAAAGCGCAAATCCGAGAATAATTGCGAAAATAAGTATCATAACCCACACCCTCCTACTCTGCGGTTTTTGCGTATTTAAAGCTCACAATTCCGCTGTATTTTTCTATTTTCAAGTTTGCGGATTTTGATATCACAATGTCAAATCCGTAAAGGCTTTTTAGCTGGTCAACAATTCCGCCCTTGAGTTTCAGTGCCGCCTCAAGCATATCCGGGTCGCCTATAGCCTTTATCTTAAACGGCGGAACATATTTTTTTCCGTTTATAATAACCGTAGGCCCCACACAGCGTATTTCGCTCGATGCAATAAGCCGTTCGCCGTTAATTGAAACCGCCTCGGCGTCCGCACTTCTTAATTCGTTTACAATGGTGCGAAGGTCGCTGTCGTGAATTATGTATGACGCAGCGTTTTTGCCTGCGTCCGTTTCAGCCGTGCTGTCCGACAGCGTAACGGTTATGCCCTTTCCCTCAACGTCGGTAAGACCCGCAAGAATTTTATACCTTTCGAGTTCCGACGCCATTGCCTTTGCGCCGTCCGTATTCTGCTCAGCCTCCTTGCGGTAATTGTCTAAATCGTTTGTTGCGGCAAGAAGGCGGTTTTTCAAATCCTCAATCTGCAAATCCTTTTTCACAAGCTCCTCGTTCGCCTCTTCAACACGTGTTATGCCGCTGTTTTGCGAGGAATTGTTTTTTATAATGCTTTTTGCCTGCATAGTGATTGCAAAACTTAAAATAAAAAACAGCACCGCAAGTGTGATTTGTGATTTTCTGTCACGCATATTCTATCTCCTTAAAAAAGTTTACTCCGCACTGCCCTTGTAGCGCACCGAAGATTCCGGGTCGGATAAATCAAGCGTTCCGCCCCTGTATGTTTTAAGCTGTGTTTCAAGCGTTTTTGTAAGATATGCCATTTTGTACTGCAGCGATTTATCGTTGCCCATATTAACCGTAATTTCGTTGTCAAGAACCATAGTAATCTTGTTTTTGTCACTTAAATCAATGCTTTTTACGGCATTCGGAAGATACGCCGCCGCCCTTATTTCGGAAAGAAGCGTGCAAAGCGTTTTAAGCTTGTCCGCATCCTTTAAAGCAACGGTTTTTCCGGCGGCAAACTCCGTCGGCGCAACGCCGGTCACAACAATAAGGCTTTCGTTTTCCGCACTTTTTACAACCTCAAGAATTTTTCCGTTTTGGTCTATGCAAACATACTTGTCCATATATTTTATATATGCCGACCTTACGCACTCCTCCACCGCAATTTCAACCGACGCAGGAAACTTTAAAAGCACCCTTACGTTGTTTATAAGCGGCATTTTTTTAAGGTTTTTCACCGCTTTTTTTGTGTTGGTGCGCAAAATGTTTCTGCCGGGAACAATGCCCGAATTTTTAACAATCTGTTCTGCCGTCAGGGCGCTGTTGCCGCTGACGGTAACGGTTTTTATGTTGAATGCCGGTGTAAAAAGAAGCGAGGTTAAAACCGCAAACAAAAGGCACAAAAGCACAAAGCCGTTTTTGCCCTCGCCTCTTATGCTTTTTTCGGGAATTTTTTTCTCGCCGTCGCTCACATTCACAAATTCGTAGCTCTGTTTCTGACCGTCATTGTCCGTCGGCTGCTCTTTTAAATTTTTGTCATCTTCCGCTGCGGCATTGGTTTTTAACAAATCCCCGTCCGCATTTATATTAACGCTGCTTTTTTCTGCGTTATTTTCTTCGTTATTTTCATTTTTTTCAACGCTTTTCAAATCGTCGCTCATTGGTAAATCCTTTCAATATCCGCACCGAGTTTTTTAAAATCCTTATCAAGGCTTTCATAGCCCCTGTCAATAAAATGAGTGTTAAAAATTTTTGTAGTGCCGTTTGCCGCCAGTGCCGCAACCGCCAAAGCCGCACCCGAGCGCAAATCGCAGGCATAAACGTCGGCGCCCGTAAGGCTTTTTACGCCTTTTATAACCGCAACCTTACCGTCAACACTGATGTCGGCGCCCATTTTCAAAAGCTCGCCCGCCGTTTTGAACCGTTGTTCAAAGATGTTTTCTTTTATGATGCTTGTGCCGTTTGCATATGCAAGAACGCTCATCATAATAGACTGTGCGTCCGTGGGAAATCCCGGATACGGAAGCGTTCTTATAATGTCTATTTTTTCAATAACCTCGGGCGCTTTTATGCTGATTGTGTCATCACCGGCAAGAATTTTTGCACCGCACTCCGAAAGAGCGGATGCCACGGCGCTCAAATGATTTGGACAAACCCCCGAAAGTTCTATCTCTCCGCCGGCAGATACCGCACCGCAAAGATAAGTCGCCGCCGCAATCCTGTCGGGAATAATTGTGTGAACTGCGTCGTGGAAAGAAGTCGTACCGTCTATCTGAACAGTGGAGCTGCCTGCGCCCGAAATGCGTGCGCCCATACTGTTTAAAAAGCACTGCAAATCCTCTATTTCAGGCTCTCTTGCGGCATTGTAAACAGTGGTCTTTGCATTTATCAGCGAGGCAAAAAGCATAATATTTTCGGTAGCGCCAACAGACGGAAAATCAAGGTGAACATTGTTATCCGAAGTCTTTTTAAGACGGCATTTTATATAGCCGTGGCTTTCGCTCACATCCACACCCAGAGTTTTAAGAGCCTTTAAATGCAAATCTATCGGTCTGGGCCCAAGCTCGCAGCCGCCCGGAAAGCTCATTGAAGCCTCACCGGTGCGTGCAATTATTGCACCCATAAAAATTATTGACGACCGCATTTTGTTCATCAAATCGTTGGGTATGCAATTGTTGTTTATGTCGGATGCGTCTATAATAACCGTGTCGTTTTCACGCTCAACCCTGCATCCCAAATATTTTAAAATTTCTATGGTAACCCTTACATCCGAAAGGTTGGGACAATTATGTAAAACAGTAGTGCCTTTGTTCAAAATTGCCGCAGCAAGCGCGGGCAAAACAGCATTTTTTGCTCCCTGCACCCTAAGCGAGCCGCAGAGCGGATTTTTGCCGTTGATTTTAATGTAGTCCATATTAAAAAAACACCTCCGTATCAGCCTTTTTGATAATATATGCTATGCCGATACGGAATTTTTTGTTACTTTGCAAATTTCAAAATACTTTCGCAGATAAGCTTGGTTGCGTCCTTTTTTGCCATCTTGTATGCGTTTTCTCCGTATTGCTTTCTTAAAGCATTGTTATCCAGCAGTAAATCTACCGCTTTTTTAAGTTCTGACGTGTCAAAATTACTTTCTTTTATCATAACGGCAGCACCGTTTTTGACAAGTGCGCTTGCGTTAAATTCCTGATGATTATGCGTAACGTTGGGCGACGGAATAAGTATTGACGCCTTTTTAAGAATACAAATCTCAGAAAGCGTTATCGCACCCGAGCGGCAAATCACAAGGTCGGATGCCGCAAGATATGCGTCCATATCGTGTATATACGCAAAAATTTCAAAATTTTCGCCCTTGTCTTTTCCGCCGAGCATTTCTTTAACCCTGCCGTAATCACGCTTGCCCGTTGAAATTATGAATTTTACGTTTTGTTTGCGGAAAGATTTTATGTAATCGCACACAACATCGTTGATTTTCATAGCGCCGAGGCTGCCGCCCACAACCAGCACAAGCTTTTTGCCGCCGGGATTAAGCCTCTCTTTTGCCTTTTTTGCGTCGGCTTTTATAATGCTCGCCCTTACGGGATTGCCGGTAAGCACAATGTTTTTTGCGTCCTTAAAATATTTTCTGCTCTCGTCAAAGCTGATAGCCGTAACGGTTGTGTTTTTTGCAAGAAAGCGTATTGCGCTTCCGGGATAAACGTTCTGCTCGTGTATAAGCGTGGGAATTTTCATAATATTTGCCGCCGCAACAGCCGGCGCACAAACGT
The DNA here is from genome assembly GCA_934500875.1 of uncultured Clostridia bacterium. GTDB lineage: Bacteria > Bacillota > Clostridia > UMGS1810 > UMGS1810 > Qingrenia. Next base: position 190,536 of record CAKSTL010000002.1, on the reverse strand, counting down.
ATCCTCCCGTTCCTATAACTATATCCGCACCGAATTTGCGGATTATCCCCTTCATTTTTATTGTTGCCAAAATAAATTTAGTCAAGGGCTTTAAATTTTTAAAAGAGAGGGAGGTTTTAAAGCCCTCGACGTCAATTTGCGAAAGAGGATAGCCTGCCTTTTTGACAAGCTCGTTTTCCATACCGGTTTTTGTGCCGATAAAAAGTATATTTACATTTTCATAGTGAGTTTCAAAATATTTTGCGATTGCAATTGCAGGGTTAATATGTCCTGCGCTTCCGCCGCCCGATAAAATTATATTCATACTTCACCGCCGATATTTTAAATTCCGTTTTTTGGCGAATATCTTGAAATATTCAAAATATATCCCATTGCTATAAGCTGCAAAAACAGCGCCGTTCCGCCGTATGAAAAGAACGGCAGCGGCATACCCGTAACAGGCATTGAGCTTGTTACAACCGCAATGTTAATCATAACCTGAAAGCCTATAAGTCCGATAATTCCGCAAACTACCATACTTGAAAAATTATCGGGTGCGTCAATCGCAATTTTTACGCCGCGCCATATTAAAATCAAAAACAGCGCAATCATAAAAATTGCCCCCACAAAGCCCAGCTCCTCGCAGATTATGGGAAATATAAAATCGTTGTGAGGCTCGGGAATATAAAGGTATTTTTGCCTGCTCTGACCCAGCCCCAGACCGAAAAATCCGCCCGAGCCTATGGCATAGAGCGACTGCACAATCTGAAATCCGTCGCCGAGATAATTTTCAAACGGGTCGAGAAACGACAAAAACCTTTTAAGCCTGTACGGCTCAAATGCGATTGCCGCAATTACCGCAACCGCAAGCGGCGGAAGGCACATACAAAAATGCCATATCTTTGCGCCGCCCACAAAAAGCACAATCATTCCGGCAACAAACACCGTAAACGCACCGCTTAAGTGATCCTCCAAAAATACAAGCCCCGCAATAAAGGCGCAGAAAAGCACATACGGCATAAAATCTTTCCAAAATTTTACAATAGGTTTTTTCCGTGCCGAAATGCTTGTCGCCATAAAAATTATTACGCAGTATTTTGCTATTTCTGAAGGCTGAAAGCTTACAGGCCCTATCTTAAGCCACCTTTTGGCGCCCTTTATATCTTCGCCGACAATAAGCACCAGAATAAGAAGGCATACCGTCACCACAAGAAGCGGAAACGACACCCTTCTGACAATTTCGGGGTCTGTTCTCGACACGACATACATTCCGAAAAGCCCCAAAAGCGCAAAAAACATCTGCCTTTTAATAAAATAAAAAGCGTCGTTATACATATAATGCGCAGAGGCGCTGCTTGCCGAAAACATCATTGTAAGGCCGAATATTAAAAGTATTATCAGTGTAGTAAGAAACGTAAAATCCACATTGCCTTGTTTTTTTATAAAAAGGGATTTTTTCACTTTTTATGCCTCCGAAAACCACTAAAACAAAAATTTACACAACCATAAAATATGAAATTACACACAAAATAAAGCTTGCCAGAATAAACATCACAACAATTTTGCGCTCCGAAAATCCCGACATTTCAAAATGATGGTGAATAGGGCTCATTTTAAACACTCTTTTGCCGGTAAGCTTAAACGACGTAACCTGAATTATAACCGAAAGCGTTTCGATTATATAAATTCCGCCGGCAAAAACAAGTATAAGCTCAAGCTTTAAGACCAGCGCAGCAGCGCACACCGCACCGCCAAGAAACAGCGAGCCGGTATCGCCCATAAACACCTTTGCCGGGTATGCGTTAAACACCAGAAACGCCAGAAGCGAGCCGGTGAGCGACGCACAAAAAACGGTAATGGATTCGTCGCCGAATTTATATGCCATAACGGTAAAAAATATCGACACAACCGTTGTTACGCTTGCCGCAAGTCCGTCAAGACCGTCGGTAAGATTGACGCTGTTTGTTCCGCCAACCATAACAAACACCGCAAACGGAATGTAAAAATGCCACAGATTAAGCCGCCATTTTGTAAACGGCACTATAACTTCATACGACAAAACGCCCGTCTTTATGCCGGCAACCACCGCCAAAGAAGCCGCAAGAATTTGCAGTATCAGCTTTTGCCGCTCGGTTAAACCGAGGTTTCTTTTCATATAGATTTTTATAAAATCGTCCGCAAATCCGACAAGTCCGAACGAGAGCGCCGTACATACGATAAATATTGAATTTTTGTCCCTGTCAAAAACAAGTGCGGTCAGAACGCACGCAATAATAAATATTATTCCTCCCATTGTGGGAGTTCCCGACTTTTTCTTGTGCCATTTCGGCCCTATTTCCCTTATCTCCTGCCCGAATTTAAACCTTATCAGCGCAGGGATTAAAAAAAATCCTGCCGCAATGCCGATTGCAAAGGCGCAGATTGTGCAAATCCACACCGTCATCATCAATTTATCCGTCAAAATACACACCCTCTGTTTTGCGTCATATGTTTTTAGCGATTTCTTCCATTTTCATACAGTGCGAGCCTTTTATAAGCACTGCGTCATTTTTCTTCAAAATGCCCTTAAGACACAATGCTGCGTCCGAATTGTTGTCAAAAGAGTGAACGTTTTTTTCGCTCACGCCGCACTTTTTTGCCTCGTCGGCAATAAATTTCGCCTCATTTCCGACTGTTATAAGCACGTCGCAGCCGCAGGACGCAAAATATGCGCCGAGCTTTCTGTGACATTCCTCGCTCATATCGCCAAGCTCCGCCATATCGCCGAGAACCGCAATTTTTTTGCCGTCCGAAAGCTTTTTTAAAACGTCTATCGCCGACATTGCCGCCTGAAGCGACGAATTGTAGCAGTCGTTCAAAATCTTTGCGCCGTTTATTTCAATAATGCTCTGACGTATGCCGTCGTTTTTGTAATCCAAAAGACCTTTTCGTATCTCTTCATCCGTCATACCGTACATTTTTCCGACAGCGTAAGCGCACAGAGCGTTATACACATTGTGCCTGCCGGGAATATTGATTTCAAACTTTTGTCCCGAAATTTCAAACTCGGTTTTTAAAGGATAAAGCTTCACATTTTCGGCGCAGATATCGCATTTTTTGTTGTCAATGCCGAAAAATACGGTTTTAAATCCAAGTTTTCCCGAAAGAGTCTGCAAAAGGTCGTCGTCGCCGTTCAAAAAAGCGGTTCCGCCCTCTTTAAGACCCTCAAAAATTTCGCACTTTGCCTTTAAAATTCCCTCACGGCTTTTCAAAAACTCAATGTGCGACGTGCCGATATTTGTGATAACAGCCGCATCGGGACGTGCAATATTTGTAAGATACGAAATCTCTTTAAAATTGCTCATTCCCATTTCAACAACAGCCTTTTGCGTATCGGCGCCGATTGAAAACAGCGTAAACGGCAGCCCTATATCATTGTTGTAATTCGCCTTTGTTTTTACCGTGTTAAAGCGCCTCGACAAAACAGACGCAATAAATTCTTTTGTTGTGGTTTTTCCCACGCTTCCTGTAAGCGCAACAACGTCTGCGCAAAATCCTCCTCTGTAAGCGGCGGCAATATCGCCCAGCGCCTTTTTTGTATCTTTCACCCTTATGCCGAATCCGTATCCTTTAACGATATCGTCATTCTGCGTAAGATAGCCTTCTGCGCCGTTTTTTAACGCACCCTCCAAAAAGGTGTGGCCGTCAAATTTTTCGCCCTTTATCGGGATATACAAACACTTATCTCCTATTTCACGGCTATCGGTGCTTATGCTCAGAACGCCTTCGTCCGCACTGCCGAAAATAAGTGTACCGCCGGTAGATTTTAAGATTTTTGAAACAGAAAAATTCTCTATATTTGCAAGCATTTAAGCCTCCGAATTTATTTTTGCCAAAATATCCCTTACAATTTCACGTTCGTCATAGTGGATTGTTTTATCCTTCAAAATCTGGTATGTTTCGTGACCTTTTCCCGCAAGAATTATCACATCGTTTGCCTTTGCAAAGCGCATTGCATATTCAATAGCCTCGGTGCGGTCGCATATTGCAGTATATTTTTCTTTAAATTCCGTCATACCCTTTAGTATATCGTCTATAATCAGCTGCGGATTTTCCGTTCTCGGATTATCGCTTGTAACAACGCAAAAATCAGAAAGCTCGCCCGCAATTTTGCCCATTTTGGGACGTTTTGCCGCATCTCTGTCGCCGCCGCAGCCGAAAACGGTTATAACTCTTCCCTTTGAAAAGCCTTTTACGGTTTTTATAATATTTTCCAATCCGTCGGGCGTGTGGGCATAGTCAATCATAACAGTGTAATCTGTGGGAATATTTACAACCTCTGCCCTCCCCTTAACGCCCTTTGCAAGGATAAGAGCCTTTGCAATGTCCGAAATTCCTATCCCCGTCGCCTGGCATATGCCTATGGCGCAAAGCGCATTGTAAACCGAAAATCTTCCGGGTATGTCAAGGCGGATATTTTCATTTCCGAACGGTGTTTCAACCTCAAAGAGCACTCCTCTTTGATTGTATTTTATATTTTTTGCGCAAATATCACTCTTTTTATCAATGCCGTATTTAACAACCTTGCAGCCTGCGCCGCCCAAAACCTCTTTCACATAAGAATCGTCCGCATTGACAACCGCTCTTTCGCACATTGTAAACAAAATTGACTTTGCCTTTGCGTATTCGTTCATAGTCTTGTGAAAATCAAGATGGTCCTGCGTAAGGTTTGTAAATGCGCCGATATAAAACGGATTGCCATAAACTCTGTCAAGACAGAGCGAGTGCGACGAAACCTCCATAACGCAGTATTCAACGCCTGACGATACCATATCCGCAAAAAGCTTTTGCAGCTCAAGCGATTCGGGAGTTGTGTGCTCTGTCGGCATAACGTTTGCGCCAATCATATTTTGGTTTGTGCCTATAAGCCCCACTTTGTGACCCGCAAATTCGAGTATGGATTTTACAAGATACGTGGTTGTGGTTTTTCCGTTTGTGCCGGTTATGCCGATAAGCTTCATTTTCTTTGCCGGCTCGCCGTAATACGCAGCAGCGGCAGCCGACAGCGCACGTCTTGTGTTGTCAACAATAATTTCGCACACTTTGATATTTTCGGTATGCTCCTCGGCAATAACCGCCGCAGCGCCGTTTTTAACCGCCTGCTCAATGTATTTGTGACCGTCGGTTTTATAACCTCTTACCGCAACAAAAACGTCGTTTTGCGTAACCTTTCTTGAGTCGTATTCTATTTTGTTTATACCGATATCGGAATTTCCGTTAATTTTTAAAATGTTTAAATCTTTAATAAGGTCAGTAAGCCTCAAAATAAATTCACCCTTTCGCTGTTTGTGATTTTAATGTACGTTTTTGTAAAGCGCCTCCACGGTAACAACCGTTCCCGAAGAAACCTTTTCTCCCGCTTCGGGCGACTGCGAACCTACATATGTTTCGCCGCCGCTTTCGGCAAGACCCGTTATTTTAACGTTAAGCTTTGCGTTTGTAAGAATTCTGTTTGCCTCGGCAATGGATTTTCCCACAACGCTCGGCACTTCAACCTCGTTTGCCGCCGATTCTTCGGTATACAGCATTACGGTTGATTCGGTCTGCACAATCACTCCGCCCTTCGGCGTCTGCGAAATTATGCTGTCGCCGTTTCCTACAATTTTGTAGTAAAGCCCTGCGCCGTCAAACTTAATTTCTGCGTCCTTTACCGAAAGGCCCTCAACATTAGGAACCGTTGTTTCCGCCTGAGTAAGCTCATCTGCGGTGTACTGCGGGTCAATGTTAAGATATCTTAAGGTTGCGTCAAAAATTTTCTGGAACGTCGGCGCCGCAATCTGACCGCCCATATAAAGACCGTCCGCAGGCGGCTCGTCAAGCACTACAAGACCGATAATTTCAGGATTGTTTGCAGGTGCAAATCCAAGAAACGAAGCTATGTATTTTCTGCTTCCCCTCGGAATTTTTTCACTCGTTCCGGTTTTTCCGGCAACCCTCATTCCTCTTATATAAGCGTTTTTCGCAGTACCCTCCGAAACAACGCTCTCCAAAATTTCACGCACCTTTTTTGCGGTGTCTGCCGAAATAACATCTCTTATAATTTCAGGCTCAAAGCTTTTTATAACCTTTCCCGTGTCATCGGTAAGCTCTTTTACAATTCTCGGACGCACCATTTTTCCGTCGTTTGTAATTGCGGTAAGCGCAGTTACAAGCTGCAGGGGAGTAATGTTAAATCCCTGTCCGAATGAGCTTGTGGCAAGCTCCGTTTCGTTAAAGCGTTCGTCTGAAAAGAACACACCTTTCGCCTCACCGGGAAGTTCAAATCCGGTTGTTTCGGAAAATCCGAAACGGTTATAATATTTTTTGAAATTTGCAGTTCCAACCCTTGCGCCAACCATCATAAAAACAGGGTTGCACGAATTTCTTACGCCCTCAACAAACGTTTCGGTGCCGTGTCCCGATACCTTGTGGCACCTTATTGTGTGTTTTCCCACCTTGTGATAACCCGGGCAGTTAAATGTGTCGTTGTCTTTTACAACATTTTCCTCAATCGCCATTGCGGTAACAAATGTTTTAAACGTAGAACCCGGCTCGTAGGTATCGCAAACCGCCTTGTTACGCCACATTTTGTTGCACGCCTCGTTAAAAAACTTTGTTTTTTCATCTCCCGAAAGAGAGTTCATAGTGTCAATATCCGCCTGATTGTTAAGCGTAAACGGCGAATTCAAATCATAATCGGGCTTGGTAGCCATTGCATAAATTTCGCCCGTTTTCGCATTCATAACAATGCACGCCGCACCGTTTTTGACGTTGTATTTTTCAACCGCCGCCTCAAGCTCTTTTTCGGCGAAATGCTGAATAACTTCGTCTATTGTCAGAACAACGTTAACGCCGTTTTGTGCGTTTATGTATTTTTCATACTTGTACGGCATATCGCTTCCGAGCGCATTTTTTGCGGTGATAATTCTTCCGGGCTCGCCCTTAAGATACTTGTCGTACACCATTTCAATGCCGTTTAAGCCCTGATTATCCGAGCCGACAAACCCTATAACGTGCGACGCAAAATTTCCGTAAGGGTAATATCTTTTTGAATCCTCGGTAAGATAAATTCCCTTATAGTTAAGCTCCCTTATCTTCTGCGACTGCTCGGGGTCTATTTTTCTTTTAAGTATTTCATAGGACGACTTTTTTGTAATAATTTTTAAAACGTCCTCTTTTTCCATATCAAGAATCTGCGCAAGGTCGGACGCAACCTTATCGGTGTTCTTTCCCTCGGCAATCTCCCTCGGGGTTGCGCAAACCGTATCAACCGACGCACTCTGCGCCAGCGCCTTCATATTTCTGTCATATATAGTGCCTCTTTTAGAACTTATAACCTTATCCTTTGTCTGCTGCTCCACAGCCTTTTGCTGCAAAGAACTGCCGTCCACAAACTGCACCCAGCCTATTCGCAGCACCAGTGCAAAAAATGTTGCGCAAAATGCAAAAAGAATAAAAACCGAGCGCTTTCCGAGTGTTAGTTTTGATTTTTTCGACATTTAAATTCCTCTGTTCCGGCAAATTTTTTATCTTCATAAAATAACACTAAAGGAGTAAAGAACAATCCTTATAAGAATTTCCTTTTACTCCTAATTAAACTTATTTAAAAACTATTGTAAATATTCCAAAACATTGATTACCTTTTGCTTTATAACGCTGAATGTGCCGCTTAAGGTTTTGTCTGCGGTGCTGTTTTTAACCTCTGCATAGTTTTTCTGGGTAACGTCCACATAAACCGTCTGATGCTTGTCGGGGCGTTTCATACCAAGCTTTGTCGTTGCAATTTCTTCAACCTTTTTAAGGTCAACTTCTTTTTTCAGCTCGTAATTTAACTTTGTGTTCGCCGCCTGAAGCGTTGTAAGCTTTTCTTCAAGCTGCTGCGCCTCGGTGGACGCTTCGATTATTGCAACGTTTCTGTAAAGAATTGTGCACGCAACGGCAAAAACCGCCAGTATCGCCGCAATTGTTCTCATTCTCAGTTTTGCACTTCTTACAGCCCTTGCTTTTTTTGCCTCCTCCTCGTTTATGCGTTTTTTTGTATAGTAATTTTCAATATCGTATTTATCCAAGCTGTATGCCGATGAGCCGTTGGTATAATAGTATTTACTCATTTTTATCTTTCGCACCGCCTTTTGTTTTTACCTTTATCCTAAAGTTTTTCTATAACACGCAGTTTTGCGCTCTTTGAACGCCTGTTTGTCTCAATTTCGCCCTCCGACGGGATAATTGCCTTTCTTGTGATAATCTTTCCCAAAGGTTTTCTTCCGCACACGCATACGGGAAAATCTTTGGGGCAAATGCACCCTTTTGCAAGGTTTGCAAACGTATTTTTTACAATTCTGTCCTCAAGCGAATGAAAGCTTATAACCGAAAGCCGTCCGCCGCATTTTAAACAATCGAAAAAATCGCAAATCGCCTCGGACAAACCCGAAAGCTCGCCGTTAACCTCAATTCTTATTGCCTGAAAAACACGTTTTGCGGGGTGCGACCCTTTTTTAACCGTCCTTTGCGGAATACACCCTTTAATAAGATTGGAAAGCTCGCCTGTCGTTTCAATCGGCCTCTTGCTCCGCCTTTTTACAATTTCCGCCGCAATTTTTCTTGAAAACCGCTCCTCACCGTATTCAAAAAAAATTTTTGCAAGCTCCTCTTCGCTGTATGTATTCACAACGCAGTATGCGTCAAGAGGCGCAGACGTATCCATACGCATATCCAGCCTTGCGTCCGAGGTATAGCCAAAGCCCCTTTCGGCGTTGTCAAGCTGATACGACGAAACGCCAAGGTCAAGCACAGCGCCGTTGATACCGTCTATTTTGTTTTTTGCAAGAATTTCTTTGATGTTTTTGAAATTAGTGTTTTCGTAGATAACGTTGGTGTAATTTTTAAGACGCTCCTTAGCAGCGCAGATTGCCTCAATGTCACGGTCAATCCCTATCAAAAGCCCCTTGCCGGAAAGCTTTTCAAGAATTTTTTCGCTGTGACCGCCGCCGCCCAAAGTTCCGTCAGCATAGATGCCGTCTTTTTTAATGCCGAGTGCGTCAACCGACTCGTTTAAAAGAACAGAGATATGTTTAAATTCCAATTTTTCCACCTATATTCCAAGCGATTCCATATTTGCCGCCACTTCGTCCGGCGAAATACTTCCGTTGTAGCCGTTCCACTGCTCGCTGTCCCATATTTCGGCACGCTCGCCTACTCCGATAACCGAAACGTCCTTGCTGATTTTCGCATAGGCACGAAGATTTTGCGGAATAAGAATTCTTCCTTGTTTGTCAAGCTCACATTCAACAGCGCCGGATAAGAAAAATCTTACAAACTGGCGTGCATTGGTGTTAGAAATGGGCAGCTGTTTAAGCTTTTGCGTAAATGCCTCCCACGCTTCTTTGGGATATACAAAAAGACAGTTGTCAAGACCTCTTGTAACCATAAAGCTGTCGCCGAGCGTTTCTCTGAACTTTGAGGGAACAATCATTCTTCCCTTTACGTCAACACTGTGCTGATATTCTCCGCTGAAATCGTAAGACATCTACTCACCGCCCTTTCGCAATTTAATGTTTTTCTTCCACAATACTCCACTTTGACACACTTATCTCCACTTTTAAGTAAATTTTAACCCAATTGTAATGAAATTGCAATACTTTTTTTAAAAAAATTTTTTATTTCATAAGATTTTATTAAAATTTTTAATTTTTCGGGCAATTCTCACCCTGCTTGTCATAACTTTTTGTGCAAATAAAACAAATGCGCAGATTTTATATGTAAAATAATGTAATTTTATGCAAATAAAAACCCGAGGTGCTTAAAGCCCCTCGGGTTTTCAAACTTAATTTCAAAAAGAATTTGTATGTACTACTTAAAATTTTTAATAATGTAAGGAATTGCCCAAACACTTAAAATAGCAGTAATGCCGGTAGTTATAATAATTTCGGGAAGCATATATGCGCCGTTATATAAAATTGAATATATCCAAACGGGCTGACCCTCGGGCGCATACGAACCCCAAAGAATTATACCGGCCGCAAAATGAGACAAATATCTTAAAAACGTAACTATCGCAGCCGAAACGGGCATTGCCCACTTTTTAGACCCCATAAGACGGTAGAAAAATCCTGCCAGACCGAAAACGCCGAACGCAAGCACATAATCGAGAATAATCATAAGCGCATATGCGCCGAAGCCTTCTGTCGGAAGCGTGGTTACAACCTGTTTAAAAATCATATTGAGCACAGTGTATATAAATGAAGTAAAAATTCCCCACTTTGTGCTGTACATAAACGAAATTATGATAACCGGCACCATAGAACCGATTGTAACGTCGCCGCCGTTCGCCGCCTTAAACACCGCACAAAACGATAAAACAAGCGAAAGCGCAATCATTATCGCACTGTTTGTAAGTTTTTTTGTCGTACTGCCTACATTGTTCATAAAAGATTCCTCTTTTCTCAAAAATTTTCGGGTGTTTTTAAGGATAGCCGAAAGAAAGCCACCCCCATATGCCTAAAAAAGCGGCATACCCAAAAAGAGTATGCCGCAGACAAATCGCCGCAAATAACGTATTTCCCTACGTTGGCATTATCCAAATCAGGTTATGGGTCAAAACGCAACCGTTTACTCTCAGCCTGCCCCGCAAGCTCCCCTTTTTCGACATTGTATCACATTTTTTCCGTCCTGTCAATATATGCCGCCGTTTTTTTAAGCAGCCACTTAAAATCCTCGTCCGTCCACGTACCGTTATACCATTTTTCGGTGTCCGATATAATGCCGACCCTGTGCATAACCGCAACCGCTTCGCTCGGCGAAGGATATTCTTTTTCGGGGCAAATCGCCGAAAACAGCGCATTTGCAATAACCGAAGTGTTTTCGCAAAGCCACTTTTCCTCGTTTTCATTGTCAATAAACCCCGCCTCAAAAAGCACCGCCGGAACGCAGGTGTTTTTAAGAACATAAAAATTCGCCGTCTTAACGCCTCGGCTTATCCTTCCTGCGTCCTGCATTTTCTGCACGCATTTTTTTGCATATTCATATGCCTTTGAGTTTTTATCACAGACATATGCCTCGCAGCCCGTGCCGCCGCCCGAATTTGTGTGAATTGACAAAAACAAATCGGGCTTTAGCGCATTACAGATTTGCGCACGCTTTGAAAGACTGGAATTTACCGTTCCCGTGCCCAAAACGTCGGTTTTTAAGCGCCTTGTAAGATATGCCTTATGTCCGTTTTTGACAAAAATATCATACAGCTTTTTTGCTATTTCAAACGTCAAATCCTGTTCTCTTGAAGTTTTTCCTTCGCAGCCGGTGTCAAAATCTTTGAAATTATGTCCTGCGTCAATTAAAATTTTCATTCCTTCACATCCCCTTTTTCTTTGCTTTGAAGCACGTCAATCGCCCTTGTAACGGCGGACGGCATATAAACACCCATAAGCGCAAGATTTTCGGTAACGGATAAAAATTCGTTAACGATATACGCAATTATCACAGAGTTTTTAACAAAATTTGTGTTTGCCGTTATGTCAAGACGGTATGCAAGCATCACGACAAACAAAATACCGATTTTTTTGAAAATCCCCTTAAATCCTACCGAGCTGTTCAATGCGCCCGACTTTGTTTTTGGGCTTTTTTTAAAAATTCCTGCGGCAATAAGCCCGGTAAGATAATCAACCGCCATAAAAACAATCAGCGTTGCAAGTGCGCTTGACCAGCCGCCAAGCATGGAAACAATAAAACCGCCCGCAATTCCGGCAGCGGCAATATATGCATTTTTCATTTTATCCCTCCTTTCTTTTTCGATATTAACACATAAATTCAGGAATTTTCGGCAAAATAATAAAAGAAATAAAAAAATTAGAAAATTTTAAAAATTTTTGTTGACAAAATAAAACTCTTATGGTAAAATTGTTTATGTTGTCTATGGCGGCATAGCTCAGTTGGCTAGAGCATACGGTTCATACCCGTAGTGTCACTGGTTCAAATCCAGTTGCCGCTACCATACACGGCCCGTTGGTCAAGCGGTTAAGACACCGCCCTTTCACGGCGATAACAGGGGTTCGATTCCCCTACGGGTCACCACAAAAGAGAAAGAAAAATTAAAACTTCAGTTTTTGCTTTTTCTTTCTTCTTTTTGTTTATATAAAGGTTTAATTTTTTGTTAAACCCCATTGTTTGGAGATGTATCGAAGTGGTCATAACGAGCACGATTGGAAATCGTGTTGTCCTTAACGGGGCACATGGGTTCAAATCCCATCATCTCCGCCACGTCGGAATGAACTTTTTGGTTCATTCCGATTTTTCTTTTTGCAAATAAAGGCGGAATTAAAAATCTGACACATCAAAGCACAATATATCAGGAAAATGCTTTGCCGTTTTTGTATAATTGTGTTAACGGAAGGGAGAAAACGAGTATGGATTGGATTACGGGTTTGCAGCGTGCGCTTGATTATACCGAAGAGCATATAACAGAGGATATCAGCTATGAAAAGGTTGCAAAAGCGGCGTATTCGTCAAGCTTTCACTTTCAGAGAGTGTTCAGTGCCGTGTGCGGCTTCAGCCTCGGCGACTATATCCGTATGCGCAGACTTTCGCTTGCCGGCAGCGAGCTTGCCTGCACAAACAAAAAGGTGATAGATGTTGCGCTTAAATACGGCTATGACTCACCCGAAAGCTTTTCACGTGCGTTCGTGCGGTTTCACGGTGTTACGCCGTCTGCCGCAAAACACGGCGCAAGGTTGAAATCGTTCTCAAAACTTTCCGTAAAACTTATATTAAACGGAGGAACGACAATGGATTACAGAATTGAAACAAAAAAAGCGTTTGACGTGGTGCTGAGAAAGAAGAATTTTCCCAAGGCTCACGAGATTACAACAAAAGAGATAGCAAAATTCTGGGGCGAGTGTCAGAGCGACGGAACAATCCCGGCAATCTGCAAATACATTCCCGAAAACAACATTTTTGACAAATGCATTATCGGCGTAAGCTTCGGTGCGGACGGCACAAAACTGAACGAAGATTTTCCTTACGGAATAGGCGCTCATTACAACGGAAAGAAAATAGAGGATGATTATCTTACAAAAGAAACAATCCCTGCGCATACATATGCCGTGTTCAAATGCGTCGGAAAAATGCCCGAAGCGTTCAGAAAGGTGTATAAATATATCTGCACTGAATTTTTCCCGGCAAGCGAGTATCAGCCGTGCGGCATAGAAATAGAAAGCTATCCGTCCGCCGATGTGCAAAATGCCGATTATACCTGCGAAATTTGGATTGCGGTTGAAAAAAAGAAGTAAATAAATTTAAGCCGAAAAAAATTCAGAGCAAAACAAAATTCTGTCCGGAAGCGGTTTTTCCGAACAGAATTTTATGTTTTTCAATACTTTTGTATTTTTAAAATTTTACCGTTACGCTACACTCTTTGCCGCTGCCCATTACGGTATCGCCGTCAATCTTTTCGCCGTCAAGCCATATTCCCTTTTCGCCGTCGGTGCGAATAAATTCAATGTTGTAAACAGTTCCTCTGTATAGTTTTTTCACACTGTAGCTCTTCCATTCGTCAATTACGTGCGGAGTAAGCCTCAAACCGCCGTAATCGGCATAAACGCCGAGAATTTGCTCAAACGCACCGTGCATAAGCCACGACGGAGTTGCCGTAAACCACGAAAACAAATTCATACCGAAACGTCTGTGATTCGGTCCGTAGTAAACATTTCCCACCGCATAAGGCTCGCTCGTCCTGCACATATCCGAATTGTCGCAGTGATTGGGAAGCGCACGCAGAATTGTGTCCAGCGCCTCCTCGTAATCGCCCAGTTTTATGTCGGCAAACACCTTAAACGCAGCGCCGTGATTATATACCGCCGAGTTTGCAAACGTGCCGGGAAACTGCCTGTAAAGCCTTCCGCAGCGGTCGCCGTACAAAACATACGGAGGATAGTTGAGAAGCGGTCCGAACGGAGTTTGAAGATACCTGCCGACTGCCTTTTTAATTCTTCTTATTTTGTCATCATCATCCACAATTCCCGTAAAAATCGCCCAGGTCTGAACATTGAGATAAATTTTTCCCTCAAGATTCTGCGCTCCGCCTATAGGCTCTCCGTCGGCAAAAAACGCATACACAAACCAGTTCCCGTCCCACGCCGCCTTGTTGAAAATCTCCTTGTATTCAAGCGAACGTTTTTTCATAAGACTTGCCTTTTCGCTCATACCTATGCGCCTGTAAATGCGTGCCATAATATTCTGGGCATTGTACGCCGCAACCGTCACCCAGGCGCTTGTTGCGTCATCACCGTATTTGTTTATGCCCGAAAGACCGTCCAGCCAATCGCCCTCACGCATAAGAATAAGCCCGTTTTTGCCCCTTGAATGATACAAATAATCGAGCGAGCGGAAAATGTGTTCTTCAACCGTCGCCTCCTCGTCGCTCTCAAGAAACGGAAGCTTTTTGTTTAAAATGTCAAAATCGCCTGTTTCACGTATATACGTGTCAAGCGCCTCGGGCGCCCAGGTGGGAGCGTCGCAGAAATCGCTCATATCATTTTGCAGACCGAAGCGTGAAAATCTTCTCGGACACCTGCCGTCACTCATCATATGCCCAAGCGTTATAAGCATTTTTTCACGTGCCTTATCGGGGTTTACAAGACAGTATCCCCACGAATCCTGCAAACTGTCACGGTAGCCTATAAACCGCTCGGCACGGTCATACCGATATGTAAGAAACATATTGTTTTTAAGCCAGTAATTTATAAAATATTCAAGATTTTTGTTTGGTATGCGGCAAAAATTTCTGTTTACCGCCATCTGCCATTTATCTTTGATGTTCTGCGCCTCGGCATTGAAAACCTTTTCGTCAAGACAGCTTAAAACGTCCTTTTCTCCGCCGTCTTTATCGCACGCACCCGAAACCGCATACCAATTGTAATTCTCGTTTTCCTTAAGATTAATCCTCTTTACCGCAGAAACTTCCGAAAGATATCCTTCGCTCTCATTCGGAAGAATTTCGGTATAGTAAGAAACGTCAATCCTGTCGGTATCGAGCGCCGAAAATACCGCCGTTATGCCTCTTTCGCTCGTTTTTGCAACACCGTTTTCCAAAACAACGCTGCTCTTTACGGGCGCTTTATCTATTCCCTGCATATAAAATCCCCAGTCGATTTGCGCAGATATCTCAACGCTGCAATCCTTGTCGGCGCAAAGCGAAACACACCAGCATTAGCCGCTCCTCGATAAGAAAGCATTGGTTTTGAAGCTGTATTTTAAATTCATACTACGTCAAAAAACTGCCATATGCGGTAAGCATAATGGCAGTTTTTATTTCTTGTCTGAATTGTAAAATCCAATATTCAAAACTGCTTTGCACCTTAAAAACGAGATTTTTTGATGAATTTCAAGGCAAAAAAGCGAGTAATCCTGACGGATTGCGAGTTTTTTTAACGCAGAAAGGCGCAAAAAATATGTTTTTAAGGCAATGCTTACTTATCGAGGAGTGGCTTTTGCACGGAATTTTTTCGGGAACAAACATAAACACCTTAACCGATATGCCGCCGATTTTTCCTTCGTATGTAACCGAGCCGGTACGGACGGTCATAGAAAAATTATCGGACTTTTCAAAAAATTCAATCTTTTCTCCGCCGTTTTCCGAAATAAAAGGCTTTCGTCTGCCGTTGGGAAGCCTTACAAGATAATTTTCCTTTTTCTCCCAGTATTTGGTTATAATTTCTCCGCTGATATGCTTTAAAAATCCGACTCCGTTGTTTGAAACACAGCTTAAAATTTTGTCGTTGCACAAAAACTGAAGCCACGGTCTCGGAGTGTTTCGGTCGGTCACAACGTATGCCGCACCGTCCTCGGCAAAGTGACCGAAGGTTTTGTCCTTATTAAAATAATCCTCGTCGCCAAGCTCGTTAAACCTGCAATCGGGAAAATACGAACGTGTGTCCAATATGCCCATATACACCTCTCCTTTTTACGTCTTTTTTCAATTATACAATAAAAAAAGGGTGCATATCAACGCATTAAAATTGCCTTTTTATCATTAATTTTTACATTATAAAAAGACGCCGTGTATATAAAAAGATATACAGGACGCCTTTTTAAGAGCATAAAATCCGTATTAAAATCCGTAAATTTTAAAAAAGTCCGCTTATTTTTCCGTTTTCGTCAACGTCGATTTTTTCTGCCGCAGGAATTTTGGGAAGTCCCGGCATAGTCATAATATCGCCCGTCAAAACAACCGCAAAGCCTGCGCCGGCGCTTATTTTAACGTTCCGCACCGTAACGGTAAAGCCCGTCGGAGCGCCCAAAAGCGTCATATCGTCCGAAAAGCTGTACTGCGTTTTTGCAATGCATACGGGACAATCGGAAAATCCGAGTTCCGAAAGGTATGCAAGCTGTTTTTTCGCCGCTTTCGTGTACGTCACACCGTCGCCGCCGTACACCTTTTTTACAACCGCCTCTATTTTTTCTTCAAGAGAAAGAGAGCTTTCATAGCAGAAGGTAAAATCGTTTTCTTCGTCGCAAAGCCTTACAACCTCTTTTGCAAGCTCAACCGCACCGTTTCCGCCGTCCGCCCACACGGTTGAAAGCACCGTGTTTACGCCAAGCTTTTTACACTCGTCTATAATAAACTCAATCTCTTTGTCGGTATCCGTCGGAAAACGGTTAACCGCAACCACAAGCGGCAGCCTATACACGTTTTTTATGTTTGAAACGTGCCTTAAAAGGTTTGGAATGCCTTTTTTGAGTGCGTCAATGTTTTCGTCCGCAAGCTCGTCTTTTTTAAGTCCGCCGTGCATTTTGAGCGCACGCACCGTTGCAACAATTACAACAGCACTCGGCTTTAAATTTGCAAAACGGCACTTTATGTCAAGAAATTTTTCCGCACCGAGGTCTGCGCCGAAGCCTGCCTCGGTAACCGCATAATCACCGCATTTTAACGCCATTTTTGTAGCGATTACAGAATTGCAGCCGTGAGCGATATTGGCAAACGGGCCGCCGTGAACAAATGCCGGAGTTTTTTCAAGCGTCTGCACAAGATTCGGCTTCAAAGCGTTTTTAAGCAGTGCGCACATTGCCCCCTGCGCCTTCAAATCTCCTGCCGTGACAGGCTTGTTTTCATAAGTGTAGCCCACAATTATTCTTGCAAGACGGTTTTTTAAATCGGTAATTGAATTTGAAAGGCACAAAACCGCCATAATTTCAGACGCAACCGTTATATCGTAGCCGTCCTCTCTCGGCACGCCGTTAATGCGTCCGCCAAGACCGTCGGTGATAAAACGAAGCTGCCTGTCGTTCATATCGACGCACCTTTTCCAGGTAATCCTTCTCGGGTCGATATTAAGCGAATTTCCCTGATAAATATGGTTGTCAAGCATTGCCGCAAGAAGATTGTTCGCCGCACCGATTGCGTGAAAATCGCCGGTAAAATGAAGGTTTATGTCCTCCATAGGAATAACCTGTGCGTATCCTCCGCCGGCAGCACCGCCCTTTATTCCGAAAACAGGACCGAGCGACGGCTCTCTTAAGGCGGCAACAGAATTTTTGCCTATTTTTCTCAGGCCGTCCGCAAGACCGATTGTGGTTGTCGTCTTGCCCTCGCCTGCCGCTGTGGGAGTAATGGCGGTAACAAGTATAAGCTTTCCGTCCTTTTTGCTGTCGTCCTTTAACAGCGAAAGGTCAATTTTCGCCTTGTCGTTTCCGTATTGCTCTATATATTTTTCGTCAATTCCCGCTTTTTTTGCAATATCAACAATATTTTCGGGCACAACCGACTGTGCAATTTCAATATCACTTTTCATAAAAATTCCCCCGGATTAAATCTTGAAATATTTCGCCGCAGCGCAAAACATACCTATATTATAATCGCCGTCAACGTTTTTGTAAAGATTTTTTTGGTATCTTTCGGAATGACCCATCTTTCCGAAAACCCTTCCGTCCGGCGAGGTAATGCCCTCAACCGCACAAACAGAGCCGTTCGGATTATATGCAACATCACCCGTGGCATTGCCGTTTTCGTCAACATACTGCGTTGCAATCTGACCGTTTTCCGCAAGCTTTCTTATAAATTCTTCGGACGCCAAAAACCTTCCTTCGCCGTGGGATATCGGAACAGAATAAATATCGCCCACGTTTGCAAACGCAAGAAACGGCGATTTGTTGGAGGCAACCCTCGTTCTTACAATCCTCGACTGGTGCCTTCCTATCGTGTTGAAGGTGAGCGTCGGCGAAAATTCGTCGGTGTCAACAATCTCTCCGTAAGGCACAAGACCAAGCTTTATAAGCGCCTGAAAACCGTTGCAGATACCGCACATAAGACCGTCACGCTGGCTTAAAAGCCTGTTTGTTTCTTCTTTTATTTCGTCGTTTCTGAAAAATGCGGTAATAAATTTTCCCGACCCGTCCGGCTCGTCGCCGCCCGAAAAACCGCCCGGAATAAATATCATCTGCGCATCTTTTATTCTCTTGGCAAAATACGAAACCGATTCCGAAACACTCTTTGGCGAAAGGTTGTTTATAACAATTATTTCGCTCTCCATTCCCGCATTTTCAATAGCCTTTGCGCTGTCGTATTCGCAGTTTGTGCCGGGGAATACCGGAATAAGCACCCTCGGGCGCACAACCTTTACCGAAGGAGCTTTTCTTTCTTTGCAGTCATACGAAAAATTCTCAAAGCTTCCCTTTGCCGCCGGGATATTGCAAGAGTAAACGCTCTCAAGCTTATCCTCGTAAATTTTAAGAATTTCGTCAAGGTCAACGCTGTTTTCGCCGTGCAAAATTTTGTTTGTGCCGTTTGTATATCCGAGTGTTTCGCCGCACAAAACATCATCCGAAACCTCAAGCACAAAGGCGCCGTAATTATAACCGAAAATTTCACTTTCCGAAATATTTTTGTCAAACTCGAAACCGATTTTGTTGCCGAAGCACATTTTCATAACAGCCTCAGCAGCGCCGCCGTATGTCGGTGTGTACGCCGCAAAAACCTTGCCGCTTCTCATAAGCTTTGTCACCGTGTCAAACGTTTCCGTAAGCGATTTTGCGTCCGGAAGATTGCTGCTGTTATACTTCGGTTTTATAAGCGCAACCCTGTGTCCTTTTTCTTTAAATTCGGGCGAAATAATGTTTTTTGCGTCCTCGCTCGTTACGGCAAACGAAACCAGAGTCGGGGGAACGTCAATATTTTCAAAAGTTCCGCTCATAGAGTCTTTTCCGCCGATTGCGCCGATTGACAAATCCTTTTGCGCCATAAATGCGCCCAAAAGTGCGCAGAGCGGCTTGCCCCAGCGTTTTTTGTCCTTCATCGGCTTTTCAAAATATTCCTGGAAAGTAAGGTAAACGTCCTTAAACTCCGCACCCGTTGCAATAAGCTTTGAAACCGATTCAACCACCGCATAGTATGCGCCGTGGTAAGGGCTTTTTTCGGTAATAAACGGATTGTAGCCCCACGCCATAACCGAACAGGTGTCGGTAAAGCCTTTTTCGGTTGAAATCTTGTTTGCCATAGCCTGAACGGGCGTAAGCTGATTTTTGCCTCCGAACGGCATAAGCACCGTGCCCGAGCCGATTGTCGAATCAAACCTTTCGGAAAGTCCTCTTTTTGAGCAAACGTTCAAATCGGCGGCAAGATTTTTATACATTTTGCAAAATCCGCCGTCCGTTTTTTTGGCAAACTCCTTCGGATTTTCCGCCTCAATGTCAATATGCTTGGGATAACCGTTTGAATTTAAAAATTCACGTGAAATATCAACTATTTTTTTGCCGTTCCAGTTCATAACAAGCCTGTTTTCGCCGGTTACGTGCGCCACAACGGCTGCGTTTAAATTCTCCTTGTTTGCAAGGGATATAAACTTTTCAACGTCGTTTTTGCCGACCACAACCGCCATTCTCTCCTGCGATTCGCTGATTGCAAGCTCGGTGCCGTCCAATCCTTCGTATTTTTTGGGAACAGCGTTAAGGTCTATTTCAATTCCGTCCGCAAGCTCGCCGATTGCAACCGAAACGCCGCCCGCGCCGAAATCGTTGCAGCGTTTTATAAGACGTGCCGCCTCGTAATTTCTGAAAAGCCTCTGAAGCTTTCGCTCTTCGGGCGCATTGCCCTTTTGCACCTCTGCGCCGCAGCTTTCAAGCGATTTTAAATTGTGCGATTTTGACGAACCCGTCGCACCGCCGCAGCCGTCCCTGCCCGTTGCACCGCCGAGAAGAATTATAATATCACCTTCTTCGGGTTTTTCTCTTCTTACGTTTTTTTGCGGAGCGGCGCCGACAACCGCACCTATTTCCATTCTTTTTGCCGCATATCCTTCGTGATAAATCTCGTCAACCTGCCCTGTTGCAAGCCCAATCTGATTGCCGTATGAGCTGTATCCCGCCGCCGCAGTCGTAACGATTTTTCTTTGCGGAAGCTTGCCTTTTAACGTCTGCGCAACGCTCTTTAAAGGGTTTGCCGCACCTGTAACA
Organism: uncultured Clostridia bacterium; assembly: GCA_934500875.1. GTDB lineage: Bacteria > Bacillota > Clostridia > UMGS1810 > UMGS1810 > Qingrenia. The sequence goes on along the minus strand of CAKSTL010000002.1, from coordinate 170,100 downwards.
CGCATAGCCGCATAAACGTATGCCCTGCCCGAAAGAGGGTCTCTGATTGCACCGCCTATGCAGGTAGCAGCGCCGCCGAACGGCTCTATTTCGGTGGGGTGATTGTGCGTTTCGTTTTTGAAAAGAAGCAGCCAGTCCTCGTCGTTTCCGTCAACGCAAACCTTTATTTTAACAGTGCAGGCGTTAATCTCCTCCGACTCGTCAAGCTTTTCGAGTTTTCCTTCCTTTTTAAGATACTTAACCGCAATTGTGGCAATGTCCATAAGGCAAACGGGCTTTGTGCGGTTTAAATCTTTGCGCACCTTTATGTATTCGTCATATGCCGTCTGCAAAAGCTCATCTTCAAATTTAACAGAGTCGATTTCCGTAAGAAACGTTGTGTGGCGGCAGTGGTCAGACCAGTAGGTATCAAGCATTTTTATCTCGGTAACGGTAGGATTTCTGCCCTCTTTTGCAAAATAGTCCTGACAAAATTTTATATCGTCAAAATCCATTGCAAGACCGTTTTCGTCAATAAATTTCAAAAGACCGTTATCGTCCAAACCAAGAAAACCGTCAAGCGTTTTCACCGTTTCGGGAATGTCGTATTTTACAAAAAGCGTGTCTTTTTCCTCCAAAGACGCCTCTCTGCACTCAACAGGGTTTATTACATACTTTTTAACGGCTTCTTTTTCGCTGTCCGAAAGATTGCCGTCCATAAGATAAATTTTTGCCGTCTTAACCGTGGGACGCTCTCTTTTTGAAATAATCTGAATACACTGCGCCGCAGAATCCGCCCTCTGGTCAAACTGACCGGGAAGAGGCTCTGACGCAAAGACAAAATTTTCGTCCGCCTCAAGCGTATCTTTTGCAATATCAAGCTGCGGCTCGGCAAAAACAGTCATTTTGCACCTGTCAAAAAGCTCCTTTTCAATATTTTCAACGTCATAACGGTTAACAATGCGAAGCGAGTTTATTTTTATGCCCAAAAGCTCAGTTATGTCCTTTTTAAGCGCATTTGCCTCGTTTGCAAGTTCCTTTTTCTTTTCAACATAAAGTCTGTAAACCATATTATCACCCCTCTGCGTTCTTTAAAAGCGCTTTTTTGCCTATATCACTTCTCATATACGAATTGTCAAAATGAATTCTTCCGGCAAGATTATATGCGCCGTCAACAGCTTCTTTAAGAGTGTCCGCAACCTTGACCGCACCCAGCACCCTTCCGCCGTCCGTCACAATTTTGCCGCCCGTCTTCTTTGCGCCGGCAATGTAAATTTCTTCGCCGTCAAGCGTTTCGGGAAGGCTTATTTCAAACCCCTTTTCATACGAAACGGGATATCCGTCCGACGCCATTACAACGCACGCCGCACTTTTGTCAAGAAATTCAACGTCGTTTGCCGAAAGCTTTTTTTCGCTTATTTTAAGCATAATTTCAAAAAGGTCGCTTCCAAGCAAAGGAAGAACAACCTGTGTTTCGGGGTCGCCGAAACGGCAGTTGTATTCTATAACATACGGTCCCTTTTTTGTAAGCATAAGACCGAAATAAAGACAGCCCGAAAATTCTCTGCCCTCTTTTTTCATAGCCTCGATTGTGGGAATAAAAATTGTGTCGCTGCACTTTTTTGCCACATCGCTTGTATAATAAGGATTGGGCGCAATTGTGCCCATACCGCCGGTGTTTAATCCCTCATCATTGTCCTTTGCTCTCTTGTGATCCATTGACGATACCATAGGCACAATTGTGTTTCCGTCGGTAAACGCAAGCACCGAAACCTCGGGCCCCTCCAAAAATTCTTCTATTACAATTTCGTTTCCGCTTTTTCCGAAAACCTTATCCTCCATAATGGATTTAACAGCCGCCTTCGCCTCACAAAAATCCTTTGCTATTATAACCCCTTTTCCGAGCGCAAGACCGTCTGCCTTGATAACCGTGGGATAGCTTGCGTTTTCAAGATATTCAACCGCTTTTTTTGCATCGGTAAAAACCTCGTATGCGGCAGTGGGAATGTTGTATTTTTTCATAAGATTTTTTGCAAAAACCTTGCTGCCTTCAATTATCGCCGCATCCTTTTTAGGGCCGAAACACTTTATGCCCTTTTGTGAAAGAGCGTCAACCATTCCTGCAACAAGCGGGTCGTCGGGCGCAACAACCGCAAATTCAATGCCGTTTTTAACTGCAAAATCAACAGCGCCGTCAATGTCGGTTGCCGCAATATCAACACATTCTGCGTCAAGCGCAATTCCGCCGTTTCCCGGAAGGGCATAAATTTTGTCAATTTTTTCGCTTTTTTTAAGACTTTTTATAATAGCGTGCTCACGTCCGCCGCCGCCAACAACCATAACCTTCATAAGAATTTCTCCTTTTTAAATATTAATGGTGGAACAATCTCATACCGGTAAACGCCATTGCCATACCGTATTTGTTGCACGTGCCGATAACGTTGTCGTCACGTATCGAGCCACCCGGCTGAGCAACGTATTTTACACCGCTCTTAAAAGCACGCTCAATATTGTCGCCGAACGGGAAAAATGCGTCGCTTCCAAGACTTACGCCGTCGATTTTTGAAAGATAATCCTTCTTTTCCTCGCTTGTGAAAGGCTCGGGCTTTTGCGAAAAAAGCGTCTGCCATACACCGTCTTTTAAAATATCCTCATAGTCGGACGAAATGTAAATGTCAATCGCATTGTCCCTGTCAGGACGCTTAACGTTTTGCAGAAACGGCAAATTCAAAACCTTGTCGTGCTGCCTTAAATGCCAGATATCCGCCTTGTTTCCGGCAAGACGTGTGCAGTGTATTCTCGACTGCTGACCTGCGCCCACGCCGATTGCCTGACCGTCCTTTGCATAGCACACAGAGTTTGACTGAGTATATTTTAACGTTATAAGCGCAATAATCAAATCTTCTTTCGCAAAATCGGGAATATCCTTATTTTCGGTGACAACGTTTTTCAAAAGGTCAAAATCAATTTTAAAATTGTTTCGTCCCTGCTCAAACGTCACGCCGAAAACCTGTTTTTTCTCGATTGTTTCGGGAACGTAATTTTCGTCGATTTTAATAATATTGTAGTTTCCGCCCCGTTTTGTCTTTAAAATTTCCAAAGCTTCCTTTGTATAGCCCGGCGCAATAATTCCGTCCGACACCTCTCTTTTTATAAGACGTGCGCACACCTCGTCGCAGGGCGAAGAAAGCGCAATCCAATCGCCGAAGGAACTCATTCTGTCAGTCCCCCTCGCACGTGCGTATGCGCAGGCGATTTTTGAATTGTCAAGACCCTCTATATCGTCAACAAAGCACGCTTTTTTAAGCTTTTCGCTCAAAACGTTTCCCAAAGCCGCACTTGTGGGGCTAACGTGTTTAAAAGACGCTGCACAGTCTTTTGAAAGCGCCGCTTTTACTTCGCTCACCAGCTGCCAGCTGTTGAAAGCGTCAAGAAAATTTATGTATCCGGGCCTTCCGCTCAAAATCTCAAACGGAAGGTCATTTTTGTTTTCCATATAAACCTTTGCCGGCTTCTGATTGGGATTGCAGCCGTATTTTAATTCAAATTCTTTCATATTTAAAAGCATATCCTCCTATTTGTTTTTGTTTATAAGACGGTTTTGCGCCGATAAGGTTTCAAGGTCAATGTAGCGGACATAAAGCGAAATTTTGTTTTCCTTATCAAGATTTTCCCAGATTTCGTTTGTAAATTCATCTATGTCGTCGGGAATTTCAATTCTTTCAGGCTCGCCGCAAAATGTGGGAATGGGGTTTCCGTCCGTGATGTAGGTATGAATAAAATGCCCCAGACCGCACAGGGGCGAATAGGAATATGTAAATCTGTTGCAGGCGCTTCCATTTTCATCGGCGCTTTTAAGAATACTCATCTTATAAGTAAAATCATTGTCCGAAAAATTTAAAACAGCGCTTATCCTCGGTGTAAAATTGGGTGCGTCAGGCTCAAATTCACGGCTTTCAAGCGCCTCTTCAAAGGTTTTTCCGCACCACAGACAGTCAAAAATCGTGTCGGTCTGGTCGCCGTTTGAAACAATAAGCCTGTTTTTTTGCGTCCGCATTGGAGAATAAATTATAAGCGAAGGGTCAACAAGCTTTGATTCGTCAAAAGCACGTGTTTTAAGCGTATCGCCCTCGGTGTAAAAAATCCTGTTGCGGCTGTTTTCGCTTCTGCCCATTATAAAATATGCAACAGCCGCCTTTTTGCCGTTCTTTGTTTTGCCGGCAGCAATTCCTCTGCCGACATACGGATTACCGTTTATAAGCTCTTTTATACTGCTGATTTTATAAATATTCATACTCATTTATCCTTTTCGTTTTTTAACTGCTCTCTTAAAACAATTTCGCACGCTCTGGGAAGAATTTTCCACTCAGCCTCCTGCATAATGCGTTTTTGCAATTTTTCGGGGGTGTCGTTTTTGTTAACCTTAACAGCCTTTTGCAAAATAATTTCTCCTCCGTCGGGAATTTCATTTACAAAATGCACCGTTGCGCCGCTCACCTTAACGCCGTATTCAAGCGCCGCCTCGTGAACCTTAAGCCCGTAAAAGCCTTTGCCGCAAAACGACGGAATAAGCGAGGGATGCACGTTTATAATTCTTCTTTTGTAGCGTGATGTAAAATTTTGCGAAAGTATGCACATAAATCCCGCAAGAACAATAAGGTCGATTTTTTCTTCTTCAAGAATTTTTATTATTTCCTCTTCAAATTTCTGCTGCGAGCCGAGTTCTTTTTTAGAAACACAAAAGGTTTTGATTTTTGCATTTTCCGCCCTTTTTAACGCATAAGCCTCTTGGTTGCTTGAAATTACCGCACGTATTTTTCCCGATTTTATAACGCGGCTTTTTTCTGCGTCAATCAGCGCCTGAAGGTTTGTGCCTCCGCCCGAAACAAGAACGGCAATATTTTTTAACATATTTTCACGCTTTCGTCCGACTTTTCAATTTCGCCGATAATATAAGCGTCCTCGCCGTTTGATTTTAAAATTTCAAGCGCTCTGTCAGCGTCGTTTTTGTCAACGACAGCGCTCATTCCTATGCCCATATTGAAGGTGTTGAACATATCCCTATCAGGTATGTTTCCTTCTTTTTGCAAAAGGGTAAAAATCGGCAGAATACAAAGCGCATTTCTTTCGATTTTTGCACAAAATCCTTCGGGAATACTTCTTGGAATGTTTTCGTAAAATCCGCCGCCCGTTATGTGTGAAACCGCCTTTACCGAAACCTTTTCAAAAAGCGCACACATACTTTTTACATAAATTTTTGTAGGCTCAAGAAGCGTTTCGCCTATTGATTTTCCGTCCAGAGCGCCGCATGCGGATTTTATATCTTTATTTTCAACGTCAAATATTTTTCTTACAAGCGAAAAACCGTTTGAATGAACGCCCGACGATTTTAATCCGATTATAATATCGCCCTCTTTAACAGCGGTATTGTCGATAATTTTATCCCTGTCAGCAACGCCGACCGAAAATCCCGCCAAATCGTATTCGTCCTCGGGATAAAACCCCGGCATTTCCGCCGTTTCGCCGCCTATAAGAGCGCAGCCTGCCCTAACGCAGCCCTCGGCAACACCCGAAACGATTGCGGCAACCTTTTCGGGAACGTTTTTTCCAACCGCAATATAGTCAAGAAAGAAAAGCGGTTTTGCGCCGCAGCATATTATATCGTTTACGCACATTGCAACGCAGTCAATGCCGACGGTATCGTGCCTGTCCATCAAAAAAGCCATTTTAAGCTTTGTTCCCACACCGTCGGTACCGCTTACAAGAACAGGATTTTTAATACCGCTCAAATCGGGAGCGAAAAGACCGCCAAAACCGCCTATCGGCGACATAACGCCCTTTGTTTTCGTTCTTGCGATATGCTCCTTCATAAGCTTAACCGCCTCGTATCCCGCAGTAATGTCAACCCCTGCCGCTTTGTAACTTTCGCTGAAGCTTTTCAATCACAATCCCTCTTTTCGTTAATTTTATTTTCAAACCTGTTTTTAGCCGTTTCGGCAGGAACGTTTGTCGGATAAGCGCCGTCAAAGCAAGCCGAACAAAAGCTTTCGTTATGACCGCCCACAAGCATATCAAGGTGGTTTACGTCAAGATATCCGAGCGAGTCAACACCTATAATATCCGCAATTTCATCAACCGTATGATGGCACGCAATAAGTGAATCTCTCGAATCTATATCCGTTCCGTAGTAGCACGGGTTTAAAAACGGAGGCGCCGAAACACGCATATGCACCTCGCTTGCCCCTGCGTCACGCAAAAGCTTTACAATGCGTGCGCTTGTTGTGCCTCTTACAATCGAATCGTCTATAAGCACAACCCTTTTTCCTTTTATTGTATCGGAAATAACGTTAAGCTTAATTCTTACCTTGTCCTCTCTCGATTTCTGCCCTGGAGATATAAATGTTCTTCCGATATATTTGTTTTTTATAAATCCTATTCCGTAAGGTATGCCCGATTGCCTTGAATATCCTATTGCAGCGTCAAGACCCGAATCGGGAACGCCTATTACAACATCCGCCTCAACAGGATGCTCCATTGCAAGGCAGGCGCCCGCCTTGATTCTTGCCATATGCACCGATTTTCCTTCAATAACAGAATCGGGACGTGCAAAGTAAATGTATTCAAAAATGCACATTGTAGGCTTAACCTTGCCGCAGTGGTCGGTAATTGAACGTATGCCGTCCTTGTCAAACACCACAATTTCACCCGGCTCTATATCACGCACAAGAGTTGCGCCCACGCTGTCAAGCGCACAGCTCTCGGACGCAACAACATATGTTCCGTCCTCGGTAACGCCGTAACAAAGCGGTCTAAAGCCGTTTTCGTCACGTGCGGCAATAAGCTTTGACGGCGACATAACAACCAGCGAATACGCACCCTTTATTTTGTGCATGGCACGGTTTAACGCCTCTTCAATGGAGGGCGAATTAATGCGCTCTTTTGTAATAATGTACGAAATAACCTCGGTATCGCTTGTGGAATGAAAAATAGACCCCTCAAGCTCAAGCTTTTCTCTCAGCTCCGCCGAGTTTACAAGATTTCCGTTGTGCGCAAGAGCCATTCTTCCTTTTATATGGTTTACAACAATCGGCTGGCAGTTAAGGCGTCCGTCAGTTCCGGTTGTGCCGTAGCGGACGTGTCCGACAGCCATATTTCCTTCGCCGAGATTATCGATGATATCAGGTGTAAAAACGTCGTTTACAAGTCCCGTGTCCTTATAGTAGTTTATAACTCCGTCGTCGTTTACAACAATTCCGCAGCTTTCCTGACCCCTGTGCTGCAAAGCGTAAAGTCCGTAATAAACAGTTGCGGCGACGTTTGTTTTTTCTTTTGCAAATACTCCGAAAACTCCGCATTCCTCGTGAATTTTATTCATATTAATCTCCCGTTAAAAATCCCTTTTTTGTTTTAAAAATCATTCGCCCAAAAGACGTTTTAAAATTTCGTTGTATGCGTCCTCAACGCCGCCCATATCACGGCGGAATCTGTCCTTGTCAAGCTTTTCGCCGGTTTTTGAATCCCAGAATCTGCAAGTATCGGGCGAAATTTCGTCCGCAAGAACAATGGTGCCGTCCTTTGTTTTTCCGAATTCGAGTTTAAAGTCAATAAGCTCTATGTTAACTTCTTTAAGATAGTCGGATAAAATTTTGTTTATTTTAAGCGAATAGTCCGAAATAAGCTTTAATTCGTCCTCGGTGGCAAACCCCATTGCAAGAATGTGATAATCGTTAACCATAGGGTCGCCGAGAGCGTCGTCCTTATAGCAAAATTCCAAAACCGTGCGGCTCATTTTTACACCTTCCGAAAGTCCGAGCCTTTTTGCAAGCGAACCTGCGGCAATGTTTCGCACAATAACCTCAAGCGGAACAATAGAAACCTTTTTTACAACCGTTTCTCTGTCGGATAATTCCTCAACAAAATGAGTGGGAATACCGTTTTTTTCAAGAAGCTTCATAAGGTGGTTTGTAACACGGTTGTTTATTGCGCCCTTGCCCATAATGGTGCCTTTTTTAAGACCGTTAAATGCCGTTGCGTCATCCTTGTAGGATACAATGCACAAATTTTCGTCATCCGTTGCAAACACCTTTTTTGCTTTTCCTTCATAAAGCTGAACAGTTTTTTCCATTTTTACCGACATCTCCTTAAAAATTTATTTTTGCGCACGATATGCGTTTTTTGATGATTAATTTTTCTTCAGCGGTTAAATTTTTCTTCAATCGCCCTGTTTTTTTCAAGCACTGCCTCTTTGCTGCAAATTCTTTCCTTATCAAGCTTTTCGGCAAGAGTATCGTCCGAAACCGAAAGAATTTCAATTGCCAGAAGCGCCGCATTTTTTGCACCGTCAATCGCAACGGTTGCAACCGGTATTCCGCCCGGCATCTGCACCGTGGATAAAAGTGCGTCCATACCGCCCGTTGCAGAGGATTTTACAGGTATTCCTATTACCGGGACGGTTGTGTTTGCGGCAATTGCCCCTGCAAGGTGAGCCGCCTTTCCGGCTGCGCAGATTATTGCGCCGAAACCCTCTTTGCGTGCGTTTTTTGAAAACCTTGCCGCCTCCTCCGGCGTTCTGTGCGCAGAATATATATGCACAAAATACGGTACCTCAAATTTTTTAAGCGTATTTATTGCGTCCTCAACAACGCAAAGGTCAGAGTCGCTTCCCATAATAATGCCTATTTTTTTCAAATTGAACCCTCCTAAAAAAGTATAAGGACAGCCCTGTAAACACATTATATATTTATAGGACTGCCCAGACGGTCGGCTTTATAAGCTTTTGCTCCCTTGTGGTATTCCACCGCTATAAAAAATAACGTTCCGTCAGTCGCAAAAACCCTTTGCTCGTAATATTTTTAAATATTACCTACATATGCTATTATAAATTATATGCCGAAAAAAGTCAAGTTATAAAGCCGTTATAATTTTTAAAATTTTAGGACAAAATATTGCATAAAAAACATCTTTTATTGGTCAAAATCACCATAGTCATCATAAGATAAAATTTTACATAAATAACTATTATATAAATATTGCACAAAACACGGGCGAATTTTGCAGTATTTTGTAGTATTACCAAAAAAATTTGTAAAAAACTATTGAAAATTATGTAAAAAAACAATATAATTATATTGTATGTTTAAAAACAATTAAGGACGTGATTGTTTGAATAAATTTTCAGCTGTAATCCTTGCGGCGGGTCAGGGCAAGAGAATGAACTCCGACATATGCAAGGTTATGCACAAAATAAGCGGAAAACCGCTTGCAAAATGGGTAAAGGATAAGCTTGATGACGCAGGCTGCGAAAAAGAAGTTATGGTTGTCGGCCATAAAAAAGAACAGGTTATGGAATTTTTCGGTGACAGCGTTCTTTATTCCGAGCAAAACGAAATGAAAGGAACGGGTCACGCAGTTATGATGGCGCAGCCTCATTTTGAAGGCACCGGCACAACCGTAATGGTGCTTTGCGGCGACGCTCCGTTAATCAGCGAGGGCCTTATACGCAGCGTTGTTGATTTTCACAAAAAAAGCGGCTCGTGCGCAACCGTTGTTTCGGCAAAACTCGATAACCCCTTCGGCTACGGCAGAATTATAAAGGACAAAGACGGCGCTCTTTTAAAGATTGTTGAAGAAAAGGATGCGTCGGAGGATGAAAAAAAGGTAAACGAAGTAAATTCGGGAATGTACTGTTTTGAATCGGAATATCTTTTTGACGCCCTTTCAAAAATCAAAAACGATAATGCGCAGGGCGAATATTACCTTACCGATACCATCTCGGTTTTAAAAAGCGAGGGCAAAAAGGTTTTTGCCTATACCGCAGATGACGCAAACGAAATTCTCGGCGTGAACAACAGAATCGACCTTGCAAACGCGCAAAAAATCAAAAATGCCGAAATTGTCAAAAAACATCTTGTAAACGGCGTTACAATAATTGACCCCGAAACAACTTATATTGATGATGAGGCTGTTATAGGAAGCGATACCGTAATTTATCCGAACACAAATATAAGAGGAAATTGCAAAATCGGCTCTTTTTGCGAAATAGGCCCCAACAGCGTGCTGACCGATACAATAATCGGAAACGGCGTAACGTTCTTAAATTCGGTTGCAAACGGCGCTTTTGTCGGAGATGACACAACAGTAGGTCCGTTCGCATATTTAAGACCCAAGGCAAATATAGGAAATCACGTTAAAATCGGCGATTTTGTTGAGGTTAAAAATTCAAATATCGGCTGCGGCACCAAGGTTTCGCACCTTACCTATATCGGCGACAGCGACGTGGGCAAAAACATAAACTTCGGCTGCGGAACAATAACCGTAAACTATGACGGCAAAAACAAGTTCCGCACAGTTATAGAGGACGACGCATTTATCGGCTGCAACACAAACCTTGTTGCGCCCGTCACCGTAAAGAAAAACGCATTTATTGCGGCAGGCTCCACAATAACCGACGACGTTGACGAAAATGCACTTGCCATTGCAAGAAGCCGTCAGACGGTGAAGAAAAACTGGCACAAATAAAAAGTAAATATATACGAAGGAGTAAAACAATGATATCACACGGTAAGAACATTAAAATCTTTACTGCCAACGCAAGCAGCGATTTGGCAAAAAAAATCGCCGAGCACCTCGGCGTTTCGCTGGGCGACGCTCAGGTAGGCAAGTTTTCGGACGGTGAAATTTACGTTAACATTAACGAAACAGTCCGAGGCTCTGACGTTTTCGTGGTTCAGTCCACGTGCGACCCCGTAAACGATAACCTTATGGAGCTTCTTATTATGATTGACGCTTTCAAGCGTGCGTCAGCAGGAAGAATTACCGCAGTTATGCCCTATTTCGGCTATGCAAGACAGGACAGAAAGGCAAAGGCGAGAGACCCGATTTCGGCAAAGCTTGTTGCCGACCTTATCGCAACCGCCGGTGCGGACAGAGTTCTTACAATGGATTTGCACGCTCCTCAGATTCAGGGATTTTTCAATGTTCCCGTTGACCATCTTCTCGGCGTTCCGGTGCTTGCAAAGTATTTCAGAGAAGAAATGAAAGATATCATAGATAATCTCGTTGTTGTATCGCCCGACCTTGGCAGCGTTACAAGAGCAAGAAATTTTGCGCAGCGTCTTGACGCTCCCATTGCAATAATCGACAAGCGCCGTCCCAAGGCAAACGTTTCGGAGGTTATGAACATAATCGGCGATATCAAAGGCAAAACGGCAATTCTTGTGGACGATATGATTGACACCGCCGGCACAATCACAAACGGCGCTCAGGCCCTTATAGACAGAGGCGCAAAAAAGGTTTACGCCTGCTGCACACACGGCGTTTTGTCAGGTCCCGCTATCGAAAGAATTAAAAATTCGTGCATTGAAAAGCTTGTTATGCTTGATACAATCGCTCTTTCGGGCGAGAAGAAAATTGACAAAATCAAAACCCTTTCTGTTGCCCCCATCTTCGGCGAGGCTATTGACAAGGTTTATGAAGAAACGTCAATCAGCACACTGTTTATCTAAAATTTAAAAATGCATAAAATTTCGGCGGTGAATTTTTGCCGCCGATAATTTTCTTTTCCGACAGGCAAAATACTTTATTTTGCCGTTTTGTCGTGTTTGTTTATACACTTTAAAAAAAGGGGGAAATTAAAATGTATCTTATCGCAGGGCTCGGAAATCCCGACAAAAAATATAACTTCACCCGTCATAATATCGGCTTTGACGCTATAGATATGATAGCAAAGGAAATAAACTGCGAGGTTAAAAAACTTAAATTCAAATCTCTTATCGGCGAAGGAAAAATAGGCGGCGAAAAGGTGATTCTGGCAAAACCGCAGACATATATGAACAACAGCGGCGAGGCGGTAAGGGATATTGCCTCATTTTACAAAATACCCCCGAAAAATATTATAATTTTTCACGACGACATCTCGCTTCCTTCGGGCAGAATAAGGCTTCGTCCCAAGGGCAGCGACGGCGGCCACAACGGGCTTAAATCCATCATATATCAGCTTGTCAGTGACGAATTTTTGCGTGTGAAAATCGGCGTAGGCGCACCCGGGAGCAAAAAAATCGACCTTGCAGACTACGTTCTGGGAAAATTTACAAATGAAGATTTGGAAAAAATTGTTCCGGTTTTAAAAGAATGTTTCCGCATTGCGCAGTGCATTATAAACGACGGAATATCCTCTGCCATGAACAAATACAACGGTATGGAATTTTAACGGACGGCACAAAAATTTTAAATTTTTCGCTTTGCCGTCTTATATTTTAAAAGAAAGGAGGCGGAATTTGTGAAAGCTCTTGCAAAACTTAACAAACTGTATCCCGAGCTTTGCGCTGCTCAGAGAGCAATTTTATCGGGCAAAACTCCGGTTTCGGTGTCGGGCGCCACGGGAACGCAAAAAAATCAGCTTATATACTCTTTTTGCGAAAACACTCAAAAAAAGGCGCTTGTAATTGCCCCCGACGAGCTTTCGGCAAAGGAAATTTACGCCGACCTTTCATCAATGAGCGAGGACAATGCGCTTCTTTTTTGCGCAAAAGAATACGTTTTTTATGACGTTGACGTATCGGCAAGAGAAATTGAGGCAAAGCGCATAAACGTTATAAAAAACATAAAAAACGCACGTTATATCGTGACAAGTGCGGCTGCGGTTATGCAGTATACAATAGATAAAAATATTTTTGAAAGCCTGCAAAAAAATCTTGTGCCGGGCGATATTATCGACGCAAAACAGTTTTCTCAAATGCTTGTAAAAACGGGTTACAAGCGTGTTTCACAGGTCGAAGGCACAGGTCAGTTTTCGGTAAGAGGCTCTATAATCGACGTGTTTTTGCCGGGCGATATGTACGGCATAAGAATCGAGCTTTTCGGCGACGAAATTGATACAATAAGAAGCTTTGACCCTCTTACGCAAATGTCGCTCGAAACGATTGACAAGGCTGAAATTTACCCTGCAAGAGAGCTTATTTTTGATGACGAAACAAAAAAATCGGTGTTAAAAAAGATAAGAGCGTTAAAAAACGAAAATCTTTTGTCCGACGCACAAAAGCTTGAAAACGAGGGCTATTTTCCGTCACTGGATAAATACATTCCGTATTTTTACCAAAACCTTCCCACCATTTTTGACTATACGGATGACGATTTTATAATTTTTGCAGACGAGCCCGCAAGGGTGCTTGACCGTGCGAAAACATACGAAAAGGAACAGCACGAAATTATCACGTCAATGCTTGAAAAAGGGCTTTTTCCGAAAATTAAGGGAAAATATACCTTAAGCGCCGACAGTGTGATTTTAAACTCTGCAAAAAAACCGTTTGTGCTTCTTAATGCCGTTTCGCATTTTCAGCTTGATATCCCCGTAAAAGAGCTTGTAAACGTCAGCGCAAAAACGCTTCCTTCATACAGCGGAAAAAGCGAATTTCTTATTGACGACATAAAATACTGGAAGAGCAAAAACTACCGTATTATGCTGTTTCTTTCAAGTTATGACAAGGCGGAAAACGTAAAAAAATCGCTTTTTGACTATAAAATAGAATCGGTTCTGTGCAAAAACGCCGATAATCTTCCTGCCGAGGGCGAAATTTTTATTTGCGTCGGCTCTCTTGAAAAGAGCTTTGAATACCCCACTTTAAGGTGCGTATTTTTAAGCGACAATTCATCCTATGCGGTGCAAAAAAAGAAAAAGAGCAACCCGAAAAACAAAAGAAACGCAATAAAAAGCTTTGACGAGCTTAAAAACGGCGACTATGTGGTGCATAACACCCACGGAATAGGTCAGTTTGTCGGCATTAAAGAGCTTGACGTCGAAGGCGTTGTGCGTGACTATATAAAAATCAGATACCGTTCGGGCGATTATCTCTACGTTCCGACAAATCAGCTTGACCTTCTGCACAAATACGTCGGCTCGGAGGCAAAAAACGTAAAGCTTAACAAGCTTGGCGGCACGGAATGGCAAAAAACCACCGCACGTGTAAAAGAAAGCGTTGCCGCCCTTGCGGACGACCTTATAAAGCTTTATGCCGAAAGAAGCAAAATCAAAGGACACGTTTTTTCGCCCGATTCTGCCTGGCAGAAAGAGTTTGAAGATAATTTTCCGTACGAAGAAACCGCCGACCAGCTTCGCTGCATTGCCGAAGTTAAAAAGGATATGGAGGACGGAAAAATTATGGACCGCCTTTTGTGCGGCGACGTAGGCTACGGAAAAACCGAGGTTGCCCTGCGTGCGGCGTTCAAATGCGTTGAAGAAAGCTTTCAGGTGGCATATCTTGTGCCCACAACGCTTTTGGCGCAGCAGCACTACAATACCTTTAAATCACGTATGGAAAACTACCCCATAAAGGTTGAAATGCTTTCGAGATTCCGCACAAAAAAACAGCAGTCAGACATTGTAAAAAAGCTTAAAAGCGGCGAGATTGACGTTATAATCGGCACACACCGCCTTTTGCAAAAGGATATCGGATTTAAAAATCTGGGGCTTCTTATAATAGATGAAGAACAGCGCTTCGGAGTGGGTCATAAAGAGGCAATCAAAAAACTTAAAAGCAACGTAAATGTGCTTACCCTGAGCGCAACGCCGATACCGAGAACGCTTAATATGGCGCTTATCGGCATACGTGATTTGAGCGTAATTACCTCTCCTCCGCAAAACAGATATCCCGTCCAGACGTTTGTCTTAGAGCGCAGCGAAGCGGTAATAGAAAACGCAATAGAGCGTGAAATGGCGCGGGGCGGTCAGGTGTATTATCTTTTCAACCGTGTGGAGAATATCGACTTGAAAACCGCCGAAATAAGAAAAATGTTTCCCGGCAAAAGAGTTGTTTCGGCGCACGGCAAAATGGGCGAAAAAGAGCTTGAAGAAATTATGATTGACTTTTTGAACGGCGATATCGACATTCTGGTTTGCACAACCATTATAGAAACCGGTCTTGACGTTGCAAACGTAAACACCATAATCATAGAAAACGCCGATAAGCTCGGTCTTTCGCAGCTTTATCAGCTAAAAGGCAGAGTCGGAAGGTCAAACCGCCTTGCATACGCATACCTTACCTACGAAAGAGACAAGGTTCTTGACCGAACCGCCCAGAAAAGGCTTCAGGCAATCAAAGAATTTACCGAGTTCGGCTCGGGATTTAAAATTGCAATGCGTGACCTTGAAATAAGAGGCGCAGGAAATCTTTTGGGCAAGCAGCAGCACGGAAATATGAATCTTGTCGGATACGATATGTACTGCGCACTTTTGGAATCTGCGGTTGCAGAGCTTAAGGGCGAGGATAAAAAGATTTTGCACGACGTAAACATTGACCTTAAAATAAGCGCATATATACCAAAAACCTATATCGAGGACGAAAACATAAGAATGGATATGTATAAAAAAATCGCCTCAATATCGGATGACGAGGACGTTTCGGAAATTACGGACGAACTTATAGACCGTTTCGGAACATTTGACAAAAATGTTGAAAATCTTATAGACATTGCATATATAAAATCGCTTTGCCAAAGCCTTAAAATTTCGGACGTCACCGAAAAAGACGGTTTTGTGAACTTTACCATTGAAGATAACGTAAACCCGAAAGTTATTGTGGAAATTCTTGCCGACAAATCATTAAAGCTTATGTTTTCGTCGGGCGAAAAATCGTATCTTTGCGCAAAATGCAGCGATAATATGCTGTCAAATATTAAAATTATATTACAAAAGCTTATAAAACTCACATCTTGCGTATAATATAAGTTATACTATAGCTGTAATTTTAAAATTTTACGGAAAATTTTTCCGTATTATACATACGAAAGGGTTGAATGTTTATGAAAAATTTTAAAAAGTTGCTTTCCGCATCGCTTGCGGCTGTAATTATGGGCATATCCTTTTCGGGGTGCGCAATCACAAAAACCGTGCCTCTTGCAACAGTAGACGGCGAAACGGTTACGGCGGACGATTTTTATCAGTATTTTCCGTCGGTGCAGTCGAATATGTTATCCGAAGCAGGCATTAACACAAGCGATACCGACGCTGTTTCAAAGTTTTGGAAATCTACCGAAATTGAAGGCAAAAACGCACTTACCGTCGCAAAGGAAAGAGCGCTCAATCAGGCTGTAAATGCGGTTGTTCAAACCAAAACGGCAGAAAAAATGTCCATTACGCTTACCGAGGACGAAAAAAAGCAAATCAGCGATTATAAAACATCAACCATCCAGCAGAGCTACGGCTCAAGAAAGGCGTTTTTAGACCATCTTAAAGAAACAAACACCACCGAGGCGGCATTCGACAAGGCGGTTACTGCGGCGCTTGTTTCGTCAAAGCTCTACAGCGAGGTTTCAAAGGGCGACGAGTACAAGATTGACGAAAAGAAGGCTGAAGAAGAACTTAAAAACGGCGAAAAAATTACCGCAAAGCATATACTTTTTATGACGGTTGACTCCCAGACAAACCAGCCGTTTGACGATGCAAAGAAAGCGGAAATTAAAAAGACAGCCGAAGAAACGCTTGAAAAAATTAAAAACGGTGCGGATTTTGATTCTCTTATGAACGAGCTTTCGGAGGATCCCGGTCTTGCGCAGAACCCCGACGGCTACACCTTCGGCAAGGGCGAAATGGTAGCGCCGTTTGAAGAAGCGGCATTTGCGCTCGGCGAAAACGAGGTCAGCGCAATTGTTGAGTCGGATTTCGGATTTCACATTATAAAAAGAGTTCCGCTCAAAATTTCGCAGACAGATATCGACAATAAAATCAAAGAAATGCAGAGCAAAATTTTTGAAGAGCAGGTAGAAAAGTGGAAGTCCGAATCGGACGTTTCGATTGACGAAAAAGCGCTTGCAAAAATTAAGCTTTAAAACATTTTAAAAATACTCTAAAATACCTTAAAAATACTTTGAAGAAACAGGGCTGTTTCGCATATCACAGGCGAGGCAGCCTTTTTTATTGACATTTTACGGGAAAAATAATATAATCTAATCAGACATTTTAAAAATTTTAGCAATACGGAGGATAAAAATGAAGCTTTCAGACCTTTTTGCGCAAAAAAAGCCAACTCTGTCGTTTGAGGTGTTTCCGCCGAAAACCGGCGACACTTACGACAGCGTAAAAAACGCCGCAGAAAGCATAGCGGCGCTGAAACCCGATTTTATGAGCGTCACCTACGGCGCAGGCGGCGGTACAAGCAAATATACCGCAAGCATTGCAGAGGATATTTACAAAAAATTTGGCGTGACGGCGCTTGCGCATTTAACGTGCGTAAATTCTGACAAAAAGACGGTTGAAAGCGTTCTTTCATCGTTAAAAAGCAAGAAAATTGAAAATATTCTTGCCCTCAGAGGCGATATTTCGGATAAAACGGACGATAAAAAACGTGAATACAAATATGCGTCCTCGCTTGTTGCGGACATAAAAAAATACGGAGATTTCTGCGTCGGCGGAGCGTGCTATCCCGAGGGTCACCCCGAGGACAAAAGCATTTACGATTCGATTGAGCATCTTAAAGAAAAGGTTTATGCCGGGTGCGAATTTCTGACAACGCAGATGTTTTTTGACAATAACGTGCTTTATTCGTTTTTATACAAAATAAGAGAAGCGCACATTACCGTCCCCGTTGTTGCAGGAATTATGCCCGTCACAAACGGAAAACAGATAAAAAGAATCTGCGCCCTCTCGGGAACGTATCTTCCGCAGAGGTTCAAAAGCATTGTAGACCGTTTCGGCGACAATCCGCCGGCAATGAAGCAGGCAGGAATTGCATATGCAACCGAGCAGATTATCGACCTTCTTGCAAACGGGGTGAACGCAATTCACGTTTATTCTATGAATAAGCCCGACATTGCGGCGAAAATACAGGAAAATTTATCGGAAATCATTAAAAAGGAAGCGTCTGATGATTAAAGTTTTAAAAGGCAGTATAGCGGAAACCGATATAAAATTAAGCGAGGTTATAAGGTATGCGGGCGGCGGCGACGAAAAAGTTGCCGAGAAAGCGAAAAAATGCATATCGCACCTTTTGCCGGAATTTAACTGCAAAGCGTGCTATGACGAATTTTTTATATCCGCCGATAAAGAAGAAACGGATTTGGGCTTTTTAAGGGTTAAATCGAAAGACCTTGCAAAAAACCTTGACGGCTGCACAAAAATCGTGCTTTTTGCCGCAACCCTCGGCGCTCAAACGGACAGATATCTGCAAAAAGCCTCTCTTATGTCGGCTGTGGACGCACTTATGGCGCAAAGTGCTGCTGCGGCGGCAATTGAGGCGTGGTGCGATAAAATCTGCAATCATATTTCAAAAGAAAATCCGAATCTGTTTCTGCGCCCGAGGTTCAGCCCCGGCTACGGCGACCTTTCTTTGAACATTCAGCCTGCCATACTTTCATCTCTCGACTGTTTGCGCAAAATCGGTCTTACGTCCACAAAAAACCTTATGCTCACGCCGTCAAAATCCGTAACTGCAATTGTGGGAATAAGCGAATGTGACAAAAGGATAAAATCGGGGTGCGCCGTGTGCAAAAACAACGGATGCATCTATAAAAGGAGCACAAAATGAACTTATTGCAAAAGATAAAAACGCAGAGAATATTTTTTGACGGCGGCAGCGGAACGTATTTTCAGTCGTGCGGTTTAAAACCCGGCGAGATGCCCGAAATATGGAATATTACGCACCCGGAAACGGTTAAAAAAATGCATACGGAATATCTTTTGTCGGGCAGCGATATCATAACTGCAAACACGTTCGGGGCAAACATTTTAAAATTTCCTTCCGAAAACGGCGGTTATTCTCTTGAAGATATAATATCTGCCGCCTTAAAAAACGCAAAAGACGCAATTTTAAGCGTTTCGGACGGTAAAAAAAGATATGTTGCGCTCGATTTGGGTCCTACCGGAAGGCTCTTAAAACCGCTCGGCGACCTTTCGTTTGACGAAGCGGCTGAAATTTTTGCAAAAACCGTAAAGCTCGGTGTAAAATACGGCGCCGACCTTATTTTGGCAGAAACAATGAACGACAGCCTTGAAACAAAGGCGGCAGTCCTTGCGGCGAAAGAAAATTCCTCCCTGCCCCTGTTTGTTACAAACGCATACGACGAAAACGGAAAGCTTATGACGGGCGCCTCGCCCGAGGCAATGGTTGCAATGCTTGAAGGATTAAAGGTTGACGCACTGGGCATAAATTGCAGCTTAGGCCCTGAAAAAATGCTTCCCATTGCCGAAAAAATATTAAGATATTCGTCAATCCCGGTTATAGTAAATCCTAACGCAGGGCTTCCTGCAATAAGGGATGGAAAAACGGTTTACGACGTTTCGGCAGACGGTTTTGCACATTCAATGAAAAAAATTGCGGCTATGGGTGCAAACATTCTCGGCGGCTGCTGCGGAACAACCCCCGAATACATCAAAAAAATGAAATCGGCGGTTGCGGACATTAAATTTAAACCGCCGAAAGAAAAAAACATAACGGCGGTTTCATCGTACACGCATACCGTTGAATTTTCAAAAAGACCCGTACTGATTGGCGAAAGAATAAACCCCACCGGCAAAAGGCTTATGAAAGAGGCATTAAAAAGCGGCGACTACGGCTATATCTTAAAAGAGGCGGTGTCACAGCAGGAAAGGGGCGCAGACGTTCTTGACGTAAACACAGGTCTTCCCGAAGTTGACGAAAAAAAGGCGCTTATAAAGGCAGTGGGGCTTATACAGTCAGTTTCCGACCTTCCTCTTCAGATAGATACGGCGTCGTATGAGGCAATGGAGGGCGCACTCAGAATTTACAACGGCAAGGCAATGATTAACTCTGTAAGCGGAAAGCAAAAGGTAATGGACGAAATTTTTCCGCTTGCCGCAAAATACGGCGGTGTAATTGTTGCGCTGCTGCTCGACGACGACGGTATTCCAAACTCTGCAAACGACAGAATGGAGATTGCGGAAAAAATTATATGCGAGGCGGAAAAATACAATATTTCAAAAAAGGATATTGTTTTCGACCCCCTTGCAATGGCGGTAAGCTCCGACCCTTCCTCGGCGCTTGTCACGCTTGAATGTATAAAGAGACTGAGCGAAAAGGGTCTTAAATCAAGCCTCGGCGTATCAAACGTTTCGTTCGGGCTTCCCGAGCGGACATATGTAAACTCGGCGTTTTTCACCATGGCAATGCAAAACGGACTGGGCGCTGCGATTATCAATCCCCATTCGGACGAAATGCTTAATTCGTATCTTTCGTACTGCGCACTTGCAAATCTCGATAAAAATTTTGAAAATTATATTTTTCATATGACGAAAAAGAAAAACGAGGTACAGGAAAAAGAAAAGCAAAAGCCGAGCGGCGAAACGCTTATGAGCGCAGTGCTCAAAGGCTTGAAAGACGAGGCTAAAATATGCGCCGAAAGGCTTCTTGAAAAAGACGACCCTCTTAAAATAATTAACGAAAATATAATTCCCGCACTTAACGAAACGGGCGAAAAATTTGAAAAAAAAGAGGCTTTTCTGCCGCAGCTTTTAATGAGTGCGGAGGCGGCGAAGGAAGCGTTTGAGGTTATCAAAAAAAGTATTCTTTCAAAAGGCGGCGAGCGCAAAAAAAGGTGCAAATTTGTTATCGCCACCGTAAAGGGCGACATTCACGACATAGGTAAAAACATTGTTAAAGTGCTGCTTGAAAATTACGATTTTGATGTTATCGACCTCGGAAAAGACGTTGAGGCAAAGCTTATTGCCGATACCGTTTTGAAAGAAGGCGCCCCGATTGCGGGACTGAGCGCACTTATGACGACAACCCTTCCTGCAATGGAAGAAACGATAAAGCTTTTAAGAGAAAAATCGCCCGGCTGCAAAATTGTTGTCGGCGGAGCGGTGCTTACCGAAGAATATGCCGCCGCAATAGGTGCCGACAAGTATGCAAAGGACGCAATGGCAACGGTAAGATATGCCGAAAGCATAATAAAAAGCAAGTAAATACAGCATAAAATTTTTGAAAAAAGGTGTGAAATTTGGATAATTTTTTACTGGCATTTGAAGTAATATTTCCCATTGTTGTAAATCTTTGTCTGGGATACGCAATGAAGCGGATAAACATTCTCGACGGCACAACGGTTAAAAAAATGAACGCAAGCATTTTTAAGGTGTTTCTGCCGCTGCTCTTGTTTTACAACGTCTATTCAACCGACATAAAAACAGCGTTTGATTTTAAGCTTATTTTATACTCGGTTTTAAGCATTGTGGCAATTTTTTTGATTTTGCTCTTTACCGTTCCGCATTTTGAAAAGAGCAAAAAAATGTGCGGTGCGCTTATTCAGGGAATTTTCAGAAGCAATTTTATAATTTTCGGTATGCCTGTCGCAGCGTCGCTTTGCTCAAAGGACGAATTAGGCTCGGTATCGCTGCTTATAGCCATAATCGCCCCTACTTTCAACGTGCTTGCGGTTATAACAATGGAAATTTTCAGAGGCTCAAAAATAGACGTCAAAAAAATAATTATCGGCGTAATAACAAATCCGCTTATAATCGCCTCGGCTCTGGGGCTTGTTTTTGCGAACTTCAATATCACGTTTGCGCCCGTTATTGAAAAATGCATTTCGGACATTACAAAAATCACAAATCCGCTTGCGCTTATAATGCTCGGTGCGTCCTTTACCTTCGGCTCGGTGAAAGGCTACACAAAAGAGCTTATCGCAGGTCTTTCGGGACGGCTTGTGATTGTGCCCGCAATATTTTTGCCGCTCGGCGCATTTTTGGGATTCAGAGGTGCGGATATGGTGGCGCTTATGGTGCTGTTTGCCTCGCCTGCGGCGGTTTCGTCCTATATAATGGCAGAGCAGATGGACGGCGACGGCACTCTTGCCGGTCAGCTTATCGTTCTGGGGTCTGTTTTGTCGGTATTCACGGTGTTTTTGTGGATTTTAATTTTAAAAGGCGCCGCACTTATTTAAAATTTTACACTAAAAAAATTACGCTCTCAAAAGCTGATTTTGAGAGCGTTTTTGTATTTGCAAAAAATTTTAAATTCCGAAATATTCTTTTGCATTATTGAACGAAATTCCTTCAATAATATCCTTCAAAACTTCTTCGTCATTGCAAAATTCGCCGTTTTCAACCCACGTGCCGATAAGATTGCACAAAATTCTGCGGAAATATTCGTGTCTGGGATATGACAAAAAGCTTCTCGAATCGGTAAGCATACCCACAAACGACGAGAGCGCACCGAGATTTCCGAGCGCTTTAAGCTGGCTTACCATTCCGTCAATGTTATCGTTGAACCACCAGCCCGAACCCATTTGAATTTTACCCTTCACGCCGCCGCCCTGAAAGTTTCCGAGCATTGTTGCGATTGTGTAATTATCGTTGGGATTAAGCGAATAAAGTATTGTTTTCGGAAGCAGATTGTCCTTGTCCAGCTCGTCCATAAACATAGAAAGCTTTTTTGCGATTTTGTTGTCGTCAATCGAGTCAAACCCCGTATCAGCGCCAAGCTTTGCAAACATTCTTGAATTGTTGTTTCTGAGCGCCGCAATGTGAAGCTGAAGCACCCAGCCCCTCTTTGAATACTCGCTTGCGCAAAAGAGCAAAAATGCGGTCTTGTATTTTTCTTCGTCCTCAGCCGAAATTTTGTTTTTGGACAAAGCGCTTGCAAGAATTTTGTCCAACTCGTCCTCACTCGCCTTTTTGAACGGAACAAAGCTTACTGCGTGGTCTGAAATTTTGCTTCCCGTTTTTGCAAAATAATCAATACGGCTTGCGATTGCCGCTTTAAGGTCAGAGAATTTTTTAATTTCAATTCCGCTCACTCTTCCAAGCTCGGCTATGTACTCGGCAAAATCGCTTTTTTCAATGTTAGCCGCCTTGTCGGGACGGAACGCCGGAACAACCTTTGTTTTAAAATCCTTCAGTTTTTTGTGATATTCCAGGCTGTCAACAGGGTCGTCGGTTGTGCCGATAAGATAAACGTTTGATTTTTCTATAAGCTTTTTAGCCGAAAAATCGCTTCCTTTTATAACTTCGTTTGCCTTCTCCCAAATTTTAGGAGCGGTTTTTTCATTCAAAGGCTCGTAAATGCCGAAAAATCTCTGCAATTCAAGGTGAGTCCAGTGATAAAGCGGATTTCCGGCAGCATACGCAACACACTTTGCATATGCCGAAAACTTTTCGTAATCCGAAGCGTCGCCCGTGCAGTATTTTTCGTCTATGCCCATACTGCGCATAAATCTCCATTTGTAATGGTCGCCGTAAAGCCATATTTCGGTTATGTTTTCATACTTTTTGTCCTCGGCTATCTCCTTTGGCGACAAATGACAGTGATAGTCGTAAATCGGCATATTTTTTGCATAATTTTCATACAGCCTTTTTGCCGTTTCGTTTTCAAGAAGAAAATCTTCTCCCATAAATTTTTTCATAGCTTTCTCTCCTTAAGCACACATAATTCTATTTATAAATATATCACAATAATTTTAAAATTTCATTTAAAATATTGACCGAAAACATTGCAAATATTGATATATTGCTCTTATTTTGTTTGACAAATGCCGATTTTTGTAGTAAAATGTATAATGTAATTTTATGGTATAATGGTGATACGGAGGTTAATTATGACACAAACGGTAGCGGCAGTTTTATTGGCAATTTTTGTAGTTTTTATGGTGGCAATCGGCGTATATACGTCAAAAAGGTCACGAACGCTCGACGCATTTCTTCTGGGCGGAAGAAAAATAGGCCCGTGGATAAGCGCATTCGCATACGGAACATCCTATTTTTCGGCGGTAATTTTTATAGGATATGCAGGAAAAACAGGCTGGACGGTGGGAATTTCGGGCATATGGATAGGCATATTCAACGCCCTTGCAGGCTGCCTTCTTGCGTGGTTTGTCCTCGCAAAAAGAACGCGTCTTATGTCGCACCATTTAAAAGCGTCAACAATGCCCGAATTTTTTGCCGGAAGGTATAATTCAACAGCTATGAAAATTTATGCGGCAATAATTATTTTTGTTTTTCTCGTGCCGTACAGCGCCTCGGTTTACAAGGGGCTGGGATATATGTTCTCTGAAATTTTTCCTGTTTTCGGCGCAAACGGCAACACGGTGTGTATGCTTATAATTGCCGTTCTTACAGCAATTTATCTTGTTTTGGGAGGATATGTTGCAGCTGTTATAACCGACTTTTTTCAGGGAATTATTATGCTTGCCGGCGTGGTTATAATGGTGGCAATTGTCATAAAAAACCCGGTTGTCGGAGGCCTTTCGGAAGGATTAAGACGGCTTGGCGAAATTGAGCCGGACGGAAAAAGCCTTGTTTCGCTTACCGGCGGAAATATGGCGTCGTTTCTTTCTATGAACGTAATCCTTACAAGCCTCGGAACATGGGGGCTTCCGCAGATGATACACAAATATTATGCAATCGGCAACGAAAAGGATATTCCCAAAGCTGCAGTTGTATCAACGGTTTTTGCGCTTGTTATCGGTATCGGCGCATACCTTACCGGAACGTTCGGACGTCTTTATTTAAACAACACGCTGCCCGACGGCGGAAACTATGACGCAATCGTTCCCACAATGCTTGTTTCGGCTCTTTCGGGCAATATATTCACAAACATTGTGCTGGGGCTGATACTCCTTTTGGTGCTGTCCGCTTCAATGTCAACCCTCTCGTCGGTTGTGCTGACGTCAAGCTCGGCAATTGTGGTAGACCTTTTGCCGACGTTTAAACCGGGCATAAAGCAAAAAAACAGTATGATTTTAATGCGCTCGGTATGCTTTGTGTTTATTGCGGTGTCGTTTCTGATAGCGTCTATGAAAATAGCGTTTATTATGCAGCTTATGTCGTTTTCGTGGGGGCTTGTCGCAGGGTGCTTTATAGGACCTTACATATGGGGGCTTTACAGTAAAAAGATTACAAAATGCGGCGCATGGGCAGGTCTTTTGTCGGGTCTTGTGACGGTTGCGGGGGTAAGCATTTTTAAAATGACCTCTCTCGGAATTAAAGAAGGTTTTGCGGCGGCTGCCGGAATAAGTCAGGATTTAGGGGTTATTGCAATGGCAATATCGCTTACCGTAACTCCGCTTGTAAGCCTCTTTACAAAAAAGAGTGACGAAAACTTTGTTGACGGTGTATTTTCGTGCATAGAAAAATAACATCATAAAAAGGAGGGCGCAAAAAATGCCGAAAGAAACAAAAACAGCAATAAAAAAGGCGTTTTTAAGCCTTTTGCAAACCTCCTCGTTCGACAATATAACTGTGCGTGATATTGCCGAAAAATGCAAAATAAACCGAAACACGTTTTATTATAATTTTGAAGATATTTATGCCCTTACCGAAGAAATTCTTCAGGAGGAAACCGAAAAAATAGTGAATGCGCACAAAACGCACAAAACCTGGAACGAAGGGCTTTTGGACGCTGCGCAGTTTGCAAAGGCAAACAAAAAAGCAATTTTAAATTTGCATAAATCGTCAAAATCGTGCTACCTTGTAAAATATTTTAAAAAGGTAATTTACAATGTTGCGATTGAATTCGTAAACGCCGAGGCAAAAAATCTTAACGTTTGCCGAAGCGATTTGGACTTTATCGCAGGCTTTTATACCTGTGCGCTTATGGGGCTTTTGTCCGAATGGCTGGACGACGGTATGAAAAGCGATTTTATGCCCGTTATTGAAAAAACGGGTCTGCTTTTTGACAACGGAATAAAGCGTGCGCTTGAAATTTTGGCATAGGTTTTAAAAACCTATGCTTTTTTGTGCATTAATTTAAAATTGCCCATTGTATTTTTTACAAAAATGTAATATAATATTATATCATTTTTGAATGAAAGGCTTATAAGAATATGAAAAAAGAAACCGGCGAGAAATCGTTTATGGAAAAACTTGCGACGCTCATTGTGGACAAAAGAAACATTGTGCTTCTTCTTTATGCCGCAGCAATTGTTTTTTCTCTTTTTTCGCAAAACTGGGTAAGCGTGTGCAATGATATCACTGCATATCTGCCGTCCGATACCGAAACAAGGCAGGGTCTTTCGCTTATGGAGGACGAATTTGTAACGTTTTCAACCTCACGTGTTATGGTTGCAAACATTACTTACGAAAAGGCGGACGAACTGCAAAATAAAATCAAGGATATAAAGTATGTGGATATGGTTGATTTTGACGACACCGAGGACCACTACAAAGACGGCTGCGCACTCTATGATATTACGCTCGGCAGCGAGGACGGAAGCGAAGAAACAAAAAAAGGCTACGAAGAAATACGCAGCGTTTTGAAAGATTACGACACATTTATCTCGGAGAGCGATTTTGACAATTCAAAACAGCTTGACGATGAAATGTCTGTGGTTATTGCAATTGTTGCGGTTATCGTTATTGCGGTACTGCTTCTTACGTCGCAGACGTATATGGAAATTCCCGTGCTGCTCATAACCTTTGTAGTGGGAATTATCTTAAACAAAGGCACAAACTTTATCTTCGGCGAAATATCGTTTGTGTCAAACTCGGTTACAGCCGTGCTTCAGCTTGCGCTGTCGCTCGACTATGCAATTATTTTAATTCACCACTACAGCGAAGAACGGGAAAGATGCAGCCAGCACGACGCAGTTGTAAAATCACTTGCAAAGTCCATTCCCGAAATTGCGTCAAGCTCGCTTACAACCGTTTCGGGTCTTGCGGCGCTTATGTTTATGCAGTTTAAAATCGGCTTTGATATGGGAATGTGTCTTATAAAATCCATTCTCTACAGCCTTTTGTGCGTGTTCACCCTTATGCCGTGCCTTCTTATGATACTCGGAAAATATATTGACAAAACCCACCACAAAAGCCTTTTGCCCGATATATCGTGGCTCGGAAGCGTGGTTTACAAATTAAGGCTTATTGTTCCGCCCATTTTTGCGGCGGTGCTTGTTGCAGGATATTTTCTTTCGTCAAACTGCATTTATACGTACAACGAAAATTCTTCAAAAACAAGCCGTAAAAACGAAACGCAGATTGCAAAAGAAACAATCGAAGAATATTTCGGAGCGCAGAACTTTGCGGCGCTTGTTATTCCCAAAGGCGATTACGCCAAGGAAAAACAGCTTATTGCAGAGCTTAAAACGCACCCCGAGGTTGAATCGGTAAAATCGCTTTCAAGCATTGAGGCAAAGGACGGATATGTTCTTACCGATTCGCTTACGCCGAGGCAGTTTTCAGAGCTTATGGATATTGACATTGACACCGTAAGGCTTTTGTATTCAATGTATGCCGTTGACAACGAGGAATACAGCAAGCTTATCACAAATATGAACGATTTCGGCGTGCCGATAATTGATATGTTCACGTTTGTCTACGATTTGAAAACCGACGGTTACGTTCACTTTGACGACGAGCTTGACAGCGACCTTGACGATTTGCACATTCAGCTTGAAACGGCAAAAAAACAGCTTTTGGGAGATAATTACACACGTATGCTTGTGTATCTTGACCTTCCCGTCGAAAGCGACGAAACCTTTGCGTTTATTGATACGGTACACAAAATAAGTGCAAAATACTATGACAAATACTATTTTGTGGGAGACTCCACAAGCTGCTACGACCTTGCAACCTCGTTTGCAACCGATAATATCATAGTTTCGGTGCTGTCTCTGCTGTTCGTTATAATCATACTGTTTTTCACCTTCAAAAACGCAGGTCTGCCTGTGCTTCTGATAATGGTAATTCAGGGCAGCGTATGGATAAACTTTTCGTGTTCCACAATCGGAAGGGCAAATATATTCTTCTTAAGCTACCTTATTGTAAGCTCAATTCAGATGGGCGCAAACATAGACTACGCTATCGTTATATCGAGCCGATATATGGAATTAAGGGGCGATACGGATATCAAAAAGGCAATGAAAAAATCGCTCAACTTTGCGTTTCCTACCGTTCTTACGTCGGGCAGCATTCTTGCGGCGGCAGGATTTTTAATCAGCAAGCTGTCGAGCGAACCCGCAATTGTTTCAATCGGTCTTACGCTGTGCAGAGGAACTCTTATTTCAATGTTTCTTGTTATGTGCGTGCTTCCCGAAATTCTTCTTCTGGGCGACACGATTGTTGAAAAAACGGGCGTTTCTATTAAAAAACCCGACCTTGTGCGCAAGGAAACGGGAAGATTTTTGGTTAACGGCAGGGTGAGAGGCTATGTAAACGGCTTTGTTGACGCTGACATTCACGGCTATGTGCGCGGCGATATGGAGGCTGTTGTTAATATTGATAATATAGCGGAGGAGGGTGATGACAATGGAAAAGACAACGGCGAAAATAAAGACTCTTAATAAATTGACCTCTCTTTTTCTTGCGGCAATTATGCTTTTAACATCCCTTGCACCTGCTTTTTCAGCCTTTGCTGACAGCACGGATATTGTCATAAGAAACGCAGCGGATTACCTTGCGCTTGCAAAAAACTGCAAGACGGATACGTGGTCAAAAAACAAAACAGTCACCCTTGCAAACGATATTGATTTGTCAAAGGCCGATTTTGTTCCGATTGCCACATTTGCAGGCACATTTGACGGAAACGGATATACAATATCGGGCATCAAAATAACCAAAAAAGGCTCTGCAACAGGGCTTTTCAGATATATCCAAAGCGGAGCGACGGTTAAAAACCTTAATGTTTCGGGAAACATCACCCCCGACGGTACGCAAAAAAATATCGGCGGTATTGCCGGATATAACGAAGGAACGATTTTAAACTGCACATTTTCGGGCAGTATAAAAGCAAAAACCAACGTCGGCGGCATTGCCGGATATGTTGCCGAAACGGGCGTTATAAAAGACTGTACCTTTAACGGAAGCGTTATTGCAACAAGCTATACGGGCGGTATTGCGGGGCAGAATTTCGGCACAATCGAAAACTGCGAAAACAGCGGCAGCATAAACACAAAAAACACCGAAGAGGCAAAAACGATTCAGGATGTGAATATTGACCTTACAAATCTTCGGTCTGCCGAAAATTTTGAAGCCGCAACCGACACCGGCGGAATTTGCGGTTATTCAAAAGGCACAATTATCTCGTGCATTAACAAAGGCAATGTCGGCTACAAATCGGTAGGCTACAACACCGGCGGAATTTGCGGCCGTCAGGCAGGATACATCAAAAACTGCACAAACTATGCAACAATCAACGGCAGAAAAGATATCGGCGGAATTGTGGGACAGGCGGAGCCGTATATAATTTTGGAATACACACGTGATGCGCTACAGCAAACGAACGACGTTTTCGGACGTATTCAGGATATAACCGACGACAACTCGCTTTTGTCGGGCAGCGAGCTTGGCGACAGCCTTGATTCGTTAAACGACACATTATCGAGAATAAATTCCTCGGCAGGCGTTTTGTCGGATGATTTTACAAAATATGCCGATTCGGTTTCGGACAGCGCAAACGAAATTTCAGAACGTCTTAACACTGCGCTTGAAGATTCAAAGGACGCTCTTGACGACGCTGCGAAGGGGTGCGATACCCTCACGCTGGGTATGAAGTCAATGGAAAAGAGCGCAGAACAGCTTAAAATTATTGTGGACGATTTGCGTGACGCATATAATCTTGCAAATAAAACCGATTCAAAGCTTGACGAGGCGCTGTATTACCTTGAACGCACGTCAATCCGCACTTCTGTGGCGCTTGAGGATTTGTCAAACGCAACAAAAAAGCTTGAACGCGGCGCAAAAAAGCTTCAGGAGGCTTTAAAAGCGCTCCGCAAGGGGTTAAAAGAGCGTGACAACGCAATAGAAGGCTTTAAGGATATGTGGAGTGCCGTCAGCGACATACAGGCAGGAATTGCAGACGGCGCCTCGGCTATGGAAGTGATATCAAACATTTTAAAAGACCTTGCCGACAAAGGCTATATAAAGGCGGATATTGCAGAGTTTAACAAAAACCTCGCCGCCTTTATAAAGGCATACAAAGACATTGCGGCAGCTCTCGGCGACGTGTGTGACGCACTGCTTATCCTTTCGGAGGATTTTGACATTTATGCAATTTCGGCGGCGTTTAAAACCTTTGCCGAGGCATTTGACAATCTTACCGAGGCAATACATTATTTCCGTCTTGCACGTGACGATTTTGACGACGCAATAGATAAGCTGGGCGACGCCGTTGACAGCACCAAAATTGCGGCAGATTCTTTAAAAGAGGGGCTTTCGTATATCGCCGATTCTACAAATTATCTTTCTTCAAGCGTCAAAAAGCTTGCGGATATTGCGGATGACTTTACAAAAAAGGGCGCTGTAAAAATGCCCTCTGCGTCCGAAATTTTCGGAAACGATTTTGATAATTTTCTTGATGAAATGAAAAATATGCAGGACGATTTTACCGTAATCAAAAACGTTCTGACGGATAAAAAGAATGTTCTTTCGGATAAAATCGACGCTTTAAACGACGAAATCCGCTCGCTCAGAAGCGTTCTTACAAAGGCATACAACGACAATATAAAGTCGGACGGCGAAAATCTTGTGGAAGATATTTCGGACACTTGCTATCTCGGCACAACGCAGGGAAGAATAGAATCCTGCGTTAACAGCGGCGAGGTTTTCGGCGATATATCAGCCGGCGGAATTGCAGGCTCAATGGCGATTGAATATGACTTTGACCCCGAGGATGACGTTAAGGACAAAGGCTCAAAAACGCTGAAATTCACCTACAAGACAAAGTGCGTTGTGCTAAAATGCACCAACAATTCAAAGGTTACCTCCGCAAAAAATTATGCCGGAGGAATTGTGGGCAGAATGGATTTGGGAAGCGTGCTTACCTGCGAAGGCTACGGCAGCGCAAAGGCTGAGGACGGCGATTACGTCGGCGGTATTGCGGGAAAATCCGACACCGTTATACGGAACTGCGCCGCAAAAAGCACCGTTTCGGGAAATAATTACGTCGGCGGAGTTGCAGGATACGGCGATACAATTTCGCACTGCGTATCGCTTTGTGTTGCAGAGGAATATGAAGAATTTGCAGGTGCCGTTGCAGGCGATACTGCCGATAAAACAAAGCTTTCGTCAAACATTTTTGTGGGCGGCAATTTGGGCGGTCTTGACGATATAAGCTACACCGGCAAGGCAGAAGAAGGCGAAATCGGCGATTATGTAAGTTTTGTAAAATCAACCTTCGGCACCGACACCACATTCTACCTTAAATTTGTGGCTGACGACAAAACAATCGCAACGGTT
This sequence comes from uncultured Clostridia bacterium, assembly GCA_934500875.1. Classification (GTDB taxonomy): domain Bacteria; phylum Bacillota; class Clostridia; order UMGS1810; family UMGS1810; genus Qingrenia. The sequence continues at coordinate 139,010 of CAKSTL010000002.1, read as the reverse complement.
CCGTTTAAATACAGAGAGCCGATTGACAGCGAAAAAATTCCGTCCGTTCCCGAAAAGAAGGGTTATTACGGAAAATGGTCGGAATACGATTTTGAATTTCCCGAATATGACGCCGAAATCAATGCGGAATACTACAGAAATCTTGATATAGTGGAATCGAGATTAAAACGAGGCGACAAATCAATTTTTCTTTTGTGCGGCGCATTTGACGACTCGGCAGGAATAAGGGTATCAAAAAGCGAAAAAACAAGCATAAAGGCAAAAAAGGTTCTCGACTCTTATGATGTTAAAATAAGCGGCGATTACAACGAAAAACATAAGGTTCGTTACCTTCCGCTTTCGGACAAAAAGAAGGTTAAGCTTTATGCAGAGTATGACGGCAAGGTTAAAAAGCTTAAAACCAAAACCTTCGGAAGCTACCTTGAATTTGAAATTGCGGCGGAAAGTTTTACTTTATACGAAACGCAGAAAAACTACATTCTTTCGATAATATTAAAAGTGCTTGCGGTAATTTTAATACTCATTGCAATAATGTTTATATTTAAAAACAGAAAGAAATTAATGCGCAGGATTAATGGAATATTTTCAAAGATAAAGCTTCCCGAATTTAAAAAAATCAACCTTAAGAGCATCAGAAATAAAGTATCCGAAGCCGTAAAAAAGCGTTGAAGGCACAGCAAAAACCCGGCGAAAAACAGGCAAATGACAGGTTGAAAAGTCAACCCTCAAACAAAAAAGCAAACGAAAAACGGTACGTTTTAAAACGTACCGTTTTCTTATTTTTCAAATTCCACTCTTTTTTATTATATATGTTCAGCTTTAATATATGTTCAGCTTTAAGAAATTAAGCTTAAGTCTATTTCCTGAGCACTGCAATGAGGTGCAAGCGAGCCTTTGTCCCAGAAGAATATTTTTGCACTCTTTGCGTTCGGCACGTCTATATCGTCGGTAAGAACAACAGGCAGGCTGCCATTGGCAGGAACTTTTACTTCGCCGGTATATTCCGTTGCGTAAACAAGGTTTTTGTTTTCGTCATAAAGCGCAAGGAACACTTTGCCCGAAACCTCAGCGGCAGAATCATTTACAATTGTTACGCTCTTCCCTACAATGTTTGCGTCCTTCATATATACGTCGTAAGGCTCGTAAACGAGAATGTCGTCAATCTGCGTTTTTGCTGCAGTCGCTTGAATACCCACATTCTTTGCCGAAATCCAACTGCAACCGTCGTATAATGTCATATTTGCTTCTGGATCTTCTTTTATTTTCTCCCCATTTACAAAGAGTGATTTAATACGAACGGTTTTTTCGCTCGCCTTTTCAAATACAACACTGCAATCAACCCAATCAGTGCCATTTCCGCTCACAGTTACAGTATTTATGGCCTTGTCGTCTGCCGCTGAGCTGCTTTTATAGGATTTTATTTGAATTTTCCCGTTCGACAATTTCTGAAAAAATATAGCAGGCCCGGTTGAAGAAAATCTTATTTTAACGATTCCTGTTCCGGCGGATATTAATGTTCTGAACGAAACTACCAAACTATTTGCATTGGCAAGATTCTCACTGTCACATTCAACAGTCTGCCAACCGTTGTTATATATTGCATATTTGTTGGCTGCTTCGTCGCTTTCCTGCGCAATTTTTATACCCGTACCGCTTCTGCTGCCTATCGGATATTGATAAGCCGCATTTGAAGGCTGAGCACTCGCAAGTGCGTCAACCGTTCTGTTCTCAAAATCATCATCAACAAACAGCGTTTTAACAGGAGGCAAATAGCTTTTTTGTGTAACGTTAGTTTCACCGCCTGCCGCCGATACGCTCACCGAACCAAACACAGTTGCAGATAAAAGTGTTACAACAAGGAGTAAACCTAATATTTTTTTACTTTTCAATTTTATCCACCCTTTCAAATTTTCATTTTCTAACTTAAGAATATCACACCGCGTCCGCGGTTACAATTCCACTTTTTTAACATTTGGTGTACTTTTCAATTCATTTTAATACTGCCTATTTTTATGTTTTCGCCAAGGCGCGTTTCGCCGAATGTAAAGCGAATTTTGCTTGTTTCACAACTTAATGCAAACGTGTTTTCACCTGCGTTTAATCCGTTTATTTCGGTAATTTTTCGCAGAGCGCCGTCCGATTTTGCATACACAAAAATTTTTGCCTTCGTTTTTTCTTTCGCATTTATAACGATGCTTGAAATGTTTTCGTATTCGCCGAAATCAACTTCAAAATATTCGTCCTTACGCACCTCGGAGGCAAAATACGTATCGGCACTGCCGTCAAACGCATAGCGTAAATCACGGTAGCCGTAGCCGTCCTCGCCGTATGCAAGCGACGAATAATAAAGCCTGTTGTCCGACGTATTTTCCGCATTCTCCGTATGGCAGATGTCATACCAGCCGTTTTTGCACTCGGCGGTTATACCAAGCTTAATATCAGGATTTTCCGCATCAGCATCCGAAAAAACTCCGAGATAGATATGACTTGCATTTTGCTTATTTTTAAACGAAATTTTTTGCGTAATATACGAAATTTCGCCCGCTTTCCAGTTTTTCGGATTTGCGTCAAGCGTTATTTTTTCCAAAATATTGCCGTCCGCATCCGCAAGCGCAAGCTTTACGCCCGAATTTTGCTTATATCCCGCATAAAGCGGTGCACTTCCGTCATTTTTAACCGCCATCATAAAATATCCGTCCGCAAAATTCTTGGGATATTTAAAGCTTATCGGCTTAAACCAATACCCCGTTTCGTTTGCCATACGCTTTGACAAATCGGGAAACATTTTGTAAAAATCCTCGGGATTCCAGTATCCGAGCGAAATATAGCTTACCGCACCCTCACGGATTGTCTTTTCAATAAATGTCGGAAGATAACCGAAATATTCTGAATAATTGCCCTTGGAATAGGTTTTTCCGTAGTATGTGCCTGCCGGATAAAATGTTTCGGGTTGTGCAAACCACTCCGCAACCGCAAAATTTTTGCCGTCAAACCTTTTAAGTTTCAAATGCTCGTCCCTCTCGCCCGGGTTCATCGTTCCGTCCACACGGACGCCGGCGTTAAGCGTATCGGACGCATAATTGAGCGCCATTGTGTTCGAGGTGAACATTGCAAGCGGAAGTTTGAAATTTTTGAATAAATCTACAAGTTTTTTGAAATCTTCGTCTTTATATGTGACGTCTTTTCTGTAATCGTCAAAAGCACCGCTGTAAAAATGCCATTCGCCCCAGTTGCCGTAAACACGCATATCAACGTAGGCAATATTTTCGTTGCCGTTAAACCTTTCGGCGAATTTATCCAAAAATCTCTGCATTTTTTCAAGAAAAACCGCGTCGTTGTAATACGGAATTTTCAGATAGCTATTGCCGATTTTAAGGTCGTAGCTTTTTGCGCCGCACTTTGTAAAAAGCCAGTCGGGGGTATCTTGACGGTAGTCTGACTTACTGTTATAGCACACGGTTGAGCCGATGCCGATACCCAGCATCATACCGTTTTCGGCACAGTAGTTTATATTTTTTTCAATTTGGTCAAAATTATAAACTCCGTCCTCCGGTTCGAGCGCCGCCCAGCCGTAACGTGCGTACACAACGTTTGAAATTTTTGCGCCGTCACCGCTTAAATTGAGTTTGGAAAAATCGAGCTTTGTAGTGTAATAATTAAGCCCTTTATACGGGTTTTTCAGCACTTCGTTTGTATCCTTCGGATGAATTGAAACATAATCGGATTTTTTTCCGATTAAATTTTCAAGCTCGCGCGCAGTGTCGATTTCGCAAAAATACGCATTTTCCGCAAGATATTCTCCGTAGGTTATAACCTTTCGTATCGAGCAGAAATCAATATAAAAATCAGAGATATTGTTAAGCATTTCGACATAAACTTCTGCGCTGTAAAAATTTTCGGGAACGCTTATATTTACACTTTTTTCCGCGCTCATCCACTGATTTTTGTGCTCCGCATCCGTTTTTATATAAAGTGCGTTCCAGGGATCGGGTTTTGCGCTTGTTCTTACGCCGTTTTTGTCATACAGTGCAATTATAATCTGAAAATTTACATCTACCGCAGCGGTCAGCACACTGTAACGCACGCGGTATTCTCCGCTTCCGGATTTCTTAAGATTGTCGGTGATATCCTGCCTTATTGCGTCGCTCGACCATATGCGTTCTGAAACCTTGCAGGAATAATTTTTGTCAAACGCATAAACGGCGGTTCTTTGAATTTCGCTTTTACTGCGCGGATTCCAGCCCATCACCGAACGGCTGTCGTCTTCAAACGACGGGTCAATGATTATATCGCGCGAAAGATACCCGCCGCCGTATTTTTCTGTTTCATACGCACCCGACGCATCAAACGAAACGGCATTGCAAAGCGGTACAAGCGTTGTTTTTTCAAATACGAAAATTTTTATAAAATATTCGTCTGCAATATCGGACGGAATTTTGCCGTAGGTGCGGATAAGCGATTTTTCGCCGTTTTCAAGGGGTAAATCCTCACTTTCAAAAACATCCGCAAGTGCGTTTGTACCCTTTTCAAACACCGCAAGATATGCCTTTGCGGTTAAATTTTCACCGCTTGTATTTTTAACGTTTGCGGAAAAATAAAACTCCGTATTTTTTTCTATTTTTCCCATAATATGATTATCTTGTAAATCGTAAAGGCAAAAATCTGTTACCTCTGCCTTTTTTTCCGTCTGCGCACACGCAAACGGGGCTTGCATTACGGCGAAAATCACCGCAATGCAAAGAGCCGTAAATTTTTTAAACATAGGATTTTCTCCTTTACACCGTCATCAAAGCTCGGGTGTTTCAATGCTTGAAACAATGCGCATATTTTCAGCACTGTCAATCAAAAATACCTGAACTCTGTCGGCATTTGATACGTCCCCGCCGTTAAGAGAAAGAGAAAACGAATTTGTACCGGAGGCCGAAAGAGTTACCTTTTCAAGCTTGAAATCCACAATACTATCACCGGAAAATGCCGTTGCAACCGCATAAACCTCATCGTCACATTTCGCCTCGGCGTCTATGCTTACGGTGATTTCGTCCGCACTCTTAACAGCCGACGCGTCAAGCCTTCCGACGTATTCTTTACCGAGATAAATCCGCGCATCCTCAAGAATGTCGCCTGCCGACGCTTTGACGTAATCAATGTCAAGGTAGTAGTTTTTTTCATTTAAGTCTATCGCCTTATCAAACGAAATGTGAATTTCTTTTGAATTTGCACCTCTGTCCGCCTTGCAGGCATACATACCGTCATCGTCAGTAAGGGTGAAATTCGGCAAATTGGTTTTGTCTATGGCGTAGTTGAAAACAACCCTCGCACCCATATTGTCCGCATCGGGTTCAACGCTTGTCACGGCAAATTTTGCCGGAGCGTAAATAAGAATATTGTCGTAATAATTGTAAAGCGGTTTGCCCGTCCTGTTCTGCAAAAGCACCTTAGCACCACCGTCTGCGCTCCACCAGTTTGCCGCCGCCGTGTATCCGGTTTTAAGCTTATCGGTAATAATACTCTCGCCGTTTGCATAAAGCGCAGTCATATAAACTCCGTTCGCTCTTTTTTCGAAAACAGCGGTGAAATTAACATAACCGTCCCTTTCTGCGTTGTTTTGCACAACGGGAATTTCACTTCCCGCTACATTGTCCCCTTTTCCGACGGAAACCCAGAGATTAAGCGTTTCTTTTTCAACGTTGGGATTTTTATTACTGCTTAACGACAACACCGCACCGTCCTCGCCGCTGCCGCCGAATCTTATACCGAAATGTGTTGCCGAACGTTTTGTCAGGTCAAACGCTGAACCCGATACCGCGTCGGCAAAGCTTGTGCCTGTAGCTTTCATATCAAACGAAACAACAAGCTTGTCGGAATTTATAAAATTATCTTTTGAAACAAGCGGAACCGAATTCCAACTGTTGATCATAAGCGCCGTGTTTCCGCTGTCCTCGCTCACAGAGTTTGACGATGTGAGCGCCGCAGCTATCGGGTATGAGCTCGTTCCCTCAAGCGTATCGTCAACAATAATCTCGCCTATCGGGGGCATAGACGGCTGCAGCTCAACCTCGGTTTCATATTCGCCGTCCGCAAGGCAGAACGGACAAAACGTTAACGAAAGAAGCAAAACCGCAAGAAATGCGCACAGAAATTTTTTGTAATTTTTCATTTTTATCCCCTCCTACCTAAAGATTACAACCGCCGAATACTCGGACGGATAACTTAAAACAAGAACCGTATCCGCCGCTGCGCCGGCTTTCATATAATCGTTCAAATCACTTCGTGTAACCGGAGTAATACAACTTTTTACATTCGATTTTACCGCGTCTTGGTCAAACACATAATAGCTTGGACTTCTTCTTTTGTGCGCAACCATTTTACAGTCGTTAAGGTTGCTTTTCTCAAGCGTCTTTGCGTCACTGCTCTTTGAATAAGGCAAAAGATAGATGTAATTAAGCGACGATGCGTACGGCATACCGTACATCCACTTCTGTGCACCGCCGGACGGCGCCGACGCACCGTTCACGCCTATTTCGTCGGTAAATGTGATATGTTTCTGCGCCGACGCATCATAAGCAAGATAAATCTTTCCGAATTCTCCGGTCGGTGTGAGACGGTATGAAAACATATCTCCCCTTGTAAAATCTGCAACCGGAGCAATATCGTCAACCTCAATTTCAATACTTGTGTTTTTAAGCAAATCCCATCCGATAACGCAGTATTTTTCGTCATCTCCCGACACACGCTTTGTGATTTTTTCAAAGCACATCGCCGAAAGATTGTTGTTCTGCATATTTGTTGCATAATCCTTTGTAAGTCCGACCACAATGTAAGACGTGTCGGGAGTTTTAAGGTCGACGGTGTATGCCGAAATGTTGGGAACGCTGTATCCCGACGCAAAATCGGCAACCTTCATAACCGAATAGCCTTTTTCATCGTCGCTGTCAAAATCAACACGGTAACCCAGAAATACCGTAACCGCACCGTCGTAAACAACACCGTCACCCGCCGCAGTGTAGAAATACTGCCCCTCGCGGTGTATGGTTTTGTTTGTGGTTTTACCTATTTGATGAAGCGACTTTTCGTCCTCTTTCGACGCATTGTAATACGCAGTGTCGATTTCGGTGATAAAGTCATCTTTGAGTTTATATCTTATAAACTTCGATTTGTAAACCTCGTCGCCGTTGTCGTCGGTCATATAAAGCGCCTTGTAAGCGTTTGTCACCTTTTTTGCGCTGTCTTTTGACATTTTCTTGTATTTGTCACCGTCGACGGTCACATTATCGGCAAAATAATGCTTTTCAAACTTGCCGTCCGACGTAAAAATTTTAAGCTGTGTAACCGGTTCTTTCGCCTTGTCGGTATCGTTTACAACGCTCATTATAAGACCGTAGTTAAACACCGAGTCGCTCGAAACAAAACCTGCGATTTCTCCCTGAAAATCGAAAGAAAACTGATACTGTACGCCGAGAGTTATATCGCCGATATAGTCCTTCGCACTGTCCGCAACAGCGTATCTTTCGCCGTTTGCGTAAATATACACACTGCCGTTTGAATTTTCAATTTCGTCTACGTTTGCTTTAAGCACTTTGTCCGACACTATTGCCGTGCCGATTTTTTTGTCGTCCGAAATAAGCACCGAAACAACGTTGCCCTCTTTTATTGCGGAATACTGAATTTCATTTCCGCTTGTGTCTCGGATAATAAACTGACTGTCGTTTATGGTATCGTCAAGGCAAACGCTCTTTGCAGTGTCAAATTTATCGAAAATTTCCTTTGAATATCCGTTTGCAACCGAAACGTAAATTGTGGTATACGACGAAATTTCGACAAAATCATACTTGCCGTCGGAATTTGTGTCAACAAGCGTAACGGAGCCGTCTATATCGCCCTGATATTTTTCAAGTCCGTTTTTGGTCACTCTTTTGTTGTAAACAAGCACATAGCCGTCCGAAAGATTAACCTGTTTTAGCGAATTGTTTTTGGTGTAGTAAAAAATATTTTTGTCCGCAACGTATGTGCTGTCGTCTTTTGAAACGGTGAGGATTTTGTTTGCGCCCTCGTCGATTTCCATATAAAGCGCATCGTTCATATACGGCGCATTGTCGCGGTAGTAATAGTGCACGTTATAGCCGATCAAATCGTCATACGACGAATCGGCATTTTTGTATTCCTTTGAGTCAATTTCGATTTTCTCGGGATTGTAGTTATTGTCGCCCGAAAGTGAAGTGATTGAGTTTGCGGTAACTCTGCCGTATCCGTCGTATATTTCAAAAACTTCGTTCAAAACCTTGTCGGTTTTCTCAGCTTTTGTGTTTCCGTTATACGAACTTGAAACGAGCATTTTAACCTCAAGGCTGTTATACATCATAACGCACATCATACCGTATGTAAGCGGAGTGTCGTTTGATATTCCGTCAAGCCCGTCGGTGATCTTGAGGTTTTCTGCCTCAATGATATAACCGCCGGGGTATCCGCCGTAATTTTTCGCATACACGTCGTATCCGAGTGTGGAAACTATAGTTTTAACCGCCTGTGCATATGTTATATCCCTGTCGGGATACGCCGATGACGACGGCATATATCCGCAGTCGATAAGGATTTGGAGCACGCCGTCCTGATAGTAGTCTTTTGTGATACCGCCGACCAGCGCCGCTGCGCCTGCAAATTCCTCATTTGTAACGTTCTGCGTAAGCTTTGCCTCGGTAAAGTTTACAATTCCGAGACTGTTTAAAACGTTCATTTCGTAATGTCCGAGAACTTCTGTATTTTCAGTGCTTTCTGCAACTTCGGTATTGCCTGTGTTTTCCGCCGGAATGTCCGTTTCGCACAATGCCGAAATCGGCGAAACGAGCATTACAAATGCAGCAAGCACCGAAACTGTTTTATTTAAAATGTTTTTTCTCATTTTTCCGCCCCCTCGCCGATAAGTGTCATAACCTTGTTTATCATAACCGCCGCTTCTGCGCGCGTCGCATTTGCGTTTGCGTTAAAATTGCCCGACGCATCGCCGTTTAAAATGCCGAGCTTGTTAAGAGCCGACACCGCATATACCGCATACGACGAAATATCGCCTGCGTCGCCGAACGGAAGTTTTTCTATTTTGAGATTTTCCAAAAGGTCGGGACGTTCTTTCTTTATCGCATTAAGGCACATAATCGCCGCATCCTGACGGATAATGCAGTCGCCGACGCCGAAGGTGCCGTCATCTCTGCCCGATATAAGCCCTGACGCTTTCGCACCGTTGATGTATTTTTCATACCATTCGCCTTTTGCAACATCCGAAAACTCTGCGCTCGGCGGATTTTCGTCAAACGTTGTGAGCGCAGAAATCATTTTTACAAACTGTTCGCGCGTTACAAGGTTTGACGGCGAAAATGTATTTTTCCCGGTGCCGTCCACAGCGCCTTTGTTGTAAAGCGCCATAATATGCTCTTTCGCCCAGTCAAAATTTTCAAGGTCGTTAAAAATTTCTTCTTTTACAACCGAAATGTCCTCATCCTTCGGTGTGGGAACAAACGAAACGCCGCTGCCCTTGCCTTTTCCCGAGCCCGAACTGCTGCCGCCCGACGTGCCGCCGCTGCTGCCGCCTGACTCGCCTTCGGCTTCCTTCTGCTCTGCCGCCCAGCCCTCGTATTTTGTTTTAAACGTTTCAAAATCCGAGTATGCATGACGGTTTTCCAAAACCTTTGAGTCAACCTCATATTTGTTTGACACCGTATCGTAGTCGGTGAAATCAATTTTAAAATAATCGGTGTTGTAAAGGTCGATAAACGGTTTTACATCTGCATAATACGTAATTTCCGAAAACTTATTGTAAACAGCACGGCTGTATATCACCGACGCAAAATCCGCAGTGGAAATATCTTTCGTTCTGAAGTTTGCCGAGTCTTTGAAAAGCACGTTTTTTTCGTCATCACTCATTTTTGAAATGATGTTTTCATACACCGTGCCTTTCACGGTGTCGATTTCGTCATAAAATTCCGAAACCAGCTTTGCAAGCGTGTCTGCCGAAAGATTGTTTATTGCAAAGTTTATGTACGGCGCAATGAAATCGGACGCAAAATCGCCGATTTTCGTTGCCTCGGGAAGTTTTAAAAGTTTTTCCGCAAGCACCGTTTTGTCAGCGGACGCAAGCTCCGACGCAAGAGTATCCGCAAGGCTTGAATTGAGAATGATTTTAAGTGCGGTTTTGTCGTTTATAACCTTTTCCATAGAGGTTTTATCCTGATTTTGTATCGCACTGTTCCAGTTACGCAAAATTGTGTCAATGCTTTCGGACGAATAAAAATCAATCTTATCCTCGCTCTTTTTGCCGACAACGGGGCGCGCAAAAATTTTCTTTTCGCCCGTCGCGGACGTTTTGGGAAGTTTAAAACTTACAGTGTAGCTGCCGTTTTCATCGGTATTCACCGCAAAAATTCCCTCAAGACCGTTTTCGTAATCCACCGTGCCGTTATCGAAATTGAACACCTCGATAAGCACTTTGTCGTTATTTGAAAGCTTTGAACCCGAAACCGTAATAATCTGCGTGTCCATATCTTCTTTCACGGTGTCTATCGCTGCGGCAAATGCCGTTGCTCCGCATTGCACCAAAACAGCCGTGCAAAGAAGCGCTGAAATTGTTTTTTTCATCTTATCACTCCTCATTTTACCAAACCTTCATTTCACAGATTTTCACAACTGCGTCTTTGTCATCGTCTATAACAAAGCGAAGTTTTTCGCCCTTTGCCGTTCTGAATTTCACATTCGTGCCTTTGGACGAAATTGAAACGCCGTTTGAAACCTCTGTCCATTTTCCGTTTCGGAAAAGTTCTATCGAATATTTAACCTTAATATTTTCCGCCGTTGTCAAAGAAACCTGTGAAACACTCTTTTCCTCGCCGAAGTCAATTTCAAGATAATTTCCGTTTGCGCATTTGTTCGCCCAGTAGGTGGATATATCGTTGTCGCACGCATAGTCGGGCTGACGGAAGCCGTATCCCTCGTCGGCATAAAGCTCTTTCGCCGAAAACAGCTTGTTGTGTGCAACGTTCGCACTGTCGCTTTTTGACATTGACGAGATGTCATACCAGCCGTTTACAACTTTTGCGTTAATGCCGAGTTTAACGTTTGGATTTTCGTTTTGCTCACGCGTGAACACACCGAAAAGAAGCTTTTCTCCGCCGTCGGTGTTTTTAAATTCATACTCGCCCACACAGTCGGTCATTTCGCCGGGATTCCAGTATAACGGGTCAAGTCCCTCAAGCGTTACGGTATCTAAAATTTTATTGTTTTTGTCGGCAAGCGCAAGCTTTACAACTGCCTTTTTCTCATAGCCTGCAAAAAGCGGAGCCACGCCGTCGTTTTTAACCTTCAGTTTGAAAATACCCTTTGTTATATCCTTTGAATGTTCGATTTTTACAGGTTTATACCAGTATCCGACATAATTCGCCGCGCGGTCGTACATATCTTTCCACAGTTTGTATGCGTTGTTTGCGTCCCAGTTCAAAAACGCAATGGATGAAATGTGTCCCTCGCGGATTTGACGTTCAAAAAGAATGGGCACAAAATCGAAATATGCTGCGTATTTTCCGCCCGGCTGATACACTGTTGCATACTGCTCAAACCACTCGCCGACTGCCATTGCCTTGCCCTCGACAAGGTTCATATTTTTGTGCTTATCCATTTCCGCGGGCGACACCAGACCGTCACCGCGTATGCCTGCGCCGAATGTATCGAGCGCATGCTTTGTAACGTCAGGTTTTGCAACAAACGAAAGCGCCGGCAGACGCATATCCTTAAACATATCCACATACGCAAAAAATTCTTTGTTCGTTCTCTGTTTGTCAAGCTTATCGCTGATGGGGAATTTATAAAAATGCCACTCGCCCCAGTTGCCGTAATTACGCATATCGACGTATGCGATTGTTTCGTTGTCGTTGTAACGCTCGGAAAACGCATCTATCATATTCTGCATTTTCTCGCGGAAAATCGGGTCGTCATAGTCGGGGATTTTCAAAACACAGCCGTTTCCCCTGTCCTCAAGGATATATTTGCATCCTGCCTCAAAAACCCATTCGGGTGTATCCTGATTGTAGTTTGTTGTCGAGTTAAAGTTTACCGTCGAGCCTACGCCGAGACCTAACTGCATACCGTATTTTTGGCAAAGAGCAATGTTTTTGTCTAAAATATCCCAGTTGTAAACGCCCTCCTGAGGTTCCATATAGCACCACGAATATCGGTGATACAAAATCGAGCCTATGCCTCCGCCCCACTTTGCCGACTCCTCGTCAAAGAGCTGTCTGCCGGGATAAATTATAAGTCCTTTATACGGATTTTTCAAAATCTCGCGGCTTTCTGCGGGATAATAAACATCAAGCGCGTCGTCCTTGTATTTTTCCAAAATTTCGTTCGCCCGTGCGTTTTTCTCATTTTCAATTTCTTCCGCTTCGTCTTTTTCTTTAACCTTGTTTTCAACTACTGCGTAATACTCCTCCTCACTCATAAGCTTGGTAAGAGAGCAGTCGTCGACGTAGTAATCCTGAACCTCGCAAGTTTTACCGGTGTTCGACGTTGCCTCGCAGTAAAATGTAGCCAGCGAAACAGATAAATCCCACTCCAAATCGGCAATATAGTCAAATTCCGTCCATCCGTCGCTATTGACGATTAAAACACCGCCCTCGGTTTCCTCTGAATTGATTTTTTTGCTGTCGGTTGTCTGCACCTGAATTTTAATTGTCATATTGCACGGTTCGTCCTTCGTGCGGACAAATCCGCGGATACGGTATTTTCCTGTTCCGTACTCTTTCATAATTTGAGTTACGTCCTGACCTATTGACGCCCAGCCAGACGGTCTTTTTGTTACCATACCCGAAAATTTTCCCGAGTGAACAACGTCCGCCGACTGCATAACCGTGCTGGACACTCTGTTTGACCAACCGCCTTTAAGGACAAAATCCTCCTCAAACGACGTGTTTGACAACAGCTCGTCCGAGAGATACATTCCGTCTATAACCTCGGCATTGTTCACCGTTTTTTCTATCTCGGACGCAACGTAAATATCGGCAGTATTTAAAAGATCGTCGTATTTAATCTGAAAGCCGAGCGCCTTTACAACCGTGTCGAGCGGAACATAAAGAGCACCGTTTTTTAAATACGGCGCACCGCTTATCTCCCTTGCCGTGCCGTTTATGTATACGGTTTTGCTCATATTTTCGCATATAACCGATACGTTGTCTTTTGAAAATACTGTTTTTTCACCGTTATTGTATGCTATTTTGTCAATGCCCATAGTTTCGGCGAAATTTGACGAAATCATATAAATTCCGTCTTTTTCTTCGATGTCAAATTGTGACGGTTCGCCGTTAAACAAAAATGTTCTGTCCTCCTCGGCAAAAACGCCGAGGGGAAAGACAGAAATTAGCATACATAACAGAATTAAAAACGAAATTGCTTTTTTTATCATAAACTCTGCCTCCATTATCCCTTTACCGCGCCTATTACAATACCTTTTACAAAGTATTTTTGTATAAACGGATAAAGCAGAAGTATCGGGCCTGTTGCGATTATTGCCATTGCAAGCTTTGCACTTTCGGCAGGCAGCTCCGCTCCCGACGAAAGGTCTACGCTTGTGCCCGAAACAAGCTCTTTCATAGCCGCTGCGTTGTTAAGCATATTATAAAGATAATACTGAAGTGTGTAAAGCTTCTGGTCGCTTATAAAGAGCATACAGTTATACCATTCGTTCCATATCAGAAGTCCCGTAAACAGCGCTATTGTGGCAAGCACCGGTTTTGAAAGCGGAATGATAAGCTTTATAAAAATAAGAAAATCGTTTGCGCCGTCCACCTTTGCCGATTCCGATATTTCATGCGGTATTCCGTTTAAATAGTTTCGCACGATAAGAATGTTGAACACCGAAAAAAGGTGCGGAATGATAAGCGCCGCAAGGTTATTTTTCATTCCGAATTTCATCATAAGCATATACCACGGAGTAAGTCCGCCCGAAAAAAGCGTGGTGAAATATATAAAATACGAAATTTTGTTTCGCCACGGAAAATCTTTTCTCTGCAAAACGTATGCCGTCATAGCGGTTAAGAAAAGCGAAATCACCGTTCCTACAACCGTGATGAAAATTGTCACCGCGTATGAATTTACAATTCTCTGCGGATTTTCAAAAATTGTTTTATATGCGTTAACCGAAAATTCTTTCGGTATAAGCGAATAACCGTGATTTACAATGTAGGATTCAGAGGTAAAAGAACCTGAAAGCAGCATTATAAACGGAATTACTCCCAAAAGCGCGATAATTACGACAAATATGTATGCAAACACGACGAAAGCTCTGTATTCAATCGGCTTTTTGTCCAATTTATTACTTTTCAATGTCTTTTTCCCCCTTTCCTAAAACAGTGCGCTGTCGCTGTCAATACGCTTTACAAAAGCGTTTGCGAGCATTATGAACACAAAGCACAGTACCGACTGATAAAAACCTACCGCCGACGACATACCGATATCGTTTGAGAACAAAAGCGTTCTGAACGTGAACGTGTCGATAACGTCGGTGTAGTTGTATAAAAGTCCGTTGTTGCCGACAAGGCTGTAGAACATTGTCATATTTCCTCTAAACACCCTTCCGAGAGCAAGCAGAACCAGTGTCACCATAGTTGCGCGCAGCGACGGAATGGTGATGTGCCAAATTCGTTTCATAATGCTTGCGCCGTCGATTTCCGCCGCCTCGTAGATGGAAGTATCTATGCCTGTGATTGTTGCCATATACACAACCGAGCCGTAGCCGAGACCTTTCCAGGTGTTCAGCACAACCAGTATAAACGGCCAGTATTTAGGCTCTGCATAAACGTTTACAGGCTCTATTGAAAGCGCCTTAAGAACAGCGTTTACCATACCGTAGTCAAAGCTGAAAAGGTTATACACAAACGCACCTACAACAACCCACGATATAAAATAAGGAAAGAAAATGCAGGTCTGCGATATTTTGCGCACCTTTTTGCTGCCGATTTCGGTTAAAAATATTGCCGCGGCAAGCTGCATTGCGTTTCCGAGAAGAATAAACACGATGTTGTACAGAAATGTATTGCGCGTAACGGTGTATGCCTGACCGCTTTTAAAGAAAAATTCAAAATTTTTAAAACCTATCCATTCGCTTTTGAGTATTCCCAGCGCATAGTCGTATTTTTTGAACGCAAGAATTACGCCGAACATCGGTATGTACTGGAAAATCAAAAAATACAGTATTGCCGGAGTTATCATAAGCAAAAGAATTTTGTTGTTTGACACTTCGTGCAGAAAGGTGTTTCTTTTAAGCGCCGTACCTGCCTTTGTGTTAACTTTTTTCATTGAAAATGCCACCTACTTTAATGTTTTCTGATATTCTTTGTACTGTTTTTCAGTTTCCTCAAAAACCTTGTCTATGCCTGCCTGCAAAAGTTTTTCCTGATATGTTTTAAACGACGCGTCAAGCTTTGATGTCTCCACCATTCCGTTGTATAACGGACCGCCGTACTGCGACGCCGCAGATGATATTGACGCCATTTCGGTTTTTACGTTTGTGTCGTCAAACACAAATCCGCGAATGTCGCTGTCAACCGTTTCTTCTTTCCAGCGTGCGAGAATTTCCTGTTTTTCGGGAATATCCGTTTTGTCAACCCTCATCATAGTTTCGTTTTTCCAGCCCCATACACAGCCCGGCTCGTATTTCTGCTCTTTGGGAAGGTCTGCGTTGAGCGAGATATATCCGTTATCGCCGTCCGCTTTCCAGTGTTTGCCCTCAATGCCGTACCATGTTAAGTCAAAATATCTTTTGTCGTTTCTCAAAAGCTCGATAAACTGCAAAGCCTTGTCTGCATTTTTGGTTGCACGGTTGAGCGCAAGACCGTTCGACACTGCCGAATTTACAATTTTCTTTGCGCCGACCGAAAAATCGCAGATTTCGATTTTCCATTCGGGATGCTGTGCACGGAGCTTTTTAGCCATCGACGCACACGTTTCGAGATTTTTTACATATGTTGCGCATTTTCCGTTTTCAAACATATTGTCTGTGGTTTTGTTCGCAACTATATCCGCAGGGATTACACCCTTTTCAACAAGCTCTCTCGTTTTGCGGATTTGATTTTTATAATAATCTTCAAACTCTCTCTTGGTGAATTTACCGGTCGCAATGTCGTAGTAAATTTCTGTGCCCTTGGGAGTTTCAAAGCGATCCGTACCGTCTTTGTAGGCGCCCCAGAACGCCCCCACCGCAACAATGTTTACGAGCGGGATAATGTTTTTATCGTTCTTTGCAACGTTTTCAAGATATTTTTCATAATCTTCAACCGTCTTGATTTCGTCCATACCGTATTTTTCTCTCAAATCGCCTCTGATAAGCGAAACATATGTACTGTATTCCGGCGCAGTATTGGGAATCATATACATTTTGCCGTTAACCTTTGCCTCGTTTTTAATTCTGTCGGTTAAGGTTTCATATGTTTTGGGAGCATTCTTTTTAAGCATATCGTCGGTAATTTCCATAAAGCTGTTTTTCGCCGCCTGCTGATTGTATTTTACCCAGTCTGCCGCAAAAACAATGTCGAAATCCTCGCCCGTCGAGAAAAGGAGCGAATATTTCTGCTGAAGGTCGGAATAGTTGTAATATTCAATTTCAACCTCAGCGCCGATATCCTGTCTGAGCATTTCGTTGAGTTTTGTGTAAATTTCGTCATAAATTGCGGGTTTTTCGCCCACAAGTATCATTTTAAGCTTTGTAATTTTTCCGCCGTCGTTATTGCCCGAGCCGCCGCAGCCCGCAAGTGCGACAACAAAAACGATGCAAAGCGCCAAACATATAATTCTTTTTGCTTTTTTCATAATTCTTCTTCCTTTCAGGGAATAATATTTTTATCTTAATTAAAGTTTATCACGCACCGCATTTAGTGTAAAGTGGGTATTTCTCACATAAAGTGTAATATTTTGCACACTTGTTTTTACAGCGCCTTTTTCTATTGACACGGAGCGATAAATTAAATATAATCAAAATATAATATGTTTAAAAAAATTGTCCGAAAGGAAAAAATTATGCGTTCGTTTAAAAATTCGAGTATCAGACACAAACTTTTTGTTTCGCAGATTTTGCTTATTTCGGTTGCGTTTATTTCGTTTTTCGTCATCTCGGTTTCATATTTTATAGTAAAAACAAAGGACGATATACTGCGCAATATGAAATATTCGTCAAACATTACTGCGTCAAACGTGTATAACTATGTAAGCAGTATGGAAAACTGCGTCCACTATGCAAGCTACAACACCGATATTGCGGATATGCTGTCCGAAGGGCACACTCCCGGCATTTTTGAGCGTCAGAAAAATTACAAATACGTGCAGAATGCGTTTATTCTCACGCTTTCAAACTACAGTATTCCGCTCTCGCTCACGCTGTATCCCGTAAATGAGCAATACATAAACTTTGACGGCGATTTTGTGGACAAAACCGCAAACGTCGAAAACACAGAGTGGTATAAAGACCTTATCGAAACAACGCCGAAGTTTTTTTATTTTACCGAAAATACGGACGGAAAAGACAAATTCTGCATTATCAACACGCTTTACAATCCCGATAATTACAACGACATCATAGGCTACATAAAGGTATCGGCAGATATGGATATTTTTCAGAAACTGCTTGCCGATTCAACAATTTACGGAAGCGAATCGGTTATTTTGGACAAAAACGGAAATGTCATCTGCTCGTCAACGGGCGAAATTTATTCCAAAGACGTGAAAAAACGGCTTTCGGGCATATCGGAGGGCGAAATAAAAACAATAAAAATAGGAAACAAAAGATGCTTTGCCGTAAAAGGCATAACAAAAAGCACCAGTTTTTGCACCGCTACGGTTCAGAATGTAAACAGCGCATACAAAGACACATATTTTATGTTTCTGATACTTTTTATAATTCTTGCCGTAATTGCCGCAGCGTCATATGCCGTGGCGCACTACACAAGCCGCTCGGTAATACGCTCGCTCGACACTCTTATAAACGCAATGAAAAGGGCTAATTTCGGCGAGCTTAAGCAGATTAAAAACTACGAAAGCTCAAACACCGAGCTTAACGAGGCAATCGGCGCATTCAACAATATGGTTACAAGCATTGACAATCTTGTGGAATACAACACCAATTATTCCGAAACGCTGAAAAAATACGAATTTAACTTTCTGCAAATGCAGATTAAGCCGCATTTTTTGTATAACACGCTTGATATAATTCAGTATCTTGCAAAAGAAAACAAGCCCGACGACGTTACATATCTTATTAAAAATCTTTCAAAATTTTATAAAATCAGCCTGCACAACAAGAGCGATTTTGTAAAAATAGAAAGCGAGATAAAGCACATTTCGTATTACACCGCAATAGAAAATTTTAAGCACGACAACGCAATAAAGCTTGAAATTGACATTGATGACGAAATTAAAAATCTGTCGGTTCCCAAAATCACCTTCCAGCCGATTGTGGAAAACGCAATAAAGCACGGTATTCTGGAAAAGGATATTCCCGAGGGAAGAATACGCATAACCGCCCAAAAAAAAGAGAACGACGTTTATATTTACATAGAGGACGACGGCATAGGTATGTCGAAAGAACGCATAAACGAGGTGCTGTCGCAAAAAACCGAAAGTCTCGGCGTAATGAATACCGATAGGCGCCTGAAGCTCTTTTTCGGCGCCGGTTACGGTCTTTCGTTTGAGAGCGAGGAAGGAAAATTTACACGTGCGATTATAAAAATAAAAGCGGTCAGGGATTAGCCGCCCGATAAGAAAGCATTGGCACGATAAACATTTTTTGTGCAAACGCCTGGGCAAAGTTAACGGCGTTTGCATATTTTTGTCCTTTTTTCCAACTTTTGTGTCCCTATAGCTTACTTGAAACCTAAGAAACATTCTGATATAATATAAATTGTAAAACTATAATTTTATAAGAGGGTGAACGTATGATAGGCAATCTTAACAACCGCATAAAAATATACACGGTTTTGTTTATTGCGCTTTTCATAAGCTTTATGTCGCTCTCGTCATACAGCATATTTACAAAAATTTTAACCGACGACTACATAGAAAAATCCGTTGCAATATCAAAACAGCAGTCCAAAAACGCTGCGGCGGCAATCAAAAACATTGAAGAGATGAGCAGCATTATAATAACGGATTTAAACCTTGACAATCCGCAGTTTTACAAATCGCACGATTCGTCATATATCGGCGCCCTTGCCTCATACGGCACAAGCTGTGCGTATTTCACATCGTTTGTGGTGTGCAAAAACAACGAAATTTTATACTATCACATTCCCGTTGACAACATATCGAACGGCATAAGAGAGATAGATTTTTCCTCGGCGGTGAATATAAATTTCAATGAAGAGGGCATTGGCTGGCACATTGTAAAATCAGACCTCGCAAAAGGAGATTTTCTTTTTCTGGTGCGCAAAATCCCGTCAAACGACAGCTTCATATACATTATTTTTCAGGTTGACACCCAATATATTTCGGACAGTTTTACAAGCAGCGGCACCTTTACGGAACACGACGCAGTACTTCTTAAAAACGGCGATTCAAAAAATATGTGCCGTCTTGTAGGGTCGAAAGATTTGGACAACAAAAAAACTATTGAGGCGTTTGAAAACACCGGGAGCGGAAAATTTTCAAAAGACGGAAAATATACCGTTTTTTTAAACATCCCGGTGCAGAAAGACAGTTTTTCGTTTTTTATAAAAGACGATATCAGCGCCATAAGGGACTACACCGCATATCTTGCACCCCTGTGCGCAGCCGTGTTTCTGCTGACGCTGATTGCCGCATATCTTGCTGTAAGCGCCCTTTCAAAGAGTATGTCGCTTCAGCTTGAAAAAATAAGGGTAAAAATACAGAATTATTACTAAAACCGGAGGTTTTGTATGCTTAAAGTATTACTGGTTGATGATGAAGTTATAATCAGGCAGGGTCTAAAAAAGATAATAGACTGGCAAAGCGCAGGGTTTGAAATAGCGGGCGAAGCGTCAAACGGCGCCGAGGCTCTTGAAATGGTAAAGATTTTGTCGCCCGACGTTGTAATAACCGACATAAGAATGTCATCTTCCGACGGAATTTATCTTCTTAAAGAATTAAAAAAGCAGAAAGCGGATTTAAAAATCATTGTTATAAGCGGCTATGACGACTTTTCATACGTTCAGGAGGCTATGGCGGCAAACGCATATTCGTATCTTTTAAAACCGGTTGACATTGAAAAACTTTATAAAATTATGAATGAGGTGCACGACAAAATTTTTGCCGAACGCAAAATTAAGAGCGAAGTTTTGGCATACAGCGAGCTTTTGGAAGAAAAAATCACCTTAAAACTTCTTAACGGCGCCGACTATGACGAAATTATAAAAGATAATCCACAGTATAAATTTCCCGACGGAAATTATATGACTGCAATAATAGCAATCGACCGCAGCAGCCTGCCTTCGGACGTTGAAACAAAAGCGTTTTTGTCACTTACCGAAATTATTGACTACGAAGTGAGCATAAGCGAAAATCACATTATAAAATGCTTTGTTGACAAATTAAAATATGCGCTTGTAATATCCTGTAAAAACGAATACTGCTATGACGCAGCCATAAAAACGCTAAACAACATTCTTTCAAACTTTAATTTGCGCACAGGTCATACGGTGACAATAGGCATAAGCGGAATTTTCAGACGTGCAAACAAACTTTTCCGTTCGTATCAGCAGTGCAATCAGGTGCTGGCGCAAAAGGCGGTTATGGGAAACAACAGGATTATCGACTATATTTTGTACCGTGACGGCAAAAACGGCGAACCGTCAATTGATTCAGGCTCTGTTGTCGAGGCTATGAAATCGGACGATTTTAAAACCGCAAAAGAAATTTTGAACGCATATTTTACCGAAGTTATAAAACGAATAAATATCCCGATATCGTCGGTTAAAAATACGGTTGCCGAAACGGCGATAATGATAATAAAAGCGTTTTCTTCCGATTCGGACACAATGACGCTTATCTTCGGGCGGGTTGTAAAGCCCATTTTAGAGCTTGAGCAGATTGAACTTATGGTAGATATTCAAAAATGGATAAACGAAATAATTGACAGCATAGAAAATCACAGCACGTCTTTTCTTATCAAGACAAACAACGTACTTGTAAAAAACACCATTGCCGTAATTCACGATAAATACGATACCCACATTACCTTATCCTCGGTTGCGGATATGCTGTTTGTAAGCACAAGGCACCTTTCAAGATGCTTTAAGCAGGAAACCAATATGACCTTTAACGATTATCTTACACTCTACCGTATGAGAAAGGCAGATATACTTATTCAGACGAAAAAGTATAAAATCTCCGAAGCGGCAAGCCTTGTGGGATATTCCGACTCAAAATATTTTTCAAATCTTTACAGAGAATTTAAAGAAAAAGAGAAACAAAACGGAAAGTAAAACCGCAAAACAGCGGCAAAGGGGTGAGCGAAATAAAAATTTTAAGACAAAAAATTTACCGTTTTTTTTCATACAGAATAATTTTAAACGCACTTGTGCTGATATTTACGCTCATACCGTCAATACTTGTGCTTACCGTGTCGAAAAGCTACATCACAAACTACGTTATGCAAAGATATATTTCAAGCTATACCGGCTCTATAGAATCGGAATTTTCCGACAACATTTCATCTTTTATATACAGGCTCAACGTTCAGTCGCTGTATTTTACAAACAAAAACAGCCTTTATGTAACGCTTTTTAACAAGTCGCTTTCGCACAGTGAAAAGTATATGCGTCTTTCCGACGATATCTCGGCGTACCTTAAAAGCAACAAGCTTATGTCGGGTATAAGCATTATTGATAAAGAAAAGCAGGTGTATCATTTTTGCGATATCGACGAAAAAACCGCTCTTAACAATATTGATGAAATCATAAAAACGGTTGACAGCGGCAAAACGTATATGTCGGGTGCAGTCTGCTTCGGCGGAGAATATTATTTTTCGGTAGGCGTAAAAATGCGCAACTACAACACCGGCTACACGGCAGGATATCTTGTTATGTACGTTCCCGAAAGCGCTCTTGAGCAGATGTATAAAGTATATGACGAAGGCGGAGGATACGTTTTTATTACCTATAACGGAAAAATTTTGTCGCACCGTGACAAAAGCCTTATAGGGTCAAAGCTTTTTACCGACGCTTTATCTTTTGAAAACGGCAGTATGGAAATAGGCAGACACTATCTTATGAGCAAAAAGGGCGTTAACACAAACGGAATTATTGACGGACTTGAAATTGTAAGCGTTACGTCAAAAAGTATTTTTGACAAAATGCTTTCGGCGCTGAACACCGTTTTTATATTCTTAATTCTTGCCGCCGTAATACTTAGTATTCCGTTTTCGGTGTTCGTTTCAAAAAGGCTTCTTTCCGAGATTGAAATTCTTATAAAAAATATGTATTCTTTTGAGCAGTCGCCCACGGAATACAAGCCAATGTTCAAGCTTTTTGAAATAAGAGAGCTTGAAAACGTGTTTAAAAATATGACGCACAAGATAAACATACTTATCGAAAACATCAAAGACGAGAAGGAAAAACAGCGAATAGCCGAATTGAACGCACTTTCGGCGCAGATAAATCCGCATTTTATATACAATACGCTCGACTCCATATCGTGGATACTGCTTATGAAAAACGACACCGAAACGTATAAAATTATTTACGCCCTGGCAAATTTTTTCAGAATAGCGCTGCACGGTGGAATGAAGGACATCACGGTGGAAAAGGAGCTTACTCACCTTAAAAGCTACCTTGTAATACAAAATATGCGTTTTCCCGACAAATTTACCGTTACATACGATATAAGCGACGATATTATGCAGCTTAAAATGGAGAAAATCATTCTTCAGCCGCTTGTTGAAAACGCAATAAAGCACGGTTTTGACAATATGCCCGAAGGCGGAAAGATAAGCGTTAAAGGATTTCTGACAGAGGATAAGGATATAAAATTTATAATCACCGACAACGGCTGCGGTATGGATTTTGACCCTATTTCGATGCCGGCAAAGCCGAGAAAGGGCGGCTCGGGCTACGGAATAAGCAATATAAACAAACGTTTAAAGCTTGCGTGCGGCGAAAAATACGGTCTTAAATTTATCTCGCAAAAGGGCAAAGGCACCACGGTTGAGATACTTATAAAACCGCAGAAGGACGAAGAAAAAAAGTGAGGACAAACAATCCGTCCTCACTTTTTTGCATATTTTCAATCATCACAAAGCAGTGCAAATTTTATATGCCCGAACAAAAATCAAACCTTTTATTTTTCCGACGTATTTCTGCCGAAAAATTTATCTTCAATTTCCTTTATTCTGTTTTCACATTCAATAATAAGATTTTTGCAGTCGTCGCCATACACAAGATACCTTTCGGCAAACATACCCGACGCAGCGCACAGCTCTTTTCTTCTTACAAAATAATTCTTAATAAGAAAATGCGCATATTTCATCATACGAAAATCGCCGTAAACACGCACCTTTTCACCGCTTACCGCCTCAACGGCAACAGAATATCCTTTATCTGCCGCACCGAAAATATCGCCGTCTTTTTCAAACAAAACGGTAAAATCTTCGTCAAACCAGCTTGAGCCCGGCATTGTGGAATGACTGTCACTCGACGCAACAATCGGCATTTTAAGACCGTTGCTCTTAAGACTGAAATACAAGGCAAGCTGCATATTGTTTTCCTCCGGCGTACAGCCTCCCAAAAGCTCAAATGCGTCGCACAGCCCGTTTTTTAAAACCGCCTCGCTCATATCGGTTTCAACGTGATAAGAATCCTTCCACGTCCAGAACGGATGCGGAAAAATAGCATATCCACCGCTTTTTTTGATTTCGTTGTACGTCCACACTCTGTATAAATATTCTTCCTCGTCAACGCCCTTAGGAACCTCAACCCTGCCCTTAAGAGCGGCAACCTCAGCCTCAACCCTTTCAGGCTCGTCCAGAAAAATATCGTTAACGCTGTATTTGCTGCCCACGCTTACAATGTGAAGCTTGCGTGCATAGCCGTTGTGCACCTCTTCGCCCGGAAGAATTTTAAAATTCTCCATAAATTCAAGACTTTTTGCGGTATCCTTTGACGCATTGTAAACATTGTGGTCGGTTACGGCTATAACGTCAAAACCCCTTTTTCTGTAATTTGCCGCCGTACGCTGCGGCGTTTCGTTTCCGTCAGAATAGGTTGTATGTATGTGAAAATCGCACTTTTTTACATTTCTTGAATAAAGGTCGGGCAAAAGCGAATAAACCGAAACCATAATTCCCCTTTTTAATGCTTCGACATACTTCCGGCGCCCTTTCGGCGGCTCTATGCCGTTGTCACGCTCGTATTTGTCATACCTTTCCTCGGTTGACGAAATCTTAATTCTCCACTCCTGTTCGCCGAAAAAGTTGTGCGTCAGACAAATCTTTCCGTCACTTGCCCGAACGGTGTGCACAACCCTGTTTTTGTCCCAGCCCGAAACCGACATATCCGACGGCACATCACTTTTTTCCGTCGGAATAAATATAACGTCATATTCCACATTTTCCAAAAACTTAAACGTGCCGCTCGTGCTTTCTATAACAATGCTGCTCTCGGTATCGGCAGGCACAACCGACGGCGTAACGGTAAAATTATAAATTTCGTTTGCTTTTATTGCCATAAAAATTCACCTTCAATAATGATTTTTGTATTTTCGCCCGAATTATAGCACGAAAGAACACGGATTTTAAGTATACAATTTTGACTTTTTTATATGTTTTTTGCTCTTTTTAAAATTTAATCATACATTTTTAATCGGATTACTTTCTTTCGGCTACTTATACACAACAACGTCTTTCAGAGTAATATATCTGTAATGTGCAAAAATTTTTGAGCTGTTTTCGCCGCCTGCCGTCAAGGCGCATCTTATATCCTGAACGCCTCCCGTATAAACCTTGTTGCCCTTGGTTCTTTCACTGTCTATAACTATAATCTTAACTGCCGAAACGTCAAATGCCTCGTCGCTGTCATATGCATCACCGTCAATATTGTAAATGCCCTTTACAACGTTTCCCGACTTATATGCCGCATACATAAACGACATTGAAAACTTTTGCGAGAATGCACTGTAATTATTGACATACCTGTTTTTGTCGTACCACCTGCTGCCTGCCTGAGTATACGGCTCGCCGCCCTGAGAAAAGTCGTAGAGAAGAATAATATCGCTCACTTTTCCCTCGTTGTCGGTCTGAAGCGATAAAAGGTCGCCTTCGGAAAGATTAAGGCTTTCAAATTTTGCAGCATACGAATCCGCAATAAAGAACGACGTTTCGCCGCCTCCTCTCAAGCCGTAAATTTTTGTATATACAAATCCGTCTTGGTCGGACGCCTTTTTTGTTCCCTTTAACACAAAAACATTGGTATTATCGTCGTGCGCCTCTCCTGCTCCTCTGCCGAAGCACACAACAACATCCTCGTAAACAGAGCCGTCGTCTGCCCTGTAGCCCTTTGCGTTTACACCGCTGTCAACAACCATATCCGAAAATGCGCCGAGCGAAAAATCGGATTCCTTATAATTTTCGTTTTTGATATCGTCATATTCCGGCACAAAAAACAGCTTTGTATTTTTGTTGAAAATAACGTTTGTTCCTATTCTGGAAGAGCTTGATGTGCAGTAAAAAATTCTTTGCATACCCGAGCTTGAAAGGCTGTCGTCAACGGGAACTGTTTCAATCAGTGCGTCCTTTCCGCTCTCGTAGGAAGCGTTTTTCAAAACCGTGTCAATATATGTAATTTTTCCGTCGCTGTCCGTTTTAAAGCGTATCATCTGAGGCATAATAACCTTGTTTTTTGCCCATTCAAGGGTTAAAACATCCTCTGCGTTTTTATACTTTTCGCCGTCTATTATTATATTATCCTCAATGCTGCGGGTTTTAAGCGTACCTGTATCGTCAAAAATTTCAATGTCTACCCTGCTGCGCACATTTTCGCTTATTTCGCCGTGCGTTACATAACCGTATCTAAAGTCGCCGTTCGAATTAAGCTTAAAATACGCAATATCGCCGAAAGAGTTCAAATAAAACGTGCCGTTAAAGCCTGCGTAAATTCCGTCCTTCATACTGCATTCTTCACTCATTTTATACTCTTTTTCGTCAATTGTAACATAAATTCCGTCATTTGCCTGCGATACCTCGCTCACACTGCCCGAAACAACAGCGTTGGAAACAATAATCTCTATATATGTTTTATTGTCCTCGCTTGCGGCAACCGACAAAACCGTGTTTTCCTTGACGGACGCAAGGCTCAATGCATTATGCGAAACGTCAAAAATGCCGTATCGTTCAAACTTTTCAATCTCGTATTGCGTCTTGCCCGATTTATCATAAACAACAAGATTTGCACTGTCGGCATAACCCGTCACAAAATCGGAATAATCTTTAACAACGGCATATTCGTACGCACCGTTTTCATCAGCGTCAATAAGGCGGACGGAGCCGTTTTTAAGATTTCGGAACATATCGCTTATGCCCTCGTCCTTTCGTGCGCCGTTGTATAAAACCCTTATGCTGCGTTCAAGCTTTTTTGTATATTTTTTATCGCCGCCGTCTTTATAATAGCTAAGACTGTAGTTTGAATCAAAACTGTCAATATCGTTTGCGTTAATTTCAACGGATGTATCGTCCGAAAGCGTGCACACAAGCTTTGCGGTGCGTATATCGCCGCTTTTCGAATAATAAACCTTTACATATTTGCCTAAAAATGCGTCCGCATTTTTAATATCCGAACAGCCGTACTTTTCTTTGCCGATATACATATAATCGCCGTAAGATACCGTGCCGTCCAGCGACATATTTGCAAAGCTTGTCACATATCCCGTATCCGGCTCTAATCCGTGATAAATTTTAAGCAGAGTGTTTTCGTCATCCTGCTTATAAACCGTGCTGTCGTTTTTTATGGAGTCCACGGCATAACACGGCGCCTCAAGTGCGTTTGCAAGGGCATACAATACCTCTGCAAGAGTTAAATTTTCGCCCGTTCCGTTTGCAAAAATTCCAAGCCTTGCCGTCATAAGAAGGTACCCTGACGGATAACCGCCGTTTACCCTTGCAAGTGCGTCATAACCGAGAAGGGACACAATAATTTTTGACGCCTCTGCGAGTGTTATATTGTCATTAGGACGGAAAAGTCTGTCATCCGAAACCGAAATAACACCCATTTTTACAAATCTTGCGGCGATTTTTTCTGCCCAATGACCTTTAAGGTCGGTAAAATATTTTTCTTCTTCGATTGGCTGTTCTTCAGTTTTTATAAGCTTTGACGCATAAAGAAGAAAATCCGCCCGGCTTACGTTTGAAACAAGGCTTGCATCGTCAAAATCATAGGACGATACAACGTTTGCAACATAAAGCAGCCTTAATCCGTTTTCAAAGTCAATGCTGTTATCAAAAGCGGCAGCGCCCGACAAAGGCGGAAGCGCAAAAATCAGTGCAATTATAACAAGCACCGAAACAAATTTTTTCATTTCAATTCCTCCTTTTGCGCTATCTGTTTTTAATAAACCGTATAATATTGTAAATCATCTGCGCAGCCTCTGCACGAAGCGACGAACCGTTCGGATTGAAACATAAGTTTTCATCACCGTTCACAATTTTTATGCTGCTTAAATACGAAACCGCATCCCTTGCGTAAGGCGCAATGCTTTCGCTGTCGGCAAAGGTGCTGTTTTTTGTGTTATCGTCTGTGATAATGCCTTTTTTCACAAGTGCATTGTAGCACATAAGCGCCATATCCTGACGTGAAATTTCCATTCCGCTTCCAAATCGGCTCTCTGAAATTCCGTTTACTATTTTGCAAAGATACGCATTTCTTACAACGTTATAATACCAGTCCGATTCCGATACGTCGTCAAACGAAAAATCGCCTTCGAGATTTTCAAACGTTACAGCCGAAAGAAGCATTTTTAAAAATTCTTCTCTCAAAACCGTTTCGGACGGAGCGAATATTCCTTCCTGCCTGCCGTTTACAATTCCCTCTGTTCTAAGGCTTTCTATAGCCTCTTTTGCCCATTCAAAACCTGCAAGGTCAACAAATTCCGCCGGCGTTTCGTCAATAGGCTCGTAAACGGGAGTATCAGCGCCGCTTATGACGCTGCCCGAAACGTTCTTTGAGCCGCCTCCGCCTCCGCCGCCTCTGTTTATGGGTTTTTCCTCCTCGGCAAAGCTGTCAAGCCCGATACTTTCAATGCTGTCAAATTTTTTGCCCACAATACTTTCCGCAAATGCGTCGGTAACCTTTGAAGAATCAATTCCCAAAAGACTTGCATTTTCGATAAGAACGTTTTTTACGCCGCCCGAACCATCGGACGAATAAATAACGCCGAGTGCAACCGCCGCAGCCGCCGTTTTGTCAAAACTTTCAAAATCGGCGCTTGTCTTTTTCGTCTTTTCTTCAATAAATGTGCGTGTTTCGTCAGTAATATACGGTTTTTCCAAATATTTTTCAACGCTTTCGGGAAGGGAAAAATTCTTTGCAAATTCTTTGGTAAAAGAAATTTTGCCCCCGTTAAAAAGACTTATCGCCATAGCCTTGTCAATGCACGATTTTGCCGTTTCAAAGGTTTTAACGTCATCTTTTGAAACGCTTGCAAAAAATATCTTTGCACTCTCCTTCAAAGACGCCGCATCTTTAAATGTTATGTTAATGCCGAAAGCGTCCGCATTATCCACGACAGTCTTTTCAAATCCGTCATACCTTTGCAGAGTGTCGGAAATATCAAACACTGACAAAAGTTTTGAAATTGCAGCTTCATTTTCACCTTTGTTTATGTATCTTAAAGATGAATGTTCAATTTCCTTATCCTTGCCCGTTCCGGTATACAGCTCATACCTGCCGCTTTTTTCGCCTATATCGAAGCTTACGGTATATTCGCCGTTTTCGCCGGTATTAATCTCACGGTAGCAAAAACACAGCGTATCCGTATCGGAGGATGAATTAAATTCGTCAAGCGTAACGCCGCCTTTAAGCACCACTGCGGTTACAACCGAATTTTTATCTGCATTTTTTTGAATACTTATCTTGCCGTCGCAAAAAATTTCAATATCCTGCGCCGCAAATGCAAAAGTGTTCACAGCGGTAAAAAGCGTAAGCGCAAAACCTAAAATTTTTCTTTTCATATCCGTTATCCTTTCTGCCTATTTTTTCAGTTTTATGCCCTTGTCGAGCGGCATTATGGAATTTATTGAATCAATAATGTAAAATCCCGCAGCGTCGGCATTTTTAAATTCCGATGCGTCAATATTTAAAACATATCTTCCGTCATCAAAGGTCATATCGTCTTTTTTTACGGTGCGAACGTTCAAAAGCGCACCTTCCTTGTACGAAACGGCGGCAATCGTAAAATCAGATACCGCACGGTCAAAAATTTGTGCGCAAAGCGTAATGCTTTCGCTTGCCGCAAGCTTTTGGTATGTGTCAACGCTCTCTGCGCCGCACTCTAACGAAATTTTCGCACTGCACGTGCCGAGTGCGTTTATCTTATAAACTTGCGAACGGCTTTTCATTCCGATAAGAATACTGTAGTTTTCGCCGCTTTTTGCGTCGAACGAAAATGTAAGGTTCAAACTGTCGGACAAGTCAAACTGATTGACATAAACAAGATTTGCGTTTTTGTCAAACACCTTTACGCCGGCATATTCCTCCTCAATGCCGTTTGCAAACGTTCCTTCCACAACAATTTTTCCGTTTTCAAGATATGTTCTGCACGTTTCGCTGCCCTTGTAAACAACCGCATAAACCGGCTCGGTTCCAATGTTTAATACATATTTTTCGCCGTCGTATTCGGGATAGAATTCGTTTCCGTACAAATCAAAAAACATACATTTTCCGTCCCGGGATGAAAATTCATACACAGACGCACCGTTTTCGGAATAGATAACGAAGCTTTCTTTTATTCCGTATTTGTTTTTAAATTTGTAAACCGTAAGGTCTTTGTTATTTGAAATAACGCTGTCCGCCTCGCAGTTGCCTATAATACGGTTGAGCGCCGCAATCGCAATAAGACCGGGCTTTGCCGCATACGGCACGGGAGATGAAACGCTTTTTACCAAGCCGAAATTCTGTTCTGGCTGATTTTGTGCCAATCCGTCGTTTGAAAAATCGTAGATGTAAAAAACATCCCCTGCTTTGTTTGCAATAAGCGACGACGCATATTTTACCAGAAATGCCGCCTGATTTCTCTCGCCCCGCTTATTCCAGCTATCCCATTTACTCTCTTTAGTCTCTTTATCCCATTTATTTACGCTTGTCACCTCGGAATACCCGAATTCCGTATGATAAAGCTCTCTGCCGCCGAAGCCGTACTTATTAAGAAGCTTTTTAAGCTTTTCGCCGTCGGTTGTAATTCTTTCGCAATCGGTAATATAGTGGTGCACCGAAACAGAGTCGCAGTATTTGTATAAATCATATTCTCCGTCGCCGTCGGTATCGGTTTTAAGCGCCGCCTCAAGCCAGTCCAGCCCCTTTTGATTATATGCGTTTGCAAGCGCAAAGGCGCATATTTTAACCTCGGGAAAATCGGTATGTATTCTGTCGTACACCGCCTTTACAAGATATGCGCATTCCTCGCTTGTTGCGCCGTTTGTGTTAAAGCTTTCAATGTCAGGCTCGTTCCAAACCTCGACAACCTTAATTCTTCCTCTGTTTATGCTCAGCATATTGTAAACATATTCGGCAAACGCCGCTCTTTGATCTTTCGTTTTGGGAACGTCGTAGCGTGAAAGCGAATAATTTTCGTTTCCGTAGCCGGCAAGCGCAAGAATTTCAATATTGTTGTTTTCTGCTGCGTCAAGATAATTTTTCATAGCCGCCGTTTGAACATACTGACCCTTGACCGCTTCAAACGCAGACCAGTTGTACCCTTCACGGATATGGTCTATTCCCGCATTTTTTATAATGTAAGTTCCGTTTACACATTCTCTGCCCCAGTTAAAATGCGGGCAAACGCCGATTTTGGAATCATAGTTTTCGTAATTTGCATTGGTGCAAACTGAAAAATCGCAGATGTACGAGCCTGCGTCACATCCGTTTTTGTCGGTAAGATAAACATTTAGCGTGTAAACTCCGTATTCCTGTACGTTTATGGGAAAATGCAGCGTTTTTGCCTCGTTTGCCGAAAAGCTAAGCGTGTCCGTTTTTTCAAAAACCGCCGTTTTATCCTCATTTTCAATAACATATTTTACGTTAAAATCCACATCCGAAGAAAACTTGTTTTCAAATATGATGTCAAACGCTTTTGTATCGCCGTCAAAAAATATGTTTCCTGCGCTGTTTGTCTTAGCCAAAACCGTTACCGGGCAGGCTGTATCAGAAATTTCGACCTTAACGCCAAGTATTTTAAGCGGTTTGTATTGCTTTATTTCCGTTGACAACGATTTCGGAGCGGTAATCGAAAAATCTCCTCCGCCCGTCAGAGAATTTGAAAATTTTGCGTCATAGAGCGTAAATGTGCGTGTCACAATGTTTTTTGTATTGTATAATTCCTCATAATCGGAATAAATTTTTCTGCCCGAAAAACTGTCATAAGTAAGATAAAAAACTCCGCCGCCTTCATCATAATACGTAACGCTCACAACCGCCTTTTTGCGCTCGGCATTTTGGTAAACCGTACTGTCGGAAATGTCGAACACCGCAGAAGTATCGTCAACAATCACAGCGCTCTGCCCCGAAACAGACGTTTTTTTATAATCGCTCCCTTTTATAAGTGTAAGGCCGGACGAACTGTCGTTTTCGGGATTGTATTCCTCGCTTTGCGCAAAAGATAAGACCGACATACACAAAACGGCAAGGCATATTAAAACTGCTTTTTTCTTAAAACGCATATCTTTTTTACCTTTCTTTTTACTTTGTATAGCTTTGGCAAAGCACTATCGGCGTGTAGGAGCGTAAATCCCACAAATAAACGTAAGCGCTGTCAAAGACTGTATTTTCGGGAATCAAAACCTCAAATTCGGCGCTGCTGTGTCCCGCCGCATCAAGATTTACAGCCCTTCTTGCAATATACGAAAGGCGCTCGCCTTTTTCAAAAACAACCGCAAGACACGCATTTTCGCACTTTTTGTCAGCCTTTGTAAGAATGTATTCGGCGCAAACGTTAAGCCTGATTCCCGGAACAATGCCTTTTAAATCCGAAATTTTGCTGCCGTCCTTTTTAAGGCTTAATCCCAAAATTCTAAGTCCGCCTTCATCCGTTTCAAACGAAAATTCGTAATCCTCTTCGCAAATTCTTTCAAATTCGTCGGTATATCCGCCGCCGACCGTGACGGTATATGCGCTTCCGCTCTCAAAATATCCCTTTTTGCTCTTTATCGTCATAATTCTTCCGAATAAGTCCCAATTGATAACGGTTTCTTCGTCCGTACCGTTTTTCTTAAGGCTTACAGAAGGCGCAGACGCTATTTTATCGGTAAACGTAATGTTTATGCTGCCCGCCTCGGACGGTATTTTGTCGCCCGTCAGAACATTTCCGAAGGTATCGGTGATTTCCGTTTTCAAAATTCCGAGCTTCGGACGGTAAACTTTTACGTTGTCAAGCGAAATTTCCTTGGTGCTGGAGGTGTAAATTACAATGCCTCCTATACCGTTTTTGCCTGCGATAAACGGTATTTCGCCTGTCTGAGCAGATTTTTTGCCGTCAAGCGTAACCGTTATTTTATTGCTGTCCACATCCATCAGGATTTTAATATTCTGCCATTTTTGATGCTCCATACTCATAACAGTATCGGAGCCCTCCTCAAAAAGGTCAAATGTGTGACCTTCAAGAAATGCGGGAGGATTTGCGCCCATTGCGTCATAATACATCATTTTTCCCGAAGCATTGACAGTGAGCGGCCATTTTCCGTATTCTGCATTTTTGGAGCTGTAAACAATGCCGAAACCGAAGGTTGCGCCGGCTGAAAGATTTATGTCAAAATCGGCGCATATACTGCCGTTTGAAACACTGTCGCCGAAAAGAAAACGTGACCTTGTTGAAGTGACCATATATTTGTTTTCGCCATCCTGCCTTACAACGGCAAAGTCCGTACTGTCGCTGCCGTGGCCGTACACGTTTTTCGGCGTTTCTCCAACCGTATCGCTCTCGAAATCGGTTGAGTAATACAAAATTCTTTCTGCCGACTCAAAATCGGTTGTGGCAAACTCAATGCTGTATTCTTTTGTGTAAACTCCGCTTTGCGCCATACATTCGCCGACGGTAATCCTATAATCGGAATTTTCGCTCAAAGATTTGTTATCTATGCCGAAAACAACCGTTTTTCCGTCCTCCGAAATGCTGCTTGCGCTGATGTTTTCGTTTTCGGAATTTGTGATGTTAAAAAGCGAAACCGCACCCGAAACACTGTCAAAATCCATTTTTTCGGTAAACGAAATCTCAATGGCGTCTGTCTTTGGCGAAACGCTCTTTAAATCTGTATTTTTTCTGCCGTTCTGTTTTATAAGGCTGACCTCCGAAACGCCGGCAGGCGCACGGTATACCCGAATATTATCTATATAAGCCTCTTTTTGTTTATCGGTAAACCCGTCAAACTGCGACTGCGAAAGGGCAAGGCTCCACATAAATCCGATACCCGTAACCGAAATGCCGTCTAAATAATCATAACCCGTAATGTAAGATGAAGATTCGCCGTCAAGCGTAACCTTTGTGCGTAAGTTTTCCAAATCCGCATAAACCGCAACGTGCTGCCATTTGTTTGCCGAAAGCGCAAGATTTGAACCGTCCTCTCTCTTATAGGACAAAATATTTGTGCCGTTTGCGTTTCCTCTCGGGTGACCGGGGTTTTGCACGGAGGTATATGCCTTAAGACCTCTTGACGGGGTTGAATATGTTGTGCCGCTGCTGAAAATATACTTGTTGTATACCGTGCCGCCGTCATTTTCGCCCATAAGCGTCATACCCATACCGCCGAAACCCGTTCTTACATCAAATTCAATGCACAGCGTACCGCCCGATACGCTGTGTGAATTGTCATCCGAAAACATAATTGCCGCCTTGTCACCCATTTTTTTGAAAGAAAGGCACGTTCCGTCATTTTCGGCTGCGCCGCCGCCAATTTCGACCGTTTCGGATTTTATAATGTTAAAGCTGCCTTGATTTTCAAAATCAACATTTAAAATATCTGCGTCCTCCGCAAAGGCGGAAAACGAAAATATATTTATAAGAATTGTTGTTAATAAAGCAATACTTACTTTATTTTTCAAGTGCCTCACCTCTTAATTCTTTGTCTTTATCTTTTTTTGCACAAGCGGAATTAAACTTCCTTCCTCCCACGCAAACGCCCTTATCTCAGTGCAGTTTTTGTTAAGCGTAAGTTTTGCACTTGCATCTCCGCTTGCATTTACAGCCGTCGGAATAACCTTAACATCCGAAAGCGAGCCGTCATTATACGATGCAACAATAAGTTCAACATTTTTAGAGGCAATGCCCTCCACACCGAAGGTATAGTTAACCGTTATTTCGCTTCCCGCCGTATACGAGGGTTCAAAATCGCCTACAGTAACCTCAACCTTTCCTTCGGTATACGTAAAGTCTTTTCTTGTTTCGCAAACCTTGTTTCCGTCGGCATACTTAACGCCGTCAAGAAGGACAAAGTAACTGCCGTTTTCTTCAAGATTGCCGTGCGAAACCGTAACGGATGTTTTGTCGTCCGAAAGCGTGCATACAGCGCCTTCAAGCTTTACTGCTCCCAATGTATAAAGCGAAATGTTGTTTATTGTGCTCTCGTCAAGCGTATCTTTAAATGTAAGCTTAACCTGCTTTGAGCCGCTTAAAAGGTTGGTAACCGCTATGCCGTCCGAAATTGTATATACCTTTAAATTGTCAATATATGCTTTCTGAACCTCTGTAGGCGTGAGCGACGGCCTTGCCTGGAAGCACACCTGACGTATTTCGGCGTCCTTTAAATATGTAAAGCCTTCAATATAATTCGACGCCGTTCCGTCAAGAAAAACTCTTGTACGGCTGTTTGCAGGGTCAACATATAGCTTTATATGATTCCATTTGCTCACATTTCCGCCGGAAAGCGCCATTTTGGTTTCAGTACCGTATTTTGTATAACCCTTTATCTGACTCTCATCATCCGGATTTCCGTTGGGGTGCGTTTTCATACCGGCGCCGTAAGCTGTATATGCCTTAAGACCGTAAGAAGGGCTTGAATAGTACGTTCCCGAGCTGAACACAAACTTGTTGTAAACTTTTGTGTCATCACTTTCGTTCAAAAGCGATATGCCAAGTCCGCCGTAGCCTGCTCTTACATCAAATTCAATACAAAACGGCTCGTTTTTAATTGTTCTGTTCAGCTTATATCTCAAACGTGCGTCATCGTTGTTAAAGCTTACAACCTTTGACGTTCTGCCGGCTGTATCGGGGCAGTCAATTACGGTAACTTTATATACGTTTTCTGCAGGGTTGTTGTTTCTTGCGTCTGCGCCGTCGTTTCCGTCCTCAAAATCTATGTCTTTCAAATATTTTGCATACTGTTTGTAAATTTTAATATTGTCAAACATTGTGCTGTCCATGTTTGCGGCAGGTTTGTTAATGTAAAATGCAAGACCTGCCACTGCGGTGTTTTTGCCGCCGAAATATTCGTAACCGCTGATTGTTTCTGATTTTACATTGTCAACATATGCAGTAACAGAACTTTTGTCAAAGTCAAAAACAACCTTGTAATGCTGCCATTTACCTGCTGTATAGGTTAAAGGCGTATTATCTGCCACCTTTGTAAAGTTTGCCGTTTTTCCGGTCAAATCTGCAGGCGGAAGTCCGTTTGTTGCAAGATGTCCGTTTATTACGTATTCTCTGCTCTCGTTGGTCACATACAAAGGCCACTTTGCGTATGTTGTGAGCGAACCTTCATATATCATACCGAGCGCTGTATTTCCGGCTTTGCTTGCGTTTAAGTCAAACTCCGCAACAATAACTCCGTCCGATACCGCTTCGTTAAACAACATTCTGAAACGTTTCTGACTCTTTCCTGCTGTGTTAATGTATTGATTACCTGTTTCGTCCCTGCAAACCAATGCAGCGTTCTCCGCCGAATCGCCCCCCATGCCTTTAACCGTTACAGGGGCGCTGCCTGGCGTTTCGCTTTCAAAATCCGTTTCAAAAAGCATTACCTCTTTTTCGCTAACTGCCAATGCGCCCGGGACAAAAATTATGCCGAGAGCCATGGTCAGTGCCAATACCGCTGCCAATAATTTCTTCATTTTTTTACCTCCATAAATTTATTTATTTAATTACATTAAGGAATGTAAACAAAGATGTGTCTTTGGTTTTTCCTATACCGCTGCCGTATTCAATCCATCCTTTTCTGCCCTGACCGTCGTTGTCGTTTATAAGCATTGAAAAGCCTATTTTTGAGAGGGTGTCAAAATCTATATCGCTTGCGGTAATTTCTTTCCACGGCACGCTCACCTCATAATATGAGTGTGTGCCATCGCGCCTGAACGCAATATCGGCGCTCTCAATCTTTCCCGCCGGGAAAGCGTTGCCCTCCGACGTGTGCCGCCAAACAATCGCACCGCCGGGAGTGTCTGAAAACGAAATATCAGTAAACGTTCCGCCAACAAACGTGTCGTGTTCCCTGATTGCAAAAGTTATACCGAACTGCACCGAGTCGTTTTTCCAAATCGTTGAGTCTTTGTCGTTTGCCGAGTGTACGTCGTCGGTAACGTCAAGATAAAGATATAAGTTATCCGCATCATACGAAATAATAGTTTTTGCGCTCAAATCGTTTACGCCGTTCCAGACATATCCCGGCGAAAGATAAACCTGTTCTGACGAATCGGAATAAAGATATGTCGACGTATCCCACTCGCCGCTTTCCAAAACCGCATTGATTTTCGGCTTTGCTTTTGCGAATCTTGCGGCAGTGAAATCTACCTTCTGCGAAAACTCGTACTGCGAACCCGAATCGAGATAAACCGTATATTTTATGGGATAAATCGCAAGACGGGGAATTCTTCCCGTTGTGAATCTCACACTGCCGAGGCTGTTTTCGGGGATTGTGTCAAATTTCACTTCGCCCACACTGCCGGCAATTTCCTTAGGCTCGGTAATCTTAATTTTTCCGCTTATCGGCGAACCTGTCAAGTTGTTTTTAACGTTGATTTTCAAATTCCACCGTGTAACGCTTCCTGCCGACGGCGACGCGGTAACGCTTGCCTCGATTGCCTCTTTCGTTTCAATGGGAAATTCGTATACAAACGCTTGTTTTTCGCCGTCGTAAACGTGCAGCCTTGCACTTGTAACAATGTTGTTTTCGGCAGGAATTTTAAGCTTAAACCTTGAATTTTCTGCCAAATCACCCGTTTTGTTTATAATTTCAAAATTGTTCGGCGTTTCAATTTCACAGGTAAGTCCGCTTATTTTAACATCTTTCGGCTCAACCGAAAGAACACTTCCCTCCGCCGCCGAAAACGAAGTTTCGGCAAACTCAACCGGGTTTTCACACATTTCCAAATCCGCAATATCACCCTCGATATACTGCACCAAATCGCTGATTATAAGCGAATAAACACCGTTTTTGCCGTAGATTGTTTCTTCGTTTCCGTAAAGGTCGATAAGCTTAAGCGACGGCGCTCCCGTTTTGAACGAAAATACCTTTGCTTTGCCGTCGTTCGACCAAACGGGCATTACAAGACCGTTATCGCCGGGACGCTTGAAAATATACGCAAATGTTCCGTTTTCCTCGTTGATTTTCCTGTGAATTTTTGCATTCATCAGGATTTTGTTCATATTTGCGTCCGCAATAAATCCTTCTCTTGCCGCATAGTTCACCTTTGCCGCGTCGGGAATTGACGTTTCAACGTGACCGAAATTCGACTCGCTGTAAGCATTGTTTGAGCCGTCGCGCGCGAAAGCGTAAAACGTAAATGCACCGGTAAGACCTTTCGCGTTGTAGGCAATGTATTCTCTTACGTTCACCGTCGCCTGCGCAAGCGTTGTCGGCGCTACGGAACCGAACGAATAATATCCGATCTCGCTATAATTTACAACAGGCTCTTTGCCGGCATATTTTGTGTAAATATCCTTATATTTCTGCGTTTCTTCAATTCTGCTTATCTCGGGCAAATCGGAGTGCGAATACGGGTGAACCGTTATCGCGTCGGCATAGTCCGCAATGCCGGGAGTTTTCATAGCCGCCTCAAAAAAATCACCCGTTGTCGGACTTTTCATATCGGTGATACACATAATGCCGACATTATGAGTTTTGTCGTGTTTTCTTATCGTCTTCGCAACCTCAAGCGCGAATTTGCCGTATTGCTCGGCTGTTGCACCTGCTTGGTTAAAGCTTTTTATGTTAGGCTCGTTCCATATTTCGTAAGAATGAATATATACATTTTGCTTTAAAAGCTCCTGAATTAAAAATTCGGTGTACCCGATAAAGCCTTTGATAGCCTCGTCCTTTGTGGGGATTGTCTGAGTGTGCGTGCCCTCATACTTCGGGTTGCCGTAGGATAAAAGAAGCTGCAAACCTATTCCCGAGCCGTTTAATGCGTCCACAATGTTCTGATATTTTTTCGGAAAAATATATGTGAATTTCGGTGCGCTTGCAGCGTCAATTTCGTGCCACTGAAGTGAATTTCTCACAAATCCGGCATTCGATTTCTGAATAACCTCAAGACCGTCCTTCGGGTCATACCCCTCCCAGGTAAAATGAACGTTGTAACCGAACAACTCATTTTTCGAGCCGTCGAGAGTGTTGTTTATGTAAGAAAACGGGTAACTGTCGCTGTACGAAAAACCGTCGCCCGAAATGCTTACATCAAAGGTATAAACGCCGTATTTCCGGGCCTCGGCGGTAACAGAAAGCGTTTTTTGCTCCTTTGCGCCGAGCGACAATTTATCCTCACTCTGAAAGACAACCGCTTTTGATGAATCGTAAGCTTTGTAGGTTATGTCAAAATCCCTTTGCACATCCGAGTAATTTTCAAACGTTACGTCAAACTTTTTCTCCTGACCGTTTCCGAAGATGTTTCCGAGTTCGCTTGTTTTAACCTTTGTCACGCGCACGGGATTTTTCGCCTTGTGCTTATAAACTCTCACACCGCCGATTATAACGTTGCCCGACGAAAATCTTATGCTTTTGGAGCGCACCGAAACGGTAAAATCGTATCCGCCCTTTATGCGGTTTGTAAACGCCGCGTCGTCAATGACAAAAGTCGCCGTCGTCCATTTCTGGCTCGTGGAAAGATACACGCATTTCGTTTCTTTGGCTGCGCTTTCAAGCGAATCGTATATAATGTTGAAAACCGACTTATCCGCGTCGAGATAATCAACCTCAATGGTGTAGCTTGTGCCGTCGGTGTTGCCGTATGCAAAGCTGTCACTCAAATTTATGTTTATGTCCGAACCCGTTGTTGACGCCGACTGCAAAAGCCAGCCTTTCCGTCCTCCGCGGTCGTTGACCGTTATATTGGATGACGACCCCATCACCGCCTCGGCAATTCCGCCGTTTTTGGTAAGCTTATCCGAAAACACCGCCTCGGCAACGTCAGCCGAATTATCGTTTTCGGCAAAAACGGCACACGGCACTAAAAGGCAAAACATCAAAACAAGCGAAACAATTCTTTTTACAATCATTTTTGCCATTCCTTTCATTATTCCTTAACGCCGCCTACATTCTGACCGCCGAGAATATATCTTTGGAATATAAAATACATAACAGCCGGCGGAAGCATACCGAAAATGAGCGCCAGCATATACTGGTCAAGCTGATACTGGGTTTTCATTCTATACAGTTTTACCGTTACCGGCATATAGTTTTCATCCTTTATAACAAGCATTGGCCACAAAAATCCACTCCATGACGAAACAACTATTCTTATCACCGACACCATTATAATCGGCACCGACAGCGGAAGAAGAATACTTTTAAAGGTTTTCAAATCGCTGCACCCGTCAATTCTTGCCGCCTCGATAAGCGAGATTGAAATTGCGTCAAAATTATTTTTAAAAAGAAGAGTTGTAAAAATATTTGCCCCTGCGTACATCCACATGGGAAAATACGTTCCTATAAGACTTACGTGTATAAGCGGCAAATCGTTAAATACCATAAACAGCGGAACTGTTCTTATAGAACCGGGCATCATCATAGTCCACAAAAGAAGGCTCATAACAAGCTTTGAGCCTTTCGGGCGAAGTCTTGATATTACATATCCGCCAAGCGCCGGAAAAATTACCCCGAACGCAACCTCGCCTATGCAGATAACGGTTGACGCTATGTAGCTTTTTCCGAGTTTTAAAAGTTTCCACACCTCGTAAAGCTTTGAGAGCCTTATTTCTTTCGGAAAAATTTCGGGCGGAATTTGGTAAATTTCTTTTACCGATTTAAAACCCGACAAAAGCACCCATATTGACGGCACAATGCTTATTATCGAGATAACCGAAAGAATTGCGATAATGCATCCGTAAAGAATTTTGTAACGCATTTTTTTAATTTCCAGAGCGCCGATAATTCCCGTCGTTCTGTTTTCAAACGCCTTCATTTATTACCGACCTCCTTTAATTGTTTGCCTCTATTTTTTTGTTGATTTTAAAATAGAAAATTGTCATTATTATAAGAATTACAAATACAATATTGCCTATCGCCATAGCAGGTCCTACCCTGAAATTTTCAAATCCCTGCTTATATGACCAGTAAACAAGCGAAATTGACGCATTGTTCGGTCCGCCGCCCGTCATAGCCATAGGCTGTTCCATTATCTGGAATATGCCGATAATCTGATTTATAAACATAAGAAGCATTGTTCCCGAAATCTGCGGAAGGGTTATGGACCACAAACGTCTGAAAGCGCCTGCACCGTCTATTGTAGCCGCCTCGTAAAGGTCACGGTTTACGCCTTGCAGCGTTGCATAATACATAAGCATACCGCCCGGCATATCCTTCCATGTTATGGAAATTATAATAAGCGGAATGGTAAGGGCCTCGTTTTGCAGCCATTCCAAAGGTTTTACGCCGAAAAACGACAAAAGCATATTAAGCATACCGCCCTCGTCGGGAAAATACATAAGATACCACATAAGCGATACCGCAACGCCCGGAAGCACGTGCGGAAAATATATAAGCGATTTAAAGCCCGACTTAAAGTGTGCGGTTTCGTTCAGCATAAGCGCCGTCAAAAGCGGTGCAATGTATCCTATCGCAAGCGACCACAAAACATACTTTAAGGTATTTAAAAGTATCTTTAAAAACATTGTGTTTGACAAAATGTTTCTGTAATTTTTAAATCCCACAAACGCAGTGGGCGCATATCCCTGCATATCGCACATAGACCAGAAAAAACTCATAATCTGCGGATACCATATAAGAAGAACAACAAGGAATAAAAGAGGCGCAATAAGAAGCCACGCCTCCGCTTCCTTTCCCGCAAAAAGCAAACCCTTGCCGCTTTTTGCACCTTTTTGTTTTTTTGAGATTTTCACGTTATATCAGCCTTTCATTTGATACTATTGTGCGCTGTCGAGGAAGTTTGTCTGAAAGTCCTTTGCAGCATTTGCTATAAGAGATTTACAGTCTGCGTTCTTATCGGTAAGAACCGCTTGAATACAAGCGTCAAGCACACCGTAAAGGTCCTGGCAGCAAACGGGTTCTTCGGGTTTTACGGTAATTCCGTCAAAGTTTTCGTACTGTGAAAGATGTCCGGGATTGACGTTTGTTTTTTCTTTTCTCAGCTGACTTGAAAATACGTTTATTTCGGCAGCGTCCGACCACGGGGAGAAAATTTTCTGACCTACAACGTAGTTTTCTTTAAGCTTTGATTCAATGTCCTCCTCCGACGATTTTTTTGCAGCGTCGGTAAGGTACGGAGTAACTCCGACATATTCAAACCACTTGAAAGCGGCCTCCTTCTGCGCTTCGGAAGAGTTTGCCGAAACTGCCATTGCACGGCCGCCCATAAGCGTAACGTGCGCCTTTTTGCCTGCCGGAATTGCACCGATTGCAATGTCGTCCTTGTTCATACCGTAGTTTGAAATAAGCGTGTCGGAGGGTTTGCTCGAAAGATAAAACGCACCCTGGTCGGTAGCGTAAAGCTTTTGCGCCTCTGCCATATCAACCAATGCGTTGGGGCTGAGCGCATTGTATTTCCATTTCATATCCTTAATCCACTGCAAAACCTCAACGCACTCGGGCGTGTTGAATGTTGCAATCCATTTGCCGTCCTTCTTTTCCATAAAGTTTACACCGTTTGCCCATGCCATAATTGTAAAATGCCAGCCGCCGTTGTTGCCTGTTGTGGGCATAATAAAGCCGGCTTTTCCTGTTTTTTGAGCTATGGTTTTTGCAAATTCGGTAAGTTCTTCATATGTTTTCGGGAAAACAGGGTTGTCGTTTTCGTCAACATAACCTGCCTGACGGAGAAGGTTCATATTGGCAAGAAGCCCCATTGCGTATGTTTCGGCAGGGACAACATAGTATTTATCGCCCCTTTTTATCATATCTTCAATAAGCGGATTAATTTTGTCCGCATAGCCGTATTCTTTCATCTGTTTTGTAATGTCTGCCGCATAGCCTGCGTCCACAATTCTGTTAAGCTCGGTAAAATAAACCCCGTATACGTTGGGAAGCTGACCCGAAGCCGCCTTGGGGAGAAATGTTTCAACAGTGAATGTCCAGTTGTCGGGAACAAGCTCGATTTCGTCGCCGTATTTTTCGTTAAATCGCTTTAGAGCGTTGTTCATGGTGTCTAAGGCAGGACCTTCCTTTGTGGGCCATCCGCCTACCGAAATTTTTACCTTTCCGTCTGCGGTTTTGTCTGCCGTTTTTGTTGCTCCGCAGCCCGAAAGAAGTGTTATTGCGCACAAAACGCAGCATACCTTTTTAAATGTTTTTCTCATAACCTTTTCACTTTCCTTTCATTAAAGTTTCACTTTTTGTCTTATTTTTATTATATAATGGGTGAAAATTTTTTCAAGATGACATTCGGGACTAAAAAAGGTACAAAAAAGACATTTTTATTTGAGGACAAAATATTTACAAACACAAAATTTTGTGATATAATAATTTCGCTACATTATATTAAGTTAATCTGCAAATTATATGGGTGTATGCGCTTTTGCAAAAAGCGTACACACCGATATTTGAATACTCCTATTATGTGTTTATTTGTAGGTGGAAAGTAGTGTAGCAACTCTCATAAGTCGGAGCGTATGTTTTTATTGCGTGACTTCAATCTTGAAGTTGCGCAATTTTTTATTTACAAACACAAAATTTTGTGATATAATAA
The DNA here is from genome assembly GCA_934500875.1 of uncultured Clostridia bacterium. GTDB lineage: Bacteria > Bacillota > Clostridia > UMGS1810 > UMGS1810 > Qingrenia. The sequence goes on along the minus strand of CAKSTL010000002.1, from coordinate 95,718 downwards.
TTTCGCTACATTATCTTCACTTAAATAATACAAAATAAGGGGTGTATGCGCTTTTGCAAAAAGCGTACACTCCGATTATTCGTATTCCCTTATTTTGTATTTATTGCATTAGGTGAAGTAGTGTAGCAACTCTTAGAATCGGAGCTGGACGTTTTTATTGCGTAACTTCGGTTTTCGGAGTTGCGCATTTTTTATTTTAGGGGGATTTTATATACCGGAAACACAATGGGGTGACAAACCGATAATTAACGAACTTGATATAAGAATTGAAGCGGTGATAAAAAAAGCACTTAAATACTTTGCAGAACACTCGCTGATGGACAGAGAGGACGTTGAAAACATAGACAAAATTTCAAACTACGCTGCATTTGAAATAATGCTTGACGTGCGTCTGATAATTGACAATAGCTCGCTGACAGACGCTCAGAAAGTGCAAAAAATAAGGGAAGCAACAAAGCCACAGCCCGATAAGGAGGCATTGGTTTTGAAAGCCGTATTTTAAGTTTATACTTCGTTAAAAATACACCGTATACGTTAAGTATTACGGTGTATTTTTTTCTTGTCTAAAGCTTAAACTGCAATTTTCAAAACTGCTTTGCACCCTGAAAACAAAATTTTTTGATGAAGTTCAAGGCAAAAAAGCGAGTAATCCTGTCGGATTTCGAGCTTTTTTAACGCAGAAATTCGCAAAAAAGATGTTTGCCGGGGCAATACTTCCTTGTCGGGCTGTGGCTAATGATATATTTTAAAGGAAATTCAATTTATTCCCCTTACAACGCACGGTTTGACGAAAAACGCAGAAAAAAATTACCCGACCTGCTTAAATAAGCAAATCGGGTAATTTCTGCAATCAAATCGGGTAAATTTTTGTATTTTACTGTGCATTGTAATACGGCGCCGCCATATCGGGATTTAAAACATTGTTGTTGTCGCTGTCAAGTATTCCCGCAAGGCTTTCTTCGGGCACATTTTTTGCAAAATATATTTTGTCGGGATTAAAATAACTTCCCGTGTGAATTTTTCCTTCAAAATCACATATTTCGCAGCCGCTCAAAAACGAAAGCCTATCGGGGATTTTGAATTTTTCATCACCCGAGCTCCAGAACGCAACAAGCGTGCTTTCGCCGTTTTTAAAGCTTACCGCACGAACGCCGTCAAACCTTTGCTCGCCAAGATATTCAAAATTATCCTCCATAAGCTCAAACATATTGAATGCCGCAACAGCCGACAGTTTCGGCTCAATATAAGGATAACTTCTAAACATTCCGTAAGACGCTGTTTTTCCGCCGTTTTCGTTTACAAAAACACGGTATTCGTCACCCACGATATCAAGCAGCGAAAATGCGGTTATTATATCTGCGCCTGCCTTGAAATTCTGCAAAAACGACACCGCAAAAGCCTTTGCACCGTCAAATTTATCGGTAAGAACGCCGTTTTGGCTGTAGTTTGCAAAGTATCCTTCGCTGTTCCACCACTTTTTCGGCTCAAGATTATGGCTCGGCGCAATCTCGTTGTTAAGCTTGGTGTTTACGTTATATGTTCCGTGAAATGCGATAACATCATAATAATTGTATATGTCCGCATCGTCAAGAAGCTCGTCGTAGAACGTATAATACAGCCTGTTGTTTCCCATTCCGCCGATTGAAACCGTTATGCTTCCGTCAGCGGATTTTATGGCGTTGTATGCCGTTTTCATCATTTGCGCAAAATTTTCGGTGCCGTCAGCCCAGAATGCCGTGCTGCCCGACTGCGGCTCGTTCCAGAATTCGATTATGTCGGTATCGCCTTTATACCTTTTTACAAATTCTGTAAGAAATTCTTCGAGATATTCCTGTTTTTCGGGCGCAAAATTGTTATAGCGCATACTTCCGGCAATGGTGTAATCGGTCTTGTTTCTGTTTTCTTCTTTGACCGCCCACCTCGGCGTGCCGTAAATGTTTGCCGCAATTTTTCCGTAACCGAACTTTTTAACGTTTTCAAACTGTTTGTCAATATTTGTCCAGTCAAACTTGCCCTTAGCTGTGTGCGCACCCTTTACGGTTGCGCTGTCGCCCCATCTTATCCAGTGTATTCTCGCACCGTAAAATCCAATCATATTGCCTATCTGCAAATCCTTGCCTTCGCTAAGTGCGTGCGACGATACAAAAAGCTTTTTGTTACGCTCCGAAACGCTTTTTGCCTCGCCTTTTACAACCGCAAAGCTGCGGCGCAGAATTTCAAATCCGCCAATCTTGTCTTCGTAATATTTGTTATAAAATCCGGCAACCGGAATCTTTTTTCCGTCGCTGCGCACAGCATAAAATTCCGCTTCGTAGTATCCTTCTTTTTCGGGCGTATACTTTAACCCCGAATTTAAAAACGTGTACGCCGATATTGTCTTTTTAAAGACAATAGATTCGGTATCATATATAACCGCTTCTATTTTGTCAACGCCCGGCGGCAGAAAATCGGCGGTATAAACAACGCTTTCGCCGAGAGTATACCACGAAAATTCATTGTTTGCATAAATGTTTATATCATATGCCTCGCTGATGCGGTCTGTGAATGAGAGCGTAACGTTGTCTGCATAAATTCTGCCCGATGCCGCATTGGCTGTACCGTCCTTTTTTGTGTAAACAAGCACCCTGAACGAATCTGCGCCTGTTTCGTCAATTGCGGATTTTGAAAAATCAGCGCTGATGCGAACCCATTCTCCGTTTTTTAAAGTTCCCGAAACGGGCGCTGTAAGCATTTTTAAAAACGTACCTCCCTTTCGGGTCATAAGCGCAATTCCAACGCTGTTTCCTTCGTAATCTTCTGCGTAAATATCCGCCTCGGCGGTATATCCCGTGTTGTTTTTGTCAAGAAACACTGCGTCGCTTTGAATTCCGGCATACGATTTTTCCACTGCGCCGATACATATGCTTTTTCCGTCATTTCCGAAATCCGCAAGAAAATAATCGCCGCCTATGCTTGAATTTGCGCCCCAGTCGTAAAAGCTCCAGCCGACCGGAATTTTCTGCCACGTAAGATTGCTGCTGTCAAAACTATCCGAAATTATATAATCGGTAAAAGCTTTTTTGTATTCCTTCGCCGTTTTATCGTTTGCAAAGCCGTTTTTCGACATAACAAACACGCCGTTTGCGTCGGAATGATACTCGTATCCAAGCGCATTTGCCAAAAAAGACAGCGACACAAAATACGACGTGTCGGAAGAAATGTATTCTTCGTCCGAGAGCGGAAATTTTTTGCCGTTTACAGCAAGATACAAACCGCCGTCGGCATTTTTTACATCAATGCCGAAGTTTTTTTGCAGAACGCAATCGGGCAGATAAAGCGCCCCGTTTTCATAAACGGGAATCAAACCGCCGTACAATTCCTCTTTTTTGTTTTCCGTCAAAAAATCCTTGCTTCCGACCGAAAACGCATAATCTCCGCCTTCTTTGAATACGTAAAACTTTTCTTTTGCAAAGTCTGTTTTGTATTTTGAATTGTATTCAAGAAAAACCCGAATCTCGTATTCTCCCGAAGAAAGGGCGGTTAAGTCAACCGCAATACCGTTATTTTCAGCGTCGGTGCGCTCTGCTTTTTTGTTTATTATTGTTTCTCCGTCTTTTTTTACCTCGTATAAATATCCGCTTACCAGGTTCTGAAGCGGTTTTCCCGGTGTTATTTTATATTCGTTTTCCGTTTGATTTACCGTGTAATTTTTAAGAAAAGTAAAATCCGACAAAAATGCGCCGCCGTCCGATTTTATAAACATTTCCGCCTCGGGCACGATTTTCTCATCCCACAAAAACGCACGGTATTCGTGCAGAGAATTGTATCCTGCAGCCGTTCTCACACATACTCCGCCGCCATCTGTCTTTTTTGCCGAAACGTTTGTTACCGAGCCGTCCTTGTTATACTCTGCAAGAACAAGCATTTTTCCGCTGTCTGCAAAATCCTTTTCACATTCTGCAACAACGTATGCGCCGTTTTTATACAAAACAGGATTTTTTGACGCTGCAAACACGTTTTGCGAAACGGTAAAATTATCGATATAAATTTTCTGCTCCGAAAAAATGCTTACCGAATTTACAATATCGCCCGAACCGATTGAAAAACTTTTAACGCACACGCCGTCAATGCCGATATAAAGGTTTTTTTCGTTCAAATCGGCGCTTATGCCGACGGTATACCATTTTCCCGAAAGAATCTGCGCAATTTTCTGCCTTCCGAGCGCTGCCGAAACCTCGCCGTCCTTTTGAGCAAGGCTGAGAACGGCATTTTTGTTTTGCATATTAACATTGATTTCGGCGCTGCTCGTTTCGTCGGGAATAAAAATATCAAATTTAACCGAATTTTTTGCATATAAAATATCTTTCGGCAGCAAAAATTTTGCGTCGAATACGCTCAAAACCCCCGAATCTGCACCGAAAACTCCGTTTTGCAATTCAAAGCTTCCCGAAAAGGCGGAAAGCTCTGAATTATCGTCAAAAGTTATGCTGTGATATGTATCGGACAGCGAAAAAACATTTTCAAAATCCGCAGTTTTTGCAAATGCCGGAAAAGAGAGCAAAATTATCGCCGCAAAAATGAAAATCAGTGTTTTTTTCACTCCGTCACCCCTTGATACGGCAAAAAGTCAAACAGATTATTCCATACAAAAACCCTTGCCGTGTACGGTTTATTGTATTTTTCAACCGAAAGGTTAATTGTCTTTTGCTCGCCGTCCTGCGAAAAAACCTTTGCTCTGTCGCTTTGGGCAATATCGAAGGTGTGATTTTCAAATGCAGCGGTTTTAACGTCAAACCCGACAAGCCTGTTTGTTTCGTTATCATACACCGCAAGCACCGCCGCAGGCGATACTTCGGGCGCATTATCACCAAGCCCCGAAACATTGTAAATATAGTTTTTAACGTCAACGGCGGCGGTTATCATATCGCCCGTGTCATCCACAGCGGGATTTGAAACCGAAAACGCCTCTTTTGTAACTTTGACGTTGTCAATATAGTAGTCACGGTACCAGCCTATTGCAATGTCAAAATTCGTAAGCGCATATCCGCACTTGTTCAAAAACGGAACCTCGCCGCTGTTTGCATATTCAACGCCGTTTGTATCAAGACACTGATAAACCGCCGTCTGCTTTTCAACGTCAACCGAAATGCGCAGTTTATACCACTTATTTGTATCGTCAAGTTTTCTGAAACCCTTGAACGTATCTTTTCCGCCGTCCTTAAAGCAATACGAAGGATACCACGACATACCGGTTTTATCCCACGAATCTATTGACATTTTTGCTATGTTCACTATTTTGTCGTTTTCCGTATCCCAGCCCCACACACTCAAAAGTCCGTTTTTGTTGTTGGAGTTTGCGAAAGAATCACTCCATTCGCCGGGCTGAAGCTTAATGTCTAGCTCATATACGGCGGTTTTAAAAATTGCTCCGCCGTTTGAATGTGAAGCCGTTTTGTTTGAGCTTATGTTGTTTGAATTAAAATACAAAGTGCCCTGGCGTGAAGAAGAACCCTCGCTCTGATGCCAATACAGGTAGTAATCGTCCTCTGCGCCCGATACGCTGTCGTATATAACTTCGCCCGCTTCGGGGTCTGTGCTTAAGTTTTTTATGTAAGCGGTTGTGCCGTTCATTCGCATAACGTTGCAGAAGGTGTTAATCCACGCGCTTGTGTAGTTTTTTGTGCAAACCTCATTTGCAAGGGCGCTGTGCGGCGCAAATTCAAGCGACGTTGACCACGGCGAAATCATACTTACTGGCAAAATTTCTTTTGCGTAAGCGGTCATCGAAAAAAGAGAAATTATAATAAGCAATGGTAAAACAATTTTTTTAATGTTTTTCACCTGTATTCCTCCGAAGATATTATTTTAACCCGTCTGTGCCTGTGGTATACGGGAACATATCCGTCATATTGTTCCATACAAAAACTTTTGTACTGCTTATTTCGGTGCCGTCCTTTCTTTGTACGCTTACGGTGACGGGTTTGTAGGTTAAATCTTTTGTGAAAAATTCCTTCTTATGATTTTTGTAATCGGAATCGGTTTCGTCAGCACCCTTGTCACGAAGAATGTTGTCCGCAAAATCTGTACCGCCGATACCTGCGTCTATAAGCGCACCGTTTGTATCGTATGTTGCAAGTATAACCTTCGGAGAGGCTGTAACCAAAGCGCTGCCGAAGTTTTTGTCCGCATACACATCATTTGCAATGTTAACCGTTGCTGTTACACTGTCCTCGCTTACGGTAATATCGCTGCTTTTTACTTCTTTAATCACATATGTTTCTTTCGTAACCGATATATTGTCTACAGAGGTTGCACCGCTCTTTATACCCATTACTTTAACGGTAGTAAATGCGGGAATGCCTTTTTTGCTGAGTTTAAGCGAACCGCTGTATGCCTTTTTTGCGTCGGACGCAATCTGTGCGTCGGGGTTTAGTATATTTACGCTGAACGAAGCGGTTTGTTTTTCAACGTCAACATCAATTGTGTAATGATACCATTCATCCAAAGCGAAACGAATATATGTTATACTGCTCGCATTTTCAGCCGTATAACCTATAGCGTACACTCCTGCAACACTGGGTCTTACAAAAGACAGCGAAGCAATTGTCGGAATTTTATTTGCTTCGGTGGCTGCCGCAGCATCATATCCGGATATGTATATGCCTGTGCCCGAATAGTCTTTATCAGCAGTATCGATACCTCCTATTCTTACGTCAAGCTCATATCTTACTTTTCCGTGGCAAATTCCGCCGTTTGCGCCGGCAGTATCAAGTTTTCCGGATAATACAGCTGCGCAGTTAGCGTACAATGTTCCCGGAGAAAATATTTTGCCGCTGCTGTTTTTCTTTCCTTCTGAGGTTAAGTATATATATTTGTTTCCCTGCGTTTTTGTAGCGTTGTCATATACCGTAATGCCTTCTGCGTCGGTATATGAATCTCTGATTACTGCCGTGCCTCCTGCATTAACTGATACATAGTCATATGTAGTCGGGTATTTGGAAGCCCAGTTTGCAGTATCAACAATATTAAGAGCGCTGTCGCCGCTTCCGTCAATATTATATGTTCTGTTCCAAGGAGTAATAAAGCCGTCCGCCGCAAAAGAAACAACCGGCAAAACAAGCATTATACCGCACACTATGCCTGCGGTAAGTTTTTTTAACATTTCTTTCTTCATTATTCTTCCTCCTCAAATAATTACAGTATTGCTTATGTTAAGCATAACATTAAGCGTCATTTTTGCAAAGGGTGAACTTTTATCACCCCTTGCACATCAGTTTTCTTCAGTTTGCGCATCAGTTTTCTTCGATAAGCGCACCGTAGAGCGACGGCGCTTTTTTATCGCCGATACCGCTCGACCACTCAAGATATCCCAGCCTTCCGTCACCGTTATTGTTGTTTATAAGCAGCGAGAAACGTATGCAGTCGTAAGGATTGGGATAACTCATAGGATACATTTCGTTTATCGGAACAAACACCTTGTAAAGCTTGCCGTTTTCGGTGTCCGAAATATTGACGGTTTTTTCAATCGGAACATCTTTTTTGGTGTAGTCCGTAATAAGCTCTTCGCCGAAATCAGGTGTTGCCGATTTTATAAAATACGTTCCGTTTTTGGTTTGTGCGGCGGCACATTCCATTCTGTCGTTTACGCCGCCCGCGCCTATTGTATCAAACGAAAGCTGTATTCCGTCATAATTCCAGTATGACTTCATTATGCCTTCAAGGTCGTTTTCGCAGAACGCACCGTCCGAAACGTCAACCATAAGATAAAATCCTTTTTCGGTAAACGACGCCGCAAATTTTGCGTTGAAATCTTCTGTCTTTTCGGTGTTTTTAAACGAGCCCGTGCCAACGTATTTAAAGCCGTCTTCAATCCAGTTTATATCGTTGTTTATAACGTTGAACGTATTTTCGTCAAACAGTTGTCCTTTGGTAAGAACGCCCTTTTCAACCTCAAGCTCGTCAACGGGAATTCTCTTAACTTCTGCCGACGTTGCCGCAGTAAAGTAAGGCTCAACATTGTTGGGATTAAGCACGCTGTCCTCTTTCGACTCGATTTTTTCAAGCTTTTGTTCGTCAACGTCCACAAGCCAATACAGCTTTTCACCGTTTAAAAATGCGTTTTTGTCAACCGTGTGACCCTCAAAATCCATAACCTTTGTATTTTCGCCTATCACGTCTTTAAGGCGCTCGTCCATATAGGTCGATTTTGTGTCGGAATTCCACAGCGCAACGGTGGTTTTTCCGTCGTTTTTAAAGCTTACCGCAACAAGAGAGTCGTTTAAGCGGTATTCTTTGTCAACGCAGAAATCCTTGCCCATAATGTCAAAGAAAACGTTCAAAATAACACTTAGCGGAATCGGCTCAACGTGCGTTCCGAAATCCGTCGAAAGCCCCCAGTAATTTATGCTGCCGCCGTTGTTTATGACCGCCGCCGCATATTCGTCCGAAACGTCTGACGTTGCACGGAATTCGTACATCTCTTTTGCGCCCGCCTTGATATGATAAAAATAATTCATAAGCGCCGAAAGCGCATTAAGCCTGAAATTTGTAAGTCCGTTTGTTTCCTTTGTTCTGCCCTTGTAGAGCTCGGTGGAATATGTTTCGGAGTTTATCCAGTCTTTCCGCTCAAAGCCCAGCGTTTTGTATGCGTAGTCATAAACCCTGTACGCCTGGTTGTAACGTCCGTGAATGGAAAACGTATCGTAATAGCTTTCGCTGTCTTTGTCTATCGACATAAAGTTTATCAGCCACGATTCCTGCGAGCGCAGAAAGCCCGCAAACGCAATTTTTATATCGGTGCCGTTTTCGCTGTTGTATTTTTCAACACACTCGTGCACCGTTTTAAGCATTTTTATAAGCACATCATCATTGTCGTGGTCATACCAGAACGCCGACGCTGCGCCCGGCTCGTTCCAGAATTCTATAACGTCGGTAATTTTGCCGTACCGCTCAAGATATGCGTTGATATACTCTTTTACATATTCCTGATTTTCTATGCCGTAGCCGTTATACTTCATACCGCCGGCAACCATACCGCCCGTGATGTTTTGAAATTCTGCGGGAAGCGCCCATTTCGGCGAGCCGAAAATGTTGACCATAAGCTTCATATCGTTTTTGCTCATTGACTCTGCCATTTTGTCGGTCTGCGTCCAGTCAAATACGCCTTTTGCCGTGTGCGTTCCCTTTTCAAGCTGAGAATCTCCCCAGCGGATATAATGATAACGCACTGCGCTGTAGCCTATTTTGTCGGCAAGGCGCATACCTATATCGGTTGTTGCGTTAATGCCGGGAAATCCGTTTCGCTCATCCTTCGGCTTTGTTTCCTTTGCGGCAACGGCAAAGCGGTGCTTGGTTATGTTACATTCGTAAACCTTTCCGTCTGCCGGCGCACGCTGAAGATATTCAAATGCCGATTTTGTTCCGTCGCTTCTTACACCGTAAAACTCGGCGGCAAAGCTTCCGGTATATCCTTTTGTGTCAAAGCTGAAGCCGTCCGACAAAAGCTTTTTTACCGAAACATTATTTTTATACACAATTTCGTCGTCAAGATTGTATATAAGCCCTTCAACGCTTTCAAACTGCGAAAGCTTGTTTTCGTCATCCTTTGCGGCTCTGTAGGTTACGGTATCGCCCGAAACATACCACGACAAATCGTTATCGGGAATAAACTGAACCGCCGTGTTTGACGATGAAGGCTCTGCAAGCGAAAAACGCACGTCGTCAAAATAAATGCGTCCTTCCGCTTTGTCCTTTTCGGTAACATTCTTTGCCCTTGTGCCGATTCCTATCGAAAACGAATCCGTAGGATTTGCCGTTGCGATATCGTTTCTGTAAACATTGCGGTATATAAACTTAAACGTAAGCGTGCACCACTCTCCGGGAACAGGCTCTTTATCGCACACCGCATATGCAAGGCGCCTGTATGCGCCGTCCTTTTTCATTGAAAGAAGCGCAAACGGCTCGTTATTTTTGTAATCCTTTGTTACATACACGTTTGCAACAAGGTCGTATTCAAGATGCACCCTGCCCTCATACGGGTCGGGATGAACATAAGGGAGCATAAACGCCGCCATACTCTTTTGCACTGCGTCTATGTATGCGCTTTTTCTGCCCTCAAAGAAAATCTTTTCGTCATAGCCGTTTTTAACGTTCTGCGACCAGGTTTGAAATTTTGCATCGGCTCCTTCAAACCCGTTTCGGTAAAAACCGTCAAAAAACATTGCCGAGGCTTTTTGAAGCACATATTTTTTAAGCTCTTCGTCTTCGGGGGCGTCTTTTGCAAGAACGAAAATGTTATCTCCTTCATACACGCCGATACCCAAAAATTTTGCCGTTTCGCAAATCGGCACAAGCGTTCTTGAGCCGTTGAAAAATGCGGGATGCTTATAATAATTTTCTTCGCCGTTTACGTATATTTTATCCTCGCCGAGGCGCACGGAAAGTGTATTTTCGGCATTTTTAAGGGTAAGTGCGGAATTTTTTCCGTCGTATTCATAGTCAAATCCGGCAATTTTTTTAAACTGCGTGACCGAAACGTAAATTTCGCCGTCCTCGTACAGCGGAGCATACACCTTGTTTGACGCATCAAAATAATTTTTTATTCCGTTTGCATAATAGTACGGCTTTTTTGCGCACAAAACCACCGAACTTTTTAAAATTTTCTCTGCCTTGTCATACTTTAAATCCGCTGCAAAAACGGTTTGTGCGGCGATAATTGCAACAACCAGCACTGCGGCGGCAAAACGTTTTGCAAATTTCAAAAAAATCACCTCCGCTTATCTTTTAACAATGAACGAATATGACGGAACCCAGTAGGAATATCTTATAACCACTGCGTCTGCGTCATTGCCGAAATTTTTAAAGCCCTTGATTGTATCTGCGGCAGCGGCAGTATCAAGCACATCAGCCTTTATCGTGCCGTCGTTTAACTTTTCAACCGTGTAGTTTATATTGTCCCTCAGCATAAGTACGCTTAAATCGCCAGGGCTGTTTATGTAATAATAAATATACGAAATTCCGCTTTTTTCGTCCGTTTCAACCGAATAAACCGTGCCCGTTACGTATCTTGCCGTTGCAATGCGGTTTATATTGTAGTTTTCGCTGCCCGAAAACGCAGTTCCCTTTTTAAAATTATCGTAATCGAAAACCGCCGTGCCTGCCGAAAGAAGCCTGTTTTTTGAATCAAGGCTTATCGGCACGATAATTCCTTCTTTTATGTTGCTTATCGGGTGTGCGGCAATGTCCCTCGTGGCAAAGGTAACCTCTTTTCCGCCATACACCGCATTTACGGTATATATCTCGTCGTCATCACTGTTTAAGGTCTTTCTCACCTTTGTAATCAGCGCAAAATTATCCTCGTATTTATCCTCGCTCGCACTGCTTTTTGCAACTGCAATTACGCATTGCAGGGTGTCGTTGCCCAGAGAATACAAATCAACCGCAAGTTTCTTTTCGTTCGGGTAGGACGTATGATAAAACTCGTCGGGCTTTGTATCTTCGTAGCCTATATGCATAGCGTCCGAAGCGGTGTAGTATTTAAGATTGAAGGTATATCCCGCTTTAAACGTACTCATATTTTTAACCATAAGCTCGGCATCGGTCGCCGAATGTCTTTTTACAAGAGTTTCGCCGCTCTCTTTTTCGCCCATATATGGGGTGTCAATATAATTTACCTCACCAAGCTCGTTTGTCGTATAAACAATTGCCGTGGGAGAAAATTCTGTTTTTCCCTCGGATTTGCAAAAATTTTCAAGAGCCTGCAATGCCTTTTCTCCGTAAAGCCCGCTTTTGCCGTCAATTGTCACTCTTTTTGCCGTTTTAAGCGTAATTTCTTTATCAAGCTCGGGGTCGTTTGAAAGAATTTTAAGAGTTAAAATGTCTTTCCCCCTCAAATCCTCGCTTTCTGTAACGTCGGTAAGATATCCCAAAAGCGCATTGCTGTTTTTGGTTGTGCGCATAACGCCTATTTTGCCGAACGGGTTTATGTAATAAATATAAAGTCCGTTGATATCAAGCTTGTTGCTGCCGTCAAATTTTTGCGTAACCTCATATCTTTCGCCCTCGGCAACAACATACGTCCTGCCGCCGCTTTTTTCAATCTGCGAAACGTTTCCGACAAATTTATTATCCGACAAAAGCACATTTGCAAATTTTCCGTTTTTGCTTGCGGCATACGTTATAAGCATACCCGATTTTATGTCCGAAACCGACTTTTCGGCGCCGTTTTCATCAGTAACCGAAAAATATCCCGAAGTATCGAATGTTACTGTTTTTGACGAATCGTACTTATCGGTGACGGTGAGTTTATCGCCGTTTTCGCTGCACGCTCCCACCGCAATGTTTTGGTACGACTCAATTTTAACCGCATTATACCCTTCGCCCGAATCTATAAGGCTGACGCTTCCTTCCGAAATGTCAAAAATATCGGAGCCGTAGCCTCTTCCCGTAATGTTTTCGCCGTTGTAGATTACAACCGTTCCCTTTTTTGTATAAGCGCTCTTTTCTCTGCCGTTTTTGTCGGTGTATTTAAAAACACTGCCGTTATAGCTGTTAAAATCGTCGGCGTCAACCGTGATTATCCTCTCGTCGTCAGCATAGGCATATATAAGCTTTTGCGAGCTTTGCTCTTTTTTGTATATTCCCTTAACCCTTCTGCACGAAAAAAGCATAAGCGATTTATCATTAACCCTGTATTCGGCGCCGTCAATAACAACCGTACCGTCGGCGCTGTACGAGCCTGTGAGGCTTGCATACGGCGTTTTTTCCATTACTCCCTCAACGGTATACAGGTCAAGATAATGTGCGGCAACCGACTCGCCCTTTTTTGTGCCGTAGTTTAAATATCCGCCGTCATAGCTTTGCACGTCGTAAAAATCAACATCGAGAAGGTTTGTAAGCATTGTTACAAATGCGCCTGCGCTGAGCCTGCCCGATTGCACTCCGTTCGTTATCGCCTTGTACGAAGAAAGCGAAACATAGCTTTTCTGCGCTCTCGCCCTGTCGCCGTAGCCCGCCGCATTGGTAAACACCTTTGCCGCAAAGCCGACGGTTGAATAAGAATCAGGCGAAACAGCGTCGCTGTCGTCAATAAGCTTTGTAATATATGCAAAATTTATAACGTTGGTATGCTCGTATCCCGGCAGAATTTTTTTGTACGGCAAGTCGGCATTGTATACAAAATCGCCGTTGTAGCCCGTAAGACGTGCCGCAGCGTATATTACGTCAATTTCGCTTACGTATGTATCGTCAAACGAAACGCTGCTGTCAAATCCGTCTATGATTTCTGCCGCCTGCAAAAGATTTGCCTGCTGCAATATATTTTCGTTTGAGCCGAGCGCAAGAGCGGTGTTTGCAAGCATTGCAGCAAAAATTGCCGCAATAAGTGCAAAAGACAGTGTATTTTTAATAATTTTCATTTGTTATCTCCTCCGTAAGCGACAAAACTTTATATATCACAACCGAAGCTTCCGCCCTTGTGAGGCTGTTTTTCGGCTTAAAGCTGTTATCGGTGTAGCCCGACAAAACGTTAAGCTTTACAAGACGTTCAACACTTTTCTGCGCATAATCCGAAACGTCGCCCATATCGCTTATTTCGGCGCTGCTTTTTATTTCCTCTTTAACGTTTTTGTAATTTAAAGAACGCTCGATAATCACCGCCATATCCTCACGTGTAATGCTTCTTCCGGTGCCGAACTCGGTTTTTGAAACTCCACTTACAATGCCTGCCCTTACAGATGCCGCAACGGATGAATAAAACCAGTCGCTCTGTGAAACATCCGAAAATCCGCACTGCGCACCGCTGCCGCTAAGCCCCAGCGCAAGGGTAATCATTTTTACAAATTCTTCACGTGTAACAAGGTCGGACGGCGCAAATACCGTTTCGCTTTTTCCCGATAAAACACCCTTTTGATATAATTTATCTATCGAATCTTTAGCCCAGTCAAAGCCTTTTAAATCAGAAAAGCTTGGCTTTTTCACTTCGTTTTCGCCTGTTTCATCCGTTTTGTTTGCGTCAACCGCCGGAATATACGGAGCGCTTGTGCCTATTTTTGTGCCTTTAGACCCTCCTCCGCCGCCCGAGCCTCTTCGGTTATCCGTTCCGCTTTCTTCTTTTGCGGCGTCCTCTTTTGCCTTTTGCGCCTTTACGCTCTCCTTAAAATGAGCGTCAAAATCCGTCATATTTTCGTCGGTTTTCATATAGGCAAACATATCGGAGAGTACTGCATTTTTGTTGTCAAGCGCATTGTAAATTTTTAAATCTTCCTCCGAAAATCCCCAAATATTGTCTTTATCTTCAATAATTTCGCTCATCTGCGCAAAATACTCAAAATTTTCGGTATACGCTTTGAGCACGGCAAAATGAAATTTTGACAAAAACTCGCCGTCCGCCTTTGACGGAAGGAGCGAAAGCAAAACTTCGTTCTGCTTTTCTTCCTTTATTTTTTTCAAAAACAGGTCGGTAATCTTTCCCGAAAACATTGAATTTTCCTTTTGGCTTGCCGCTTTTATGTATTTTAAAACATCTTCTGCGCCCGAGGTTTCAAAAAGGGCGCTGCGTGCTTCAATGCCTTCAAAAAGCCTGTTAAATTCGTCGTTATCCAAAACCTCGCCTTTACCTATAAGAGATACTGCGATTTTCCGTTTCTCTTCAGCGCTCAAAAGGCTGAAGGCGTCGTAATCTATGGGAGTGTATTCGCCGTTTTGCTCAATAAACGAAATAACGCCGTCCTCTCCCGTTAAAAGTGCGTCGTTGTAGTCAAAATAAAGCTTGCTTTCAAAATCAAAGCTTTTGTATATTTTTTCTGTGTACGGATTTACAATTACAACCGTGTATGTTCCGCTCTTTGACGGGAGCCTGAACGTTACGTCAAAAGCATTTGACCCGTCCGCCGTACCGCCCGATACAAAAACCGTCATATTTTTTATTTCATCCTGCGTGTATGACGAAATATCGTCAATTTCTTTATCCGACAAAAGGCACAAAACGGCATAGCTTTTTATAAAATCCCCCTCTGCCGGAACAAACGTTTCGCCGCTGCCGTCAAATCTGTAAAAGCCGACGTCCGATAAATCAAGACTTACACTGCACGAAACGTCGCCCCTTTCGCTGACGCTTACATCTGCGCCGGCAAACGCAGACGGTATAAAAAGAAACGCCGCACTAAAAACTGCGCAAAGTATAAGATGTATGCTTTTTTTCATAAAAATCTCCATTCCGCCGCCCTGCACGGCAAACAAACAGCTTTAATCCTCTCTTATCAGCAGGGCAAGGGATGATAAGAGATTTTTAATCCATGTGCGTTTTTTGAAGGCCTTGACTTCAAAAAAATTTCGCACGGAAGCTTTAATCCGCCAGAGGCTAACGTGAAAGAATTTCACGTTATCTCCATTCCGCCGCCCTGCACGGCAAACAAACAGCTTTGGTCTTCTCTTATCGGCAGGGCAAGGGATGATAAGAGATTTTTAATCCATGTGCGTTTTTTGAAGGCTTCGGCTTCAAAAAAATTTCGCACGGAAGCTTTAATCCGCCGGAGGCTAACGTGAAAGAATTTCACGTTATCTCCATTCCGCCGCCCTGCACGGCAAACGTCAGTAATAAGGCATATCTCCTTTGCCGCAGAGTGAAGGTAAAGGAGATTTTTTGCACACCGTCATTTATATGGCGTTAATGCCTTTTTAAACTTTATTTTATCAGCCCTTTACGGCGCCGCTTGCAATGCCTTTTACAAAATACTTGTTTCCCACGGCATATGCCAAAAGCACGGGGATAAGTGCAACCGTCGTTCCTGCAAGCATAAGGTTCCACGATGACGCCGCCTCGCCCGAGGATTTAAGCGCCATAACGCCTACTATAAGCGTTCTCTGTTCGGGACGTGTCAGCGTAAACAGCGTCGGCATAAGATATTCGTTCCACGACCCCTGAAACGCAAGTATTCCGATTGTTGCGATTATGGGCTTTAAAAGCGGAAAAATTATGTAAACAAACGTTTTGAAAAATCCGCAGCCGTCAATTTCGGCCGATTCGTCCAATGCCTTCGGAAGCGAATTTATAAACCCTCTTACCAGATAAATCTGAACAATGTTTATTCCGAAAAACTTCATTACTATAAGCCCCTGCAATGACGACGAAAGATTTATAAGATTAAGAACGTCAAACAGCGGATATATCGTTATTGTGCCGATATTTACAAACATCAGCGCCGAAAACATTGTAAACAAAACCTTTTTGCCCCTGAACTCGCCTCTTGCAAAAACGTAGCCGCCCATTGACGACAAAAATATTATAACCGCAACGCAGATTACGGTGTAATATGCAGAGTTCAAAAACATTCTGCCTATGTTAAAGTCGCTTGAGTTAAAGGCGATTTTGTAGTTTTCAAGCGTTGGCGATATGGGAAACACCGCCTCAGGATGCACCATAATTTCAGAATTGCTTTTAAACGACGAGCTTATAACGTATACAACAGGAAACAGCGCAATAAGCGCAACCGCCATAAGAAAAAGATGTATAAAAATTTTCGGTATTGCTTTTTTAATTTTTAAGTTCACGCCGCTTCCTCCTTAATACATATTCTGCATTCTGCTGCTCAGCTTTGAGTATACAATCGCCGCCGACGTCATTATAACCGACGTTACAACCGACATTGCACAGCCGTAGCCGATATTTACGATACCGGTTGAAAATCCGGGAACAAACTGGCTTACCTGATACGACATAACCGTGTATGTGGAGCCTGCCGGCGCACCGTTTGAGAGCGCAAGCACAATTTCGTTTGTCTGAAGCGTTCCGTTAAGCGACAAAAGAAGTATTGTCTGAAAAACGGGAGCAATCATAGGAAGCGTAACGCTTGTAAATTTTCTTATAACGCCCGCGCCGTCAAGCTGCGCCGCCTCGTAAAGCTCCTCGGGCACATTTGAGAGCGCCGCAATAAAATACAAAACGTTTATTCCGAAGGTTGACCATATTCCTGCCGTTACCAGAACGGAAAGGGAGGTTGACGTTTCGGAAAACCACGAAATTTCTTTTTCCGTAATTCCGAATTTTATAAGACAAGCGTTTACAAATCCGAAATAATCAAAAAGGTTTGAAAATATAAGTCCGACAATGGCAACGCTGACAATGTGCGGCAAAAAGTAAACCGCCCTGTAAAACCCTTTAAGCTTTATGTTTTTGCTTAAAAATATTGCAAGCACCAGCGCAAGAATTATTTCGACGGGCATCTTCAGCACCGCAAACTTAAGCGTTGTAAGCCACGTGTTCCAATACGTGGAGTCGTGAAAAATAACCCTTTTAAAATTCTCAAGCGCAACAAAGCGTGTATCGCCGGGAATTGTGTTGTAATAATAAAATGCTTTTTTTGCCGCCCACAAAATAGGATAAAGCGAAAACACAAAAAATCCGATTATCTGCGGCGAAAGCATAAGATATGCCATTTTTTCCTTTGATTTTTTTCTTGACGCAATACTGCCCTTCGGCAAAGCGCTGTTTATACTTTTAACCTTCAAGGATAATCAACCTTTCTATCTTTTCACGTTGTAATCGGGATTTATTACCGTGCCTGCGTCATAATCGGGGTGCAAATCCTTATATTTTTTCGCACCGTCGTTATAGGTTTTGTTCGCCTCCGCAATAAGAGCGTCCACAGACATTTTGCCCGCCCACACGCTGTTTATAAAGTTGTTTGCAATAGTCGTCTTTCCGTCAATGTCGGTTTTTATTGTGGGCGAAAGGTCAGTCGAAATTTTTAAAAGCTCGCCGAATTCTCTCCAGCCTTTTTTAACGTCCGAACCAAGCTCAACGCCTTCTATAATCGAATAATCGAACGGAATCTGAACACCTCTTTTGTAAAGTTCTTTTGCCAAATCGTCGCCGACAAACCATTTAAACACCGTCATAAGCTTTTCTTTGTCCTTGGTTTCAAGCGATTTTTTGTTTATGCTCGGCGACCAGCTGGGCTGAGTGGGCTGAAGATACTTTTCATCAGCCGTATATGTGGGAATGGGTGCAACACCCCAGTCGCACTTTGCCGGGAACTGGTCGTTAAGAACGCCAACATCCCAGGAATAGCCTATTTTCATACCGATATTTCCCTCAGCAAACCTTGCACGTGCAGGGTCGTTGTCAATGCCCTCTGCGCCGGGATAATACGATTCGTCCTTCTTAATCTGAAGCATTGCCTCCAAAAACGGCTTGTATCCCGAATAGTCAAACGTGCCGTCCTTTGGGTTGTAGCCCGAAAAACCGACTGACGGCATAACGCATCTGTCAACGTCATAGCCGAACCACGCAGACCATTTGAGCGGAAGAATAATTCCGTATTCTCGCTTTTTTGCATTTGTAAGTTTTTTTGCGTCCTCAACCATTTCGGATATTGTTTCGGGCGCCTTTGCATTGCCGTTTTCGTCAACTATCCCCGCCGCTTTGAACATATCCTTGTTGTAGATAAGCCCCATTGTTGTAACCGACGTGGGAAGGCGGTAGGTTTTGCCCTTGTATGTATGCCAGCCCTCGGTGAGCCTGCCCTCGTATTTTTTGATAAGCTCGCTTCCGCCGGGCAAATCTTCAATCGGTGCGATATATCCGTTCTGAACGCCCTTTTCTAAGTCTACTCCTCCGAAAAAGTCGGGCGCCTGATTTGTTGAAAGCGCAATTTCAACCTGCTTTGAAAGGTCGTTTTCTTTGATGATATACTCAAACTCAATGCCCTTTTCCTTGCCTACGGTGCGGTTAAATTCGTTTACCAGATTTTCCATTTCAAGCTTTGAATGTGAATTTGCCGTCCACATTGTAATTTTTGTCACATTGCCGCCCGACGTTTCTTTTCCCTTGCAGCCCGAAAGAACCGAAACAGCCGTAAACAGCGCAAGCGTAAGTGCAATAACTCTTTTTTTCATTTTAAAATCCTCCTTGATTAATTATCCGATATCGGCATAACCGCCGCCTTCAATTTTTATGTTCTGTCCGTTTGAAATTATATAAACCGCAATGTTTGACGGATTGTGCAAAACAGTGCCGTCCGCTTTGAGCATACGTGCGGCGGATACATATTCCGCAACCTGTCCGTTTGTCGCCTTCCAGATGTCGCTTCTTTCTCCCGTTTTTTTGCAAAACGTTTCAAAATCGCTTATGCTGAAGGAATCATCAAAGTCGGTTGAATGTCCCCACGATGAAAGAAGCTTAATTTTTCCGTCGTCCTCCAAAAAGCTTTCGGTGTAACTGTTAAGCTCGGTTATGCGGCAGGTATTTTTAAAGTCGTAAAAGTCACTTGGAATATCAAAGCTTCCCGAAGTCAAAACAGGTCTTGCATAATCAAAATTTTCTTTTACGGCAGATAGAATTTCGTCATAGTCGCTTCTTGTAACAGGCACGCCGAACGGCCATGCAAAACCTGCGCAGCTGCCAAACATATCTGTAACCTGCGCCTTTCCCTCGGTTATTGCCGATATACATTCCTCAAACGTTTTGTAAGGGTTTGCGCTTGCGCTCATATTTATGTGTCCCGCAGTGTGGCTTGCCACCTCGTGACCTTTATATCTTTCGGCATACGTCGAGCTTTTGTAATTAACATAAAACGTAGCCTTTAATCCGTTTTCGTTAAGAATTTTTGCAACGTCGCCATCCTGCACCTTGCCGTCGTCAAAGCTTAATGTAAGAGCCTTTTTTGCAAATCCGGGAAATACCGTGGTATATTCTGCCGCCGCTTCTTTGCCGTAATAGGTCTTTTTTGCACCGAGCAAAATGTTTTCGCCGTCAGCCTCAATATACAAATCCATGTCCGAGCCGTTGTATAAGCAGCCGTCCTCGTATTTGAGAGCCTTGCTGCTCTGAACGTAATCGTAAATCTGCGAATTTGTCGCCTTCCATACGTTGTGCTTTGAAATAAGTTTTGCAAAATCTTCAATCAGATATCTGTTATTATCATAATTTTCGCTGAACTCAAACGTATGTCCCCATATGTAAAAAAGCTTTAAATTGCCTGTGTCGGTATACAAAAAGTCGTTGACAAAACTGAACATATTTTTGTGATGACAGGTCGGATTCCAATTGTACCAGTCCTCGGGAAGGTCAAAGCTTCCGGTGGAATTAACCGTCCGTGCCCAACTGTAATTTTCTTTTACCGCCTTTAAAAGATAAGGATAATCGCTTCTTTCGTCGGGGACGGTGTACGGCCACACAAAACCTGCGCATTTTCCGAACATTCTTTCAATCTGCGCCTTGCCCTCGGTTATTGCCGATATACATTCCTCCGTTGTCCTGTAAGGATCTGCGCTCGCTCTCATATCAATATGGTTTGCAGAGTGGCTTGCCGCCTCGTGGTTTTTATAAATTTCCTTATATTCGTCGTTCTCGTTAATAAGGTTAAAGGTAGCCTTAATATTGTAACTGTCAAAAAGTTCTATGATACCGCTATCGGTCGAGGCGCCGTCGTCATAGCTGAAGGTAAGCGCCTTATCCGTAAACTGCGGAAACAAAACCTTAAAGTTTTTTACAACGCCTCTTTGAATTTTGTGAGCGCTCATATAAGGAAGAAGCGTTCCGTTTTGCCACACAAAAATCTTTGCACCCTCAGCATTTTTCGGAAACGGTATCTCATCCTCGGCAGATGAGGTGTATACGCTTGCCCCGACAAGCTTTCCGCCGCCGTCAAAAAAGGCTATGTATGCCGTTTTGCTCTCGCCCGAATCCGACTTATACACAACGTTTTGCCCGTCGGAATAAGCCGTTACGTTTCCTGCTTTTTGCGAAAAGTACGATTTTTCCAAAAGGTACGTGATGTCACATCCTTCATACTTTACAAAAACCTCAAGATTGTCAAAATCAAATTTTTGCGGCACCGCAAACGAAAAACTGTAGCTTTTATCCTGCAAAGCCTTTGTCTGACCTATGTATGCAATGTCCGCAGGGTTTAAGTTTTCTCTGTCGCAGCCCTTTGTAACAAGCATTGCGGTAACGTTTCCTTCTCCCGGCAAATCTCCGGTGTTTCCCGAAAGCGTAACGCTTTTGGTATCGTCGTTATACGAAACGCTTGCCGCAAACGATACAGAAAAAGTGTTTATCAGCAGAATAAATGCCAAAACAGCGCAAAACCTTTTCATAAACATCCTCCTTTTTTCCTTATGATAATGATATCATTTCACCCGTTTTTTGAAAAGGGTGATATTACCTCACCCCATTTTAACGCCGAAGAAAAAAACACCGCTTTAGCCGCTCCTCGATAAGAAAGCATTGGTTTTGAAGCTGTATTTTAAATTCATACTACGTCAAAAACCTGCCATTATGCTTACCGCATATGGCAGGTTTTATTTCTTGTCTGAATTGTAAAATCCAATATTCAAAACTGCTTTGCACCTTAAAAACGAGATTTTTTGATGAATTTCAAGGCAAAAAAGCGAGTAATCCTGACGGATTGCGAGTTTTTTTAACGCAGAAAGGCGCAAAAAATATGTTTTTAAGGCAATGCTTACTTATCGAGGAGTGGCTTTTACGGTGTTTTCAAACTATTCTAAACGTCAAATTCGTCAAATATTTTTATCTTTTTCAAAAACGCTGTCAGTGAAGCGGCAGAATGAAATCCGAGCTTTTTAAGTATATGGCTTATGTGCGTTTTTACCGTTTCAATCGAAACAAATTCCGCCTCGGCTATTTCACGCCGTTTTTTGCCGGAATAAAGGTGCTTTGTTATGCGCTTTTCGGCGTCGGTAAGACGGGAGTAGTTGTTTATAAAAAACAGAAGGCTTTCCTCTCTGTTTCTGGCAAGGGTAAGGCTTTCTTTAAGCTTTTTTGCCAAAAGCGGTCCGAGAAAAAAGTCGTTTTTGTAAACCATACGCACGGTGTCGAGAATATTTTTGTCGTTGTCGTATTTTAAAATATAATCCGACGCTCCGGCAAGGTATGCGTCCATCATAAATTTGTCGTTGTTGTGCACCGTAAGAATAATAACCTTGACGTTTGGCATATCCTCTTTTATTTTTTCGGTTGCCCTTATTCCGGCGGTTTCGTCCTCAAGCTGAATATCCATCAGAATAATATCGGGATTTGCCTTTTTTGCGGTTGTTACAGCGTCCTTTGCGCTGTCTGCTTCGGCGGCAAGCACCATATCGCCGCACTCGGATATAAGTGTGCAAAAATGCTCTCTTATGCTTTCGAGGTCGTCCACAACCATACACCTTATCTTTTCCATTTCTATCTCCTTTGTTATTTCAATCGACAGGAAGAATTATCTGAAATTCCGTATATTCCGAAATTTTGCTGCAAACGTCAATGTACCCCAGATGCGCCTCGGCAACATTTTTTACATACGACAAACCCAGACCCCAGTTTTTAAACGACTTTTTTGTGGAGCTGAACGGTTTGAAAATGCTGTTTATATATCTTTTCGGAATTCCCTCGCCGTTATCCTTAATGCTTATGCACACCCACGGCTTTTCAAACCATATTCTTATTTCGATCCTCTTTTCGCTTCGCTTCGATATCTCCAAAACCTCTTTGGCGTTTGAGAGAATATTGTAAAACATTTCCTGAAGATAGTCAAAATCGCCGTACACCGTTGCCATATCGTCAAGATACATCTTTTTTACTTCTATTGACGAAAAATCAATACGTCCCACCGCAAAATCCATACATTCGTCTATGCACACCGATTCAAGATTAAGCTCAAGATTGCTGTTGTAAATTTCAAAAAACTTTGTTGCCTGCGCCGAAAATGCGTCTATATTGCTTTTTATGTCGCAAAGCGCCTTTTTGCCCTTTTCGGTGCCGTAGTTTTTCATTGCCTTGTCCTGCAAAAATTCAATCGAAAGCATAACGTTTTTGTAGCTGTGAAAAAGATGGCGCATATCGCCGAAAAGAATTTTAAACTTCTGATTTGATTTTCTCCGCCTCAAAAATAAATATTCCTCCGGAAATTTAAAGCGCAGCATAACATACGAAGCCACCACAAGCGCCGCCGCAATTATTGCCGGAACGTATATATAAAGGGTTTCGTCGTATATAAGATTTATACTTGTATAATTGTAGATATCCGCATTTTCGATAAAAAATTTAAGCGGCGTGGCACGTATGAGAAAAACATACAAAAGCTGCAAAAGAAGTATTGCCGCAAAAATTGCCTTAAGATGGCGCTTTTTAAACAAAAGAACTGTTGAAAAGTAATTGCGCACTATCGAAACGTAAGGGCAGAGCGAAAAAATAAGCATATATGCGCTGTTGTATAAAACTATAAACCGCCTTATAAACACTGCATAGCCTATGTTTTTGCTTACGCCGATATAAATATATTCCGAAATATATGTGGAATTTGCAAAAAGATAAATTACGGTAAGCACGGCATAGAGCGCAATGTATTTTTTTGCAAAGCCCTGCCTTGAATTATACACATCCCTTACCGTGATAAGGGTCATGGAAAGCTGAAAAACCGCAATTGCCAGTATCAGAATCCATTTTATGTCGTAAAAACTTATTTTTATGTTGCTGATAAAGCGGTAAATTACAAATTCTATCTGAAAAAAGTATCGGTATACCGTCATTTTTGTGATATACAGCATAAGCGACAGAAGAAGCAGAACAATGGAAAGACAGGCGGTGACAAATCCTAAAGTATACTTACCCTTGATTTTTATTATGCCGACAAGCAAAATAACGATAATTGAAAAAACTATGCCGATAAGCACCCTTTAAGCCGCCCCCTTTTTTCAAATTATTTTTTTGCAATGCACACTTTAATTATACAATATTTGTATATAATTAACAAAGGGTGATTTTTTATCACCCTTCAAAAATTACCGACGTTTCACACACGCAATAGTTGTCGTCCCACTCTCTCGGATTAAAATGATTCCACACGTTTTTATCCTTGAAAAATGCTGCGGGTCCGACGCTGAAGCTTTCTCCCTCTTTTAAGTGATGCGGCCCGAGAAGGTTTCGAAGATTGTTTGTAACCGTCATTTCAAGCTCGTTTTCGCCCTTTTTCACAAATTTTGAAATATCTGTTTTGTACGGCTGCCATATGCATTTTGCCGCAGCGTTTTTGTTAACCTTAAATTCAAGCACGTTAATGCCCGTCTTTTTAAACAGAATATCAAGATTTGTGTCATCTGCGTCAAACTTTTTTGAAAGCGTCATCTTTCCCGAGAAGAACAAAAATCCCTGCTGTTCAATGTTTTTTGCGTCAATAAACTTAACGGGAGCGTCGATAAAAACTTCGCCGCAGCTTCTTACGGCGTTTTTGTCAAGCTTTTCAAAACCGTCCTTTGCCATAACCGAAAAATCGCCCGTAAGATACATTGCCTCAATTTCGGTATCATATGTAAGCTTATTTTTTTCGCTTTCAAATATTTCAGACTTTTTAAGGTTCTCGTAAACGGCGTCGCTCTGGACAAAATCGCACTCGGTTTCCAAAACGTTTTCGCCGCAGATTAAGTATTTTGACACATCCGATTTTTTAAACGAAATGTCAACATAATTTCCCTCGTCTTTAAAATCAAACTTTTTGCCGTTTATCTTAAAATCAAATTTTTCGGGCGTTTCGCATACAAGCGAAATTTTTTCGGGAACATAATTGCACCTGAATTTAAAAACGCACTTTATGCGCACCTTTCTTTTAAAATCGCACGCAATTTTCTGCACCGAATTAATATGCACATTGTCGCCGTATTTTTTGCCGTCGGCATAAAGAGTGCAAAAATCCAGCACAAACGCATTGTCGTCCGCACGCTTTATCTCCCACTTGCCGTCCGGCACAAGGCGCTTGTTTTCTTTTTTAAAAACAGCCTCTTTTTTGTTTCCCGTATCAAAAAGCACAACGCTGTCGCAGGGTTCAAAGGTATATTTTTTGCAAAAAGCCTTTGTTTCGCCCGTCATAATGTCAAGAATTTCGTCCCCGACAAAAAAGCTGCACTCCTGTTTTTTGTTTGTGCTGTTCACAAAATAGTGCATATCAAATCCGTCAAATTCACGCTTTGTATATGTAATGTTTTCATTGTCGCAAACTCTGTTTTCCTCTGCCTCGTCGCACGTTATAACCTTTCCGCCGTTTGCACAAAATTCGTCAAGAAGCCTTTTTGTATTATCGAAAAAGTCTTTGTGCGCAGGCAAAACAACCGTTTTGTAGCGCTGTTTTCCCACAACAAACGTATCGCTGTCAACAAATGCGTGGCGCTCCAGTATAATTTCGTCGCCCAAGTCAAACAAAATGTGCTTTTTCTCAAGAACCGATATTGCCCTTTCGAGCTCTGTCTGATAATATTCAAGGCCCTCGTTTTCGCCGTTGTCAAACGATATCCACGCACTGGTCTGAGGATGTATCAGAAGCGTGTCGAATTTTACCTCTCCCTCCGACAAAAGCATACCTATTCTGCTCATTGAATCGGTAAACATTTTATAATCATCCCACCACGGCTGCTGATAATACATAGCCGGCGGATAATCCCTTTTTCGTATGCCCCTTAAAGAATATCCTTCAAGGTGCGGACAAAACAGCGTTACTCCCCTTGCCATCTGCCACTCGAGCACCCATCTTAATTCCTCAAAGCTTACGCCGTGTCCGCAAAGACCGAACACCTCGGTAAGCACCTGTTTTTTGCCCGTCTGATGCGCAGCCGACGCAACCTGAAGCTGCGGCAGGGGAACTGCAATTCTTCTTCCGAGCCAATCCATTGCGGGAATATGATAATACTCATAACTTGGCATAACAGCGCCGTTTGCGGTTATCTGAATACGCATATTGTCCTCAAGCACAAGATGCCCTGTGAATTTAAGGTTATGCTCGCTGCACCAATCGTAAATCGTCTTTGAATAGGTTTTGCTGAACAAATCCGCCACAAGACGCCAGAATTTTTTTCTTGTATCCTCATATCCCGGAACGTTTTTAAACAGGCGGATAAGCTTGTCCGCAAGCGTTTCGCCGTACGCTTTTTCATACTCGTCCTCCAAAACGAGGCTCCACGGAATACCTTTTCTCGAAACCTGAGGTTCATCCGTAAAAACACCCTCGAGTGCGCCGCCGAATTTATCGTAATAAGGCTGATATATCCTTTTTACAAATTCATCAACCACATTTTTGTCAAGCGTATCGACATAAAACGGATTCACCTCGTAATAAAAATGGTATCCGTCCTTGTTGCAGATTGTGCGTTCCGTGTGCGCCTCGCCCTCTTCTATACGCAGATATTTTTGCTGATATCTCTCGCCCAGACCGTTTATAATTCCGCCGCCGAAGCCGCTCGGCCAGCCGTTTTCGTCGTATGCCCACGCACTCATACCAAGCTTTTTTGCCTCGGATATGCCGACGCCTATATTGTCGAACCATTCTTTTCCCATATATTCTGTCTGAAGTCCGCCGCGTGCGTGCATAAAATAGCCGCCCAGCCCCTGCTCGTTCATAAGATTTGCCTGACGTGCGGTTTCTTTTGTGTCAAGCTTTTCATTCCACGACCAAAACGGAACGGGACGGTATTCTTTGGGAACGTTTTTAAGTTTTTCAAATATTTTTCTGTCCATAAAAATCTCCTTAGCCAAACTGCGGTTTGCCCTGAATTTTAAAAATTTTCCGACCTTTTTTGCCTGCTGTCCAAAGAAAATTGCTACATCAAACTTTCGTCGTAATGAGCACGAACGCCGCCGATAAATTTAAGACGTGAACGTGCGCAGATAACGTTTGCCTCGCCGATTTTTTTAACGGTAATTCTAAGCGGCACGCACACCGGTGCGATATGCATACCTATAAGCGTTTCGCCGATATCCATTCCTGCTTTTGCGCTTATTTTTTCAACAACGGCAGGGTTTTTAAAGCCGCCGTACGCCGCAGTTGCAAACGAGCCGCCCGCCTTTACAAACGGAACTGCGTTTACTTTTTCAAGACGGTATTTTTCCGCCGCCTCGCTCTCAATTACAAGCGCTCTGTTTAAATGCTCGCAGCACTGAGCGGCAAGGTATATCCCTTTTTTGCTCAAAACCTCATACGCTGCGTCAAAAACCGCCGCACCCACTTCTTCGCTTGAATTTTTGCCGATTGTTCCGCCGGTAATTTCGCTGGACGAACAACCGATTACAAAAATTTCGCCGCTCTTTATTTTGGAGGCGTCACACACCTCGCAAACAGCATTTTTTACTTCTTCTTTTATTTTTTCAAGCATAAAAACCTCCAATCCGCCACAAAAGGCATTTGCACAAAGCCGTTTTTTATGCAGCGCTTCATTATTTTACTCCATTTTACTTCCTTATTTGTATATTACTCTGCCAAAAGGCTTTGCGAATAGAGCTTGAATGCAACAGCGAGCGCCGCCGAACGCAAAAGCGGGTCAACGCCTTCCGTTTTCGGCACATCTCTGCCCTCAAACACCGCCTCGCAAGCGTCCTCAACCGCACCGCAAAAGCTGTCATACGCAATATTCGCCGTCTTTTTTTTGCTCATTTTTTCTATAAATGCTTTTATTTCAGACATCGAAAACGCTTTTTTAAGCGTAATTACCACAAAAAGATATGCAATATGCTCACGTGAATACTTCTTTTTCACCGGCGGCATAATCACCTTGTGCTTTACGTAATTGTTAATCATTGTGGAGGTAACGCCCTTTTCGTCCTCCGAAAACAAAAAGGCAAGCTTTTTTTCAAAAAACCCGATAAGCTGGTCCATATAAAGGTCGATTTCGGGAAGGGACACCCATCTCGGAAAAGCAATTTTTTCATATTTTTTATCTTCCAAATTCATCACCGCCATATATTGCGCATTATATCACCAAGCGGCAAAAATGTCAATCGCACACTGCATTTTGACAGTATGTAAAATTTTTCCGTTTGTGCAATTTTACCAAAAATTTTGCGATTTCAAAAATTTACAGTTTGTTAATACATTGACATAATCGAAGTTGTATTATATAATAGACATAATGAAATAGTATATTTTAACGTTTTTTGTCGAAATTGCTTTAAAAAAGCGTAAAAAATAATTGCTATATATTTTGATTTGAGGTGGTAAACAGTGAACGCAAGATTTTTCCAGCAGCTTATTCTGCAAATGAAGGACGTAATGAACAGACATCTCGGAATGATTACCGACGGCGGATTTGTCATTGCCAGCAAGGAGGGCTGCATTTCGCCCAACGATTTAAACTGCGTTTTGAGCTTTACGGAGGAAAATACCGACACTTTCACTTACAACGGCTTTACATACAAGCCTGTGCTTAATATGAACAAGGTTGACTATATAATTTTTATTCAGGGCGACGATACCCTTGCAAAAAATTATATCAATATTCTTCAGGTAAGCTTCTCGGGCGTAAAATCGCTCTACGACGACAAGCACGACAGGGTAAACTTTATCAAAAACATCATTCTCGACAATATTCTTTCGGGTGATGTTCTTGCAAAAGCGGCAGAGCTGCATTTTCCTATTGAAGGAAAAAGGGCGGTTTATCTTATCCGTTCGGACAAGGATACCGATTTTTCGTCGTTTGAAATTATCGAAAATATGTTTCCCGATAAGCAAAACGACTTTATCATCAGCATAGACCAATCCTCCATTGTGCTTGTAAAAAGCTTTCCGGATGATGCGGAAAACATTGTTCTTGAGGATATTGCGCACGAAATTCACAACAATCTTATGAGCGAAAACCTTATGAAGGTGACAATCGGCATAGGCACGCTTATAAATAATGTAAGAGAAATTGCACGTTCCTTCAAAGAGGCAAGGGTTGCGCTTGAAGTGGGCAAGGTGTTTGACAACGAAAAATCCATTATAAGCTATGACAACCTCGGTATAGGACGTCTTATCTATCAGCTTCCCACAACGCTTTGCGAGCTCTTTTTGAGTGAAGTGTTCAAAAGAGGCTCCATTGACGACCTTGACCAGGAAATTGTGTTTACCATTCAGAAGTTTTTTGAAAACAACCTTAACGTTTCCGAAACGTCAAGGCAGCTTTATGTGCACAGAAACACTCTTGTTTACCGTCTTGACAAAATTCAGAAAATTACGGGGCTTGACTTAAGAATATTTGACGAAGCGATTATATTCAAAGTTGCAATGATGGTTAACAAATATTTGCAGTCGAACGCAATAAGAATTTGAGGTGTAAAAATTGATTTTATTCAACAATGTGTCTATGGTTTACGAAAACGGCACCAAAGCGCTTGAAAACGTAAACTTTTACATCGACAAGGGAGAATTTGTTTTTCTTGTAGGCTCTTCCGCCGCAGGAAAATCAACTATTATAAAGCTTATTATGCGTGAGCTTGTTCCGTCGGACGGAACAATTATAATCAACGAAACAAACACGTCGTTTCTTACGCACAGGCAAATTCCTTATTTCAGGCGCAAAATCGGCGTTGTATTTCAGGATTTTCGTCTTCTGCAGAACAAAAACGCTTATGACAACGTGGCATATGCAATGGAAATTGTGGGTGCGTCAAGACGTGAAATACGAAAAAACGTTCCGAACGTTCTTTCGCAGGTGGGGCTTACGGCAAAGGCAAAAATGTTTCCCTCCCAGCTTTCGGGCGGCGAGCAGCAGAGGGTTGCGCTTGCAAGGGCAATCGTAAACAATCCGGCAGTCCTTATTGCGGACGAGCCTACGGGTAATCTTGACCCCGAAACCACTATGGAAATTATGCAGATTCTCGACGACATCAACAAACGGGGCACAACTGTGGTTATGGCAACGCACGCAGAAAAAATTGTTGATATGATGCAAAAGCGTGTTATTGAGGTTGACCACGGTGCAATTTCCCGTGATGAGAAAAAGGGTGGCTACAATTATGTTAATTAGAAATTTAAAGAGAATGTTATCCGACGCACTGCGTTCGGTTGTGCGCAACGGCTTTATGTCGGCTGCCTCCATTCTCGTTTCGGTTGCGTGCCTGTTTGTTTTCGGCGTGTTTACAATGCTTACCATAAACATAAATTATATGGGCGAGCAGGCGGCAAACCAGTGTCAGATTCAGGTTTTTGTGGATGAGGCAATCACCGACGAGGCGGTTGTTGCCGCAATCGGCGACCAAATAAAGCAAAATCAGTATGTTAAAGAGTTGACCTTTAAATCGGGCGACGAGCTTTTCAACGAGTATGTTTCAAGCATCCCGAAAGAGCAGCAGGCTTATTTTGAGGGTGTGCCCTCAAGCATTATAAGCGATATTTACAAGGTTACGCTCACCGATATTTCGCAAACCAAACAGGTTGCGGAGTATATTTCAAAAATCGAAGGCGTAAAAACGGTAAAAAGCTCCGAAAAACTTACAACAAACGTTCAGCGCATTACAAAAACGGTGCGCAACATTTCAATCTGGGTTGTAATAATCTTTGCGTTTATCAGCATATTTATTATATCGAACACAATTAAGCTTACCGTTCATAACAGACGAAAAGAAATAAACATTATGAAATACGTCGGCGCAACCGATTCGTTTATACGGGGTCCGTTTGTGACAGAAGGCGTGCTTGTCGGCTTTATAGCGGCGGTTATTGCGTATTTCCTTACGGAATACGGATATAATTCCCTGCTTAAACTTATCGGCAGCTCAGACCCTGTCGGAACTTCAATTATCAGCTTTAAATCCTTTGGCGAAATGGCGTTTGTTATTGCAGGCGGATATCTTGCAATCGGTATGGGGCTGGGCGCAATCGGCAGTGCGGTATCTATGAGAAAGTATTTGAAGGTGTGATGATGAAAAAAATGCAGATTAAAAAAATTTGGATAAAAGTTTTTGCGTGGGTAGCGCTTGTCGCATTTGTGGGAATTATCATATTGAGTGCGGCAATGTCATCGGTGTATGCGGCAAAGTCGTCGTCGCAGATAAAAAAAGAAATGGACGCTGCCAAAAACGAAAAAAATGCGGCTGCGTCGCAGCACGAGGCGCTTGACGCAGAAATCACAAAAGTGTCGGAAAAAATTCATTCGCTCGAGGTTGATATAGACGCAAACCAGGTTAAAATCGACCAAACGGCAAAAGAACTTGAAGAAGCAAAGGCAAAAAGCGAGGAGCAAAATCAGTCGTACATAACAAGAGTTAAGTATATGATTGAAAACGGCAACCAGACTTACCTTGAAATGCTGTCAACCGCAAGCTCGATTACCGACTTTTTAAACAGAGTTGAAATTGTCAAAATGGTTTCGGAATACGACAAAAACCTTTTGGACACATTAAAAGCAACGGAAGAAAAAATTCAGACCCTTGCGGACGAGCTTGAAAAAACTCAGGCAACTCTTAACGCAAACAAATCAAATCTTGAATCGAATAAAGCCACTCTGAACGCTAAAATTGCGCAGAACGAAGAGCGTCAAAGAAAGCTTGAATCGGACATTGCAGCTTATCAGAAGGCATACGAACAGGCGCAAAAACAGGAGGCTGCGGCTTGGGCAAGCGCACAGTCAAGAGTTTCGGTGAACACAAAATTCGTGGGCGGACAATTCGGCTGGCCGTCGGCGTCATCAACGCTTATCACGTCGCAGTACGGCAGAAGGCTTCACCCTGTGCTCGGCACATACCGTGGGCACGCAGGCGTTGATATAGGCGCAGCCTACGGCACAAACGTTCTTGCCGCAAACGACGGAACGGTTATTGTGGCAGGATATAACTCGGGCGGCTACGGCAACTATGTAATTATCGACCACGGCGGCGGATATACCACGCTTTACGGTCATAACAGCTCGCTCTGCGTTTCGGCAGGGCAAAAGGTAACAAGAGGAACAGTTATTGCAAAATGCGGTTCCACCGGGCTTTCCAGCGGCCCGCACATCCATTTTGAGGTGCGTGTCAACGGTTCGCCGGTAAATCCGCTTCCGTATGTTCAAAAATAGCTATAGGAGATTAGTGTTTTAATGACTAACAAGCAAAAAACAATTTGCACGGTGCTGATAACCGCAATCCTGACATTTGCGGCGTCGTCGGTTCTGTACTTTGCTTTCGGCAGCAATATTGTGTATTTTCTGTCAAGCAACCAAACCGCAGGCGCACTCTCAAAACTCAGCCGCATTGACAGGCTTGTGGACAAATATTTTTACGGCGATATTGACAAAAACAATATGCAGCAGTGGGCATATGCAGGCTATCTTGCGGGGCTTAACGACCCGTATACAGAGTATATTTCACCCGAAAAATATGATTCTTTCAACGAAATGAGCACGGGAAATTACACCGGCATAGGCGTGGAGGTAACAAAGGACGGCGCCGAAACGGTAATTTCGGACGTCTACGAAGGCACGCCGGCAGAAAAAGCAGGTCTTTTGCCGGGCGACATAATCAAAAAAATCGACGGAAACGACGTTGTCGGAGCAGAGCTTTCCGAAATATCGTCAGCCATAAAAGAATATGACGGCAAAACCTTTGAAATGGCGGTTGAGCGCAATAAAAACACCGTTACGGTAAGCGTTTCGCCGAGCGAAATCGAAACCGTTCAGGTATCGTCAAAACAGCTTTCGGACGGCATTTATTATATAAGAATTTCAATGTTTGAAGGTCACTGCGCCGAGCAGCTTAAATCGGCTCTTGCCGAGGCAAAAAACAAAAACGCAAAGGGCATAATTTTTGACGTGCGTTCAAATCCCGGCGGTGCGCTTGACATCATCACAAACTGCGTTGACCAAATTCTTGACGAAGGCATAATTCTTACCGTGAAGGACAAAAACGGCGGCGAAACGGTTTATAAGGCGAAGGACAGCGAAAAAATCGACCTTCCGATTGTGATACTTACAAATTCGCAGACGGCAAGCGCGGCAGAGGTTTTCACAAGCTCGCTTCACGATAACGGCAAGGCATATACGGTGGGTACAAAAACCTACGGAAAGGGCGTTGTTCAAACCATTTTTGACCTTGGCGACAAGTCGATTGCAAAAATTACGACGGCAAAATATTTTACGCCGAACAACGTTTGCATAGACAAAATCGGGCTTGAGCCGGACAAAACGGTTGAGCTTGACGAAAAGTATAAAAACACCTCGGTAAGGTATATTCCCGACGGCGAGGACGCACAGCTTTCCGCCGCAATTGAGGTTATGAAAGAAAAAATAAAATAATATGCATCAAAAAAGACGGTTTTAAATCCATTTCTTATAAAAAAATGATTTTAGCCGTCTTTTTTTGCTGCCGTTTTAATGCAGTTTTAATTATGTTTGATATCATTGTAAATATTTTTAATACCATTTTAACGGTGATACAATGACAAAGCATTTCTTATTTTTCTCACCTTTCCGGTATCGGACAATTCGTCATTTTCCAAAATAAGCTGAATGTCGATAAGAGTGTCGCAAGCGGCAATATTTGCCATTTTATCAATTATTTCGGTGTTTTCCATATTTCCTTTTATGTACTTGTCGCACTCCTTCAAAATCTTTTTTGCAATAATCCCTGCTTCAAAATCGAAATCGTTAATCATACCCAATCCCTCCAAAATAAAAAATGCGCAACCCCGAAAACCGGAGTTACGCAATAAAAACGTCCAGCTCCGACCTTGAGAGTTGCTACACTACATCAAAATCAACACCTAATGATAATCATAAAGGGACGACTAATCGGAGTGTACGCTTTTTGCAAAAGCGCATACCCCAATATGATTACCATTTATAATTGATATAATGTAGCGAAACTATTATACCATACATTTTTTGTTTTGTAAACATTTTTTGTTTGCAAAATAAAAAAGTGTGCAGCGCAAAGCTACACACCGAAAAACGCCGAGGCAGTGCCCACTGTGTCACGAGTTTTTCATTCCGAATAGCTAATAATTCTAAAGGAACAACGGCAAAGCCTGCGTTTTTACCAAAACGAAAGCTCCTTTAGAATATTATAGCTGTTTTTTTAAATATTACTCGTGACCTGAGTATTATACCATACATTTTTTATTTTGTAAATATTTTTTGCTTGCAAAATAAAAAATGCGTGAGCAAAAGCCCACGCACAAAAAACGAACGGCTTTGCTCTTTTGTTGTCACACAAACCATTTCAGCATTATTTATACAATGGAAACGTTAAGCAAGCCCTCGTTTTTAACGTAACGAGTGTTCCCATTGTATTATGCAAATATTCAGTTTGTGTGACATTAATATTATAACACACTTTTTTTAATTTGTAAATATTTTGTTTGCAAAATAAAAAATGCGCAACCCCGAAAACCGGAGTTACGCAATAAAAACGTCCAGCTCCGACCTTGAGAGTTGCTACACTACTTCAATTAATACCCATAACATACACTGAAGGATACAAGTAATCGGAGTGTACGCTTTTTACAAAAGCGCATACCCCAATATGATTACCATTTATAATTGATATAATGTAGCAAAAATATTATATCGCACTTTTTCCGCTTTGTAAACACTGTTTTTGCCCGTTTTCACTAAAAAAAGTACAAAATTAAACTTTTGCGGCGGTTGTATGAAAAAAATTTTTGGTAAATTTCGCAAAATTTTTACAAAACTATAGACAAATTGAAATAATTGTATTATCATATTATTATATATTTAAAACTTGGAGGGGTATTTTATGAAAAAACTTCTATCGGTTGCCCTCGCACTTGTGCTTGTGTTTTCACTTGCAGCTTGCGGAAACGGCAATCAGACAAACGGTGATGTAATTAAGATCGGTGTGTTTGAGCCTACCACAGGCGAAAACGGCGGCGGCGGCGTTCAGGAAGTTCTCGGCGTTCGCTATGCAAATTCCATCAGACCTTCGGTTACCATTGACGGAAAAGAATACAAAATTGAATTGGTTGAAGTTGACAACCAATCTGATAAAACAGCGGCGGTTACGGCTGCTCAGTCGCTCGTTTCTTCGGGCGTAAAGGCTGTTATCGGCTCTTACGGTTCGGGTGTTTCCATCGCTGCAGGCCCCACGTTTGCAGAAGCTAAAATTCCCGCTGTAGGCTGCTCGTGCACAAACCCGCAGGTTACTCAGGGCAATGACTACTACTTCAGAGTTTGCTTCCTTGACCCGTTCCAGGGCACTGTTATGGCAAACTATGCCGGCGTTACAAAAGGTCTTAAAAAGGCTGCTGTAATCTGCCAGAACGGCGACGACTACTCGACAGGTCTTGCTTCTTACTTTAAAAAGGCATTTAAAGGCGACATTGTTTACGAAGGTACGTACAACACAAACGAATCTGACTTTAACGCTATTTTAACAGCGGCTAAAGCGGCTAATCCCGAAGTTATCTTCGTTCCTTCGTCCATCGCAACAGCAGGTCTTTTCATCAAACAGGCTCGTGAGCTTGGAATTAAATGCCCGATTATGGCAGGCGACACTTGGGAAAACGAAACAATCATCAATAACGCAGGCGCTGAAAACTGCGAAGGCGTAACCTTCTCGACCTTCTTTGACGAGAAAGACCCTTCGGCAAAAGAGTTTGTTGACGGCTTTGTTAAATATCTTAACAGCTCGAACGAAAACTTGAAGCTCAACGGCGGCAGCGACGGTGTTGCGGCTGTTTCGGCTCTCGGCTTTGATTCTTACAATGTAATCTTAGACGCTATCGAAGCGGCTAAATCGACCGATTCTCAGGCTATCCGTGACGCTCTTACAACTCTTGACACAACAGGCGTTACAGGTTCGCTCGCATTTGACGAAAACGGCGACGCTAAAAAGGATAAAGCTTACATCAAAGTTATAGAAAACGGTGCGTTCAAATTTATCGGAACTCAGCTTACAGACGGTAATTTCACACCTGTTGAATAATTTTGTAAATTAAATCTCAATCGGCGAGGTTTCTTGCCTCGCCGATATTTTTATTTTAACGGTACATTTTTTTAAGGGGGAAAATCCCGATGAACGCATTTTTGCAGAATTGCTTAAACGGCATATCAATCGGAAGTATTTATGCCTTGATTGCCATAGGATATACTATGGTATACGGAATTTTGCGCCTCATAAACTTTGCTCACGGCGATATTTTTATGATGGCGGGTTATTTTATGATTATCGCAATGACAGATTTTTTAATTCCGTGGCAGATTTCAATAGTAATAGTGATTGCAGCAACCATTCTTCTCGGCGTACTGACCGAAAAGCTTGCCTACAAGCCGCTTAGAAGCGCACCGAGAATGTCCATTATGATTTCGGCAATAGGTGTTTCGTACTTTTTGCAGAACTTTGCAACCTATCTTTTTTCGGCACTCCCGAAATCTTATCCTTCAATCGCCGTGCTTGACAGGAAAATTACAATCGGCTCAATTTCAACCTCTCTTGTAACCTTCATTACGCCGATTTTGACTATAGCGCTTGTTATTGCGCTCGTTGCGCTTATCAACAAAACAAAAGTGGGTATGGCTATGAGGGCTGTTTCAAAAGATTTTGAAACGGCGCAGCTTATGGGCGTTAAAATCAACAGCGTTATAAGCATAACCTTTGTTATCGGCTGTGCGCTTGCGGCTGTCGGCTCTATTCTTTATTTCACGCCCAGACCGCAGGTTTATCCTCTCTCCGGCTCGCTTCCCGGATTAAAGTGCTTTGTTGCCGCAGTTTTCGGCGGTATCGGCTCAATTCCCGGTGCGCTTGCGGGCGGATTTTTAATCGGTCTTTGCGAAACGTTTATAAAAGCCGGAATTTTTTCGGAATTTTCCGACGCTTTTACTTTTGTGATTCTGATAGTTGTGCTTTTGTTCAGACCGACAGGCTTGTTCGGCGAAAAAGAGCGTGAAAAGGTATAATAACAAAGAAGGTGCAAAAAATTATGAAAAAACAGACAAAATTTATCGCCACTGCGGCGGCGGTTATAATAATTGCGGGTTTTGTGCTTTTTGCAGGTAATCTGCCGACAACCTCAATGCTTCGCACATCCCTGCAAATGGGTGTTATTTATGCACTTTTGGCGGTGTCTATGAATATGCTCAACGGCGTAACGGGACAGTTTTCGTTAGGTCTGGCAGGTTTTATGACGCTCGGCGCTTACACTTATGCCGTGCTCACCATTCCCGTTAACGCAAGGGATAATGTTTATTACCTTTACGGCGTGGCGGATTGTATTAAAAACCTTGAACTGCCGATTATTCCGGCACTTATCGTTGCAGGTCTTGTTGCGGCGTTCTTCGCTTTTTTAATCGGTATGCCGGTTCTCAGGCTCAAGAGCGACTATTTTGCCATTGCAACCCTCGGTTTTGCGGAGGTTGTGCGTATTGTTACCGCAAGTTCATGGCTCAATAAGGTTACAAACGGCTCGCTCGGTCTTAACAGTATTCCTAAATTTAACTCGTACTACGCAATATTTATTGTTGCAATAATCTGCATTGCAATAATGTTTCTTATCAAAAATTCAACCTACGGCAGAGCGTTTAAGGCAATCAGAGATGACGAAATTGCCGCCGAGGCAATGGGCATTAACCTTATGAAACACAAAATTCTCTCGTTTGTAATAAGCTCGTTTTTCGCAGGTATCGGCGGTGCGCTGCTGGCTATGTACCTAAAGGCGATTTCGGCAACAACCTTCACCCTCGCAACCGCTACCTACTATATTTTGCTTATGGTTGTTATCGGCGGTATGGGCAGCTATTCGGGCAGCATTATTGCCGCATTTTTGGTAATTTTTTCAAAAGAATGGTGGCTCAGAGGTCTTGACAAGCCGCTTATGATTGGCTCTTTCCAGGTTCCGCTTCTGCGCTCGGGCTTCAGAATGGTTATCTTCTCAATCATTCTTATGATTGTGGTGCTGTTCTTCAGAAAAGGTCTTATGGGCGACAATGAGCTCACCTGGGATTATCTTGCCTCGCTGTTTAAACGCAGCAAAAAGGACAAAAAGACAGTTGAGGAGGTACAAAAATAATGGCTGAAAATGTACTCCACGTGGAAAATATTGTAATGCAGTTCGGCGGTGTTGTTGCGGTAAACGACTTTACGCTCGACATTGAAAAAGGCGAAATTGTGGCGCTTATCGGCCCCAACGGCGCAGGAAAAACCACTGCGTTCAATGTTATAACGGGCGTTTATGCCCCCACAAACGGCGCTGTCTATTTTAACGGAAAGCGCATTATAGAAAATCATCCTCAGGGAAAAATGAAAAAGCTTTACAAGGGCGGAAATCTGGGAAAATACAGATCCGTTGCAGAGCCTACGCCCGATAAAATTACAAAACTCGGCATTGCAAGAACGTTTCAGAACATACGTCTTTTCAAAAATATGTCGGTGTTTGAAAACGTACTTATCGCAAAGCATTTAAAGAAAAAATCGAATATCTTTTCGTCTGCCTTCCGCTTAAATTACAAAGAGGAGCAAAAGCAGAGAGAAGAGGTTTTAAAGCTTCTGGATATTCTTGACCTTTCTTCGGTAAAGGACGAAAAGGCGACAAACCTCCCCTACGGCAAGCAGCGCCATCTTGAAATTGCACGTGCGCTCGCAACCGAGCCGAAACTTCTTCTTTTAGACGAGCCGGCGGCAGGTATGAATCCGCAGGAAACCGAGGAGCTTACCGCTTTTATCGGAAAAATCAGAAACGAATTCGGTCTTACAATTCTTATGATTGAACATCATATGGACCTTGTTATGGATATTTCGGACAGAATTTACGTTCTCGATTTCGGAAAGCTTATTGCACAGGGAACGCCCGACGAGGTGCAGAACAATCCGAAGGTTATAGAGGCATATTTGGGGGTGAGCGACAATGCTTAAGATTAACGATTTACACGTTTCTTACGGCGGAATACGTGCGATAAGAGGCGTAAGCTTAGAAATTCCCGATAAAAAAATTGTGACGCTTATCGGCGCAAACGGCGCAGGAAAGTCAACCACGCTGCGCTCTGTAGCAGGTCTTGTAAAGCCCGATTCCGGCTCCATTGAACTTGACGGCGAAGAGCTTGTGGGAAAGGGCGCAAACGAAATTATCTCACGGGGTATTGCGCTTGTTCCCGAAGGACGAAGGGTTTTTTCAAACCTCACCGTTCTCGAAAATATTAAAATCGGCGGCTATTTGAGAAAAGACAGCCTTGATGAAGATATTAAAAAAATGTACAACCTTTTTCCGATTTTAAAAGAGAGAAACTGGCAGCTGGCAGGCACGCTTTCAGGCGGCGAACAGCAAATGCTGGCAGTTGCAAGGGCGCTTATGAGCAGACCCAAAATCATTATGATGGATGAGCCGTCGCTCGGTCTTGCACCGCTTGTTGTGCGTGATATTTTTGATATCATAAAAGAAATCAACAATCAGGGCGTGACGGTTCTTTTGATTGAACAGAATGCGAATATGGCGCTTAAAATTGCGGACGAGGCTTATGTTATGGAAACGGGAAAAATAACAATGACCGGCACCGGCGCAGAGCTTTTGGCAAACGAAGACGTGCGAAAAGCATATCTGGGAAAATCGGCAAAATAAAATACGAAAATTTTATATTTTAAAAAACAAAACTGCTTAGAAAAGCCTTAACCTCTAAGCAGTTTTTTAATTTACTTAAACTTCTTTTTAAAATTTGTAGGCGTATAATTTGTGTACTTTGCAAAAACCTTGCAAAAATATTTTGCGTCGTTAAATCCACACAGCGACGATATCTCGGCAATGCTCTTGTTTGTGTCAAGAATAAGGCTTTTCGCCTTGCTTATGCGCAGATTGTTGACATAATGATTAATCGTTTCGCCGGTAACCGATTTAAACGTTCCGCAAAGATAATTTGCGTTTACGTTGCACCCTGTTGCAATATCCACAATCGAGAGGTTCGGATTTTGAAAATTCCGCTCCATATAAAGCAGTGCGGATTTTACAAGGCTGTTGAAATCAGAGGTAACGCTGAGCTGTTCAATGCGGCTGAGCGCACTCATAATGTGCGAATGCAAATCGTCCAGCGACTTTGCCTCAAGAATATTAAACGCATTGTCATAAAGGCTGTATTCGCCGTTATAGGCAAAAAAGCAGCTTTTAAAAAACTTGTATATCATTTCAGAAATGTTGTAATAAAGCTTTTTCGCCGCAGAGCTCATCATAATATTGCTTTTGTATAAACGCTTGTAAAGGCTCCGTGCAAGCTCTTTTGCCTCAGAATATTTTTCTTCGGTCAAAAGATTATAAACCTCAGCGGTTATTTTTTCGCTGTCAATATCGCTCTTTTCGGTCTGCTCGGTATAAAAAACCGCCCTGTTCGGCTGATAAAAAAACGCATTGTCAAGCGCACAAACTGCGTTTTCATACGATATATAAGTGTCTTTCCCGCTTTTTTCAACACTGCCTGCCGCACATTTTATATATTCGTTTTCTCCAAGGTTTGAAAAAACCGAACGGAATATTTTTTCGGTATCCTGTTTTAAATTTATTGTGTTTGAATAAAAAAGAGCCTCAATGACGCCGTTGTTTTTATAGCGGTTTATAACGTTTACCGAGGTTTGCTTTGCGCTGTTTATAAGGCTTCCTGCAGCCGTGGCAAGGTCACATTCGCCCTGCGGCGCCATAATTGCGGCAATAACCCGTGAATTTACAATTGCTTTATACTGCGCAAGATTTTTCAAATCGTCGGGAACAGGTTTGTTTTTAAACAAATATTCCAAAAGCCTTGCGCCGTCCTTATCGGCAAACATATCCTGCTCCGAAAGAGCTTTAGCCTCCTCCTCCGCCTTTTTTACAGCCTGGGCAAATTCTGCGGAATCAAGCGGTTTTTCAAGATAATCCACAACGTTAAGCTTAATCGCCGCTTTCATATATTCTTTGTCGGAATAACCCGTAAAAAATATTATCTTGCACTTCGGATAAAGCTGAGTAACCTTTTGCGCAAGGTCGGTGCCGAGCATTTTCGGCATACTTATGTCGCTGATTAAAATATCGGGCTTAAAACTTTGCATAAGCCTTAATGCGGCGGCGCTGTTCTGAGCCTCGCATATGTTTTTGCGGTCGTAGCCAAGGTTTAAAAGCTCGCTTAAAACCTGCCGCCTTGACGGCGTTTCGTCGTCAACAATCATAATATTTATCATCGGACAGACGCTCCTTTGATTTTAAAACACCATATATCGTTTTACTGTTTTTCCAAAACAGTTGCAACCATTTTAACAAACATTTCTTTCACCGCCGGGCACTTTGCAAGCGGAACAAATGCGGTACGAAGCGGAATTTCTCTGCGGTAAATCACCTTAAACGGCGAATTTTTCAGAATTTTGTTAAAACGCTTTATAGTCATTTTATTAATGTACGAAATTGTTTCGTTGCCGTTTTCATCTTTTGAAAAACGGAATTTTATGCGCATATCCTTATCGGGCATATCGCAAATAAGGTCCTTATACGCCGCAATCATAGTTTTCTGTGAAAACAACATATGCACCCACGGAATACCGATTACATCCGAAAGATGCGCACCGAACGGATGAAAATAAGGACAGAAATTTATATACAGCCTTCCGTTTCTTTTAAGCACCCTGTGGCACTCGGCAAGCACCTTTTCAGGCTCGGCAACATGTTCCATTGAGTCGTTCATAATTATAGTATCAAAGGTTTCGTCATCAAACGCAAGCTGTTTTGCGTCGCACAGACGGAACTCAAATTTATCGGACAAATTCTTCTCCGCCGCAAGCTTTTCCGACTCCTCCTTATAATGCGCCACAACGTCCACGCCGTACACCTTTTGTGCGCCGAGCGAGGCGTAGTAAAGCGATTTTCCCGCAGCGCCGCAGCCTATGTCAAGCACCGTTTTGTTTTCAAACATATCCTTCGCTGAGGTGTATTCAGTATAATTTTTTATCGTATCCGCCCCTTTTAAAAACTGCCACTGGGCATAGCTCATTTTACCTTCATTCTGAAGGTTAAACGGATG
This sequence comes from uncultured Clostridia bacterium, assembly GCA_934500875.1. Lineage (GTDB taxonomy): Bacteria > Bacillota > Clostridia > UMGS1810 > UMGS1810 > Qingrenia. The sequence goes on along the minus strand of CAKSTL010000002.1, from coordinate 54,051 downwards.
AACGGGAAGCGGAAACAGCTTGTTTATTGTCAAAAGTACATTTTTTGCAGACATAATTTTCTCCCAAAAATAAAAAATAAATATAAGCATAGGAGCTTTTAAAATCTTATGCTTATATTCTATCATATTTTTTTAAAAAATAAAAGGATTATTTTGTAAAAATTAAAATTTCTACGTCATTTTTGCCGAAATCAACGTCAAAACCCTCAAAATCGGCATTGTTTTTAAGGTTGTCCGCAAGCTTTGCAAACTCTTCATTCGTGAGCAAAATCTCAATTTCGCCGTTTGCGCCCATAACTTCAAAGCCTAAAATTTCGCTGATTATACTTTCGGTTTCACCCAAATCAAGGTGTGATTGCACGCTTATTTTCACAATATCGTAAAAATTGCCCGAGCCGCCCGACGCTCGTTTTGATGAAGGAGCGTCCTGCGCAGGGTCATCTGCGGCGCTGCTTTCGCCGATAAATGACGTGGCGGAGAAAGGCTCAGCGTCCGTATCTGCGCAGTCCGTCTTGGATTTTGCATTTCTTTCGTTCGGTGCGGACGTTTTATTTTCGGCATCCTCGCCGTAAACAGAAAATACCCTTAAATTTTCGTTGTCTGCATTTTCGCTGTTCGGCACGCTTCTTTCGGGTGATGTTTGCAAATCGGTATTTTCGCTGATATTATGCTTAATTTCAGCGTTTTTCTTTGTATTTGAACCGTTATTTATTTCTTCTTTTTCGCCGCTGATTAAAGCTTTGTCTGTCTGTTTGTCATTGACGGTATTTTTATCGGCATTGTCTGCTGTACCGGTTTCTGTTTTAACCACATCCGAGGCAGTGCTGTTCTTTGTATACGCACTTTCGCCGCCGTCCTTTGAGGTTTCGTTAGTGCTGATACCGCTTTTTGCAGTGCGGTTTTTGTATTCCTCCCAAACGGGATTTGCAAACGCTACCGCCGCAAGAATGACAAATGCCGCAAAAACGGTGCCGTATTTTTTAAACGGAACGGCAAAACCTCTTTCCTCTTTTGAAACATTTTCTTCCGAAACGGAATTTATTTTTTCGCAAACTTCTTTTGTAAAATTTTCGGGCGCAGCAAATTTTAAACCGGCGGCAAGCGCAGCCGTTTCTTTAATAAGCTCAAGCTCTTTTTTGCAGGATTCGCAACCCGAAATATGTAACTCAAAACTGTTTTTTTCGCTGTCCGAAAGCATATTGTCAACATATGCCGACATAAGCCTTTGTGCCTTTTTGCAGTTCATAAATGCGCCCTCCTTTCACCTTTTTCATATTTTAGACGTTTAATGTCATAAAAAAGTTCCGTCTTTTTGCAAAATTTCTTTTAATGCGCACCGTGCACGGTTAATTCTTGATTTCACCGTACCCTGAGAAATTTTTAAAATTTTCGCAATTTCCTCATACGATACGCCGTTTATATCCCGAAGAATTATCACCTCACGGAATTTTGGCGGAAGCGACAATATCGCCCTGTATAAAGCGCTCTGCCTCTCTTTTTTTAAAAGAGCCTCCTCGGGCGAGGCGGAATTATCCTTTATTTCAAGCGGATTTTCGTCATCATCAGCGCTTATATTTTGTTCATTTTTTGCACGTTTTCTGAATTCGTCCTTGCAGGTATTGATTGCAATTCTGATTATGTACGTCTGAAACGAGGAGTCAAATTTAAACCTTTTTACGTTTTTGTACGCTTTTATAAAAGTTTCCTGTGCGGCGTCGCTTGCGTCGTGATAATCCTTCAAAAGCGATTGGCAAACGGAAAAAACCGCATTTTTATATTTTTCCACAAGCAGTGCAAAGCTTTCTGTATCGCCGTTTTGCGCACGCTCTATAACGGATTTTTCGTCCAAAGGCTGCTCCCCCTTTCGCATAAATTACTTTTATCATAACACTGTTTATAAAATTTTTCAAGGTTTATTTTGCAAATGTAGACAAATTGAAAAAAATGGGGTATAATTAAAAAAAGATTTTTACAAAGGAGAAAATTATGAAAACGTTTAATATAGGGCTTGTAGGATGCGGTTTTATGGGAAAAACCCACACGTTCGGGTATAAAACAATTCCGCTTTACTATGAAAATCTGCCGTTTAAGATTAATCTCAAATGCCTGTGTGCGTCGAGCGAAAAAAGCGCAAAGGCGGCGGCGCAGAGGCTGGGATATGAAAATTATACCGCCGATTTCAACGACATAATAAACGACGACACGATTGATATTGTGGATATCTGCACGCCGAATTATCTGCACGCAGACGAGATTTTTGCGGCTATGAAGGCAAAAAAGCACATTTACTGCGACAAGCCGCTGACGGTTGGGAACTCTGACGCACAAAAAATTGCAGAGCTTGAAAAAAATTACGACAAATGCACGCAGATTACCTTTCAGAACAGGTTTTTTCCTGCGACAATGCTTGCAAAAAAGATGATTGACGAGGAAAAAATCGGCAATATTTTAACCTTTGAGGCAAAATTTCTTCATTCCGGTTCAGTTGACAAAAATAAGCCGATTGGCTGGAAGCAGGACGAAAAAATGGGCGGCGGAGGCGTTATTGTTGACCTCGGCTCGCACGTTATTGACCTTATGCGCTATCTTTTGGGCGACTTTGAGCACGTTTTCTGCAAAACAAAAATTCTTTATCCGCTCCGCCCCGACAAAAACGGAAACACGGTTAAAATTACTGCCGAGGACGAGGCGCACGCACTGGTTACAATGAAAAACGGTGCAAATGGCACAATGACGTTTTCAAAAATCGCAACCGGCACAAACGACGAGCTTTCGTTTGAAATTTACGGCGACCGTGGTGCGCTGAGGTACAGCCTTATGGACGCAAACTATCTTTACTATTTTGACAACACGCAAAAAGAGGACGTTTTCGGCGGCGAACGGGGCTTTAAAAGAATTGAATGCGTACAGCGTTTTGCCGAGCCGGGCGGTGTTTTTCCCAGCTCAAAGAGCAGCATTGGCTGGCTGAGGGGACACGTGCACTGCCTTTATAATTTTCTTAATTCGGTACACGAAAACAAAAAATGCGCCCCTTCCTTTGCGGACGGCGCATATGTAAACCATATTACAGACCTTATGTATAAGTCTGCGAAAGAAGGAAAAATCCTGCACTGTTAAAAATCACATTTTGACATAAATCGGCGGCGTGTAGAAATCTGCGCCGCTTTTTCTTTTTTCTTTATCGTTTGCGCAAAGATACGCAAAATCGGTTGCGGCAATGTCATATTTGAACATTGAGTTTTTACTTCCGTTAAAATCTGCCGTCTTGGTGACAATCATATCCTTTGCCGGCGAATTTTTAAGTATATACCTTCCCTTTTCGTTGAACGCAAGCGGACGGATATAGTCGAGGACGGAATTTTTCTTAATATCGAAAAAGGCACATTTTGACATTCTTTTTATTCTGCTCAATGTATACCTTTTTGACACGGCATTGGCGTAAAATTCATCCAAAGAGGACGAGATTTTTGCACTTTTTATAAGCCTCTGCGCCATTCCGCACTCTCCGCCGAGAATGTTTTTTTCCCGCATTTGCGAGCGGAAGTACCAAAGAATAACGCTTTCGGCATTTTTTTCGTCAAAGGTGTCAAAATCTTTTGCGCTATACGGAACATATTTTGAAAAATCCTTATTTTCCGAAATCATCCGCCTTATTTCGCTTGCAGAGGCAAAATCGCCCGATATCGTTTTGTCCGAATGATTTGTAAGATGCCGTTTGACCGTAACGGGCACAATATCGCTTTTAAGGCGCTTTATTGCGTCTATATACTCAATTCCCAAAAGGTCGTTCGGCGAAAAAATGCGTCCGCCCTCCGAGGTTTTCAAAAAATTTTGTATTGCGCACTCGGTTGCCGCAGGATAGCCGAGTCCCTTTTGCATAAGGCTTTTAAGCTCGCCGCAAAACTTTTTTGTTCTCTTTGCGGCGGCAAGTTTTTTTAAAAAATCTATATCGCCGCACTCGCTGCCGAAGCTTAAAAAATCAACATTTCCCAAAAGATTTAAAACCTTTACAGCGCCGTAAGCATAGTTTCTGCCCGACTGCAAACAAAAAAACGCAGGGATTTCAAGCACCAGATCGGCGCCGTTTTCCACTGCGGTCTTTGCTCTTGACCACTTATCGAAAACCGAAATTTCTCCTCGCTGAACAAGGCTTCCGCTCATTGCGCAAACCGCTGCGTCACAGCCAAAAAGCTCTTTTGACTTTTCGATATGATACTTATGCCCGTTATGAAACGGATTGTATTCTGACACAATGCCCAGCGTTTTCATAAAAACTCCGTTTTATTTTTTTGTTTTGTTGCTTTTTATAACCTTAAGCCGTGTAAATTCCTCACGTTCCTTTTCCTCCAGAACGTTCTGGATATCCGAAGAAATTTTTTCGTATCTCGGAATCATAATATTTTTGAGCGAATTTGCCCTTTTCTGCGTTTTTTTGATGTTGCTTGCAAGGCGGTAAACCGAATTTTCTATTTCGGCAAGCCGTATTGTAAGGTTTTTCACCTCGTTGAACTTCAAAAATGCGTCGTCAAGACACGGCGGCGTTGTAAAAAAGTCATACTCGGTGGACGCCTTTTTCTCCTCATAGTCGATTGACGGGATTTCAACCCCCATAACACTGCGGAATTTTAAATCAATTCCGTTTTCGATATGCGTGCATTTACTGATTTTTTCAACCTCGGAAATGCCCACGGTTATGTTCGACTTCTGAAGCGATTTGTACGCCGCACGGTATTTTTCGTCAATTTCGCCCTGTATGCTCTGCGCCTTCTCGATAAGCGACATCATCTCTTTTATAAGAATATTGCGCTTTTTGTCCAAAAGGTCGTAGCCCTGCTTTGAGAGCTTTAAAGAATTTTTTGCGGCGATAAGATTACCCTTTGTGGCAAACAGTGTAACGTCCATATTCTAACCTCCGCATTAATTTTTATCATAATACTCGTCAAGAATTTTGGTGTCAATTCGGTTCAGTTCTTCACGGGGGAGAATTCTCAAAAGCTGCCAGCCCAAATCGAGCGTTTCGGTAATGCTTCTTTCCTCATCCTTCTGCTGACTTAAGAATTTTTCTTCAAACTGCTTGCCGAATTCAATATAGAGCTTATCAATTTTTGAAAGCTCATCTTCGCCGATAACCGAAGCGAGCGCCTTAACCTCCGCAACGTTTGCATATGCGGCAAACAACTGGTTTGCAACATCGTTGTGGTCGCCCCTTGTATACCCTTCGCCGATACCGTCCTTCATAAGACGTGAAAGCGACGGCAGAACGCTTATCGGAGGGTAAATTCCTCTCTGAAAAAGCCCTCTGTCCATAACAATCTGACCCTCGGTGATGTAACCTGTAAGGTCGGGGATAGGATGCGTAATATCGTCATTGGGCATTGTAAGGATAGGAATTTGCGTAACCGAGCCTTTTTTGCCCTTTACCATACCTGCACGTTCGTAGAGCGAAGCAAGGTCGGAATAAAGATATCCCGGATATCCCTTTCTTGACGGAATTTCGCCCTTTGAGGACGAAACCTCTCTGAGCGCCTCGGCATATGACGAAATATCGGTCATAATAACAAGAATATGCATATTATGCGTAAAAGCAAGGTATTCCGCCGCAGTAAGCGCCGCACGGGGGGTTATAATTCTTTCGGTAACAGGGTCGTTTGAAAGGTTTAAAAACATAACAACCTTTTCAAGCACACCGCTGTCCGAAAACGCCTTTTTAAAGTAGTTTGCAACGTCGTTTTTAACGCCGATTGCCGCAAAAACTATTGCAAAATCACTTCCGTTGTCATCCGCTATTTTAGCCTGACGTGCAATCTGCACCGCCAAAGCGTCGTGCGGCAGACCGTTTCCCGAAAAAATAGGAAGCTTCTGACCTCTGATAAGCGTTGTAAGTGCGTCTATTGACGATATTCCCGTTTCAATGTAGTTTCTCGGATATTCTCTTGAAACAGGGTTTATCGGTTTTCCGTTAACATCCGCCTTTATGTCGGGATAAATATTTCCAAGCCCGTCAATCGGCTTTCCTATACCGCTGAACACCCTGCCGAGAATTTCTTTTGACAAAGGAAGCCTTAACGGCTCGCCGGTAAGATGCGTTTTTGTGTTGACCTTTGAAATTCCTTCCGTGCCTTCAAAAACCTGAACAACCGCCTTATCGCCGTCAATGGATATAATCTGCCCCATTCTCTTTTCCGCACCGGCAACCTCAATTTCAACTATTTCCTCATAAGAAGCGCCTTTTACGTTTTCCAAAACAACAAGGGGACCTGAAATTTCTTTAACACCCAAATATTCTATAGCCATTTACTGCACCGCCTTTTTCGGAGCATAGCGTGCGCCGATTTTGTTAAATTCCGTTATGATTTCGTTTTCGTATTTGTCAAATGCGGCAAAATCATCATTTTTAACGTCGTATTTTATTGAAACAAGCTTTTCGGTAAGCCCTGTTTTGTGAAGGACGGAAACCGGTATTCCGCTATCGACAAGCTTTTTCGCTTCTTTGTAGTACGTAAGATACGTTTTAAGCATAAGATACTGTTTTTTGAGCGGAACGTAGGTATCGGTCGGGTTAAATGCGTTCTGCTGCAAAAATCCCAGACGAACGATTTTTGCCACTTCAAGCACAAGGCGCTGAGAATCGGGCAGAACATCCGAACCGATAAGCTTTACAATTTCCATAAGCGAGCTTTCCTCGGTAAGGATTTTTTTTACCTGCAAAACAACGCTGTCAAAATCCTTGTTTACGTTTTCATCAAACCAATCCTTCAAATCGTCCGAATATTCCGAATAGCTTGTAAGCCAGTTTATTGCAGGGTAATGCCTCTGATAGGCAAGCGAACGGTCAAGCGCCCAGAAGCACCTTATAAAACGCTTTGTATTCTGCGTAACAGGCTCCGAAAAGTCGCCGCCCTGAGGCGATACTGCGCCGATTATCGAAATTGAGCCTTTTGTGCCGTTTAAATTGTCAACCATACCCGCTCTTTCATAGAACGTAGAAAGACGTGACGGAAGATATGCCGGAAATCCTTCTTCGGCAGGCATTTCTTCAAGACGTCCCGAAATTTCACGCAGAGCCTCTGCCCAGCGTGAGGTGGAGTCTGCCATAATTGCAACGTTATACCCCATATCACGGTAATACTCCGCAAGCGTAACGCCGGTGTAAATGCACGCTTCACGTGCCGCAACAGGCATATTTGAGGTGTTTGCTATAAGAATTGTTCTGTTCATAAGCGATTTTCCCGTTCTCGGGTCAATAAGAGCGGTAAAATCCTCAAGAACCTGCGTCATTTCATTTCCACGCTCGCCGCAGCCTATGTAAACAATAATATCTGCGTCGCACCATTTTGCAAGCTGATGCTGCGTCATTGTTTTTCCGGTTCCGAATCCACCCGGAATTGCCGCCGCACCGCCCTTTGCAATGGGGAAAAGTGCGTCTATAACCCTCTGACCCGTAACAAGCGGCTCTGTAGGGGTTTTTCGCTCGGTATAGGGGCGTGCTTTTCTTATGGGCCATTTCTGACAAAGCGTAATATCGCTTACCTTCCCTGCGCTGTTCTTTATTTTCACTATAACGTCGTTTATGGTATAATCGCCGTCGTTTGCGGCAAACACAACTTCGCCCGACATATCCGGCGGAACCATAATTTTATGAACAATCGACTCTGTTTCATCCGTTTCGGCAACAATATCGCCGCCCTTTACAGAATCGCCGTTTTTAACCTTTATGCGAACATTCCACTTTTTTTCGGTATCGAGCGCCGATACGTCCATACCACGCTCGATAAATGCTCCGCTCTGCTTTTCCATAACAAGAAGAGGACGCTGAATACCGTCAAAAATAGAGCCTATAAGACCGGGGCCGAGCAGTGCGCTCATAGGACTTTTAAGCCCCACAACCTCTTCACCCGCCGAAACGGAGGTGGTTTCTTCATAAACCTGAACAATCGCACGGTCGCTTTCAAGACCGATAACCTCGCCGATAAGCTTATCCTTGCCGACTTTAACCATTTCCATCATTTTAAGTCCGTCGGTGCCTTTTACAGCAACAACAGGGCCGTTTATACCGTAAATATAACCGTTTTCCACTTTTTTACACCTGCCTTACATAACATCTATTGAAAAACCGCTGTTTTCAAGGAAGGTTTCCCTTAAATTTTCAATCTGCGCCGAAAAAGACATATTGTACGCAATATTGCTGCCGCTTGCCGACACAATCACTCCGCCGCAAAGATTATCCTTAAACTGCGCCGAAAAACCGTATCTTTCGCAAAGAGAATTTCCTATTTTCTTATCCGACTCATCAAACGTCAGGATGATGTCTTTGCCGCCCGCTTTTTTTGCGCCGTCGTCTATGCATTTTTTAAGATATTCTGCATACTTATCGGTTTTTTTGTATTCCGAAATTTTATCCGCAAGCTCATCAAAAAGACGGTTTATAAGCATTTCACGGTGAGAAAAAACCGCTCTTTTGCACTCGGTAACCTCTTTTGAAACCCTCTGATGGTTTTCGGTTTTAATTTTATTCTGATTTTCCTTAATAAGCTTTGAAAATTTTTCGCCGCACTCTTTTGTATATTCTTCAAGTGCGCATTTTTTATCATTTTCGCACTTTTCCAAAATTTTATCTCTCGCCTTTGCCGCCTGGGTAAGGGTGAGATTTGTAAACGTTTCGATTTTTACATCAAAATCCGCCATATCTTCAAGCCTCCTAAAGCTTTAAGCCTATTGCCTCGCTGACATAATTTGTAATAAAATCTTTTCCCCGTCCTGAGCCGTGACGGTCGGGAATTTCAACAATTAACGGCTTGTAATGTTCAAGCTTAACCTCTTTTATAAACTCCGGAAAGTTTTTTGTAAGCTTTTCGGTAATGAGAAGTATTGCAATTTCCCCGTCGTTTACGGCATAGTCGAGCGCTTTTTTAACTTCGTCCTCCGTATGCGCAACAACACCGTCAATTCCCGCAAGTCTGAGTCCCGTTGCGGTGTCAACGTTGTCGCTGATTAAATACATTTTCATAACAACCGCTCCGAATTATTAAAATTTGCTCAGAATTGTGAACGAAACCAAAAGTCCGTAAAGTGCGATACCTTCGGCAAGCGCAACGAAAATAAGCGCTTTACCCATAACCTTCGGGTCCTCGCTGATAGCGCCCAGAGCCGCACTTGAAGCCGACGCAACGGCGATACCTGCACCGATTGTTGCCATACCTGTAACGAGCGCCGCAGCTATGTATGCAAGACCTGCCGTATCAGACGCACCGGCAGCTTCTGCCGAAGCCGATGCAAACACGCACACTGTTGAAACAACCAAAATTGTAAAGAACGAGAAGATATTTGACAAAAGTGCGGTTTTTGCACATTTTCTGCTTTTTTCGCTCTTAAAATAAATACCGAAAGGAACAACAACCGAAAGCACCAACAAAACACTGATTAAAGTAGTCATAATTTTTAACCTCCAAAATTTTACGCATTAATTTTTTTTGCACTTCTAAACTCACGTCCGCTGCCTTCAAAAAATCTGCTGAATATTTCGTAGAACTCCAGACGAAGCACCTGTATGCCGACTATAAGACCCTCAAGCCCCATAACCAGAGCATTTCCGAGTATTACAACAATCATACTTGCGCCGCCCGACGCCATTTTTGAAAACACAAACACAACGCCCATCATTCCTACGTGGTTAAGCGCAAATGCGCCCACTCTGACAAAAGAAACTGTATTTGTAACGAAGCTTAAAATTATCTCAAACAGCTCGAAGAAGTTTTCAAGAACAAATTCGCCCTTCGTGCCTGTAAGATACGGTTTTTTCTTGGCAATCAGCCTTGTAAGAGGCTCTTTTGCAAACACAAGAATAAGCGGAATTACAATAAATACAGTGTTGTATATAACCGTAAACGCATTTATGCCTTTTAAGAACAAAAGCACAATTCCTATTATAACCGCCCAGTAAAACACAAGTCCCGCAAGTCCGTTCTGCTCAAAAAGCACCTTGCCGTATTTTTTTGTTTTTATGCCGTTTGCAATGTTATAAATCATTGCGATTGTGATAATCACGCAACCGAGCGACACTGTTGCAATAAGAACCGGCATAATATTTTCCATTGGATGAACGGTAAACGGAAAGTTTAAAACGTTTTCATATCCGAAAACACTGCCGAAAACGCATCCGAAAATCATTGAGCTTACGCCGGCAAGCGAAATTATTGCCGCAAGGTCGATTTTTTTAAGCTTGTAAAGCAAAAATCCGCCTATTGCAAGTATTGCTCCCTGACCGAAATCTCCGAACATTATGCCGAACATAAGTATGTATGACAGCGCCACAAGCGGAGTCGGGTCAATTTCGTTGTAGGACGGAAGTCCGTACATTTTAACGAAAAATTCAAACGGTTTGAATATTGCGTTGTTTTTGAGCAGAGTCGGCGGCGTCACATAATTTTCAACGTCCTTTGCGTCCTCCGTTACCAGCGAAATATCCTTATGCCGCTCTACCTTTTTGTTAAGCTCGGCAATGGTTTTTTTGTTCGCCCAGCCTATTATATAGAACGAATTTTTTGCAAACGCACCGTATTTGCGGTACTTATAAGCTTCTTCCTTTTCCTCAAGAAGATGATATATGCAAAAAATTTCTGCCTTATGGCTTTCGTATATTTCTTCAAGCTCTTTTTTCGCCTTGTCCGTTTTAGCAATAAGCTCGTCGTTTTCACTCTCAAGCTTAAAAATTGCGTCCTTCGGCGTTCCGCTTACTTCGTCCGATATAATGGTGCGTTCAAAATACAGCGACGAAAAAATTCTGTCCACCTTTTCCGCAAGCGTCCGGGGCGTAAAATAAACTCCCCATACATAGTCCTTATCCTCGCTGCCTTTAAAGAAAAACGCCTCAAGCTCCTGCAAATACTCTTCAAGCTTTGCATAGCTTGCCTTGGGAAGCTTGCCGAACCTTATGGCTGTAAACTTAAAGCCGAGCAAATCCTCCAAATTTACATTGATTTCCAAAAGGGGCTTTAACTGCTCGATTATTTCATCGTTATGCTCTTTTTTTGCTCCAAGCTCCTTTATTTCGTCCGACAAAGCTTTTTTCTCGCTGCGTATTTTTGCAATAAGCGCCTCTGCACCGTCAATGCTGCACACAGATGACGCACCCGTATCCTCGCAAAGGTTGTGAGCGCTTATCATATTACGCAGCTTTTCGGCGTGACCGATATAAGGATTTTCGTCCTCAAACGGCTTTAATGCCTTGTTGCCCTCCAAAACGTTAAGTGCGTTTTCAAGGTGAATATCCGAGCCGATTACAATGTCGGAAATTGCGTCGTCGTACTGTTCAACCGGTCCGACAATGCTTACTAAACTTAATTTTTCAATACCCACTTAATAACACCACGCTTCTTAATATATGTTTTAACTGTTTATAAGTTATATTACAAGAAATTTTTTTGTTTCCTCGTCGGTAAGCGAATAGCGAATACCCTCGATTACCGAGATTATGTTGCCTGCCTCAATGCGCCGCAGCTGAAGATAACACAAGATTGCCGTTGTGCTGTAAGGATAATTTGCCTTGAGCTTTTTGTAAAAGTTTTTTAAAAATACCGTACTTTCATAATCAAAATCGCTGTTTTCAAATATCTTTCCGTAATACGTATCTCTAATCAGCAAAAGAAATTCATCCTTTTTTGCCGCCGCTAAGTTTGCCACGTCTTTTTTGCCGATTTTATGGTAAAACGGAATGATATAGCTGATAATTGTGTCGGTATCGGTATCAAAATTTACTTTGCACCGGTAAATCCATTTTAAATTCAAAAGGTCTACCTTTGTGCCGAAGTATTTTAAGAAAATTTCTTTTTCCTCTTTGTCCGAAATGTGCTTTAACGATTTTGACACAAGATTGTAAAAATACACATCCACCGTCATTTCAAAGGTAAAAACATCATATTTTTCCTTTGCCTTGAGCATTGACGCCAAAACCTTAAAACACTTTATTGTCGAAATATACTCCGTAAGCTCTTTTATTCCCGAAAGACTGTATGCCTCCGAAAGGTCAAAATGCAAGTGTTTTTTTAAAAATTCGTCCGAATCTTCGGAAAAATTCTCTCGTCCGCCTTCGCTTATCGCCCGTGCGACACGCTTTAAAAGCCCCAGTTCAAACTGCATAAAGTATATGCTTAAAAACTTTTTTGTGCCCGAGTCTGCAAAATTATAAAGCTTTTTAAACTCTAAAATCATCTGCGTTCCGAGCCGCTTTTCCAAATCGCCCCTGTGGGTTTCTTTGTCGTTTATGCCCGAGAGCATTAAGCTCAGCGATTCAAACTCTTTTAAATAGTGCGCCACCGCCGATACGGAGGTCATTTTCAAAAGTGCGTCATAATCGCCCTTTTTAAGCATTTTTCCTTCCATAGACCTTATTTTTGTGCCCATTGCGGCGTGTTTTACCATACCTGCCATTTAAAATCACACCTGCCCCGATACCTTTTTAAACAGGCTGTCAAGCCATTTTGCGGCATTTTCTTCATACATTTTGTCAAGCTTATTTTTAGACAGAACGGCGTTTTTGTCTGCCTCCTCTATAAGCTTTGCAGACCGCTTTTCCTCGGCGGTTTTAAAATCGGAAATGCTTTTTTCGTATTCCGCTTTTTTCTCCGCATAGATTTTTTCCTTTTCGGCTTTCAGGCTGTTTTCAAATTCCGCCTGAGCCTTTGACGCCGGGGCAATAATCTCCTGCGCCTTTTTTTCGATGCCGATAATTGCGTTTATTGCGTCATATGCCATATTCTCACCTTCCTGACGAAAACAAAAATATTTTCAGTTCCTCAAGCTGTGTATCGGAGCGGGAATTCTTCCTCCCCTTTCGATAAACTTTGAAGAATCGAGATTGCTTACCTTCATAACGGGGCCTGTTCCCAAAAGACCGCCAAATTCAACAACATCTCCCACCTTTTTGCCCGGCGCCGGGATAACCCTTACCGCAGTGGTTTTGTTGTTTATCATACCGATTGCCGCCTCGTCCGCAATGATTGCCGAAATTGTTGCTGCGCTTGTGTCGCCCGGAATTACAATCATATCAAGACCGACCGAGCATACGCACGTCATTGCCTCAAGCTTTTCTATTGAAAGAGCACCTGTTTTTGCGGCGTCAATCATACCTGCGTCCTCGCTTACCGGGATAAATGCGCCGGACAAGCCGCCAACGTTTGAAGCTGCGAAAATTCCGCCTTTTTTAACTGCGTCGTTTAACAGTGCAAGCGCCGCCGTTGTGCCGTGTGCGCCGCATTTTTCAAGGCCCATTTCTTCAAGTATGTATGCCACGCTGTCGCCGACCGCAGGAGTGGGCGCAAGCGATAAATCCACAATTCCGTAAGGAACGCCGAGCCGTTTTGAGGCTTCCTTTGCCACAAGATTTCCCATTCTGGTAATCTTAAACGCCGTTTTCTTGACGGTTTCGGCAACGGTTTGAAAATCGCACCCTCTTACCTTTTCAAGAGCGCATTTTACAACGCCGGGGCCGCTTACACCGACGTTTATAACACATTCAGCCTCGCCCGTGCCGTGAAAAGCGCCTGCCATAAACGGATTATCCTCAACGGCGTTTGCAAAGACAACAAGCTTTGCGCAGCCGAATCCGTCGCTTTTTTCTGTAAGATGCGCCGTTTCTTTAATTACCTCGCCCATTTTCTTAACGGCGTCCATATTAATTCCCGCTTTTGTAGAGCCGACATTCACCGACGAGCAAACAAGCTCGGTTTCTGCCAAAGCCTCGGGAATTGCCGAAATAAGCGAAGTATCGCCTATAGTAAAGCCCTTGTGAACAAGCGCCGAAAAACCGCCGATAAAGTTGACGCCCACGCTGTGCGCCGCCTTGTCGAGTGTTTTTGCGATTTTCACAAAATCGGACGGCGAATGACCCTGACCGATAAGCGACACCGGCGTTACCGAAATACGCTTGTTTATTATGGGTATTCCGTATTCCACCTCTATCTGCTCTCCAACCTTAACAAGGTTCTGCGCTTTTTTGGTCACCTTATCATACACCTTTGCAAGGCAGTTGTCAATGCCTTCCGAAGCACAGTCGAGAAGTGAAATTCCCATAGTGATTGTGCGGATATCAAGGTTTTCTTTTTCAATCATATTTATGGTTTCAAGAATTTCTTTCTGGTTAATCATAAGAGCTTTCCTTTCTCAGATTTTGTGCATTGAGTTAAAAATATCCTCGTGCTGAATGTTGATGGTAACGCCAAGCTCTCCGCCCTTTTTTGTAAGCTCTTTTGAAAGTTCGGAAAAACTTTTTGCCATATCCTTTAAGCTTACCGACATAATCATTGTGAAAATATCGCCCATAATGGTTTGCGAAATATCCAGAATGTTTACGTTAAGGCTTGACAAAACGTTTGTAACGCCGCATATAATGCCAACCTTATCCTTTCCCACAACCGTAATGATAGCGTTCATAAGAATTTCTCCTTTTATTTGTTTATTTTAAATATCCTGCCGCCTTCTTACCGCCTCGTATATCATAAGCGAGCCGGCAACCGAAGCGTTAAGCGACGTAACGTTTCCGTACATAGGAATTTTTACCAGAAAATCGCAGCTTTTTTTGATAAGCGGCGAAATTCCCTCGCCCTCGCTGCCGATAACTATTGCAATGTTTCCCGAAAAATCCTGTGTGTAAATTGTGTTTTCGCCGTCCATATCGGCGCCTATTACCCAGATATTTTTCTTTTTGAGCATTTTTATCGTTTGCACAAGGTTTGTAACCCTTGCAACAGGGGTATACTCCACCGCACCTGCCGACGATTTTTCACACACCGGCGTAAGTGTTGCCGAGCTGTGCTTTGAAATTATAACTCCGTCCGCACCGGCTGCGTTGGCGGTTCTTATTATTGCGCCGAGATTATGAGGATCTGTTATTCTGTCTGCAATAATTATAAAATGCGGTTTTTGCTTGTCTTTTGCAGCGCTCAGAATATCTTCAACGCTTGCATAATCTTTCACCGGAGCAATGGCAATTACGCCCTGATGCGCCTTTGTTTCGCTCATCATATCAAGCTTTTGTTTTTCAACCTCGGAAATTATGATTTTTTTCGTCCTCGCAAGCGCAAAAATCTTTTTTGCCGAGCCTTGTATATCGCCCTTTTTTATGTATATTTTGTCAATTCGGCGCCCCGATTTAAGCGCCTCGAGAACAGGATTTCTGCCCTCGATTTTTGACTTTTTTTCAAATTCGTTCATATTTTTATCCCCAAAAATTAAGCGCAAGAGGGAACCGCATAAGCAACATATACGACCCCCTCGTCAGCTTTTTTATTAAATTTTATTCGGCAAGGTTAAATTTATCACAGATTGCGTTAACCGCTTTTTCGACGTTCTTTTCGCTTATCAGCACCGAAACCTTAATCTCGGAGGTTGAAATCATATGAATGTTTATTCCTGCCTCGCACAGCGCCTCAAACATTGAAGAAGCAACGCCGGGGTTATTAACCATTCCTGCGCCGACAATCGAAACCTTTGCAAAAGAATCGGCAGCCTTTATATCTTCAAAGCCGATAACCTCTTTATTTGCACAGAGAAGCTCAACCGCACGCTGCATATTCGATTTTGACACCGTAAAGCTTATATCCTTTTTATTTTCCCTTCCTATCGACTGAAGGATAATATCAACGTTTATGCCGTTTTTTGCAAGGAGAGAAAACACCTTAAATGCAACGCCGGGCTTATCCTCAATATCGCAAAGTGAAATTCGGGCAACGTCCAAATCGTGCGCCACACCTTTAACCAACATTTTTTCCATACTGCTTACCTCCTTAACGACAGTTCCTTCATTATTATTAAGCGACGACCTAACGCAAAGGTTCACGTTGTATTTTTTCGCCATTTCAACCGAACGGTTGTGCAGAACGTTTGCACCCATACTTGCAAGCTCAAGCATTTCATCAAACGAAATTACGTCCATTTTCTTAGCGTTTTTAACAATTCTCGGGTCTGCGGTGTAAACGCCGTCAACATCAGTGTAAATTTCACAAAGGTCTGCGCCGAGCGCCGCCGCAAGCGCAACCGCCGAAGTATCCGAGCCGCCTCGGCCGAGCGTTGTTATATCTTCAAACTTGTTAATTCCCTGAAATCCCGCAACAACGACAATGTTTTTGTGTTCAAGCTCTTTTTTAATTCGCTCTGCGCTGATTTTGCTTATTCTTGCGTTTGAATAGCTTGCATCGGTGTTAACACCCACCTGCCAGCCGGTAAGCGAAATTGCCGGGTAACCCAGCTCGTGAATTGCCATTGCCAGAAGTGAAATAGAAATCTGCTCGCCTGTTGAAAGAAGCATATCCATTTCTCTTTTTGACGGATTTTTTGAAATCTCCGCCGCTTTTTCAATTAAATCGTCAGTGGTGTCGCCCTGTGCCGAAACAACAACGACAACCGAGTTGCCTTTTTTGTATGTTTCAATAATTCTTCTCGCAACATTAAAAACTCTTTCCTTATTTGCAACCGAGCTTCCGCCGAATTTCTGAACGATTAAACTCACCTTGCATTCCCCCTTTTATGATAATACCAAAAGTGTACTTATAACTTCAGCGTCAAGCTTTTTAAGATGTGCGTCAAACGCATTTTTCGCCATACTGTCTGTAATAAAGCCTGTTTCGCCGTCCTCTGCGTCAAAAACGAGCGAATTTTCAAAAATCGAAAGTATTTTCTTTTTCATTTCTTCTTTATTATCCGCCTTTATGCGCACAAAATGTTTTGAAACCGAATTTTCACTGTTTTCCAAAACG
Organism: uncultured Clostridia bacterium; assembly: GCA_934500875.1. Lineage (GTDB taxonomy): Bacteria > Bacillota > Clostridia > UMGS1810 > UMGS1810 > Qingrenia. Next base: position 37,303 of record CAKSTL010000002.1, on the reverse strand, counting down.
TTTTCGCCATTATCCTCCCAAACGGGCGGAGCGGTATTTTCGCCGCTTTTTGCAATTTCTATAACATCCGACACAACTGCGCTTGCCGTGGGAAGCTTGCCTGCGCCTCTGCCGTAAAAAAGTGCGTCGCCGACAGCGTTGCCCTTTACCAGAATTGCGTTGAACACGCCGTCAACACTTGCAAGAGGACTGTCGCACGGAACAAAGCAAGGCGAAACATAAACGTCAAGTTTTCCGTTTTCAAGCGATATGCACCTTGCGCAAAGCTTTATAACATATCCCGTTTTTTTTGCATATTCAACGTCCTTTAATGTAACGTTTCGTATGCCGGTTGCCGGGATTTTTGTGCTGTCAACATATTTTCCGAAGGCAAGCGAAGTAAGAATTGCAATTTTTCTTACTGCGTCAATTCCGTCAATATCAGCCGTCGGGTCTTTTTCGGCATATCCCTTTTTCTGCGCTTTCAAAAGGGCGCTTTCCATTGTTTCGTCCTTTTCAACCATCTGCGTCAGAATATAGTTTGTGGTGCCGTTTAAAATTCCCGTAATTTCGCTTATTTCGTTTGCCGCAAGACAAAGCTTGAGCGGTCTTATAATCGGTATTCCGCCGCCGACGCTTGCCTCAAAAAGATAATGCACCCCATTTTCGGCGGCAAGCTTTAAAAGCTCGCTTCCGTGCATTGCGACAAGCTCTTTATTTGAAGTAACCACGCTTTTTTTTGCCGAAAGCGCTTTTTTGGTAAATTCGTATGCAGGGTTTACACCGCCCATAACTTCAACAACAACATCAACGCCGGTATCGGTCAGTATATCGTCATAATTCTTCGTAAAAAGCTCTTTTTCGGGATGATTTTCAAACTCCCTTATGTCCAGTATATGCCTGATGTCGATTTTTGTTCCTGCCCGTCGGGTTATGCCGTCGGCGTTCTTTCTGATAACCTCGTAAACACCCGAGCCGACAACGCCGTACCCCAGAATTGCAATACCAACCATATCATACCTCCGCTGAATAAAATTTTGCAAGAATTACTCTTGTTAACTGCAAAATTATATCACATAAAGCGCAAAATGTCAAATTTTACGCACCGAAAACAGCAACAATATTATTCCCCTTTTGATGTAAAATTTTGTGGATTTTTTTTCCTCAGCTCGTCAAGTTTGTCAAAAATACGGTCGGTAGGGTCTGCGTCGTTTTGCTTTATGCCCGAAAGAGCCGCCTTTATCTCTATATCGGCATTAAAAATTTTGTTTAAATACTGCCTTATTTTATCCTTGTTTGAAAGTATGTTTCCCCTTTTTTCCTCATCCTGAGCCTTGATGGACAAAGTGCCGTTTTCGTCCGCAGCGGCGGTATCTTTAAGCGCAAAATAAACCGAAAGCTCACCGTCCTTTATCGAACGGTTAATAACCTCGCTCCACGAAGCGGTAATTTTCTTTAAAGATGCACCTTCCGAAGCGGAAGAAGGGGTATTTTCGGAAGATACTTGTAAATTTTTATAAATTTCGTTATCTTTTTCCTTTATTTCCGTACTTTTGTATTGCTCACTGCCGCTTTTTATATCTTCAATTTTTTCAATATTTGAATTTTTTGAATCTTCAACTTGCAAATTTTTATTTTCCGAGATTTTTTCTTCCCACGCAGGAACATCATCTTCGTCCCGACCGCTCACACCCGATTGATACGCCGAGATGTTTTCACCGCTTACATTCGTTTGATATGCTGAACCGTTTTGCGTTTCCTCTTTTAAAACCGCACCGCTTACCGAAAGCGCCGCAACCTTGTCCTCCAAACGCTTTATACGCTCCAAAAGCGCACCCGTATCGCTGCAAAGGCACGGCTCGCTCATGCGGGTGATTGCAACCTCGATAAGGGTTTTTGTGTTTTTGGTAAATTTCAAATTATTTATAAGCTCACTGAGCACATTTATGCAAAACATAATATGCTCCGCCGAAAAGTTTTTCGACGCAGACAAAATCTTTTCCTGCCTTTTGTCGGAGCCTTCTTTAAGCGGCGCATTTGTCACGGCGCACACCATAATTTTTGAAAAAACATCAAGCATACGCATGGCAAAATCGTCAATGTTTTTGCCCGAATCCGCAATTTCCAAAAACAAGCCGAGTGCACTCTTGGTATCGTTTTTGCCGATAAAATCCGCAATTTCAAGAAGCGACGAATCATCAAGACCGCCGAGAATTTCAACCGTATCGGCATATGTTAAATTGTTGCTCTTAAACGCAAGGCACTGGTCGAGAATACTCAAAGAATCACGCATAGAGCCGTTTGCAAGGTATGCCACATAATCTATCGCCGCATCCTCGGCAGTAATGCCCTCTCCCGAAAGTATGGTTTTAATTCTGGCAGTTATGTCGGACGGTGAAATCGTTTTGAAGTCAAAACGCTGGCACCTTGAAAGTATTGTTGCCGGAATTTTGTGTACCTCGGTTGTTGCAAGAATAAAAACAACGTGTTTGGGCGGCTCTTCAAGCGTTTTTAAAAGTGCGTTGAATGCCCCCTGCGACAGCATATGCACCTCGTCGATAATATAAACCTTATATTTTGCAACGGTCGGCGTATACTGCACCTGCTCGATAATAGAACGGATATTATCAACACCGGTGTTCGAGGCGGCGTCAATTTCGATTATATCCATAAGCGTTTCGCCGAGAATTCCCTTGCAGATTTCGCACTCGTTGCAGGGATTGCTGTCTTTTACATTTTCGCAGTTTATGGCACGGCTTAAAATTTTTGCAGTAGACGTTTTTCCCGTTCCGCGAGTGCCCGTAAAGAGGTATGCGTGGGCAATTCTGTTTTCCGAAATTTCGTTTTTAAGCGTTTTTACAATATGCTCCTGACCTATTACGTCATCAAAAGTCATAGGCCGCCATTTTCTGTATAAAGCCTTGTATGCCACGAAAAAACCTCCTTAATTTATATAAAAAATTTTAAAAAAGCAAAAATAAAGGCCGTACATCTTAAATTTGAATTACCTTTCCGCACGCAACATTGCAGTTAGCTCAGGCAAGGGAAACTTACGGCACATACAACAAAACTGCTTAAGGCTGCTTGGTTCCCCACCTGACCTGATTCACAGCCGTGTATTGCGTAAGGCCTTGCCGTCAACACCACTTACAATGCGCAGGACTGCACAAAGAATAACCCTCGTAAAAGACATAACCCTTGCTATAGCGGATTGCAAGTACAGGGCACCGCTACCGCCCCGGTTGTACGACCGCTTTATATTATACTATAAAAGTTTTAATTTTTCAAGCATTTTTTAAAAAATGTTTACATTTTCGGGCATAAAAAAATCGGGGAGCGGCTTTAGCCACAGCCCGACAAGGAAGCATTGCCCTGACAAACATCTTTTTTGCGAATTTCTGCGTTAAAAAAGCTCGAAATCCGACAGGATTACTCGCTTTTTTGCCTTGAATTTCATCAAAAAATTTTGTTTTCAGGGTGCAAAGCAGTTTTGAAGGTTGGAGTTTAAGCTTTAGACAAGAAAAAAATACACCGTAATACTTAACGTATACGGTGTATTTTTGACGAAGTATAAACTTAAAATACTGCTTTCAAAACCAATGTTTCCTTATCGGGCTGTGGCTTTAACTCCCCGATTTTTCATTTTATTATTTATACTGAATCATAGAGTCTGCATTTTCCCATACAAACGCTTTTGCGGTGTAGTTTCCGTCAAGTGACGGAACCGTGGTTGATACGGTTAAATCGCCCGAAACAGCAGCGCCGTTTGCGATTGTTGCCGTTTTTATTTCGCAAAGGGTAATTCCTCTGTAAAGTGCAAGGATAAGTGTAACTTCCTTGTCGGCGGTATCGCCCGAGAGTGCGAGAGAAGCGCTTATTTCGCTTCCCTTTACGGGAGAAGACGCCGGAGCAGTTAAATCGCCTATTGCAAAGGGTACACCGCCGCCGCCAACCTTAACGGTGTAGTAGCTGTAAACGCCGTTCGCCGTGGTAAGTTTTATAATGTCGTTGTTTGCAATTGCAGCATCGCCCGAGATAATGTCATATCCTGTTGTGCTGCCCGCATTGGCTCTGTATATTTCAACGCTTGCAGCATTTGCCGCCGTTACTGCGCTTGCCTTTGTGCCGGGCTCATACGTTACAGCGCCTGTTGCGTCTGCGCCGCCTATTGTTGCCGCCGCACCCGGAACATAAGCATTATCGGAAGCGACAGCCTTGAAATTATCAAAATAGAAGCCGTAAGCCGTACCTTTTGTAAACAACGTTGACAATCCTGTTGAATTGAATACTGATATTGTGGTGGTATCTCCGCTTGTTGTAATACTTTCGGATACAGTATCAACTTCGGTACCGTCTTTTTTCATAATTTTCTGCTGAATACCATCAACATAAACTTTAGTAACCCACTTATCAGCAGAAGTGCCGACAGTACCAAGCTCTATTTTAGCATCAACAACAATGTTCTGCCATTTATTTGTTACAGTATCATTAACTCTGTATCTTTTCGTATTTTTCAAATCATTTCCAATATTTCCGAAATACATTTCTATAGCACTACCTGTAGCAAAACTATATCGCAGACATATAGGCTTGTCAATTGTTCTGTATAAATCAAACGATATAATATAGTGTGCTCTATTTTTTGCTTTAGCATCACTGCCTGCCGCAGAAGCCACATTAGTACCTGCATACCTGTATTTCCATATGCTCGAATCCTCAACTGTAGATGTACCGCTTACGTGATGTGCAACATCTTCCGATATCTTTTGCGGTGCAGCCGAAGCTGCGGTTTGTTCTAAACCTGTTGTAGCCGTTAAATATTTATCAAAACCTGCTGATGATATTCTTGTACTGCCGTCATCATTAAAAATCGTGAAATCCTCCCCTGTGGTAAATGCGCCTATATTAACATTTGAATTTGCCGCAAAAACAGGAGCGACGCACAAAGATGAAAGCATTAAAACGAGAGCTAAAACAAAACATAATTTTTTCATTTTTTTAATCTCCTTTACAAATAATTAATTAAAAAGTTTTATTCAATCCTTTTGCAATCGGATAAAAAATGCCGTCAACCTCATTAAACAGGAAGAGAGATGTTGAATCAGCATCAGAATTTATATCAATAGTCTGCGTGATACACGACGAATCTTTTGAAACGGCAAATCTCACGCTGTTTACGCCTGCAAGCATATTGTCCTTGTAGTTTGCGGCATAAATAATAAAATTCTGATTATCACGAACGTTTACATAATCGAAAACATCAAACGTAACGGTAACCTTTTTGCCGTCCGAAGATTTTGTCATTGTCACATCTGCGGTTTTGGCAACAGATGTAATTGGAACGTTTTCAACCGCACCCTTGGCAGGGCTGTATACGTTTACGGTATATCCCGCAAGATTTTGGTTCGCATCTTTAAGCTGGAAGGCTGTTTTATATGTACCGTCCCGCAAGGTTGCAATCTCATCCGCATAAACCATTGCGCCGTCTGCATTTTTTACCGCTACGCCAACTTTTGACGGAATGTATTCAAATACTACATCTTTAAAATACATATCGCTTGTTTCGTTGGTGGCAAGCTGAAGTTTTATTTTGTCGGTTCCGACCAATTTTTCGGAAGTTACATTAACAACCGCCGAAAACGGCTGATACTCATTTAACTTCGGTGTGTCAGCACCTTTTTCCTTTGTAACGAGTGCAGCATAAGTGGGGGTTATAGCATTTCCTCCTGCATCTTTTCCGTAACTGATATATGTACCTATCTTAACCGCACTGTTCGTTGTGTCCGGGTCAGCACCAAGCTTTGCAGAGCCGGAAATTCTGTATGCGCCTGCACCGTAGCCTCTTATTTTTCCATCTATATTCTGTGCAAGTCTGTGCCAATCCTTTGTTCTGCCCGAAAGCAATATTGCACCGTCATCCGCCACGGAAGCCGTTCCGCCGTCCTTAGCTATACTCGGACCCCAAGCAGCAGCCGACACTTCGTTTGTTACAATATTACCAGAAGTCTGCGCCGTACCGCTTACGGTAAACGTATCGGTACTTGAATTGTAAATTGCCTCAGATGCCAAAACACAAGGAGCTGTTATGCAAAGACAAAGCGCCAGTGCAATCAAAATTTTACTTAATTTCATTTCCATATCTCCTTTTCTTTATATTAACACAACATAATTTTACACTACCATTTTATCACTTATATGCACCCCAAAAAAGGATAAATTTTTTGTTTAAGAAGTAAAAAAATCGCATTTTGTATTAATATTTTAAAAAGAAGCTGTTTTTTTGCAATAAAAAACCGATTTTTAAAAAATCGGTTTTTGCATTTAACGGTCAAAGCTGAAAATCAGCTTTTGTATGTCTTTTTTATAAAGATTTTCTTTTGTAACGACGGTGACAGCGGTGTAAATATCGCCTCCGTCCGCCTCGCCCGACACCGCAAGCGAAGCGTTTTGAACGCCGAGATAGCCTATCGCAAACGGATTTTGCACAACAAGTGCGTCCATTTCGCCCGTTTCAAGCATACCAATCGAAACAGGGTTGGAATCAAAGCCTATTGCCTTAACCTTTTTTGAAAGGTCAAGCTCTTTTACCGCACCGCCAACGCCGAGGGTTGCCCACTCGTTAAAGCCTGCAAGAACGTTGATTTGAGGATTTTCGGCAAGAAGCTTTTTTGCGCCCGAAACAGCGCTTTTTAAATTGCTGTCAACGTTTACCGAGGCGGCAATCTGCGCACCCGGAATGTTTTTTATATACTCTTTAAATCCGTTTTCGCGCTTAACTGCGTTGTCGGCGCTCTCATAGCAATTTACAATTCCGATGCGGATTTCGCTCTCCGGCGCAAAACCTTTAACCGCCTCTTTTGCCGCCTCTTTTCCGGCGGATATGTTATCCGTGCCGATAAACATATCGGTCTGCGAAAATGCGCTGTCGCTGTCAATCGCAATTATTTTTATCCCGTTTTTTACCGCTTCCGAAAGCACGGACAGCGATTTTTCGCTGTCTATTGCCGAAAGCACAACGGCGTCCGCACCCGAAGCTGCCGCTTTTTGGATAAGTGCATTCTGCGCATTGTAGTCCTCCTCGTTTTCGGGACCTTCAAACGTCATTTCAACGTTATATTCCGTCGCCGCCGACTCTGCGCCTTTTTTCACGCTGTGCCAGAAGTCGGAATCGGTTGCCTTTACTATTACCGCAACCTTGATTTTTTCGCCGCCGTTTGAGCAGGAGGTGCAAAACAGGACGAAAAATGCGCACAGAATAGCGCACAATACGCTTTTACGGGTTAATTTCGTCATCGGGAAGCTCCTCCTTTTCCATCTTCGGGATTCTCACCGTAACCTTTGTGCCCATATCGGGCTCGCTGTCTATGGAAATTCCGTATTTTTCGCCGAAGTATATTTTAAGTCTGTCGTTAACGTTTTTAACGCCTATTCCGCCCGAGTCCGACCCCTCTTTTGCAAGAATTTTTGCGCACTGCTCCCTTGTCATACCCACTCCGTTGTCGGATACCGTAATTAAAATATCGTTTTCGTTATCGCCCGCCGTCTTTACCGAAATTGTTATTTCGCCCTCGTCAACAAGGCGGTCTATGCCGTGATATATGGCATTTTCGATAAGCGGCTGAACGGTAATTTTATTACAGTAATATTTTTCCAAATCATTATCGACGTCAAATGTATACGAAAACTGGTCACGGTAGCGAAAACTCTGAATTACAAGATAGCTTTTTGCGTGAAGAATTTCGTCACGGATTGGGATAAGCTCTTTTCCCCGGCTTATGCTTATTCTGAAAAGTCTGCCGAGGGCACTCACCATTTGCGCTGCGGAGTCGGTTTTTCCTCTTTCGCACATCCACTGAACAGAATCGAGCGTATTGTATAAAAAGTGCGGATTTATCTGCGCCTGAAGCGCTTTAAGCTCAATTTTCCTAAGCTCTTTTTCTTCTTTTCTTATTCTTTCCATAAGCGCCTTTATTCTTACCGACATTTGGCAGAACGAATTGGTAAGAACGTTTATTTCCGCAACAGGCTGCGGAGTATACGAAAAGCTTGTATTATCAGCGTCGGTTTCAAAGTTTTTCATTGCACGGATAAGCGATTTTACGGGTGTATTTACTTTTTTGGAATATATTTTAAGAACGGTAAATATTATCAGCGCACAAAAAAGGAATGAGAGCGCAACGCTTACAAAAATCTGAAGCCGTTTTTCGGCAGCAACAGAATCGGTATAGCTTACCGCAACGGTGCGCCAGCCCTTTGCGCCGGTGGTTTTTACGGAATAAATTACATTTTTTTCGTTAAACGTGCCGTCGCCGAGCGAAAGAATATAACCGGTATTTTCCGACTTTAATCCCGAAAAGATAAGCTGCTGCTGGGGATGATATACAATTTCTCCGTTTTTATCCATAACAAAGCAGTATCCGTGATTGCCTATTCCTATGTTTCCTATGCTTTGTGCAATGTCCGAAAACATAAAGTCGGCGGCAATGTATTTTCCATTTGTAAGAACCGGCTTGTCCAAAGCCTTTGCAACGGTTACAACCCACGGATATTCGTTTTCAAAAAGCGTCTGAACGTGCGGCGATGACACCGAAAAATCGGTTTCCGAGTCAAACAGGGCTTTATCAAACGACAAATCGGTTACCGCATAATTTTTTCTTTTTCCTCTGCCCCCTATGCAGCTTAAAAGATTACCGTTTTCATCATACACGCTTATTGCATAAATATCCTTTTCTATAAACGTAAACGCAGAAAGTCTCGATTCTGCCTCCTCGCCGGTTTCAAGGTCTGAAATCACCTCGTTTATCAAAGAAAGCTTTTCGGTGACGGACTCAAAATAGCTGTCCACCGAAAGCGCTGCACGGTTGACAGCCTGCTCGCTTGACACTCTTGCCGCACCAAGCAACGAATTTATATACATACCCGAAAAAATAACGGTACATATTGTTACCGCCGCAACTGCCGAAGCGGCAACGGAAATAATGCTGAGCGCCGAAAGGCTTATTGAAAAGCGTTTTGTTCTCATCACAACTCTCCCCTGTTTGCGCTCCTTATCTTGTTGGGCGACCCGCCGTAGAATTTTTTAAAACAGTAGCTGAAATAATGCTGATCGCTGTAGCCGCATTTTTCGGCAATTTCAAGCACACGCATATTTGTGCACAAAAGCATATCGTATGCCTTTTTCATACGGCGCTCGGTAAGAAGCGTTATAAAATTTTTCTTTTTCGTTTTCTTTATAAGTGCGCTTAAGTAATTCGGGCTTACCGAAAGCTCATTGCTCACACCGGTAAGCGAAAGATATTCGTCCGAATACCGCTCGTTTATAATCTGCACCACACGGTCGCACAAAATTTCGCTCTCGCGCTTTCTCAGGTTTGATATAAGAACCTTTGCGCTGCCGCAAAACTGCAAAAGCTCTTTTTTCATATTTTTTTCGCTGCTGTACGAGGTAATTCTGGTAAAAGCGGGATTGGATGACAAAAGGGTTAAAATATCCGCTTTATCGTCCGTTGCGTTGCTTACAACCCTGTAAACCGTGGCGATTATCTGCACAATAAGCAAATCCGCATTTTCGGGCGTGCTGTTTTCAAAAAGCTTGTCTATAAAGCTTTCAAGCATCTGCGCACTGCCCACTTTAAGAAGCTGTTCAAGCTTTATTGCGGTTTTTTCAACACGGTCAATTTCAAGCTCGCCGTCACGCTCCTCGTCATTTATAAAACGCACCTCGCCTGCGCCGTCGCTTGTGTATCGCCTTGCGGTTACCGCCTGGAAATATGCGGTTGCACAATCCGAAAGAGCCGAAAATTCACGGCTTACGCCTATGGTACAGCTTTGCGAAAGCATTCTTTTTGCCGTCTGAACCGCCTCACGCAAGGGAAGTTCCAAAATATTTGACAGCTCACCTTCTTCATAAAAAACGGCAAGTGTTACAATTCTTGAATACACAAAAAAGCTTGCCGAATACATATAGTGCGAAAGAACGGTATCGATAAAATCGATATGATTATCACCCGTGCAGCTTACTCCATCGCTGTTTTTGAATTTTGACACAATAACGCAAAACCTCGGCACCCCGTCTTTTTTGGCGATTTTAAGCTTCACCGCACGCTCCGAAAGTTCTTTGTCGTCGGGAAGCTCTTCCCTGCTGCCGAGCATAAGCGGAAGCAAAAACCTGTCAACGCTTAATCTGTGCAGCTTTTTTTCAACATCCTTTTCGCCGGAGGAAATTACACCCTTTAGCTTTTCGTCCATTCTTTGGTGTATTGTATAAAGCTCTTTTGTCATTTCCGACGACGAAATCGGCTTTAAAAGATAGCTTATTATATTGTAGTTTATTGCCGTCTGCGCATATTCAAAGCTGTCGTATCCGCTAAGTATCACCATTTGCGTTGCAGGGCGCATTTTTCTTACACGTCTGCAAAGCTCAAGCCCCGATATCATAGGCATTTTTATGTCGGTAAGTATAAGATCGGGCTCAAGAATTTCAACCAAATCGAGTGCCTCAACACCGTTTTCTGCCTCGCCGATTACCTCAAACCCTGCCTTTTCCCATTCAACCCGTTCAATGAGCGCCCTTCTCTGCTCGTACTCGTCCTCAACGACAAGAACGGTATAATTCATTGCAATTCCTCCAAAAAAATAATGATATACTTATTATTCTAACACAAGTATATCATTATATATTCTGAAAATCAATGATTTTTGCAATCTGTGTATTTTAAAATTATTCTGCCTTTTCCCATCCTGCGTAAAGGGTTATGCTGCGTGTAAGAATATCGTTTTCAATATCCCATTTGCTGCTGCATTCTCTGTCGGTATACCAGCCTTTGAAAACATATCCTTCCCTTTCGGGGACGGGCGCCGACACCGTATCGGCATACATTGCCTTTGCCGGGGCAACATATGTGCCTCCGCCGGTATCAAAGCTTACGGTAAAGCCGTTGTGGCTTGTAACAAACACAAAAGCAGCAACAAGAAGTGCAATGAGCGACAAAACCATTTTGTTTGCAGTGTTTACAGAGATATTTATTTTTGAATACAAACCGCCGTTTGACTCACCTTTTTTTGGTGTCAATTCCGTATTATTGTTTCTCATATAACTTCACCGCTTTCGTTTTTATTTTCTTGCAAGATACTTTCTCATATCGATTGCGCACGCAACAAGTATGATAAGACCTTTTATAACGTAGAGCATATTTGCGTCTACCGAAAGAAAGTTGAGACCGACAAAGATAATCTGCAAAAGCAGTACGCCGATTACAATTCCGCTTATTTTGCCCGTGCCGCCGACAAACGATACACCGCCGATTACGCACGCCGCTATTGCGTCGGATTCGTAGTTAAGACCGGTATTTGCAGAGCACGACGCAATACGTGCGCCCTCTATAAAACCTGTAATGCCATACATTATTCCGGCAAGAACGAACACCGTAACAATTGTGCCGAACACATTTACGCCCGAAACGTTTGCCGCCTCCTCGTTTGAGCCTACCGCAAACATATTTTTTCCGAATTTTGTTTTATTCCATATTACCCACATAACTGCGGTAAGAATGGCAGAATAAAGAACGTATTTGGGAACCGCAACGTTGCCCGCCTTAAACAGCGTTCCTCTTACAAATTCGGTATACGACGCATCAAGACCCGAAAGCGTCTGACCGTTGTTGCCGCCTATCATAAGATACATAAGCACAAGACCGAATACAATAAGCTGCGTCGAAAGCGTTACGATAAACGGATGAAGCTTAAATTTTGCAACAAAAAATCCGTTTACAAACCCTATTGCCGCACCGACTGCTATAACCGCAAGCAAAACCACCCACAGCGGCATAACGCCGATTGACGGAAAAATTTTGTTTGCATATCCGCTCATCTGCAAAAGCGACGCCGCTATACAGGCGGTAAGACCCACACACCTGCCGGCTGAAATATCGGTGCCGGTAAGAACAATCGCACCGCCGATACCGAGCGCTATGGGAAGCTTTGCGGCCGTGAGCGAAATAATATTTATAACCGATGATTTTGAAACAAATGCCGGAACACGGATTGCTATATAAATAATTGCAATAACGATTATGATATACATTGCATTGTTAAAAAGCATATCGGATATGAGCCTTTTTTTGTCCGCCGCACTTTTTTCTTTAAAATCATCAATCCATCTTGAAAAACGGTTTTTCTTTACTGCCTCCGTCATTTTTTGTCCCTCCTTTTAAAATACCCTTTCATTATACATACTTTGCGGCAAGAGTCATAATTTCTTCCTGCGTTGCCGTCTTTGCGTCCGTATCGCCTGCAAGGCGTCCGCCCGACATTACAAGTATGCGGTCGCACACACCCAGAAGCTCGGGCATTTCGGAAGATACCATTATAACCGTTTTGCCCTTTTCGGCAAGATTTATTATAAGCTGATATATTTCGTATTTCGCCCCGACGTCAATTCCTCTTGTCGGCTCGTCCAAAAGCAGCACCGTCGGGTCGGTAAGAAGCCACCGTCCCAGAATAACCTTTTGCTGATTTCCGCCCGAAAGCGTTCTTATTTTTGTATCCTGACTTGGCGTTTTTATACTCATTGATTTTATGCACCAGTCGGTGTTTTTGCTAAGCTTTGATTTTGAAAGCAATATTCCGTTTCTGCACTTGTCAAGGCTTGATATGGTTGCATTGTCCCTGATATTCAATATTCCGAAAATACCCGTTGCACGGCGCTCTTCAGTAAGAAGCGCAAAACCGTTTTTTATTGACTCTTTCGGATTTCTGTTTTTAATAACCCTTCCGTCAAGCTTTATTGTACCGCTCTTTCGTGTTGCGTTTCCGAATATATTTTCCAAAAGCTCTGTTCTTCCCGAGCCGTCAAGCCCCGCAACGCCTATTATTTCTCCTTTTCGTGCGGTGAACGAAACGTCTTTAAGCTTTGAATACATTGCCGAAAGGTTTTCAACCTCCAAAAGAACATCACCCGCCTTGTTTTTCTTGGGCGGATATATATTAGTCAGCTCACGGCCTACCATAAGCTTTATTATTTCGTCCGTCGTAAGAGTTTTTGCGTCCCTTGTGGTAATATATTTTCCGTCACGCATAATTGTAACTTCGTCGCTGATTTTCAAAATTTCTGCCATTTTATGCGAAATATATATTATTGCACACCCTTTTTCACGCAGCATATTAATAATTCTAAACAAATGCTCCACCTCTTTTTCGGTAAGAGATGACGTCGGCTCGTCAAAGACGATTACCTTTGCATTGTATGAAACCGCCTTTGCGATTTCAACCATCTGGCGCTGCGAAACCGGCATTTTGCCCATCACGGTTTTAGGGTTTACATTCAATCCGAGAGAGTTAAAAATCTTTTTTGTTTCGTTATACATCTTTCTTTCGCTTGTGATGGGAATACCCTTTGCAACGGTAGGAAATCTTCCCAGCCACATATTGTCCATTACATTTCTTTTAAGAGCCTGATTAAGCTCCTGGTGCACCATTGCCACACCGTTTTCCAAGGCTTCCTTTGAATTTTTAAAATCAACCTCTTTGCCTTCGAGGTATATTTTTCCCGAGTCTTTTTTATAAACTCCGAACAAACACTTCATAAGAGTGGATTTTCCGGCACCGTTTTCGCCCATAAGTGCGTGTACCGTTCCTCTCTTTACGCTGAGGCTGACTTTATCGAGCGCCTTTACGCCGGGAAAGTTTTTTTCAATATCCTCCATCTTAAGAAGGCACATATTCTCTCCGGCAGCTTTGACGCTGTCTGTAATTTTTTCGTTACCGTTCATAACAGCCACTCCTTTGCGCATATGCTTAAGATACCCTTCCGTATGCCTTTGGGACGGAAAAACCAAACGGCAAAGCTGCGTTTGATTTTTCCGAAGTTAAGGCACCGGAAGTAAAATCTTACCGATTGCCTTTTCGGCGGCGAAGGGGTATGCCGCCTTTTTAAGGCATTTTTAAAAAACTTATTTTGTATAGACAGCGTAGGGAATGTTAACTCTCCAGCTTCCCACAACGTCGTCTTGGTTAAGACCTTCAAAAGCGTCTTTTCCGTCAAAGAAATTCTTTGCGATTGTTGTAATCGCATTTGCCATACCGTCTGCGTCCTGCTTGATTGTACCTATCATATTTCCGCTTGCAATAGCCTCTTTTGCTGCGTCGGTTGCGTCAACTCCGAATACGGGAATTGTCTTGCCGCTCTGATTGTTGTAGCCTGCCGCCTGCAAGCCCGAAACCGCACCCAGAGCCATTTCGTCATTGTTTGCAATAACAAGCTCTACCATATTTTTGTTTGCCTCGCTGTACTGAGCCAAAATTGTGCTCATATAATCCGTGGCAGCCGCCGACGACCACTGACCGTTCTGGTCAACCAGATATTTGTTGCTGTTTGAAGAATCATAAAATTCTATAGCGGGCTTGCCTGCCTCTTTTAAAACCTTGTTTGCGTCCTCAACGCCATACTTTGTGCGGGCAATAGCCTCCATATTTCCTTCCTGACCCTTAAACATAACGTAGCTTATTTTTCCGTCGCCGTTTAAATCAACTGCGTCATAATTTTCGACAAGATATTTTCCTATCATTTCGCCCTGCATATGACCTGCCATTTCGTAATCGGTTCCTACAAAAACGCATTTGTCATAACTTGATACAACCGATTCTTCAACCGAGCGGTTAAAGAAAATTACGGGAATATCTCTTTCTTTTGCAAGGTTTATAATGTTTTGCGCAGCGTCGTTTGAACCCGTGTCAACAACGTTTACCACAAGAAGCTTTGAGCCTTTTGCAATCGCCGTCGTAACCTGCTCGGTCTGGGTTGTCTGGTTGCCGTTTGCGTCGTAATTCTGATACTTTAAGCCTGCGTTTGAAAGAAGCTTGTCCATTGCCGAGCGCACACTTGAAATGTAGGTGTCGCTGTAGGTGTAGTAGAACACCGATACCTCGCCCTCTCCGCCGCTGCCCGAGTCTGAGCCGCACGCAGCCAAACTTAAAACAAGTGTAAGTGCCAGGATGACCGACAATAATTTTTTCATTTTTTTATCCTCCCTGTAAATGCTTTATTTTTGTTTACAGGCTTATTATAATTGTAAAATCCTTAAATTGAAATAGATTTTATTATTCAAAATGTATAAAAAATTAATGTGTTTTGAAAATTTTTTGTAAATTTTTAATGTTTTGCACAAAAAACGGACGGAGAAAATATGTTTCTCCATCCGTTTTTGTTTGGCAGTTATTTATTCGCAATATCCAAGATACTGCATTTTTTCATAAACGAGCTTTGCTATTTCATAATATCCCGTATCGTTAAAATGAACGTCGTTTGAGGCTTTTCTCAAAGAAGTCGGCACCCTTCCCACGGCAATATCCTTTTTGTCCTGCCCTGTCGGGGTAATGCCGTTGTCGGTAAGAACCTCTTCGGTTGCAAGGCGCTCTCTGGGAAGAATCAGATGCTCGCCGAATGCCTCTTTAAGCTTTGCGTCGGTATTTTTCCAATCCTCTTTCGTCCGTGTCGTTAAGCCTATAATTATATATTTATCGGGATTTTTCGTTTTTGCAAGCATTTTTTTAATTAAAATTACAAGGTCGTCCGCATAAGCCTCGCCCGAAGTGCCCGAAGCGTTCCAGACGCCGTTTGTGCCTGTAAATATTATGTTTATATCGGCGTTCTGCAAAACATAAGAATTGTACGGCAGAAAAATCTTTGTGCCTTTGGGAACGGTTACCTCATCTCCCGGCTCGCTTCTTTTAAACTTTGCCCACTTAAGAATACTCTGATTTTTTTCGTTTTTGACAACCTTTGTGGTAAGAGTGCCCTCCACGCCGTTTATAACGCACGGATTCCAGTCCTTTTGGCTTTTCGGCACAACAGTGCCCGCATAGCTTTGGTCGTCGTTATATGCTTTAAATTCTATTTCGGCTGCCGTTTCGCAGTCTTTCGGAATTGTAAACTCTTTTTCGGTAAGAATATTTAATCCGCCCTGCCGTGCGGCTATTGTAATTGCACTCTCGCCTGCCGTGCCCATATTGCGCACGTCGTATCCGGTAAGCGTTTTAAGCACACCGGGGTAAGAGCGTGTTCCGCCTTTTCTGAAATCGCTGCTGCCGTCGCCCTCGGTAAGGCTGTCGCCCCAGCAGGCTGCCATAGGCTTAAGTTTTTTCTCCCTTGCCGCAATCGGCTCAAGGCTTTCCAAGGATTTTAACAAAAACACTTTTGCGGACGAAAATTCTCCGTCAAGCTCAAGATATGCCTTTCCCTGCACATTTGTCATTTGTGCCGAGCCGAGTGCGCCGTCCGAAAGATACCCTGCAAGCACCATAACGGCGTCCTTAAGGTTTGC
This sequence comes from uncultured Clostridia bacterium, assembly GCA_934500875.1. Lineage (GTDB taxonomy): Bacteria > Bacillota > Clostridia > UMGS1810 > UMGS1810 > Qingrenia. Next base: position 21,005 of record CAKSTL010000002.1, on the reverse strand, counting down.
GCTCGCATACGCTCTTTCGTGCAGAATTTCAATTTCAGGGCTGTTAACCTCCGCAAGCCGTACGGTGTAATATTTTATCTGCTTATATGCGTCCTCGACAACAATAACATTACCGCCGCAAAGGGCGCTGTCGTTTGAAAGCACGGTTTTAAAGCTTTCATCACTGTAAACGGTAACAAAAGCGCCGTCGGATAAGGTAAGAGAATTTGCCGTAACGCCATCGGAATACAGCACACATTCGCCGCCTTTGATTTCGGCATTTTCGTCCGTTACGATATACGGCACAGCGTTTATTGAAGGGTATGCGTCATATCTTCTTACATCAACGTCGTCTATGTATGCCGTAAGATTTGCAAGTGCGGTGTCGCCCTCACCCTTCGGAGCGCCGTTTATAAAAAATCTAAGCGGAACGGACTTTTTATTCGGAAGATCTTTAAACAGCGTATATTCTGCGCCTTTAAAAATTCTTTCTCCGTTGACAAACAGGTCTGCACTGCACAAAACCTCCTTTGAGGTTTCGTCAACCGTCGTACTGCCGAGGGTTATAACAAAAACTATCTTGTTCCATCTGTTTCTTTCAAGCACGTAATGTCCGCCCGTGCCTTGGTCGGTGCAGTAAAGAACGGGCGAAATCCATTTATCCGAGCCTGTTTTAAAGCCCGCCCCCGTTACCGAATCGGAATTAGGCATAAAATTAAGCTCATACTTAATGTACTTTAAATTAACCGGCGAATATACAAGAGTATATATTCCGTTTGACGAAGAATCCGTCTTTCTTGAAAACGCAAGCGACTTATCCTCTTTCGCCTTACCGGCAACGGCTGAGGCAAAATCCGTTTCATAACAGTTGTCGTTTTTAAAAAATATGCCGCTGCCCGTGTCTGCTGTATCAAAATTATTTGTATATACCGCACTCTCTGCGGCAAACGCATTAAAAATGCAAAAAACAATTGCACACTGCACAAAAAGCGCAATTATAAATTTTTTCATATTTTCCTCCCAAAAAATACCCGTACGGCGTTTTTGGCGCCATAAGTTTTACGTTTCCGAATTTCTGTAGCCTTTCGGAGATGTTCCGGCAATACGCATAAAGCTTCTGAAAAAACTTCGGCTGTTTACATATCCAACCTTCTCGGCAATGTCCGATATTGAAAGATTTGTTTCGGTCAGAAGCTCTTTTGCGTGGTCAATGCGCACAAGCGTTATGTATTCTGCCAGACCTACTCTGTAATTTTTCTTAAAATTTGTGGAAAGATACTGCAGGCTTACGTCAATGCTCTGCGCAACCGCCGTAACCGAAAGATTTATATCCGCATAATTTTTGTCCACATACTCTTTTGCGTCCTTCATAAGAACGTCAATTCTGTTTTTTATTTCCTTTCCGCTCATTGCGCAGCCGTACTCCATTACGGAATATATGTTTTGCTTAAGACTTTCAACGTCCGATTCATTTTCGATTTTGTCAATCTGCTCCAGAATTTTTGCGATTTTTTCGTTCATATCGCTGCCAATCTGCCCGAAAGCCCTGTTTACGATAATCATAAGATTGTATAAAATTGACTTTGTTGAATAAAAAGAGCCTGTTTTGCCTATGATTTTTTCACCCAGCAAGGCCATTGCGGCGTCGGTTGCAGCCTTTGAATTTCCGTTTCGCAAATACTCTAAAATCTGACCCTCTTTAATATCGGGAATACAATATTCGGTGTGGTTTTTCTTCTCCAAATCGCTGTATAAAATTATGCTCTCCCTTGTATAAAGCCTCTCCTTCATACAACCCGAAGCCTCGGCAAAGCAAATTCCCAAATCATTTGCATCAGGGTATATATTGCTCATACCTACGGTAAAATCAATGTTAAAATTCTCAAGCACCACACTTTTTACCCAGCCGAGTTTTTTTACAATATCGTCCGTCGCCTGGTCGTCCTTTAAATTGGCAATACAGCAAAACGAACCGTTTAAATTGCAGTAATTTATTTTACACTCGCCGAAAAACACCTCGTTTAAAATGTTTATAAGCGCAACTCTCGCAAGGCGGTAATCCTCCTCTGCGTCGGTGCTTGCGTCAAAAAACATATCGAGGTTTATGTCGATATAAATAAGCAAAACCGCAAATTTATTGTACGGAAAAACAATTCCCACGTTTTTAAGCGTTTCAAAAATTTTCTTTTTTTCCGCTTCCGTCGGGTTTTCGGTAAGAAGCCGTGTAAGAAGCGCCTCTCTTACAAAATCGCTGTCAAGGCTTTCAATTCTGTGGTTTACCTCGCTGTTTTCACGCATTACAGACATTATTTTTTTCTCTATTTCCTGATATTCCGATACCTTTGCGTTGTGGCTTACGCCGATAGCGTCTATGATTTTTCTTATCGGATTGTAGTTGAACTTTACCAAAAGCTTTGCGACAAGAAGCATAATAACTATTCCCACAAGGTTAAAAAACGCAATATCAGCCCGTGCGCTGCGTATAAGCTTTCTGAAAATGCCGTTGTCCACAAGATAAAAATATTTCCAGCTGTTTGACGCAGAATCGGTGCAAATCATTGTCATATTGCCCTTTAAATTTCTTACTCCCTCATAAATTCCAAACTCATCCGCAATCTTTTTTGCGGCTTCGGTTTTTTTGATATCGTCACCGATAAGGGTGTTATCCTCGGTGCAGATATAAAAATTGCCGTTGTACGAAGGGTTTGACGACGAATTCAAAAGCTTTTTGGCATCAGCCTCGATTGCTATTGTTGCAAACGGAACAAATCTTTCAACAGAATAAACCGAATAAAAATATGTAATCGTTTCTTTTGCGCCGTTTGACAAAACGGCATATTTTCCGCTCTGCTTATCCTGCATAAGCTTAAGCCATTCCGCCTTTGAAATGCCGTATTCTTTTATGTTTACGTCATAAAACACATCCGCCGTATTTGCGCTTGTTATACTTACGCAGTAGTCGGTATTGTAAAAATAAATATAAATGCCGTCAAACTCATTTTCAAGTTTTTTGTATATTTCAAGGTCGTTCAAAACGCCGTGCACCATCATAAAATTTTCGTCTTTCAGCTCGTCTTTTGTAAACGCAAGCTTTCTTACAGTCTGTCTTTGCGATATTTCAATCGCCACGTTGCTGACAAGGTTTGTAAAATTGTCGATATCCGTTTTGCGGTTTTCAAGCATTTCGCCAACGTATCTTTCGTTCTGCTCCGATACGTTTCCGTCAATTTTTATGTATGCGATAAAGTTAAAAAGCACCGTTATCAAAGACACGACAATGTACGATATAAGCCACGCAGACGGTATTGTATGGTGCGAAAACAAACTGTATTTTTTCATTTTGCATACCCTTTCAAATAAATTTTTGCCCCGCATTTTGAGTCCGAAAGGCAAAAATCGGGGGCAAGAAGTGCAAAAATGTTTTTAACATACTATGTAAATCTTACCCCATTTGATTTTAATTGTCAATGTGCAAAAAAAGATTTATTCTGCCGCCAAAAGTGCAGGCGTAAGGTTTATAAGCCTTTTGAGCGGTATCGGATTGTCAAGGCTCTTCCAGAGCATAACCGATATGCTCTCACCCTCGTTTGCCGAAACGTTTGCAATGTTTGCCGAAATAGTTCCGTTTTCTGCCGCTCCCGATTTTTTAACGCCCATAAGATGACCGTCTGCGCCGTACTGCGCAAGAATGATAACCGGGGCATCAAGCCCGTTTTTGATTTTGCACTGCGCATAAACTCCGCTTGATGTATACTGTGCCGCATTGTCGGCGTCCGTTGTGTATGTAAGGGCATAGTCCGCTTCCTTTATCGGGGTAATCGCAATGTTGTCTATGCTTATTGAGCCGGTTGCGCTTATCTGGGGCGCAAAAACAATGCAGTCGCCGCCGTATTGTCGGTCGGTTGTAAATTTTGATGCAACAAGATTGTTTTCAACATATAAATCCGCCTTGTTTTCATCTTTGTATATTTTAAGCTTTATGTTCTTCCACTCACCGGCAGGAACAAGTGATTGGACGCTTTGCCAAGCGTTTGAATCCTCTGAAGAATACGCATAATCTCTCCAGCCGACAGCGCCCGACTTGGTTATGCGGATTACTGCGCCGTTGTTCCCCGCTGCTTTGTCGCCTAATCTTATAAACGTTATACTTTGCGGGGTTGCCTGCTCGTTTTTAATTTTAAACGATACTTCGTATTCCGAATAATTTTCAACAACACTGCTTATATCTCTCTTTACGCTTAACACCTTTCCTGTGTCGTTTTTGGTAATTTTAAGGTATTTGTTCACCGTAGCGGGCGATGCGGAGTCGTATTCGTAATCGATATATGCGTGCGAATTGCATTTATCATCCTTAAAAAATTCGTTGTCGTTTTCAAATCCGCCCACGGCTGCATTTTTTTCGTTCGGAATTATGCCGATACCGAAATCTTCAAAACCAATGCTCGTTTTTGCCGCATACTCTGCGTCGTGGCATACTGCCGTATCGGTAACCGTAACCTTTATATCGTCAATGGCTATTGTACCGGTTGACCCGTTGTAATTTATAAGCAAAGATTTAAAGTCGTTGGTGCTGTAGGTCGGCTCGTTTTCAAAAATAACGTTTCCGCCTATTTTAAGAGTTGCGCTAGTTGCGCTGCCGGCGTTTTTCACTTCAATTTCGTAGTCTGTAAACTCTGTGCTGTCCGACGGATATGTAACAGCCGCACCCTGCACGGAAGAAGCGCCGCTGATACTTGAAACGGTGTATGTTTTCGCAGTGGCGCCGTTATATTTAAACTGCCAGAGCGCACCGCATATCAGCTGCATTGTTTTGCTCACCGTTGTCGGATTATATTTCATCTTAAATGTTATTTTATAATTTTTTGCGTCCGCAAGCGAGTTGATTTTGGGGGCAGCGTCTGTTTTTACAAAGTTAATCCGTGCGGAAGGATATTTATTTTTGGTTGGATTTACAAGCTCTAAGTATTTGTTTTCGGAATTGCCCGCAACCTTAAATGTAAAACTATTCTTCGTATCATAAATGCTTATACCCTGTGTGTAATTTGTAAAATCGCCTATTTTAAGGCTTTCAAAATTGTTTGCATAAGTGACAATGCCCTCTTTTGTTACGCTGTTTGTATAAACCGTGTCCGCAAACGAGGTGACGGAAAATGCGCACACAATCACACAAACAATCAAAAACACGCTTATTTTTCTCATTTTTCTCATTCTCCTAACATAAAAATTTATATTTAATTAGCTTTGCACAATATTAAAAGTTCTTTTTAATAATCCTGCCGCCCAGCAGTCTTGACGCAAAAACATCGCTGTAAATATAAACCTGTGCGCTGTCCGCACTGCCTGCCTCCTCCTTAAGAACCGCCGTTTTTGTTTCGCCGCCCGAAAGCGTAAGAGGCACAATTTTCATCCTTTCGCCCTTGTCTTTGTTAAACAGCGCCATAACAACATAAACCGTATTTTCGCTGTTTAAAGCGTTTTTCACGCTTATCTGCGCCGTTAAGGTTTTGCCCGAAACGCTTATTTTTGCATCCTTAAACGACACAATCTCTGCGGCGGTTTCAAAACTTTTTGTCACCTTTTCGCCGAAATAAACGCTCTCTGCAAGCATTGCGCTTTCTGAAATTTCAACGGTATATTCGTTTGACGGGACAAGATTTTTTTCGGTAATCATTACAACCGAAGATGTCAAACTGTCATAATACACGTCATTTAACACGACGTTTTTGCCGCTTTCGTTTTTTAAGCATACCGTTTCTTTGTTTATGCTGCCGGATTCAACCTTTGAGCTTAAAACTGCGCATATTTTTTTGTCCGATATCTTAAAATCCGTTATCTCGGGCAAATCGTAAAAGCCCGTCACTTTTATGTTGTCTATTGCGGTGTATCCCGAATTTTCTTCGCCGGGTCCGTACAGCCTTAAAAGCTTAAGCGAAAGATTTCCGTCCGAATTTGTTGAATGAAGCGTTTCTCTGCAAAGCAGGGGAACAGAATCGACAAATATGCTCACCGTGTTTTTGATGGTATCTGCTCTTACCGAAAAACGGTGCCATTTTTGCTCGGTATAGGAGGATGTCAGCCTGTTTAAAAGCTTCATTTCCGTGCCCGTAAACCTTACTACATTGGTTTCTTTGTCATTTGAAAATCTTAAAACCATCGTTTTTTTGCCGCTCAAATCGGGTGTGTCAACATAGAGGTCAAAATCTATATTCACCCTGCCCGCACTGCCCCTTAGCGGTATATCGATATACGGTATATCCGCCGCCTGATATGCGCCGTTCGGCACGTTTGTACCCACAAGAAGGCTTGCGCCGTGTTCTTTATCAATCTGCTCTATTTTTGCAAAGCCCCTTCTTTGATAGACCGATATCCCCGAATCGAGTATGTTTGAATCTCCTTCGTCAAAATCGAAATCCTCAAAAACGGTATACGCATTTTTTGTGCTTTCAAAATTTACAACTAACGAAATCTCTTTTTCGCTTTTGTTGTTGCTCACCGCCTTTGCGCTAAGGGTTATGCTCTCTTTTTCAATATTCTGCAAGCATACGGCATACGGCTCCTCGGTAACGGTCTGATAAAGCTCGCCGTCCGTGTAAAATTCAACCTTTTCTATGCCCGAGTCTGCCTCGGCGGCAACGGGAATGTTCAGCGTTTCGCCTAAAGAAGCAAAAATACTGCCGCTTATGTTTTCAAATTCAAGCTTTGTAATGTCGTTTTCAATCTCGCCGGGGTCCGGCTCATCCGCTTTTACGGCATAGTTTAAAACCGTGATGTTATCCGCCGAAATGTCGCCGTCCGACGATTTGTTGAACGTAAATCCCAAAAATCCTGCCTTTGTAGAAGAATTTTCGATATATTCCATATCGCCGTAAACAAGCGTAAGTTTTCCGCCGTTTACATAATAAACGTCTGTAAATTCTTTGTTTTTGACCGCAAACGCAAGCCCCGAGTCAAGGCTTGAAAACGAAAATTCCGTTGTGTTCTCGGTCTTGAACGTGCCGTCAACCATACGCTGAACAACGTATTTTCCATCTCCCCTGCTCAAAAGCTGAACATTTGCACCGCAGCGCACAACAAGATTTTTGCCCGCAGAAAAGTTTGGCATAATATCAAGCTTTACAGAGTATGTGCCAAGGTCTTTTACCGCCTCGGAAAGGTTTACATACACAGTATGCGCCGCAGCGGAAGCGCCCGAAGGCGTGTGCTTGCCGACTGTAAAAACGCCGTCCTTAACAGAGCACGACACACCCTTCTGACTGTTTGACGCACCCGAAATTTCGGGACATTCCGAAATTGACGTTATGCCTTCAAAATCCAATATCTTGAGCGTTTCTTCGTTTTCTGCGGCACAGACTGCAAAAGTTATGATTGCACAAAGAGTGCATAATAAACTTAAGATAATTTTTTTTGATGTCACAAACCGTCATTCCTTTCCTCCGTATCGGATTTTTTCAAATTTGTCGTTGAGCTTTAAAATTCTAAGCTCCAAAATATTTGTGTTCGGATTTGCGCTGCAGCCGTTTCCGACAAGCTTAATATAGCGTGCCTGCGCTCTTTCTATGCCGAAAACCTGATACTCCTCAGCGCCGGGAGATGATGTGAACGAATTTATTTTTTGATAATTTACACCGTCCGCAGAAAAGTATAAATCAAAATAATAGCTTCTTACCGGGCTTTGCCAGAACGATGCCGCCACTGCGTCCACACTCTGAACGCTTCCGAGGTCGAATATCGCATATTCGCCTCTTGTCATTGTAGTCCACCTTGTCGAAAAATCGCCGTCAAACATATTTTCGCCCTTGTTTTCAGCCTGAGGCTCGTCGCTTACCGAAAACGATTTTATATCAAGCTCGTCAAACATCAAATCCTTTGTTCCCCTTTGGGTGTCATACGGAACAATGTATATCTTGCTCTGCGTTTTGTCCGCATTGTAAACCTTTATAAGATTAGGAATCTGTGTGCTGTCCGATTTTATATATTCTGCCGTTTTTGAGGTATCGTTTGCAAAAACCTCAACGTCGGGAAGGCTCTGACCGCTTATAATCGGAATGTAGCTTAAAGACTTTATCTCTTCGCCGTACACAATGCCCGAATATCCGTAGTCGCTTGCGTCATATCCGCCGTCCGTTTTTTCGGGAGCCGTCCAGTCTTTAATCGGCTCGCCCTTTACGCTGCCCGAAAATTCGCCCAGCCTTACGGCAAGATTTACCTTGCCCGAGGCATTTATTTTTATCGCAACCTTTCTTATGCCGGCATTGTTTGTCTGTCCGCTGCCCTGCGGCGACGTGGGAAGCGGAACTGCGTCCATTATGCTTACCTTAGCCTCGGGTGCGTTTGTTTCAAAGGTAAGGGTCATTGTTTTTCCGTCCTTTGAAAGCGCAACCGTCCTGTCATCCGCAACATATGCGTCCGCCGAGGTGTGCATAAACCAGTATATTTCAGAGTTATCCTTCGCAAGGTCAATTTCGTCCCTTACGGTAAGCGTTCTGAAATTGTCACCGATATAAAATCCACGTTTGTAATCTGTAACGTTTTCGCCGTAGGTATCGGTCATATCGTAAACCGCATATGCGCCGCCCCCGCCCTCTTTATAATCTATAACCGGCGTATAAACGCTGGATACCTGATTATAATCTGCGTTGTTGTTTATAACAACCGTATTGTGACCCTCAGTGCGCTTCCTGTATTTTTCATTTTCGGGAAGCGAAGAGTTGTAATCCTCGGAACCGAGTGCGTGCGCCCATCTTACGCCGTTTAAATCGAACACAAAATCGCCGTTGTCGTTGTGGGCGTGATAAAACGTAGTAGGGCCGCCGTGCGAAGCGAAAAACAGTGCGTCATAGTCTTTATAATCGCCGTGCACCGAAAAAAGCTCAACCCCCTCGGAATATTTCACCTTTGGCAGTTTTTCAATTTCGTCAACGCTTACATCAGGGTCGTAATAAAGTGCGTCCGCAACAAAAATCTGAACGTCCGCCATACGTGAATCGAACGATTTTTCCACGGTTGCCCTACGTGCCGCCAAAAGCTCTCTTTGATTAAAGCGTTTGCCGAAGTACCCCATAGGATGGCTTGCATATATTTTTTCATCCGCAGCGTCGTGATAGTTGTAATTTGCAACCATACTGCGTACAGCCATATTTGCAATGCCCGTTCCTTCAACGCCGGGGAACGACAAAAGGTTAAAATCAGTGCCGTAGATATTTTCAAGCGTTGCACACGAATACATAAGCGACCGTGCCACATGATACCAGTAGTTGCTGCTCTCTGCCCACACGCCGTCGGGATAAAGGTTTTTCATTGTATATTCAAGGCTTCTTACGGTGTTGCTCAAATAATCGGAGCATATTTCGGGATAATCGCCCATAAATGCCGCCGCCATACAAACTCCGCCCGAATTTGCCCAGGTATTGAAGTTGCTGTACCATTTTAAGCAAATACCCGGCATTACAATGGTCAAATCGTTGTTTGTAACGCTTTTTGCGGGAATACCGCAGTAAAACGCTTTGGGAAACACCGAAAGAAACAGCCTGTATACATTGTTTTTGATTTTTTCTCTCTGCTCGGGTGTAAAATAATCGTAACACCAGTCGTATGCAACGGCAATCGCAGTTCCGAACGAGCCGCTGTCTATAATGTGTATCGGGTTTAAATCAGGAAAATCCTCAAGTGCGTCAAGCTGGTCAAGCGCATATTTTGCATACTTTTCCTCACCCGTTATGCGGTATGCAAACCCCACAAGCTGCATTCTCGATTCCAATATTCTTGCGGTGTTGAGCATCCTTATGCTGTCGTCATATACGTATGTGCGTATTTTCTGCCGTATGGTAACATCCGCCTGCGCAATAATGTCGTCAACCACTTTTTTCATATATGCGTCGGTTTTGTAAAGCTCTTTTATTCTTTCAAAATCCTTATCTGACGCAAGAACCGTTGTGTGATGCCTGCCGTCGCCGTTTAAGGTTGAATAACCCTCCAAAAGCGTTTCGGCGCTCGGTCTGTCAAATAGCATATAGTCGCTCAGATACTTAAGATTGCTCTGAAAATCAACATATCTGTACGAATCGTTCCAGGTATTTTCGGGCGTGTACCGCTTGTGATACGGCACCTCTTTTGAATTGTCAAAATATATTTTAGACTGTGACGTCACTATAAGTCCGTTTGTATCGTCAAAAACGTTAAATCCCAAAATTTCTTTCGCCGCACGCTTTACGGGAATAAAAATCCCGCTGCCGCCATCCAGAAACGGAATTTCAAAGCTCTTTCCGTCCGATACCGCAAGATTTTCTTCATATGTCACATTCTTTTTGTATGCCTTGTTAAAATCATTGAGCGAAATATAAAAATCGCCGTCCGAAACTATGCCTTTTTCTTTAAGGCGGTATTTTTCACCGTCCGAAAATGCGGAGTTTGAAAAATAATCAAACATTATTTTTCCGTCCAAATCATTTTTTATATTCTTGTCAAAATCAAACATTGACGTGCAAACCTCGGTAACGCTGTTTTCGTTTACAATAAATGGCTTGTCAAAGCCTGTTATCTCAACGTTTCGGCATTTCAGCTCGCCCGCAAACGCACCCTGACCGCACGCAATGCGCACAACGTTTAAATTTTTGATTTTGTTGTTTAGCCGCACATTTTTTGCGACGAGGCGGTAGTTATTGTATGTCCAGCCGCTGCCCGTCCCGAAGAAAACAGTGTTTGTGCCGTCGTTTAAGTTAAGATACATTGTCACTTTAAAGCACGAATTGTTTGCGGCGGCGTTTGAAAACCCCTGCGTTCCCGAAACCGTAACCTTCCGTCCGCTTTCTACCTTTACGGGATATTCGTTTATTGCCGTGCCGGACGAAGTGTTATCTCTCAGCATAAAAATCTGCGCCGTGAAATCGGAATCGAAATCCGCCTCGAATTCGCCCGTAATTTTAAAATATTTATACTGCTTTTTGCTTTTGTAGCCTTTAAAAATGTTAAGGTTAACGTCAATATAAGCGTCGTCGGAGGTTTTCTTTCTGAAAATAAGCTTGTCGCCCTTTTTGGGATTTTTATAATCAAACGCCTCCGAAGTTATTTCGTTTGTTTTGGGATACAGCTTAACGTTGTTTGCGTATTTGTTCTGCCCCGTCCACGTGCTGTGAAAGAAGGTAAAATCGCCTATATCGTCGGTGAACGAAAAAAATTCTTCGCCTTTATCGTCTTTAAGTACGCTGTCTGCGCTGCGGTCGGCATAAGGTTTTTTTGCGCTCTCTTCCTCCCACAAAAAGCCGTTTTCGCAAAGCGATATATCGTCAAGATAAAGGTTATTGTTATCGTCCGCCTCCTTTGTGATGACAATGCTTTCGGGCTTTACGCAGGACGAAATTTTCCAGTCCTTAAGGCGCAGAACCCTGTCTGTATACAAAGAATATGTGCCTGTTTTAAGGTTTACCGCAATGCCAACGCTTGTAAGGCTTCCTTCAAAACGGCTGCCGCTGAGCCTTGCGCCCGATTTTACACCCGATATAACCTTTCCTTCGTTTGTCAATATCTCGTTTCCCGAAATTTTTACAATATCGCACACCGCAGTGCCGTTTGCAACCGAAATTACTGCGTTGGTTTGGTTCTCGGCGCCTATTTTAAGGTCGATAAAATACTTTTGCGCCTGCGTTTTTGCAGGAATACTGACTTTTGTTTTGCCGCCGTTTAAAACCTGAAGCACCTTTCCTGCGCCTGCAGAATTTACAACCCTTATTTTTCCGCCCTCCGCCGCAAAGCCCTCGGGCACGCCGTTTACATTGGAAAAATCAAAGGTTTGCTTATACACTGCGTTTGACTTTTCGCCAAAAACCGTTATACATTCAAAAAGCATTAAAAATGCAGTCAAAAAAGCGATATGCTTTATCACATCCGTCTTAATTTTCATATGCGTACACCTCCATTGGGGATTGTGCGTTAAGCCTTACAACGATAAAGCAGTTTTCGTCGCCGAAGGACTTGTAATCTTTAAGCTCTGCCGCCGAAACGGGTCTTATTTCATCTCTTTCCCTGTTGATAATTGCTGCATTTGCAGTATTTATCTTAACGTTTATAAGATTTGAAAAAGAATAGTCATACGTTTTTCCCGTTTTTGTTTTTGATATGTAGGCATACACGCCGTCGGTATAGTAGAGCGAGCCGTACCAGTAGCTTATGTTGTTTAAGCCGTCATAGTTTATGCCCGAAACAACCTTTGTGCTCGGTGAGAGCGTCTTTGCGTCAAACACCAAATCTATAAATTTTATGTTTGCGTCGTCAGTCAGCGTTGCCTGAATAATATCGCCGGGGTTAAGGGGTTTTTCAAGCTGTTTTTCCGCTTCTGCCGAAAGATAAAGCTTTTTGTATGACGACGAAGAATAAGCGTATATAACCTTTCCCGTATCGCCGTTTGGAAGATTTGAATTTCTTATTTTTTCTATCATATAGCTCGTTCTGCTTTTTACGCTTTTATCCTGCGCCACGACAATGCCCGCCGTTCCGCCCTCGGTAAGGTCGTACACGTCAAATTTGTATTTTGCGCCCGAGATTAAGCTTGTTCTGTCCAGAACGGCAAAATCCTCCTCGTCCGTTCCCGACTCGGGCACTCTTAAAATTACGCTTGAGCTTAAGTTAAAGTACGGCATACAGGACTGCCCTCCCGAGCGGTATGTAAACTCTTTAACCTCGCTTGCGCCTGCGGTGAATATGTATTTTTTAAGGCAGTCCTCGTCGTCTGCCGGCTTTTGGTATTCGTAAACCTCGTCGGCGGTGTCAATAACCTTTATGTATCCGTCCTCCGACGCTTTGAATTTTATAAGCTTTGAAACGTTTCTTTCAAGCACGGGTTTTATTTTGTCCGCCGTCATATTCGGCACCGAATCGACTTTTGCCTTTTTTACGGTATATGTTTTCATAACCTGAGAAAGGGTGTATATTTTAACCTCAAATTCATCATCCGCCCTTTTTTCGCTGTCGGGTATTCCAACAAGATATCCGTACTGCATTTTTGACGCAAAGCCTTTGGGCACAACAATATCACTGTTTAAGCCGATTAAAAACGTATAGCTTTCGCCGATTTTTAAAATATCGCCGTAGTTTTTTTCGGCATAACCGGTAATCATATATTTTTCGCCGCCGATATATACGTAACCCTCGGAATCTCTTTCCTGCAAAACTCCGGCGACGTTTTTTGACATCCTTTGTATCATTGCATAGCTTAAATCCTCAGATACAGCCGCCGCAATGACGTCGCCGCTTTTTATATCGTCAATTTCAATCACACTCCCGTTTTCGTATACCGACAAAACAGCGCCGCCATTAAGCCTTAAAGCGTTCTCGCTGCCGCCGTTTGCGTCCGAAATAACAATCGGGTCTTTTTGAACGCTTCCGACAACCGTATATTTGTAATCGAGAATAAAAACATATTCGTATACGCCGTCGCTGTTGTTGTCAAGAAGGGTAATTTTTGTATAATCGCCGCCGATAAGGCTTTTCGGAAACACATCCGAAATTTTGCCGTTGTATACATATCTCGCACCGGCGGTTTTGTAGTTTTTCTTCTTTGCGCCCGACAAAAATTCAACGCTTATTTTATCCTGCGAAAATTCGGATACGTCCTCGTAGTTTATTTCAACGGTTTCGTTATCCTCTTCGACCAAAAAAAGCGCCTCCGACGTGCCTTTTTTGTAAAACATACGCACGTTTTTGCCCAAAAGGCCGTAAGTATCCTTTTCGTATCCGTACACCTTTCCGTCCAGGGCTATATATCCTTTTTTGTACGATTCGCCTCCGTTTCCGGGACAGATGTTTGTCGCAGTAACAAGACCGTCGCAGCACGAAATGTTATAAAGCCTTTCAAGATACGTTTCGTTTGAATCCTCAAAAAATGCGGCGCCGTTTTTGTAGCTTGACGGCATAAAAGAGGAGCACAAAAGATTGTATAAAAGTATTTCGGCGTCTTTGTTTGAAAAACTTTCGCCGTCATAAATATTGTCGGTAATTTTAAGCCTTTTTGCCGCCTTTATGTATCCCGACGGAAAACCGCCCATATGCTCTGCCGCAGCGTCAAATCCTATTGCGCAAACGCACATTTTAACCGCCTGGGCAAATGTGATGTTCTCATCGGGATAAAAATTTTCGCCGCCTGCTATAATTTTTGCCTTTTGCGCCGCATATATTTCTTTAAAATACACGCCGTTTCCGTCAACGTCTTTAAACTCAAATCCGCTTTTGTCGGATAAATCGGTATTCTGCACAATTTGCATAACCGTAACAAGCGCAGCGGTAAACTGCGCCCTTGTAACGTTTTCCTGCGGAAAAAAGCTTCCGGCAAGGTTGGTGATTACTGCGTCCGCCTCTTTAAAAATGCCGTTTTCGTCCGCCGCCCGTGCAAAAGGCGCAAACGTCACAAAAGTGCAAAGCAGCGCTGCGGCGGTAAGAAGCGAAATGTATTTTCTGATATTCATTATCACAGCCATTCCTTTCTTCGGGCTTATATCAACAAATTGCAAAGCGTCTTTATAAAAAGACAGCTTACATCATCTTTTCAGCCTCGGTACACATCAGGACAAATGCGCCCGTGCCGTGCAAATCATTGGTAACCTTCCGTCTTTCGATATAATGCTTGTAGTCGCCCTCGTCAATGCAGGTGCCTACGCTTATATTGCCGATAAGCATATTGCCGTTTTCAAATTTTAACGTATCGATTATTGCCGAATACGATTTTTTTGCCTCATCCAAAAAACTTTCGGGCAAAATGTTTTTTCTTACCGCCTTAAACAAAGAATATGTAAACAGGCACGAAGATGAGATTTCATACCAGTTTCCCTCAGCTTCGGGTCTGTCCAGCACCTGACACCACAGCATATCGGAATTTCGGTATTTAAGCACCCTTTTAAGCATATCTTCTTCAATTGCGCAAATTTCTTTATATTTCGGGTGCGTATTTTTTGTGTAATCCAAAATATCGAGAACGGCAACGGTAAACCAGCCCATTGCACGTGCCCACACCGTTTCGGAAAGCCCGTTTTCGCCTGCCCATTCAGCCTCGCCGCTGTCGTCCCAGCCGTGCCTTAAAAGACCGTTTTTGTCACGCATATTCTCATACATCAGCACGCACTGGTTTAAAGCCTCGTCAAGCGGCGCTTCATTCTTTGTAAAGTCGGAATACATTGCAAGAAACGGACCAATCATATACAAGCTGTCGAGCCACATCTGATTGGGCGTAACCGCCATATGCCAAAAACCGCCCTTGGAATTTCTTCCCCAGTCCGGCACTTTTTCGTATATATAATTTATTGCTTTGGCATATCTTTCGTCCCCTGTTTCTTTATACAGGTCAAACAGCAGTATTCCGGGCTGTTTGTGGTCAAACGTTTTGGGCACCAGGGTCATAACACGTGTAATTTCCTCTGTATCGTAGGGGTGATTGTACCCCAGAATTGTGCCGTCGGGAAAAACATATTTATCCACCCATTTTTTAATATAATCAAAGTATTCTTTGCCGCCCGTCTGAAAATACAGTCTTTGCATACCCGACAAAAACACTCCGCCTATGTAAAAGAACGTGTTCATTGTAGGAAGGTCGGGTGCGTCGTATTTTTTCATTATTGTGCCGCACGCCGATTTTGCATAATCTATAGGTCTTGTCATTTTAATCGCTCCCGTAATGTTTTATTTTTGTTTTGACGCTTTTGTTATCAGCACCGAAGCCTCCGCCCTTGTGATAAACCCTTTCGGATTAAAGGTGTTGTCAGGATACCCCTGTGTTATGCCGTTTTCAAAAAGTGCGCACACAGAAGATTTGGCATAGGGCGAAATTTTTTCTGCGTCCGCAAAACTCAGATTGCCGTTTGCGCCGAGATTTAAAATACGGTTTAATATAACCGCCGCATCCTCACGTGTGATATACCCTTCGGGACTGAAAAGATTTTCATATCCCGAAACGATTTTTGCGCCGTATGCGCTGCAAACAAAACCGTAATACCAATCCGAAGGTTTAACATCGTCAAACAAAGGCTCGCCGCCGCCCGTTATATCAAACATCCGGCACACGATTTTTGTAAATTCAGCCCTTGTTACGTTGTTGTCGGGCCTGAATGTGTTGTCGTCAAAGCCGTTTACAATGCCCGTATCCGAGAGAGTTTTAATATACTCCTTTGCCCAGTGCTGCGATATATCGGAAAAATATGTCTTTTCGTCCGCAGGCAAAACCGGCGAAACGTTTATGCCCGCCCCTGTCGAAATACCGTTTGACCTTCCGCCGCCCGACGACGATGAAGAAGATGAATTATTGCCGCTGCCCGTATCGGCATATTCTTTCGAGAGCGACAAAAATATTTTATCCGCTTCTTCTATCGTGTCCGCATTTTTAAGCTCCGAAAGCATTTTGAGAAACACGCTTTCTTTTTTATAGTCGTCAAGGCTGTTATAATCGGTCATATCAACGTTTCTTGACTGTGCGCTTTCAAGATAAACGCCGCAAAGCTCTTTTGCCGTTTTGCATTTTTTGATTTCCGCAGTTTTGTATATTTCGTCAAGCGTTTTTGATACATCCGAAATTCCTTTTTCCGCTCTTTTTGAAAAAAGTCTGTCCGCCTCGTCAAAGCCCTCCTGCGTTAAGGAGGCAAACGTATTTTTGTAATCTATGCCCAGATATGCGCTGTATTCGGTCAAAAACTTATAAAACGAAATTTTTTTATCCGAGTATCTCAAAAGCGCCTCTGCGGTAAAATATTCTTTTATAAAACCCTCTGCGGTGTAGCCGTTATCGGGTTTTGCGGCAAAAACGTATTCGCAAATGCCGTCGCCGTATGATGAAAAAATTTCGCTGTCAACATTGAAAAACTCAAAATTTTCCACCGCCGCTTTAAGCTCGGAAGCGGATTTTGCACTGTTTGCCAAAACCAAATCGGCGCCGAAGCTTTCGTCCGCAATTCCTATACGGCTTATGTATTTTTCGCCGCCGTCATACGATACGGCGCAGTACTGACCGTTTTCAATGCTGTCGGGCAAAACAAACGTTATGTCAAGTTCGCCGTTATCATCCGTTTCTTTTGTTATGTAAAACACGTTTTTTAAGGTATCGTTTTCAATTTTATAATTTTCGCCGTCAAAATCATACGGCACAACGGCAACCGACGCAAAGTTTACATCCGACAAAGGATTTACGCTTATATTTGCCGTTACACTTCTTTTTGAAACCTCGGTTACCGTTATATTTGCGTTTGCGCTTATGCCCGAAAAAAGCACCGCTGCCAAAACGCACAAAGCCAAGCTTTTTTTCACTTAAAAACCTCCTTAAACCCCCATATTACTGCATTTAAACGTCCGTTCCGTTTGCCGATTCCAAAATCCTATCCCTTAACGGCGCCTATCATAACGCCCTTTGTAAAGTATTTTTGAATAAACGGATACAGGCAAAGTATCGGCAGGGTTGAAATTATGATAATTGCATATTTTATCGTTTCGCCCACAAATTCAAGCTCGCCCACGTCCGTTCCGCCCGTCATTGACGAGGTGTCGTTATTGATAAGTATTTCCCTAAGTATCAGCTGAAGCGGATATTTCGGTCTGTCTATCAAAAACATCATTGCATTAAACCATGCGTTCCAGTTTGCAACCGCATAATAAAGGATAATTACCGCAATGCTCGCCTTGCATACGGGCAGCACAATTTTTATCATTATGGTTAAATGATTTGCGCCGTCAAGCTTTGCCGATTCTTCCAGGCTGTCGGGCACCGAGGCAAACGAAACACGCAGTATCATAAGATTGAACGTGTTTACCGCCGTGGGAAGTATAAGCGACCACAGGCTGTTTTCAAGCCCCACCGTTTTTACAACAAAGTAAAACGGAATCATACCGCCGTTTAAAAACATTGTGATTATTATGTATATTGAAATAATTTTTTGGTATTTTACGTTTTTTCTCGACAGAAAATACGCTCCGCATATTGTCATAACGATATTTACCGTTACGCCGAAAACAAGCACGAAAAGCGTGTTTGAATAGCCCCTCAGCAGCATAGGATTTTCAAACGCCGCCTTATACGAATTAAACGTAAAGCCAATGCTGTGCCACAAAATGCCCTTGTGCGAAACAAATTCCATAGGGTCACTCAGCGACGCAAAAAGCACGTACAGCATAGGATAAATCATAACAACCGCAACAAGCGTCTGCAAAATAACGTTAAATATGTCAAATGCCCTGTCGCCGGCACTTTTTCTGATTTTGTTCATACCCAATCTCCTTTACTACCACAAGCCTGTTTCGGTAAGCTTTCTGCTGACTGCGTTTGTCGTCAGCAGCAAAATCATATTAACCGCCGAATTGATAAGCCCCACCGCCGCACTGTAGCTCCAGTTCTGATTTGTAAAACCCATTCTGTATACAAACGAAGAAATAACGTCGCTTTTGTCGAATATTGCCGGGTTATACAAAAGAATAATCTTTTCGTAGCCGACATTCATTATTTTTCCGACACGCAGTATAAACATAGTTACAATCGTCATGGCAATGGACGGAAGCGTAATTTTCACAATTTTTGCAATTTTGCCCGCACCGTCAATATCCGCCGCCTCGTAGAGCTGAGGATCAACGTTCATAAGCGCCGCAAGGTATATAATGCTCTCCCATCCTATACTCTGCCAGATGTTTGACACAACGTAAATCGGCAGAAACATATTGCTCTGCGACAAAAGACTTGAGCCGTTTCCTGTCATTTTTGAAACAACCGCACCGATTATTCCGTCCGGCTCCACAAACGTTTTTATCATACCGCATATTACCACAAGCGATATAAAATGCGGAAGATATGAAATTGTCTGTATTGTTCTTTTAAAATACTTTCCGTTTAATTCGTTGATAAGAATTGCCATAACAATAGGCGCCGGAAATTCAAACAAAAGGCAGGACAGGCTTATTCTCAAAGTGTTTGTTACAATTCTTGAAAAATCGGCAGATTTAAAAAAGCTTATAAAGTGAGTAAGTCCCACCCAGTCGCTTCCGGTAATTCCCCTTCTCGGCGAAAAATCCTCAAACGCCATAAGAAGCCCGTAGAGCGGCATATAATGAAAAATAAAATAATATATAATTACCGGCAGAACAATAAGATATAAAATCCCATTCTTTTTAAATTCTTTTTTAATTCCCGAAAAACCTGTTTCTGCGCCGTTTGCGTAAGAAATTTTTCTTTCAGCGTTCCGCATACCGTTACCCCTCATTTTATTTGTTTATATATCTGTCATACGCCGACTGACGCATCTGCAAAAGCCGGTCTATGCCTCTTTTGTGAAGCTGCGAAATCATATTGTCATAATTCTCAAGCGGCTCTGCGCCTATGATAAATTTCATAATCATTTCGTCAACATACGTGTCAATATCAGTATTGAGCTGAGCAAATTCGTTAAGCTCCTCAGTCTTTACATAAAGGTGAGGAAGCGTGTGCTCGTATGCCCCCGACTCCGACCACACCTTGATTGCCCTTTTCTGCTCGTCAAGCGAAGCATACTGCTCCATATATCTTACATCCTGAATAAACGGTCCTGCGTCGTATGAACGTGCATAGTTTGAAAGCGCAACGGTCATAGATTTGTTTTCGGGATTTTTAAGTATAAGGTCGGTATATGTCGGATAATTGTCCTTCATTTCGTAGCTTACGCCCTCAATGCCGAAATTATAAAGCATCCTGCCCTCTTCGCCGTAGCCGTAATCAAGGAATTTAACGGCGGCGTCAATGTTTTTGCACGACGTTGAAATTGCGTCGAACGACCTTGTTGACGGCGTAACCTGAATTTGATATACGCCGAATTTTGCCTTGCGGCTCAAATCCGCCGTCGGAAACGGCGCACCCTCCAAAGAATAACCCTCTGTTTTTGCCGCCGACATCCATTTTCCTATGCCCGAGCCCACAGAGCCGGACGTTGCACCGCTGAAGCCGTTTAAAATGTTCGTTTCCTTGGCTTTTCCGTCAAGCGTTGTAAAGCTTTGGTCAATAAGCCCTTTTTTGTACCAGTCACGCATTTTTGTGATGTAGTCCTTAAACTGCGGGTCAAGAGGACCGTATTTTACCTTGCCGTCCTCAACATAATAATCCACCGTAGCGTCAAATCCGCTTGCAAAATATTCTACGGTAAGAGAAGAAAACGGGGCTTTTGCGCCTTTTTTATCTTTAAACGCATAAAGCACTTTTTCCCATTCTTCTATATTTCTCGGAATTTCAAGGTTAAGCTCTTTAAGCCAGTCGCCCCTGAGCACAAGTCCGGTTGAATATCCGAGGCTTTTATCTCCTCTTATAAACGGAAAAGAAAACACTTCTTTATTGTCGGTTGTAACCATTTTATATATCTCGCTGTTTTCGTCAAGATATTTAAAAAGGTTAACCGCTTTATCCCTGTATTTTCCAATATCTACAATAACTCCCTCTTTAATTGCCTTTGCCGGGCCGCCCGGATATGTAACCCAGTTGTATTCTATAATGTCGGGAAGGTCGCTTGACGCAACAAGAATACTGAATTTTTCGCTCTCCTGCCCCTGCGGCGGATGTATGTAATTAACCTTTACGCCCGTTCGCTTTTCAAGCTCCTTTGCAAGCTCGGTTTCGCCGAAATTGGATGTATACAGCGCCATATTGCTTGTAAGAGGCATCCAGCACGAAATTTCGTTTTCGCCGCCCGTCTTGTTTGCCGCACTTTGTTTTTTGCATCCTGCAAGCGAAGATATTAAAACTGCGCCGGCAAGAATACCGCTTATGCATTTTAAAATTTTTACGCTTTTCTTTTTCATAATTGCCTTCCTCCGAGATTATCATATTTTACGGTTTAATTATATCAAAACGGCACACACCAAAACAAGTGACTCTTTTTCTTATTATGTGACACTTTTTAAAAAATGCCGTATTTAAGGGGATTTTTGCGCCGTAAAACGACAAAATGACCGTACCTTTTTTAAAAAAGTACGGTCACATAAGCCACAGCCCGACAAGGAAACATTGCCCTGACAAACATCTTTTTTGCGAATTTCTGCGTTAAAAAAGCTCG
>CAKSTL010000001.1 GCA_934500875.1 uncultured Clostridia bacterium | reverse complement strand
AGCGGAAGACGAGATTCGAACTCGCGACGTTCACCTTGGCAAGGTGACGCTCTACCACTGAGCCACTCCCGCAAATGCAACAGTACAACAACAAGATTAGCTGTCTGATTACTGTACTGTTGCATTATACCAACTTTTTTCTGCTTTGTCAATACCTAATTTTGATTTTGTGTATAAATTTTTAAAATTTATCTGTTGTTTTGGTTGTTCTGATTGTTGTTTTTGTTCTGGTTGTTATTCTGGCTGTTGTTCGGATTGTTGTTCTGGTTGTTGTTTTTGTTCTGATTGTTGTTCTGGTTTGACATTAAAATCACCTCCCACAAAGTATATTTTGGACACATAAAAAATTTTTATACCGAAAAAGCAAAAATGTATTTTTATACAAATTTTTATAATAATTATGCAAAAATGCTTATTATGTAATTTTAACTTTATACACATTTACCTATTGATTTTAAAAAGAAAATGTTGTATAATTATTCACATATTGAGGTGAATTGTATGAGCTATACATTGGAACAGATAATTGATATCGATAAAAAATACTATATGAATACCTTCGGAAACCGCACGAAGGTTATGTTTGAAAAAGGCGATGGAATAAAACTTTTTACAAACACGGGCGAAGTTTTTTATGATTTTATGGCTGGAATTGCGGTAAATGCTCTCGGACATTGCCATAAAAAATATACCGAGGCGCTTAAAAAACAGGCGGAAAAGCTTGTTCACACTTCGTCGCTTTACTATATTGAAAATCAGGCGCTTGCGGCGAAAAAGCTTGTTGAAATGTCGGTTTTTGACAAATGCTTTTTTGCAAACAGTGGTGCGGAGGCAAACGAGGGTGCAATAAAGCTTGCGAGAAAATATTTTTATAATAAAAATGCTGACAGATACGAAATTATTTCGCTTAAAAATTCGTTTCACGGGCGCACAATAACAACCGCAGCCGCAACCGGGCAGGAAAAATACCGAAAACCGTACTCTCCGCTCACACCGGGTTTTGAATATGCTGAAATTAACAATATTGACAGCGTTAAAGAGAAAATAACAGCGCATACGGCGGCGGTTATGCTTGAATTTATTCAGGGCGAGAGCGGAGTTAACGTTTGCAGTGATGAGTTTGTGAAAGAATTAAGAACCTTGTGCGACGAGGAGGGAATTTTGCTTATTGCGGACGAAGTTCAGACCGGAATGGGACGGAGCGGAAAGATGTTTGCATACGAGCATTACGGCATTGAGCCTGACATTATGACCCTTGCAAAGGCGCTCGGCGGCGGTGTTCCGATAGGCGCACTGCTTGCAAAGGATGAGGTTGCGTCAGCCTTTACGCCCGGCGACCATGGCACAACGTTCGGCGGAAATCCTTTTTGCACCGGTGCGGCGCTTGCCGTTATGGATATTTTCAAAGAAGAAAAAATTGTGGAAAACAGTGAAAAAACGGGTGCGTATTTTGCAGACGAGCTTAAAAAGCTTTCGCTTGAATGTGTAAACGAAGTAAGAGGAAAAGGGCTTATGATTGGCATATCGTTCAATGTGCCGATTGCGGGCAAGGTTAAAAATGCTCTTTTTGACGAGCATATACTTGTCGGAGCGGTTCACGATGACGTGCTTCGTATTCTGCCGCCTCTTATCATAACAAAAGACGACGTGGATTTGTTTATTGAAAAATTTAAAAAAGCAGTAGCAAAGGAGTTTTAAAAAATGGAACATCTTATAAGTCTTAACGACCTTTCACAAAAGGAAATTTTTGATATTTTGACAGTTGCGCAAAAGCTTAAAGAGGAAAACAAAAAGGGGATAAAGCATCACATTCTTGAGGGCAAAACGCTGGGAATGATTTTTGCAAAATCGTCCACAAGAACGAGGGTTTCTTTTGAAGTGGGTATGTATCAGCTCGGCGGCCACGCACTGTTTTTAAGCTCAAACGATATTCAGCTCGGCCGTGGCGAGTGCATATACGACACCGCAAACGTTTTGTCAAGGTATCTTGATGGAATTATGATAAGAACTTTTTCGCATAATGACGTTCTTGAGCTTGCGAAATACGGGCAAATCCCGATTATAAATGCGCTTACCGATTATCTTCATCCGTGCCAGGTGCTTGCAGACCTTCTTACAATCAAGGAGCATAAAGGCACTCTTAAAGGGCTTAAGCTTGCGTATCTGGGCGATGGCAACAATATGGCAAATTCGCTTTTGTACGGCTGCACAAAGGTTGGTATGGATATTTCGGTTGCAACGCCGAAAAAATATTGCTGTCCCAATGAGGTTGTGGAAAATGCAAAGAACACGGCGGCAGAAACAGGCTCTGCTGTTGTGATTACAGAGGACGCAAAAGAGGCTGTAAATGGTGCGGATGTGGTGTATACCGACACTTGGGTAAGTATGGGTCAGGAGGACCAGAAGGCTGAAAAAATTAAGCTTTTCGGCGATTATCAGGTTAACAAAGAGCTGTTTTCGTATGCCAAGGAGGACGCAATTTTCCTTCACTGTCTGCCTGCGTACAGAGGATATGAGGTTACCGAAGATGTTATAGACGGCAAAAATTCAGCTATTTTTGACGAGGCTGAAAACAGGCTTCACGCACAGAAGGCGGTTATGGCGCTTCTTATGGCGAAGGATAAAACCGAAGAAAAATATTTAAAATAAATGAGCAAAACGGAGGTATGCATATGGTAAACGCAGGTTTTGAAATCCGCAATGCGAGTGCAGACGACGCACAGATGATACAAAAAATTACTCACGAGGCGTTTTCGTCGTATGTAAAGCTTGCAAATATAGACGGTTCGATTGCGGCGCTGGACGAATCTTTGGACGATATTAAAAAAGACATAAACGAAAAAATTGTGCTTGTTGCATATATCAACGGCGAGGTTGTGGGAAGTGTGAGGGTTGAAAAAACAGACGAAGAAAGCGCATATTTAAGCCGTTTCGGGGTCAGCCCGAAGTTTCAGAACCTCGGCATAGGCAAGGCGCTTATGAATTTGGTTGACATAAATATGCGTGTGCTGGGGGTTAAAAAGCTGTATCTTCATACGGGGTCAAAAATTTCATCTCTTGTAACTTTTTACTACGGCAGAGGCTTTTATGTTGAGTCCACCAATACCGGCAGGGGTTACATACGGGCAAAAATGTGCAAAGAATACAAATAGAACAATCATCAGACGGAAAAAAGATAATTTCCGTCTGATTTTTTTGCAGCGATAATAATTTGCGATAAATAATTGACGTGCAGGATAAAAAATGATATAATAAATAATTAATTGTATTTTTGGAGAGAATTTATATGCTACTGGCAAAAGATTGGACAGATTATGCGCTTATAGACTGCGCAAACGGCGAAAAACTTGAAAAATGGGGCGATTTTACCCTTGTCAGACCCGACCCGCAGATTATCTGGCCGCAGAAACAGCATAAAGAAGAATGGGAAAAGTGCGACGCTCACTATCACCGCAGCAAATCGGGCGGCGGAAGCTGGGAATATAAAAAGCATATTCCCGAAGCGTGGCAGATTAAATATAAAAATCTTACTTTTAACGTAAAGCCCATGGGCTTTAAACATACGGGAATTTTTCCCGAACAGGCGGTTAACTGGGATTTTACCGCCGAAAAAATAAGAAGCGCAAACCGCAGTATAAAGGTTTTGAACCTTTTTGCATATACCGGCGGAGCAACGGTTGCGGCAGCCAAAGCAGGCGCCTCTGTTGTGCATGTTGACGCTGCAAAGGGAATGGTTTTGTGGGCAAAGGAAAATGCGGCGTCATCAGGGCTTGCAAACGCTCCGATACGCTACATTGTAGATGACGTTATAAAGTTTGTTTGCAGAGAAATCCGCAGAGGAAACAAATATGACGCAATAATTATGGACCCTCCCACATACGGCAGAGGTCCCAACGGCGAGGTATGGAAATTTGAGGACGAGCTTTATCCGCTGGTTGAAAAGTGTATGAGCCTTTTATCGGACAATCCGCTTTTTATGATTGTAAATTCGTATACGTCAAACGTTTCGTCAACGGTAGTAAAAAACGTGCTTGAGCTTTGCGTAAAGGCAAAATACGGCGGATTTGTCACCAATGACGAAATTGCAATACCGGTTAAAAATTCAGGAATTTGTCTGCCTTGCGGTGCGGCTACAAGGTGGATAGCAAAATAAAGTTTATCTTCGGGGGTTGGACAAAAATTGATTAAAACCGAAAATCTTACCTTTGGGTATGATGATGAGCAAAAAAAAGAAAACTTAATATTAAAGGGCATTGACCTTGAAATAAAAGACGGCGAATTTTTGTGTATTCTCGGGCATAACGGCTCGGGAAAATCCACGCTTGCAAAGCACTTTAACGCTATATACCTTCCCAAGGGCGGGCGTGTTGTCGTAGACGGAATCGACACAAAATGCGAAGATAAAATTTGGGATATACGTCAGAATACCGCTATGGTTTTTCAAAATCCCGACAATCAGATTGTTGCAACGATTGTGGATGAGGATGTTGCCTTTGCGGCAGAAAATCTTGGCGTTGAGCCGAGTGAAATCAGAAAAAGGGTTGACTATGCGCTTGAGGCTGTGGGAATGACAAAATTTAAGCACCACGCACCGCATCTTTTGTCGGGCGGTCAGAAACAGAGAATTGCAATTGCGGGCGTTATTGCAATGAAGCCCAAAACCATTGTGTTTGACGAGCCTACCGCTATGCTTGACCCTGTCGGCAGACGTGAGGTTATGAAAACCATAAAGCGGTTAAATTCAGAATTTAAAATGACGATTGTGCTTATAACTCACAATATGGACGAGGCTGCAATGGCAGACAGAATTGTGGTTATAGACGGCGGAAGGCTGGTGCTTTCGGGAAGTCCAAGAACTGTTTTTTCGGACGTTGAAAAAATGAAATCGCTCGGTCTTGACACGCCGCAGGTTACAAGTCTTGCATATCTTTTAAGGCAAGAGGGCATTAACATAAGAAGCGATATTTTAGAGGTTGACGAGTGCGTTGAGGAGATTTTAAAGTTATGTCAATAAAGGTTGAAAATTTGGTTCATATATATTCAAAAGGCACTCCGTTTGAAAAGATTGCGCTAAATAACGTAAGCTTTGAGATAAAGGACGGCGATTTTGTGGGTATTATCGGGCATACCGGCTCGGGAAAATCCACGCTTATTCAGCATCTTAACGGTCTTGTAAAGGCGGACAGCGGCAAAATATACATAGACGGCGAGGATATTACAAAAAAGGACACCGACCTTATCAAAGTACGCAGCAAGGTGGGGGTTGTTTTTCAGTACCCCGAGTATCAGCTTTTTGAAGAAACCGTTTACAAGGATATTGCATTCGGCCCTTTAAATATGGGGTATTCCGCAGAAGAAACGGACAAAATTATTAAAAATGTGATAAAACTTGTGGGCCTTGACGAAAACGTTCTTTATTCGTCGCCGTTTGAGCTTTCGGGCGGTCAGAAAAGAAGGGTTGCGCTTGCGGGCGTTATTGCAATGAACCCTGAAATTCTGGTGCTGGACGAGCCTACGGCAGGGCTTGACCCGAGGGGCAGAGATGAAATTTTAGGTCAGATAAAACGGCTGCACGACGAAGAAAAAATTACGGTTATCTGGATTTCGCACAGTATGGAGGACGTTGCAAGAATAGCAAAAAGCGTTATGGTTATGTCGGACGGAAAAATTATTATGCACGCGGGCGTGGACGAGGTTTTCAAAAACGCAAATCTTTTGGAGGAAAACGGGCTTAGTGTTCCGCAGATTAACAAGGTTGTGCGAAAGCTTAAGGAAAAAGGAATTGACATAGGCGAAAATATTTACACTGTAGAAAAGGCGAAGGCGGCTATTCTTGACTATATTAAGGGGGAAAAAAATGATTAACGATATAACGCTCGGACAGTTTTTTCCCGTAGATTCGCCCATTCACAGGCTCGACCCGAGGGTAAAAATTCTCTCGTCGCTTTGCTTTATAGTTGCGGTTTTTTTTGCAAACGGACTTTCGGGATACGTTTTTGTTGCGGCATTTACATTTGCGGTAATTCTTCTGTCAAAGGTGCCGGTAAGGCTTTATTTAAAGGGGCTTAAACCGCTTATTTTTATTATAGTTTTTACTTCGGCGATAAATCTTTTTATGACTGACGGAGAAATTGTGCGTATCGGCGGCACTTACCTTAAATTCGGATTTTTAAAAATCACTGTTGAGGGAGTGAAAATGGCGGTTAAAATGAGCTTAAGGCTTGTATTTTTGGTTGTGGGAACCTCCGTTCTGACGTTTACCACGTCGCCGATTGTTTTGACGGACGGAATTGAAAGCCTTCTTTCGCCGTTTAAAAAAATCGGCGTCCCGGCACACGAGCTTGCAATGATGATGTCTATTGCAATAAGATTTATTCCGACGCTTTTGGAGGAAACCGACAAAATTATGAAGGCTCAGGCTTCAAGGGGTGCAAATTTTGAAAGCGGAAACGTCATAAAACGAATAAAGGCGCTTGTACCCATTCTTGTGCCGCTTTTTATAAGCTCATTCCGCCGTGCGGACGAGCTTGCCCTTGCAATGGAGTGCAGATGCTATCGGGGCGGAAAGGGAAGAACACGTTTAAAATCTCTTAAAATCTGCCCTGCCGATTATGCTGCGTCCTTTGTTATGGCAGGTTTTGTTGCGGTTATCGTACTTATAAACGTTTTTGTGAGGGTTTGATTTATGCGCAATTTACTCGTTTATCTTGAATATGACGGAACAAACTATCACGGCTGGCAGATACAGCCCGAAGATATAACGGTGCAGAAAACGGTTGAGGACGCAATATACAGGGTTTTCAAAGAAAAGATAAGCGTTAACGGATGCAGCAGAACGGACGCAGGCGTGCATGCAAAGAAGTATGCGTTAAGCTTTCGGACAGAGTGCAAAATTCCGTCGGACAAGGTGTGTATTGCGCTTAACACGGCGCTTCCGTATGATATAAGGGCAAATTTTTGCGCTGAGGTGAAAGACGATTTTCACGCACGGTTTGACACCGTTTCAAAAACGTACAAATACGTTATAAACAACGGAAAATTCGATGTGTTTATGCGAAATTACTGCTGGACGGTTAAAGATAAGCTTGACACCGATAAAATGAAGGCTGCGGCAAAGCATTTTATCGGTCGGCACGATTTTAAAGCATTTATGACGGGCGACAAGGACATTACCGTAAGAGAAATTTTTTCGCTTGACATAAAGAGGTGCGGCGACTTTATAAATATATTCATATCGGCGGACGGATTTTTATATAATATGGTAAGAATTATTACCGGAACGCTTAAAAAGGTGGGCGAAGGAAAGCTCGAAGCCGGCAAAATTCCCGATATAATAGAGTCGAAGGACCGCAGACTTGCCGGTGAAACCGCACCTGCGCAGGGGCTTTATCTTTATGATGTGGAATACGAAAACCAAAGAAAAAATTGATGGAGGAAATTTTCGGATGAAAGAAAATGGCAAAAAGGGAATTAAAATTCTTATTGCGGTTTTAATTGTAATTCTTGCTTCAGTGCTGGTTTATCTTAATCAGACGCCGTTATTTCTTGAAAAGACCGTAAGACTTTTTAATAAAAATTATGAATACAAAACCCCTACGGTTGAGCTTGACAGCACCGAGGGTGTGTTTGTATCTTCTATGGACGACGCAAGATGCGTTATTGCAACAAAAGAGGGGATTAAAACTTATTCGCATATGTTAAAGGAAGAGTCCAATGCCGCTTTCTCGGGTGAAAACCCGATTGTAACGGTTAAAAAGGATAAGTATTTGATTTTTCACAAAGGCTCGAACAAGGCGCTTTTTGTAAACGGAAAAAAGAATATTCCCATAACGGCAAGCGGAAACATTCTTACCGCTTCGGTTAACGAAAACGGCTGTTTTGCCCTTCTTACCGAGGAAAAAGGCTTTAAGGCGCAGATTATTGTCTACGATAAAAACGGCGTTGAATTTTATAAGTGGCACAGCGCCGACAGCTTTGTAAACGACATTGCTATCTCGCCGTCGAATACTGCATTTGCGGCTTCGGCACTCGATTATTCTGACGGTGTTCTTAAAAGCAAGCTGCTTATTTTTGATACGCTCTCCGAAGAGCCGAAAGAAACTGCGGCGGATGAAAGCATTACGGCAATCGAATATATTTCAAAATCGAAAATTGCCGTTGTGTGCAGCAGCTCGGCGGCGGTGTATTCGTCAAACGGAGGGAGAGAATGGAATCATCAATTTGCGGGCAAGAGCATATTTGCGTATAAAATAAAGGATGGCAAAATTGCGGCAGCGGCGGGCGAATCAAACCTTACTACCGAAACGGCTGACGTTATTATGTTTAACGAAAACGGCAAGGCAATTGTAAATTATAAAAACAAAGGCGATATATACGGGCTGGATATTTTGTCAAACGATATTCTGATTGTCGGCAAAAGGTATATGCGTGTTGTTTCAAATAAAGAAAAATCGTATCTTAAATCAGGCAAGGACATAACAACGGCGCAGTTTTCGGGAAACTCAAAAACCGTCCTGCTGCATACGGGTATGCTTGTGCAGCTGCAATATTTTGAATAAGAAATGTTTAAATGATAAAAAAAATTTTTGTCGGTCTTATGTACCGGAGGGGGAGAGTTTTATGGCAGATATTGCAATAATTGTATTTATCGCAGTCTTTTTGGCTGTCGGCTATAAGAAGGGGCTTGTAATAACACTTTTGAATATGTGTTCGTATCTTGTTTCGACGGTTGCGGTGTTTTTGTTTTTTAAACCCGTGCATACATATCTTTTAAACAGCAGCGTCGGAAAAAATATTGCAGAAAAAATAAATGCTCATCTTATTGAAAAATTTTCGGGCGTCAAGGTTTTAAATCTTCCGCTTCCCATGATTTTAAAAGGCGGCACTTCGGACGGCGCAGTTATTGCAAACGGCAGTGCGTCCGAAATAATTGCGCAAAACCTTACAAACGCACTGTTTTTGGTAATCACCTTTGTACTGCTCTATTTTGTAATTAAGCTTGCAATAAAGTTTATGCGTGCGCCCCTTTGCGCCATCTCGTCGCTTCCGCTGATAAAGCAGGTTAATAAGCTCTGCGGCGCAGTTCTCGGTGCGGCAACCGGTTTTTTGTGGCTGTATGTAATCACGGCGCTTATTGCGGCGTTTTCGTTTTCCGATTTTGTTGCGCCGGTCTGCGAGGCGGTTTCAAAATCAGTGATAATGGGATTTTTATATGAAAATAACTTTCTTTTGAATTTTATAAATATATAGATTTGCAGCAGAAAAAAATAAAAATTTTGCCCGAAAACACTTGACAAAGGGCATAATTTATTATATAATGTCAAAGTGTTGTGATAAAGGGGTATAGCTCAGTTGGTAGAGCAGTGGTCTCCAAAACCACGTGCCGTGAGTTCAAGTCTTACTACCCCTGCCACGTCGGAACAAGTTTCACTTGTTCCGATTTTTTATTTCATAAAAAATCAGTCACCCGTTCCACTGTTCCTCCTCTTTCGCAAAAGGTCACATTCGCGTCGGCTATTCGGTTGCAAGCGCCCTCATAACGCCTTTGGCTCATTACCAACCTTTTGCGAGTGTGCCTGCGGCACAAATATCTCTATGGTTCGACTTTTTTGTCTATAATGCGGCTAACCCTATCGGTTGCCGCTTTTTTTAGTATGCGGACACCAATATTTTATGAGCATTATTCATTATTTTTTAAGTCTTTTATATGTGTTTATTTGATATATATTATTTTAATATTGAGAATTTTCAAATTGATTTTGAGGTGCCTGAATTTTTACAAGCCATTTGTCCATACGTGAAAAAGCTCTATATATCAGGCACAGAGCGGAATATCATCATATATGAAAAACAGGAATAATACGGACAAACACAAGGACAACGGGATTTTACTTCTGAAATCGGATTTGGTAAAATACTACCAAGAGGTGGTTACAATTGGACTTGATTACCAAAAGCCTTATCATAAGCCTTGTATTAAGATCTGATATTTTTTCTGTAAGTTCTGCAATTTCCGTCTGCATATCTTCCTTTTCTTTTGAAAACAGGTTAATGTTTTTTTATTCTTTTCATCATAGCAACAACCACTGCATAATTAACTGCAAAATTGAAAATCAAAATTGCCGCAATCGCACCGGTACTTATGCCGGCGGCGTAAAGACCCCATACAAACAGATTACCCGCCGAAATTGTTATTGTTTTTCCTATCAGCCAAACAAGCGCAATGCCGAATATAATGTTAAGTGCGGCATCCTTTATAAATAAAGCAAGCTTTCTGTTCAAAAGATTATGTGATAAATACCAAGCCATATAAACCGTTCTTGCCGCCATAGCAATCATCGTACCGAAAGCTACACCGCAGATGCCGAATCGCGGCAGGAGCAATAACGAAATTGCCATATTAAGAATTACCTCCATATAAGCGCCGTTTTTTGTTTGTCCGTAATGTCCCGCCGCACTTATGATGTTGTTGTAAGGAATTCTCATGCAAAAAAACCACTGTGCGGCAATCATCATATAGGCAAAGGCGGGGCGTACATACATTGCGTCGGTAACGCCTTTGGTATAGATACTCACAAAGGGAAGAACAAGCACCGCCTCGGCAATGCACACAAAGGTTGCCGCCGCAGTATTTACTACTCTGTAAAATTCAAACGAGGTTTTCAGCGTATCGTTTTCACCCTTTGCAATTAAATTTCCCACAGCAGCCGCTATACTGTCGGAAATCGTTGTGAAAAAGCTTTCCACGGCATAAATTATTGAATTATACACTGAATACACCGAAACCTCTTTTGTTCCGCAGGCAATCGAAATCAGCACGATATCGGTGTTCATATGAACGAAAAAGGCAATCTGATGCGCTATTCCGTCACGCTTTCGCGGAAAGGCACGCCTTTCATCGTGCATTTCGCCCGTTATGCCGTAATGCCGTCTAACATACAGTCTGAACACAACGGGATTCAGCAGAAATACAATCGCACTCACAGCTTTTACGGTATGGATTCCGAAGCCGAGGCGTATAGCGGCAACACATATAACTGTGTTTAAAATAAGCGTTATGCTTTGTATTCCCTGTACGATTCGGATTTTCTGGTCGGCGCGTATCAAAAGCCTGTGCGTCAGTGCGAAATAATAGGTAAAATAGTAGCTTATTCCAAGTATAAGAGTTAGCGTACTTACATACGCAAAATCATATTCCGTCCGAATAATCACCTTTGCCAAAACCGCAAGCATAAGCACAAGCCCCATATATACATAGGACAGCTTGCCAAAAAAGTCCCTCGAATAATTAAAAATATCCGATACCGCTCTTTTATCTCCGTCGGCAAGCGGCTTGTAAAATGCCGCCATAATAAGACCTCCGATGCCGCACTCCATAATTACGGTGTAATTCAAAAGCTGGCTTACCGACTGCAATATTCCGTTTACATCAGAGCCGAAGGAAAGGAGTATGTATCTCGGAAGTATTAAAGAACATACCGCTGCGGTAATCTGATATATAACGGATGCGGCTATATTTGCCGCAGTCTGACGGACAATACTTTTGTTACGATTTTTTGCGTTCACCGTACTTTTCCTTTAGCAACAAGATTTTTTCCTTCAGAAAGAACATCAGAAACAGCAAATATAAATGCCCGTTTTCTGCAAGCCGCAGCTTAGCCTTCAATTTCTTGTCGATATTCTCCTGTTTTGCCGTATCGAATACTTCCTTAAATTTCGGATACGACAGATATTCTTTCATTTTCTTAACTCGTTCATAAAGCGGTATTTTGTTGTTGTTCAAAAGCTCGCCTCTCAGGCAATGAACGAGTTGCAGTGATATATAGCAGTTCAGCTGTGTTTCCGCCTCAAAGCTTCGATTTTTAAATTCCGCTTCGAGTATTCTTATTAAAAGCTTTAGTTTATCGCAAAACCGACTGTCATATTTTTTTGTAATGGAATATGCAGTCTGCCTGTATATATAGAAAAATTTATCCTTTGTAATATATGCGCTGTTTGCATCAAGCAAGCATGGATATGAGCATATAGCATCTTCGCCATAATAAATGCTTTCATTGGCATTTAAAATTACCTTTTCAAGTACGTTCCTTCTGATAATTTTGGTACAAAGGCTCGGTATGACTGACGGCTCATTCAGTCTTGACGAATAGAGCATATAAGGATAAACTTCTTTTTCCAATTTTTCTTTATTATAAAAGCCTTCCGGTATATCTTTATATAACGGAATTCTTGAATTTTCGGTTTCAATTACAATATCGCTGATACCTATATCAGCGTCATGTTCCAATATCTTTTTCATCATATATTCATACATTCCCGGTTCTATGTAATCGTCACTGTCTATATATGACACATATTCTCCGCAGGAATTTAAAAATCCGGTCTTTCTCGTATGTATCGGCCCTCCGTGTTCCTTGTGAATTGCTTTTATAAAATCATAATTTTCAGCATAGCCATCGCATATTGCGGCGCTTGCATCCGTCGACGAATCATCAACCAACACGATTTCCAAATCCTTATATGGCTGATTTAAAATACTGTTTATACACTTATCTAAAAATTTTTCCGCATTATACACCGGAATAATCACACTCAGTTTCGGATTCATCGCCGCACCGTCCTTTCTGTTGATTTCTGTATTTTATTATCCTTGCAGGAACACCTCCGACTACTGCATAGTCCGGTATTTCTCCCGTTATAACCGCACCTGCTCCGATAATAACGCCTTTTCCTATTTTTGCCCCCGGAAGTATGGTGACTCTCGCTCCGATCCACACATCGTCGGATATGACAACGGGTCTATATTCCTCAAAGCCCTGAATGCACATGGGAACATCTAAACGGTCTGTTTTATGGTTTCGGGCATATATAAAGCACGCTTCTCCCATCATAACATTATCGCCGATTTGCGTATATGCGCCAACGATTGAGTTTTTTCCGATACCGGAATTGTTTCCGATTTTTATGTTAAGTGCAAAATCCGCACCTTTTTCAATATTTACGTTACTGCCGCACTCATCAAGGATAAGTCTTGTACAGAATGCGCGGAATCGTTTTGAAAAACCGCCCGTAAGCTTTTCATATGATGCC
Organism: uncultured Clostridia bacterium; assembly: GCA_934500875.1. Classification (GTDB taxonomy): domain Bacteria; phylum Bacillota; class Clostridia; order UMGS1810; family UMGS1810; genus Qingrenia. Next base: position 250,941 of record CAKSTL010000001.1, on the reverse strand, counting down.
GGAAGATACCGGGCAACCGTCCTGTATAGAACAATACCTGCAAATTTTTTAAAATTCTTTACCACGCCAACCGGAATCTCCTTCCTTCATTCGATTAAAAATACAAGGCGACAGCGGTAAGGCGCCACCGCCATGTTTTAAATTACCGGATTACTTTTGCATCATACTTATGCGCACAAATATGATTACTGATAGTCGTCGAGCACATTCCGCTGATTTCGGAGTTCTATATCGACATATCCGTCATCATCATATGCGCTTGTTGCCCTCAGCATGGTTTCATAATACCATTTGCTCTCTTTCAGGTCGTTAAACCCATAGGTTTCGGCGGTGATTTCCACACCGTCCGCCGTTACGAGTTTTGCTTTGTCTCTGCCGATAATACGGTTGTAAATCGCGCAGAACTCAGCTCTTGTAATCAGCTTCCAGGTATTCAAATCGCCATTTTCATCACCTTGAATATATCCCGCTTTCTGTAAGATTGCGGCATAGTCCTCATATGAAAGACCGGTATTTTCGCTGAAGCCAAGACCCAAGCATATGATTTTGAAGGTTTCGCCGCGTGTCACATCAACATACGGATATATACTACCGCTGCCTGCAAAAGCGCCCTTATGGTTTATATACTCGATACCGCTTCTGAACCACTCGCCCTCGATATCATCGAAAGCCGGAGGATTTGATGCGCTGTACATAAAGCCGCCGAGCTTATTGTTCTGCTTCACAAGGCGGTGTACCATTGCCGATACCTCACTGCGGCGCAGATTGTTATCCGCTGCCATAGTGTTGTCGCTGTATCCGTAGATATAAGCAAAGTTGCTTGTGTACTCGAAGGCCTCGCCGTGGTTATCGTCCTCATCCTCGTAAATGGGCGGTTTATAGCCCGGATCGCTCGGATCTACGATTTCAATCGGCTTCTGGGTATCCTTTTCTACAATAACACCGTCTACGTGCCACACATCATCAACCATCCATAACCCTTCTTCGCACTTTAATACATACCAGCGCATCTCATAGTTATCGGTTGTAAACTTGTCCCATTTTACGGCTTTTCCGTTGCTGGAAAGAATGTAACCGCCGTTATATGCGTCCTTGATTTTCGCAAGAATTTCTGCATCGTCAGGCTTGGTTTTCACCTCACTGATGACATCATCAGAGGAAACAACTCCTTCCTTGTACACAACATGATAATCTGATGAACGTGGTCCTTCCGTCAACTTTGAATCAAATACGGAAGCGGTAAAGTACGAAGTGCTTTGAGAGGTTACATTCCCTTCTTCGTCCATATGAACACCGTAACGCTGAACAAAGAATTGGGTTGTGGTCGCAATCGTACTGTGTGCGGCAAAAGCCGGAACACTCGTGCCCAAAATCATCGCAATACCTAAAAGCATTACAAAAAACTTCCTCATTTTTCTCATCTCTTTTCACCTCCTTCCTCTGTGTGATTTTAAGTAAATATATATACAAGTCGCCTTACCGGCTCGTATATCAAGTATCAATGTCCTCTGATAAGAGCAGCCAACAATTTTAAAAACTCCCCGTCAGATTCAGCTATGATTCCTCTATCCTTTGGAATCTGCTCCTTTGCCGCCGCATAGTTTGTTGTCAGTACCGGCGTTTTCAGTATCAGCGCCTCACCGATTACAAGAGGATAACCCTCATATGCCGAGAAAAGCGCAAACAAATCAGAATTATATATATATGGGTATGGATTTGTTTTCTCACCCTCAAAAATGACAATGTCCTCCACACCCATTTTTTTTGCAAGTTCAATATTTCTTTTCATATCGGGACCGTCCCCGACAATTCTCCACTTAAAGTTTGTAAGCCCTAAACGTTTAATCTGATAACAGATATTTATGATTCCGTCAATTCTTTTTGATGCGTTATCTATTCTTGCAACGGTAACAATATCAAATTTTGATTTTTCAAACGGCTCATACACTTGTGCAAGCTCTTTAATTTCTTTTTCGTCAAACACATTATGCTGCGTTTTCGTCTTATCGGCATATTCCGGAAGAAATGCATTGAATTTTTCCCGCACTGCGTCCGACACGCATATAATTTTATCAAACGGCTCATAGATTCTTCTGCAGTATTCTTTGTCAAAACCGCCGAAAACAGGGTCTGTATGGATAAAAGCATACTTTTCGCCGGCATTTACGAAATCGGATATGTATAAATTCGTTCCCTTATTAAATACGCCTGCCGGTATGTCTGTAAAATAAGAAACGGCAATGTCATATTTTTTATTTCTCTTTTTAAAGCACAGCCGGTAAAACCGCTTTGTTCCGATAGTTTTCGCAAATACGGTTATCAACATTCTAAGAAAAATATCAAACACACTGCCGTTTTTTCTTATATCGCCAAAGGACTGTGCCGACAGCCCCAAAAGCATTCCGCCATATTCTGTTTTGATATTCTTCGGCAGTTTTTCCGAAAGCATACCGCCGGTGAAAGCAAAGACGCTTATTTCATATTCACCGCTTTCGGAAAGCTTTTTTAAATAGTTTACAAAAGCTTTCTGCACGCCGCCGATATTCAGATTCTGTGCCGCAAATAAAATTTCTTTTTTACTCATCCGTTCCGTCTCTCCGTATAACATATTTATATAACAGGCGCGAAGCATTGTCGGGACCGAGCAGACATACCGCCGTACGGACAAGCCGTATTTTGCTTGTTTTGCCTTTTTCGAGAAGAAACCGCAGCGCCTTTATTCTGTCTTTATATTTTTTTCTCGTTTCAGACGGCAGGGCTCCGTAAAACGGAAGAACGATTGCATACTGAAACGCAAGGAACGCTAAGATGTGTTTTTTGCTTTCGCTATGCATTGATTTGTTCAGCCACTTCTCTATAATTTTCAGCTGATCATCAAGACTTTTTTCGTTGCCGTAGGAACGTCTTGTGTTTTCGGATATTCGGTAGTAATAAATTCCGTCCTCATAAACGTCTGCCGATTTCATGACGGATACAAGCTGCAGAGTCCAGTCTATGTCCTCGCCGATAAGACCCTCTCTAAATCGGATATTGTTTGATCTTAAAAACTCTGTTTGTATGATTTTTCCGCCCGAACTTGCCGGGAATTTTGAACACTCCGATATTGCCTTTAATACCTCATTCGCTGGTTTCCCATGAATTTTTTCACGTTTGAGTCCCTCCGCCATGGGTCTTTTTGTTCCATCCGGAAAAATTTTTATTATCGTATAAAAAATGATGTCTGCATTGCGGTCAGCTGCTCCTTCGTCAAGCTGTTTGATAAAATTTTCGCTTATATAATCATCTGCATCCACAAATATACAGTATCTTCCTCTTGCTCTCCCGCAGCCGAAATTTCTTGCTGCAGCAGGGCCGGCGTTTTCTTTGTGATACACCTGAACACACTTATATTCTTTTGCATATTTATCACAGATTTCTCCCGATGAATCGGTTGAGCCGTCGTCTATCAAAATCAGTTCGCATTGCTCGCCCTGCTGTACGATACTTTTTATGCACTCTCTTATATATTTTTCCTTGTTGTATACCGGAACAATAAAGCTATACTCATACTCACAGTGCGGCACTCTTTTCACCTCGTTTTGAACTATCCTTTTCGTCCGGGAAATATATCCGGAATAATTTCTCTTTTATAATTTTTATGTCGTATTTTTTAATTTGCTCTTTATTGTAGCTGCCCATTTTTCGGCGCAGAGACGGATCATCTATAAGCTTTTTGATCCCCTCGGCAAAGCCGTCTGAGTCATTTGCCGAATATAAAAATCCACCTTTGCCCGGTGCAATCAGATCCCTGTTTCCGCGCACATTTGACGCCACAGCAGGAAGTCCCGCCGCCATTGCTTCCATAAGAGCAAGCGGCATTCCCTCGCGCGTTGACGGAAAACAGAATATATCGCTTGACTTTAAAAGGTCAAACACATCATTGCGAAAACCGGGCAAATGAACCCTGTCTTTTATGCCATGTCTCTCGGCAAGTTCCGAAAGTTCACTGCCAAAAGTTCCGCAGCCTGCGATAATATAATGCAGGTTTTTGTTTTCGATTTTTGCCATTGCCTCAATAATTGTTTGATGATTTTTCAGTTTGCGAAGCTCTCCGACCGATATAAGAACCGTGTCGCTTTCCTTTATACAAAATTCACGGCGCACTTTGCTTTTGTCAGGGCAGCTGTTTTCGATCCTTTCCAAATCCACACCGATTCCGTCTATGTGAACGATTTGTTTTGCTTTGAATTTTTTTGACGCTCTTTCATAGTCCTCACGATTAATCGTAACCAATACATCGGTAATATGCGCCAGCAATCTTTCAACAGGGTAAAACATAAGCCAAGCCAATTTTGAACTGCCTCTAAAAAAGTGAAATCCGTGCGCAATGTAAATTACTTTGGTTCCCTTTTTTCTTGCGCCTCTTGCGGCAAGTCTGCCGATAACGCTGCCGACAGGGGTATTGCACTCTATAATATCAAAATTTCCGTTGTCGATTACCGATTTCAGCATTTTGTATGCTTTAATGTTACTCGCCGAAAACGGATTCCTTGCAAAAGGAATGTCTATATATAAATCGCAGTCCGGAATATTCACCTTGCCGTCCTCATAATCGTTTTTTGCGGCAACAACCGTTTTGTAACCGCATTCTTTAAACATTTTTATGTACGGCAAATGAAAAGTGTTTATATGCGTTTTTACCACTGTAGCTATGAATAGTATTTTCTTCATTTGCCTCTGCCTCGCTTTGATTTGTTTTGCCCGTCGCCCCTCATTACAACAGCAGCTGTTGCCAGCAATATTTTTGCATCCAGTAAAAGTGAACGCTTTTTTATATACTCTATATCGTACTTGATTTTCTCCTCCGGTCTTAAAAACAGCCCTGTTATTTGTGCAAGACCCGTAATACCCGGCTTTACCATAATCCTTTGCGAAAAACCGGGAATATAGGCTTCAAAGCATTTATAGAAAACCTCTCTTTCGGGGCGCGGCCCTACAAGTGACAAATCGCCTGTAAGGCAGTTAAACAGCTGCGGTATTTCATCAAACTTTATTCTTCTTAAAACTCTGCCGACCGCCGTCAGTCTCTCATCATCTTCGCCGAGCGACCAACGGATTCCGTCCTTCTCGGCGTTTTCATACATTGTTCTGAATTTATATATGTAAAACCTCTTGCCGCCGAGTCCGAGCCGTTCCTGCTTATATATCGGTTTTCCTTTTGAGGTCACCGCCACGCATATGTATGCAATGAGCATAGGAATCAGAAGAATAATAATGCCGACAAGAGCTGCGATAATATCAACTGTCCGCTTTATAAAACCGTATACCGGCTTTGGCGGCAAGTATGTTATTTTTTCAACCTCATATATTTCATCCGTTCTCTCGAACGGCAATATAACCTTTTCTGCGCCGCTTTCCGTTACGGTTTCCATCATATCATCTCTTTTCCCTTTCGATTTGTTTTTTTAATACTTCAAAGCCTTTTACAACATCCTTGTAATAACTCTTATCAATCATAAAATTAAGCGGCTCCGATATCAGAAAATTCTGAATTGCTCTTATATCGACAGAACGAATATCGCATCCGGCTATGGGATAAGATACGTCAGATAACAAATTTCGCATTTTTTGCCTATATATAATCGGGTAAAAATCTATGTTCATTTTCAGGCTTAGCACAGCCGAGTGAAATCTTGCACCGATTATCTTACGGCACACAGAATATGCCCTTTGTATTTCTCCGCCGGCGCTGTGACTCACGATTTCCGCCATATTCTTATACTTCATAAGCGACTTTACCTTTTTGCACAGAGAAGTATCGTCCTCTGTGCCTGTATCAAATGCAAGAAGTATCACGCCTTTTCCTGTCGTTTCAATCCAGTAATCGGCAATCTGTGCCATTTTTAAGTAGTAACTGCCGTTATTGCCGTCATAACGAATAAGCGATATACCGAGTTTATCGCCGTCCGATTTTTTCGGGAGCCAACCCTTTGGCATTCCGAACAGAATATCCGGCATATAGGAAATCATCGTATTCGGACACCTCTTTTGAAGCCATAAAAGGCTATTCTTGTCACGGCATACAATATACTTAATTTTTTTCAGCTTATGTATGACAAGCCGTTCGGCAAGCCTGCTTTTAATCGGCTCGATATTGCATCCGATACAGTAATCGGCAATATGCTTTCGTCTTAAAAACCAGATAAGTTCACACCTCAGCGCCGCACGGCTGTTTACCATAAACCCGGAACCGGTGACCAATAACCTCGGAATGGTTTTATTCTGTTCGCTATTTTTTAAGCTGACATTTTTTTCGTCAAGCAGCAAAGTCGAAGGAGAATTGCGCACGTCTACGTAAAAATTATATTCCGGCATATAATGCGCTGTTATTTTCTGCATATAATCGTCGCCGAAATTATGATCAAAATACCCGCACAATTCCAATTCCATATTATTCTCCCGCCGTTTCCGTTTCGTTTTTCTTAATATAAACCAACACTCCGCATATCAGAAAGCCGAACATTAAGGCAAGCACAAGACCCACAGCATAGTAAAATACCGTACTTGCGGTTTTATGCGCCACAACTCCCGAAATGCAAGCTATGCTCTGTGCGGATTTGTATGAATTATAATCGTCTATTGTATCTTTCGTAAGCGAATAGAGTTTGTTAAACTTTTCGCATGTGTTTTCAAGGCTCGTTTCAAGTGCATTTTGGAGCTCCTTATTTGAAAATCCGTCCGGGAAGCTGTTCGCATCACTCTCATAGCGCTGTCTGTCAATCTCCGTATTCAAGGCGGCCGTGCGATATTTGACATAGTCTAACACAAGCTGATCATATACTGACTTGTTCTGAACGTAGTTTTCATCACGCTCGGTGTTTTCCCGCACCTGCGAGCTTTCGCTGTCGTCATCGTCCTTGTTCCGACCGTCTCTGTCCCAAAGATACTGCTTGTTCTTGTCGGAATAAATCGTCATAAGTCCTTTTTGCGTTTCAGCTCTTTTATTGTTAAGGTCAATATCATATGCTGCGTCCGTTATTTTATTATGAAGCGCATTTCTCAGATACCAAGCGTTTTTTGTAATACCGTTCTCAATAACCATACGTTCCGCAACTGACAAATCCCGTTCGGTAAGCGATTTATACTCCGCTATCAAGTCCAAAAGCGAATAGCCTGTCTGCGGCGAACGATAATTCTTTTCCGCCTCGTAAACTCTCGCCAAATACTCAATATTAGAGTTTATTTTCTTTCGCAGAATATCCACCGTATCATAGTAATCATACTGCATCGCCACATTTCCCGACAGGTTTGTTATATCATAGCTGTAAGTATATCTTTCAACATAATACAGGCGGTACTGGCTGAAAACAGCGCTGAGCATGCGTTTGGCATAATCATTGCCATTTGATGTAGTATATTTTACCGAGTAGTACACCGTATTCTTCTTTTCATCCTCATTTTTTTCGTAGTCGGAAAACTTGTCGATCCACGACGCATATTTTTCCTGCTCGGCTGTGGGGATAATGGGAGTCACGGTGATATTGCGGCTGATTTCATCAATATTCGTTGTCTTAAATCCAAGCTCCGTTAATGCGTTTTTAATCACAATCGAGCTTTTGATTTCATAAGGATTTATTTTTTCGCCGTTTTCGGCAAGTCCATCCTCCGCCTTTGCACCGATATATTTTATCAGTATCTCTGCCGTATAGCTTTCGTCAAGCTTCAGCTTAATGGAGCAAAGAACAACGCTTACGGCAAGCAGTATCACAAATATTTTTTTATGCTCATACAGTCCGTTTAAGAAATCACTCAGCAGCATTATCACTTTTCTCCTTCTTGATCTTTTTTCTTTTCAATACGGAATATATAAGCCACCATAAATAAAGCACAGCAGACCATATAACCGTTATTTTGGCAATCGTCACAACAGAGGAAACAACTCCTTGTCCGTGACCTATGCCGCTTATATACAATGTTTCATAAGATATGGTATTTATGTACTCGTCATTTACGGCAGCGGCTCTTTTTAAGAATTCATCTATTTTCACCGTAATATCATCGCATTGCTTATCCGCAGCCTTTTTAACCCAATCCGCACTTTCTTCAAATGCGGAAAATTGCTTTATCAGATAGTCGTAATAATGTGCCTCGTTTTCCGACTCGTCCCCGGCAAGGTTCGCCTTGCTTGCGTTTTCCGTCAGATAGTCTATTCCGATTTTTGTTCTGTTCATATAAAATATATTTTCCGAGTCCAGCGCCGGAATAAATACAACCTTTGTAACAAGAGGATCATATACCGATATGCCGTCCAGCATAATGTTATATTCGCCTCGGTTTCTCTGCGTCTGCTCATAATTTTCTTTCGATACATAACGGAACTGCTTTAAAAGCTTGTCCTTGTCAGTGGTAATACCGTTTTGGATAACAAATGCCTTGTATGTTTCGACATCGTTGTCAGCTATTCCCGTCAGTTCGGTACTCAGGTCACCGAAACTCACGCCGTCCTTTGAAACAAACTTAACGTCCTCATCGTAACGGATTGACAAATACCTGTTTATGCGATTTATGATGTTTTTCATTTCGCTTGCGCGGTTGAAATAGTCAAGCAATTTTATTTTCGCCAGATCTGCCTCAAACACAGAACTTGTGAAAACATATTTGTTATCATAATATTCCTTATAACTGTCGGCGACAGCGGTTAGTATTTTTGCTTTTGACGGCAATACAAACTGTTTTAAAACCGCTCTGACCGACGCAGGCATACCGTTCGCTTTAATCGAATCCGAGATAACCGAATACGAGATCGTGTATTTTGACGGAAAGTATGAATATGTATCATTTCCATCGAGAACATTCTGCCTTATTGCGTTAAAGCTGCCGTCCGTGGTGATACCGGTAACGGAAATATGCTCCTTCAGCGTTTCGGGGGTTAACCTGTTATTCAGCTTATCACAGGCGCTTGTTAAGACCTCATCGCTTAACACCTCATAAATATCAAACGGTGATCCGTCCGGGTTGCAGCCCTTTGTTATTTCCGAAAACGAAATTGAAACGGTTGTGTATGCCGTATTCAGATTTTCGGCAATAACGCAGATTGCCGCAAGTGCCGCAATTATGATTACACATATCGGTGAATAGCCGAACTTCGCTTTCGGTATTTTCACTTTATCGTTCTCCCCGAACAATATATCCGCAGAGATTTCCGTTTCATCGTTTGATGTTTTTGGCTTCGGATACGGTGTTTTATTGCTGAATATCATATGAAATCTCCTTTTGTTTTTTCAGGTTTATCAAAGGAAAGCGCCGCATATATCAGCAAATTCCAGAAAGCCTTAATGCTCGGATTTATTGTGAGCGTCATAGAAAGCGCCAATATGCCGAGCATTGCCGCCGAGATATATCCCCGTTTTTTTATGTTTCTCAATACAGCCGCAGAGGACATCAGAATAAACATTACAAATCCCGGTATGCCTTGGTTATAGAGCGACTGTATAAATTGGTTGTGTGCCACTACGTGCATCAGTTTTCCGTTTATCATCATTTCGTGATAGGCAAATATTCCTCTGCCGTACATCAGTTCCCACGACGAGTGTTTTATCGTATCGAGCATTGAAAGCCATATATCCCCCCGTCCGGTTCCGTGGGATTCGATAATCTTTTGTATACTGAAACGCGATGAAACATCTTCGGGCAGAATCGGAATAACAACCGTCCACAGAATAACCGCCATGCCGATTGCCGTGCAAACTCCGATAATGCGCTGTTTTGTCCCCTTTGCGTTTATGAATACATATGACATTATCATAACCGCAAGCCCAAGCAACCCGCCGCGCGAGCCGGATGTGAAAACCATATATGCTCCGAGAGCAAGCAAAGCCGCGCATATAATAGTATAGATTTTGTTGTCTCTCAGCTTTTTTAAAGCGACTGCCATAGGCAAAAGAAAAAATCCGGCAAAGTAGTTCGGATCGCTTGTGGTCCCGAATATTATCATCGTGTTTCTGTCGCCGTACCAATCCGCACCGATAAATCCGAGCGTGATCAGTATGCCGAGCAGTGTAAGTTGTGTAATCTCAAACGCTTTAATTTCATTTTCAGTATATTTGCGCATGGTTATAAGAAACATCAGGCCTATCGTTTCAAAATATCCGCGCACATATTGCAGCGCCACCGGGCTTCTGTCCGCAAACAACGTCATAACAACCGTTATCAGATACGCAAACGACAACAAATGAACGCTGTTCAGCTCAAGTTTTTCGCGATAGAAAAACCAGCTTACCGCAAAATATCCGGCAATAGGTATAGTCAGCAGTTTCAAAAAGGAATTTCCCGCAGCGTTGATTGTAATGGTAAGCGGCAATGCAAGAAAATACGCACAGGCAAGAATGCACGAAAGCCCGATATCCGCCTTTTTCAGACTGTTTATCAATCTCCTCACATCTCCGTTTCCTTCTGAATTTTATATCATACGTAAAAAGCGCTGCTACATCTGCCTTTTTTGCAGCAAAAAAGCAATAGCTTCGTCTTTTGACGTAAGCAATGGTTTTTCTCCGTGGAAGTATTCTATTGCATCCAAAAGAACGGAAAGAGAATATTCTTCAAGCCTTATGAAGGTCAAGACGTGCATGGCCCTGTCTCTGTCTCTGCCGAAACGCAAATCGGAAATATGCATGCAACCGACCCTGTCTTTTAACATCTCAAATAAATCTTTTTCCATATTCAGTCATCCTTGATTACAAAGCGTTTACTCTGCCGATAACTTATTTTCAGCGTGTTTACAACATAATTGCGATTATGTTGTGCCTGTCGAAAAAAAGATATACATACCTACGTATAATCTATCAGAAAAAGTCGAATTTGTCAATAGTTTGCGATTTCTTTCCTATTTATCCCCAAAATTTCGTCACTATGCAACAAAAAAAGAATACGGAACTTCAGACCAATGTGATATTTGCAATATCATTGGTCTGTTTAACAAGCGCTTTTATGCAAAAAACATTTAAGAAAACTTTATGTTTTTCAATGGTTTGCATAAGGCAAACACCCATTTACAACATAATCGCAATTATGTTGTGTTTTTAACATCGCAAAAGGCCAAGCTTTTGCAACTGTTTCATATGCTCTGTTCCGCTTTCCGCAGTGTAAATTCTTGTAGTGTTAATATTGGAATGTCCGAGTATATCAGCAAGTCTTACAATATCTTTTTGCAGGGAATAATAAGTTCTTGCAAAAAGGTGGCGAAAGTTATGCGGAAATACTTTTTCTTTTGACACTCCCGCACTCTCGCACAGCTCCTTTAACATTCTCCATATATTTGATCTGTCAAGAGGCGTGCCTGTTCTCGTAACAAAGATGCTGCCGTTTTTGATACCCTGTTTCGACGCATACTTTTGCAGGATAATACACAGCTTTTTGGGCAGAAAAACCTGCCTTATTTTTCCTTTGCAGTTTATTATTGCCTGTCTGCGTTTTGTGGCCTCAAATGTTACAAATTTAATTTCCGATACCCGAAGTCCTGTGCTTGCAATCGTCTGTATCAGATAATACAGCTTTTCGTTTTTCCTGTCCTTTGCCGCCGTCAGCAATCTTTCATACTCTGTTTTTGTCAGTTCCTTTGACTTGTCTGCAAAAATCTTGCGCTGTGTTTTCAATGTTTTTACCTTCATTTTGTGCCAATCGGCATATTCAAAGAACATATTGAGCGAGGACAGTATCGAATTAACGCTTGCGGTTTTATATTGCGCAATCAGGCGTTCTTTATATTGAATGACCCTTTCCTTGCGTGGAATTTCTCCGCCGAGCCATTTGACAAACGCCGTAACGTCACGAATATATTTCTCGATAGTAGCATCAGATTTTTCTTCGTTTACAAGATATTTTCTGAATTTTTGAATTTGTTTTTCGGTTATACTCTGTAATTTCATATTGACCGCTTCCTTTCTTTTCACCATATATATTGTACCACTCAGGCAAAATTTATAAATTGAAGCTGTCAACAGTTTGCTCCTTTATCTCCGATTTTGTCAAACTTGCCGTAAAATGAGTCTTACTATTGCCGAATTATATAAAAGCCGCCCGACAATAAAGGCGTGTTGCCTCTATGCCGGGCGGCTTTTTCTGCCGTCTGAAACCCTCATTTTAAAAAGGCTTTAGTTTAATTTTTTTATTTAGGCATAACAGACTCGAACACATGCGCCCAATGCTTGTTAAATTTCCGCTCAGCCGTTCTTTCGGGATTTGCAAGGCGACAGCCTTGCTTCACCCTGCAATAACAGCTGAACAAAAATTTTTCGGCGCATTGGGTCTGCGAGTTCAAAAAGAGCAAATTTTTTGCAAGAAAAGGCAAAAGCGCAGTTAATAGTTTGTCTATTAACGAGCATTTTAACGCATTATTGCGGAAAATTTGCCTTTTTGGACCGCATGGGGTTCGAGTCTGTTATGCCTAACGATTACATACCATAAACCGACTCAGGATTTTTATGGTATATTTGTACAAGCATTATTTTAATACTATTTTCATTTCATATCGGCGGCAATACATTGGTCAATTAACGATTTCAGCTTCTCCATTTGCGATTTGCCGGTAACAGCGCCGACAATCGGTTCTCCGACGATACTGCCGCTGCGGTCAACCACATATGTTGTGGGATAGGCGTATACATTTTCGACAAACTTTCCCGCCTCGCTGTCAGAATCAAAGTATACATTCCGATAGGAGGCGTCTTTCTTTTTCAAAACTGCCTTTGCTTCGGATATTGCCGCCTCATCTCCGTCCAGCGTGAAAGAATTTATTCCGATTAGAGAACCGCCTTTCCCGGAAAGCTCCTTATTCAGCGCATCGAGTTCGGAAAGCTCACCCACGCAGGGAGAGCAGGTAGTGAACCAAAAGTTTACCACCGTGACAGCATTGCCTGAAAACAGCTCATCGCTCTTTATTTCCTTCCCGTCCAGATCCTTCCCTTCAAAGGAGGGAAAATTTCCCGTACTGCCGTTATCGGATGGCATACTCATATCATTATCCGACGATTTTTGAGCTGCATCCGGATATTTTTTTTCAATCATAGTCAGCTTATTTTCAATATCCCGAATTTTCTCTGCTTCACCCTTAAGCAATTTAAACTCGTCCTCCGTAAACTGTTCCTTGACGGTGTCAATGGTTTTGAGAAGAAAATCACCGTAGTTTTTACCGTCCTCCTGCAAAGTCATACCTTTGTCCGCCGCCGCAAAAACCTGTTCCCAGAGCTTTGTATTCTCCGCCAGAATTGCATTTTCACGTGCCATCAGTTCTTTATGCATTGCTACCGCTTCTTCGGCATTTTTCGGTTCATTTTTGTCCGCTGTCCCGCAGGCTGCCAGAGCCATCACCACCAGCATAAGCATCAGCACCGCTGTTAGAAGTTTTTTTATACTCATGTTTATTCCTCCTGATTTTTTTATTTATCATTTGCGGCATTTGTGCCGCTTTTATCTTTACCTTTTCCGAAGCCGTACCGAAAACGAACGGCATTCGTCGGGCATGCCCGGACGCACATACCGCAGCGAATACATTCGGTATGGTTAGGCGTTTTCGTTACGTCCACAGCCATTTTGCAAGCTTCTGCGCATTTTCCGCAGTCTACGCATTTGCTTTTGTCCACTTTCATTTGAAACAGCGAAACCTTGTTCAGCAGGGCATAGAACGCACCAAGCGGACACAGCCATTTGCAGAACGGTCTGTAAAACAACACGCTTACCGCAATTACTGCAATCAAAACGCTGAATTTCCAAGCAAACAACACTCCGAGCGCAGAGCGAATACCGGAATTGACAACGGATAGCGGAATTGCCCCTTCCAATACACCCTGCGGACAAATATACTTGCAGAAAAAGGGGTCGCCCATTCCGACATCGTTTACCGCCAATGCCGGCAACAGAAACACCGTTACCAAAAGAACGGCGTATTTAACCCAAGTCAAATATTTCAGCTTTTTGGTTGAAAACTTTTTTGTCGGGATTTTATGCAGTAGCTCCTGAAACCAGCCGAACGGACACAAAAAGCCGCAGATAAAGCGTCCCAGCAATACTCCGAGCAATATAAGAGTTCCTGTAATATAATATGAGAAACCATATTTTGCAGATCCCGCTACCGTCTGAAGCGCACCGACAGGGCAGGCTCCGGCTGCCGCAGGACAGGAGTAGCAGTTAAGTCCCGGCACACATACTTTTTTTCCGGCTCCCCGATAAATTTCGCCCTTCAGAAAATTTGGCAGATGCGGATTGCTCAATAAAGCTGCCGCTGCCTGAACGTACCCGCGGAAGCGAGTCAGTTTTTGTGATATACCTGAAAATTTCTTACCCAATTCCCACACACTCCAGACATAATCTGATTGCCTTGCTCAGCACGGTCGCCGCCTCACCCCGCAAAGCTCCGGCGCACAGCATTACTGTTCCGACAGCCAAAAGCAAAGCCTGCGCCGCCTTTTTCCAATGCATATATTGCCACATCCTTTCTTTATCCTCTTTCGGATTATATATTGTTTTCCGTTTTACATTCCGGGCAGATTCCCTCGAACACGGCTCTGTGACGAAATACCGTGTAACCGGTCGCATCCGCAACCTTTTCATCCGGATCGGAAAGATAATTAAACGGAATATCCGTTACCTTTCCGCACTTAAGACAGATAATATGATAGTGAAGGTCTGTTCTTAAATCATATCTGTCTGCACCCGGCACCTTGATATGAAGTATTTCTCCGTCCTCTGACAGACAGTTTAAATTGCGGTATACGGTACCCTGACTGATTTTTCCGTCAATTGCATGAACCTGCTTGTATATCGTGTTGGCGGTCGGATGATCCGTGTGGTTTCTGACCGTTTCCAGAACGATTCTGCGCTGTTTTGTTTCTCTGTGTTTCAGCATTATTTTTGCACTCCCCCAAGTTTTGTCATATTTCAAATTTGTTATTCAGCGTCCGTCAAGCGGAACATATTCCCTGAATGGAGCAACAACAGTATATGCCGAGAAATGCCTTCATTAAATTTTTATTGGTTCTTGCTTACGCATATTTATTGTTTTTCATAATCACTTCATACTTTTCATTTTATTTTTGTAGGTTATTAGGAATTATTCTTGATAACAATTATACAGTAATCTATTCCTCTTGTCAAGACAAACGGCGGAAATCTTCACTGATCTCTGCTTTTTCGGCATTTTTCACTATGAAAATTTTTATGATTTTTTTGCTTTTCTTATAAACGCAAAAGCTATACAATCATCATATTCAAACTATTGTAGGTATTCTTTAATTCCGGGACAAAAATGAAATGTACCGGAATTTTTTATGCCCGTTTTTTACTTTATGGCAGATATTTTTATGAAAAACAAAATTCGGATTGCCTATAATAAAAACAGTTTATGCAAAATTCTAAAAACGGGATATAACGGGAAAAACATACAGTTGATAAAAGACTTTACGGGTCTTATAATAAAATTACAGGAAATAACAAGTGAAAAAGGAGGAAAATATGGCTTTTAACAAATTCTCGGTTTTGGATTTCGGCGCCGAGGCGAATACGGACAAAAATCAGAGCGAAAATATTCAGCGTGCCGTTGATGCGTGTTTTAAATCGGGCGGCGGATATGTTATAATTCCCGAAGGCGATTACATAATCGGTGATATAAGAATAAGAAGCAACGTTTATATTCATCTTTTGAAAAATGCGCACCTTATCGGTTCAAAAAATCCCGAAGATTATTTTAATTACTTAAACGACGAAACCGAACCGCTCGGCAAAGAATACATTACCGAAAAGCTTTGGGAGTCTCCCGGTGCGCCAAACAGGGATTATACCTTTATGAGAACTGTCGGAAGCCGCTGGAACAACGGCATAATAAGAGGAATATTTGCCGAAAACTGCGGTGTTATCGGCGAGGAAGGCTCGTATATTGACGGCAGAAACTGTTATGACGAAAAAAACGAAGAGGAATACAGAGGTCCGCACGCATTAAGCTTCTGGTATTGCAAAAACGTTCGGTTTGAAGGGTATACCGTTAAAAATTCGGGCAATTGGGCGCACAATCTTCATTATTGCGAAAATGTTTTTGCAAACAAAATCACCGTTCTTGCAGGTCATGATGGCTTTCATACAAAGGTTTGCAGAAACGTGAGCATAGAAAACTGCGGCTTTTACACGGGTGATGATTGCCTTGCGGGGTTTGCAAACGTCAACTATTATGTAAAAAACTGTGTGCTTAATTCTGCGTGCAACGCAATGCGTCTTGGCGCAACGAATGCGGTTATAGAAAAATCAAAAATTTACGGCCCGTGCAAATACTGCTTCAGAAAGGGCCTTACAAGAGAAGAAAAAATGAGCGGAAAGACAGATGCAGGAAAAAATGCAAGAAAAAATATGCTGAGTGCGTTTACATATTATTCGGATATTGCCTTTCCGATAGATACAAAGCCCGGGAATATAATCGTAAGAGATTGCAGCATTGATTTTGCCGACAGACTTTTTCTTTATAATTATTCCGCAGGCGAAACGTGGCAAAGGGGAGCGCCGCTTTTATCGTTTGAGTTTGACAGCATAAAAGCCGAAAATATATCCATGCCGCTTGTGTGCTGCGGAAGTGAGGACGAGAAGATAGATTTTACGCTTAAAAATTCGTCGGTGTCGTTCAGAAAAGGATTTGAAAAAACTGATTTTATGCACATAAACAACTTTGGCAGAATAACTTTTAAAAATGTCGAAATCAAAAACAACACTTCAAATCCTTCGATAATAAGCAGGCAGGATAAAAACGATATCGAATTTGATAACGTTGTGTCGCAATATCACAAAAACGGCATAACAGTGCGGAAAACCGAGGAAAAATTTGTGTGCGAAAGCATATAAAACAAAAAACTGATAGCGGTTTCAAAAAACAGAAAATGGACTTTTACGTATCTTAAAGCCTATAATAAAGTTATAAAAAACAATAAAAAGGATGGGAAAGCTATGAAAAAACATTTATTGCCGTTTTGCTCGGCAGCGCTCACTGTGTCGCTCGTTCTCGGCGGCTGCGGCGGAGGCGTTACAAAAATCAACTCTGATGACGACAGCGTATCGGTTACAATAAGCTATTGGCCGAACAGCGAAACAGATGCTGAAAGACACGCTTTGTACGATACATATCTTGAAGAAATGAAAAAACTTTATCCGAACATCACAATTATTCCTGACGAAGAAGGATACGGAATTGACAACTTTATGGTGCTCGCCGCAACAAATCAGTTGCCGAACGTTTACCGAAAACCGTTCACCGAGCCGCAGCAGATTATAAATGCCGGATATGCGCTCGATATATCGGACGCTGTTAAAAAATACGGCTACGACAAGGGTATAAACGAGGATATTATGAAAATATCCATGAAGGACGGAAAGTATTACGGTGTGCCGTATTCGGGATATATGATTGGTATGGCATACAACGTAAACGTGTTTAAAAAAGCAGGTCTTGTCAATGCCGATGGCTCTTTAAAGTTTCCGACAACATATGACGAGCTTGTTGAAACGGCGAAAATAATAAAAGAAAAAACAGGTATTCCGGGCTATGCGATTCAGACCGCAAACAAAGAGGGCGGCTGGGCATTTATGAATATTGCGTGGTCGTACGGCGTTAAATTTATGGAGCAAAAAAGCGACGGGAAATGGGTTTCTGCGTTTGACACGCCGGAGGCGGTTGCGGCGCTGCAATATATAAAGGATTTAAAATGGAAACATAATGTTTTTGCGTCAAACGTTCTTATAGATTCAAACGAGCTGCAAAAGCTTATTGCAACCGACAGAATAGGTATGTGCATTTTAGCCGAGTCCGCTCCTGCGTCCATTGTTACAAAATACAAAACCGACAAGGACGCAATAGCTTACGGCCCGGTTATGAAAGGTCCTGTTTCGCAGGTATCGCAGGTTGGCGGAGATATTTATATGTTCTCGGCAAACACCGACGAAAAACAGGTTGACGCAGCGTTTAAGTGGTTTGAATTTTTGGGAATTACCCCGAACGTCGGAAAAGATTATGAGAAAAAGCTTGAAGAAACCCTAAAGGCAGACCTTGCCGCAGATAAGCTTGTTGTTCCCAAATCGCTCAAACTGTGGGTTAACAAAGAGCGCACATCTATAGACGATATGCTCTACAAAAAATACAGCAACGCAAATCCTTTATATTGGACAAACGCATATCCCGATACGGTTAAAATTCAGCAGGAGGAACCTGTTTGCGCACAAAACTTATATGCCATTCTCTCAACCGCTATGCAAAACGTTTTGACCGACCCGAATGCGGACTGTGCAAAAATTATTCACGACGCAAGCGAAACCTTCCAGAAGGATTATCTTGACAAACAGTAAGCGGTTTTTAAGAAAGAGGAATTAATATGACAGAGAAAACAATTTTGCAAAAGAGAAACAATCCTTTTTTAAAGTCTGTTCTTACCGTAAGAAAAGATTTGGTTGCGTGGGTTTTGATTGCACCGGCGCTTATAGGGTTTATAGTGTTTAACTGGCAGCCGTTTTTATCGAGCGGAATTTTAGCGTTTTTCAAAACTCAGGGATTTGAAATAAAGGAATTTGTGGGACTTAAAAATTTTAAAGATGTTTTGTCCGATTCGTCGCTTGCAAAAGCAATGCTCAATTCGTGCAAATACACGTTCTGGTCGCTGTTAATCGGACTTCCGATTCCGATAATACTTGCCATAATGCTAAACGAGCTGGTTCACTGCAAGGGATTTTTCAGATTTTCGGTATATTTTCCCGCAATAATCCCCGGTATGGTAACGGCAATTATGTGGAAAATACTCTTAGAGCCGGGAACGGACGGATTTTTAAACGTTATTTTAAGTTATCTTCACCTTCCGGCAAGCCAATGGCTTCAGGACGCACGCATAACAATCCCGATAATTACGGTTGTAACAACCTGGAGCGGCTTTGGTCCGACAACCATTTTGTATCTTGCCGATTTGCAGTCGGTGGACTTGGCGCTCTACGAGGCAGCGGCTATAGACGGCGCAGGATTTTTCAAAAAATTAAGACATATAACGCTTCCGCATTTAAGCTCGCTTGTAAGAGTTATGGCAATTATGCAGATACTCGGTGTGTTCCAAAGCTTTGAAAAACCGCTTGCCATGACGGGCGGCGGTCCCAATGAGGCGTCCACAACGGTTATGATGCTGACGTACAACTATATGTTCAGCAACGGCGCTATGGATAAGGCAAATGCTTTAAGCGTTATTGTTTGCCTTATACTTATTGCGGGAAGCATTGTTTACTTTAAAATGACAAAGGCGAAGGATTAAGAAAGGAGGAAATTTTGTAATGCAATACAAAAATAAAATGGGGCTTATAAGCTCAATAGACATAAAAAAGACGAAATACAAAGTAATGTATTGGATAATATTTGCCTTTTTGATTCTGGTTGCCTTTGTGTGTCTTTTTCCGCCGATATGGGTTATGCTTTCAGCGGTAAAGGATGTCAAAGAATTTTACGCAATGCCGCCCACAATTATACCGAGAAGCTTTAATATCAGCAAAATATCCGAGGTGTGGAACAAATATTCGTTCGTAAAATATTACATAAATACCATAACCTTAACGCTCGGATGTATAGTTACGGCGGTGGTTATGAACGGTCTTGCGGGATACGTTATTTCACGTCTTAAGCCAAAGGGAATAAAGCTTGTGCTTATGCTTATCACATTTTCGCTTATGGTACCAAACGCAACCGCAATGGTGCCGGTTTATAAAAACATATTAAATTTTCCTGTTTTAAAGGTTAATCTTATAAACACAAACATACCTATGTGGATTATGTACGGCGCAAGCGCATTTAAAATAATTGTGTTCAAAAGCTTTTTTGACGGCTTGCCTCAGGCGCTTATCGAGGCGGCAAGAATTGACGGCTGCGGCGAATTTAAAATAATACCGAAAATAATTCTTCCGCTTTGCATACCGGTTGTGGTTACAATGGTTATATTGACGCTCAGGGAGGCATGGTCCGACTTTTTCTGGCCTTACCTTGTTTTGCGTGACAAAGAAAGAATTACAGTAATGGTTGAGCTTTTTTCAATACAAAATCTTATACCGCTCGACGAACTTGTGCTGCTGCTATCTTTCTCCATTTTACCGCCCACAATTTTGTTTATCTTCTTCCAGAAATATATAATTCAGGGCTTTACATTAAGCGGAATTAAGGGATAGGGGGATTTTCTTGGCTGAAAAAAGAGCAAAAATAATACACAAAAACGGTTATCCGTTTTTTGAGTTTGACAAAAAAGTATATTCGCCCTGTATGTTCCGCTCGTTCCGCCCGACGCCTGCAAACGTATCGCTTGCGCACAGGGCAGGCATTGAGGTTTTTCAAATTCAGGTTGCGGGGCAGTTAAACGGTATGGATGTTCCGTATTCGCTCTACGGCGGCGTGTGGCTTGATGAGGATGTTTACAATTTTAAAAATTTTGACAGGCAGATAGAAATGTTCAAAAAATTTGCAAACGGTGCAAAATTTATAATTTTTATTCAGTTGGACGCACCCGAAGCATGGCTTGAAAAACATAAAAACTCACTTTCAAGCTTTTATTTTCTTCACACTGCCGCATACGACAAAGAATGGATAAACGCAGCGTCAAAGTATCTTGATGTTTTTGTAAACTATTGCGAAGATACATACGGCGACGATATTTTAGGTTACGGAATTTCGGCAGGGCGCTCAACCGAGTGGTTTTCGGGCACGAATTATTATAACGAAAGCACAAAAAAGGCATATGAGAACCATATCGGCAAAAAATGCGGAAAAATCCCGAAAATTCCCGAGGATGTGCAGAATTTTGAAATTTTTCGCTCGCCGAAAAGCGAGGAGTTTAAGTTTTTGAAGTTCGCCGCACAGGGTGCAAACATTGCCGCACTTATTTTCGCAAAAGAGGCGCAGAAGGTGATAAAGCACCAAAAGCCTCTCGGACTTTTCGGCGGATATTACAACCTCAAAAATAATCTTTTGAACGTGAACGATTTTGCAAAGGTGTGGGACTGCGGCGACATTGATATGATTTTTGCGCCTGCGTCATATGACGATTTCAGAAAGATTGAAAATTCGGCGTGCATAACCGTTGCCGCATCTTCGCTTAAGTTAAGGGGAATTGTCCATATAAACGAGCTGGACCATCGCACCGAGCTTGCAAAGTATCCTATGGAACACCCTGTTTCAAAAAACAGAATGGGTTACCGTATGACGGACGGCAACATAATAGACGACTGCTATGAAAACAGCTTTGACGCAGTTATGGTTTTGCGCCGTGAGTTTGCATCGTCGCTTATGCATAAAAGTATGCTTTGGTGGTTTGACTTTTTCGGCGGATATTACGCATCTTTCGAATATGAAAGGCTTCTTGGCAGATGTGTTGAAATTTATAACGGTCTTAAAGATGAGAAAAGCGCCGAAAGCGTTGCCGAAACCGCAATTTTTGCAGATGCTCAGGCAAATTATTACATTAAGGATAAATCAAACGTTCAGTGCTCGTTTTGCTACAACGGAATGAAGGAATTTGTAAAATGCGCTGTTCCGTATGATTTGTATAATGCCTGCGATATTGAAAAAGTCGATTTAAAAAAATACAAGCTTTGCATTTTTTTAAATTCGTTTAAGATGAGCGTTGCCGAGGCTGAAAAAATTAAAAATTCGCCCTGCAAAAAGGTGTGGATATATGCTCCGGGCTGTATTGAAAACGACAAAATAAACTTTGAAAATATCGGCAGAATTACCGGAATGAACATAAAAGCTATACATTCTCCGTCAGACTGCGCAATTGATTTTGACGGGTGCGAAATAAAATTTGATACCAAGGTAAATCCGTATTTTGTAGTTGACGATTCGGGCGCCGAAAGGCTTGCAAATTACAAGAACACAAACGAATGCGGTTTTGCATATAAAGACAAAAATTTTTATATCGGCGCAGGAAACGTTCCCGAAAAGGTGTGGCGGTTTATTGCAAAGATGAGCGGAGTGCATATTTATTCCGATATATCGGGCGCTTTTTTTGCAGACGATAAATTTATAGCATATCAGACGGTTAATACCGAAAACATTAAAATTCATTTAAAAGAGGATGCGGAATTTGAGGAGCTGTTTGACGGCGGCAAATTCAAAAGCGAAAACAAAGTGCTGAGTTACAATGCCATAAAGGGTACGGCAAAGCTTTTTAAAAAATTAATGCCGAAAGGGGAAACACAATGAAAAAATTCTTAAAAATATCAGCTTGTTTTTTGGCGATAACCCTTGCCATATCGTCTGTATCTTTTGCGCAGGGGTTATTTACCGCAGACGGTGTTTCGTTTAAAAACGGATTGATTTTTGTCAGCGGAACAACCCCGTCGGCGAATATGAGCATTGCCGTTTCGGTGGCAAAAGACGGCGACGATAAGAAGGATTATTTGTCGCTTTTCTATGTTGACGAGATTTTGTCAGGCGAAGATGCAAAGTATGAATTATCGTTCAATTTAAAAGACGCACCGCAGGGGCAAACGCTTACGGGAAATTATGTTCTTTATATAAAATGCGGCAGAGAAGGCTTTGAGATACCGTTTAAATATTCCGATTATACGTCGGTTTTAAAGATTATTACAGAATCGCAGAGCGCTGATGAAATTTATAACATTCTTCAAAATTCAAACGAAAGAGAAAATCTTTCGGCGCTTGGATTTGATATGAATCTCTACGACAGGTTGGATGACGAAAAGAAAGCTGAGCTTTGCAATCTCTTTTCTGAAGGCGGTACGGGAAGCGGCGCAAAAGAAGTGTCCGAAAAATTTGCAAAATCGCTCGGTACGGTGCTTGTAACCGTCAAAAACGAACAGGATATACTGTCGGGACTTGAAATTCTCAATCCCGCCGCAGGCGATACCTGCTTTAACAGTATAACCGACGATACATACAAAAGCTTTGTTGCGCAGTGCATTGAATCGGACGAAACAGAGGCGGATTTTGACAAGGCTTTGGCAGCGTTCAAAAGAGCGGACGCACTTTATAAAATAAATACCGCTTCGGCAGGAAAGATATTTGAACGAATAAAAGAAAATGCCGAAATTTTGCAGATTACAAACAACAGCGTATATATAAGATGGACAAATTTATCTGAAAGCGAAGCTGAAAATGCGGCTGTAAACCTTGTAAACGCAATAGGCAGAAACAAAGTTAAAAACACCCCGGCGCTTATCGGTGCAATGGATACCGCAAGCACGTTTGAAAGCGGCAGCTCATCAGGAGGCGGTTCGTCGGGCGGTTCGTCAAAAGGCGGTTCGGCGGGAGGAAACTATAATCTTTCGGGCACAAATCAAATTGTCCCTGCGCAAGAAAAATTCAGCGACTTAAGCGAAGCTGCATGGGCGAAAGAGGCAATTTTAAATCTTTCGGACAAAAAAATCATTTCGGGCTATGAGGACGGAACATTTTTGCCGAACAATCTTATAAAGCGTGAAGAATTTACAAAAATTATTGTGACGGCATTTGATATTGCGGACGAAGGCAAGGACGTAAGCTTTTCGGACGTAAATAAGGACGAATGGTATTACCCGTTTATAAAAAAGGCATACGGCGCAAAAATTATAAAAGGTATAAGCAGCGAAAGCTTTGGTATATCAAGCTGCGTCACACGTCAGGATGTTGCCGTAATGCTTTCAAGAGTGCTTGAAAAGTATGAAAACAATCTTGCTTTTACCAAAACCTATACAGGCTTTTCGGATGAGAAGGAAATAAGCGAATATGCTTTGGACGGCATTAAAAAACTTTATTGCCTCGGTGTTATATCGGGCTATGAGGACGGCACGGTAAAACCTTTGGGAAATGCAACCAGAGCCGAGGCGGCATATATGATAAACAGCATTTTAAAAATTATAAAATAAAAGAAGGGAGGGAAGAAAAATGAAAAAACTTATAATTCTTTTTGTTGCTGCGGCGCTTGTTTTTTCAGTTATGCCAAGCTCTTTTGCGGCAGACGGTTCCGATACGCAAAATCTTGCGCTTTTATGCGACCTTGGCATAATTGCACCGAATTTTGAGCGCATTTATTTGCCCGACGCAAAAATCACCGTCGGCGAAATGCTTTCGGTTATGCAAAACATTATGTTCGACGGAAAATACGGAACATATGACGACGAGGAGGCATTTAACGACGCAGTAAAATTGGGAATTTTCGGTTCGGACAAAACCGCAGTGTATTACGACAATGCAAAATACGAGCACGTTTTGGAGGCGGCAATGAACGTTCTGGGCTACGGGCCGATTGCACGTCAGAACGATAATTATCCGGTAAATTATATATCGCTTAAAGAGTCGTCCGCCGTGCTTGACGGAATCGACTTAAAGCTTGGAAAATACATTTCAAAAAAGGATTTTGTCAAGATAATATTCAACGTTTTTGAAGCAAAAACGCTTGAAGTTGATAAAATCGGTTCTGATTCTTTGGGATTTACACATAAGGACGGCGACACAATATTAAAATTATATCGGAATATTGAAACGGTGGAGGGAATTGTTGAAGGAACTGCATATACAAAGGCGTATGATGTAAAATCCGACATTGCAAAAAACAAGGTTTTGATTGACGGTATTTTATACGATAACGGCGGCATAGATTTTTCGCCGGTTATCGGGCTTAAAATAAAAGCGTTTGTATATGTTAAGGACAACGGATATAAAAAAATTAAAAGCTATATGACGGATGAAAACATCCTGTCGCTTGCACTTGACGGAGAGGATGTTACAAAATATTCCGTTCTTGACAGACGTCTTTATTACGAAAATGAGAACGGCAAAGAAAAATATGTTAAAATTTCGCCCTCGGCTTCTGTTTTGAAAAACGGCTGTGCGATATCGGAGTTTTTGACCGATACGTTTTCTGCTCCCGACGGAGATGTTATTCTTTACGACAACGACGCAGACAACGTATATGACGCAGTGCATATAAACAGTTACGATACCTGTTATGCCGATTATGTTTCAAACGACGCAGAAACGGTTTACAACATATATTCATACGACAGCGAGAAGGCGGTTCTTGACCTTGAAGAGAAGGATAACATAAAGATTATTGTCTATAAGGATGGAAAGGAAACTGACAAATCCGCAATCAAAAAGGGTGATGTTTTAACTGTTGCAAACGGCGGAGAGGGCGAAAACAAAATTATAAAGATTTATATTTCGGACAAAACGGAGCAGGGGAGTATAAGCGAATATTCGTCGGATGATAATGAAATCACGTTAAACGAGGTGTCATACAAGCTTGCGAAGGATTATGCCGCAGCAATAGAAGCAAACGATAAAAATGCATGGCAGATAAGACTCGGCGTTCCCGTTACGGTTTACAAGGATTATTTCGGAAAAATTGCCTATATAAAGCCGAACGGGTCGGAATACATTTACGGCTATGCTCTTTATACCGACAATGAGGACAAAGACACCGAAATAAAGCTTCTTGACGAGTTTTCGGTGTGGCAGACGTACTCCTTTTCGGACAAGGTTAAGTTTAACGGCGAGAAGGATAAGCTAAACGGCAAGGATATGTACTCAAAGCTCGGAAAAGAAAATTTTATTCCGCAGCTTATAAAATTTAAGCTTGACAAAGAAAACAAAATAAAAGAACTCTTTACGGCGGCAAGTCAGCCGACGGGCGCATATGACGAATTTACGGTATCTGATGAAAAAAGCGGAATGTATCAGCAAAACAACCAGGCATTTTCAAGCAAATCATACCTTGAGGACGGGGCGGTAATATGGCTTTTGCAAAAACAGCCTCCGTCGGACGAGGATGATATATCCATTATGGGTACATCAGAGCTTTTCTCGGATAGAAACTACACCTACGTTCAGTATAATGCGGACGAATACGGATTTTCAAAATATTATGCGGTTTATGACACAAGCGAAAACAAGGAATACAAAACAAACCGCTCGGGCGCAATGGTTATTGAAAAGGTATTCAAGGCGCAGGGCGCCGACGGTGCGGATAAAAACGCTGTAAGAGGAATGATGTTTGAATACAACAATATTACGGTGAATTTTGCCGACGGCACGGATTTAAACAATATCAGAAAAGGCGATACGATAAGCTTTTCAACAAATTCTGACGGCGAGATATCCGATTTAAAGGTTATTCACAGAATGAGCGAGTCGGATATATCCATTTTGCCGGCAACAATCCACACCGCTGTAACATATGTCGGCGGAACGCTTGACAAATGCGATTTTGCACAGGGAAAGGCAAAAATTTTGTGCGGCGATAAGGTGCAGGTTTTAAAAATTTTGCCCTCAACCCCCGCAATAGTGTGCGAAAAAACAAAAGAAGGCGTAAGCCTTACAAAAGAGCAGTTTACGTCTGCCGATACAGGCTGCTACATATTGGCAAGAGTCCAGAATTCACGTGTTGCAAATGTTATTATTTATAAATAATTAATAAGGAGAATGATGAAAATGATGAAAAAAATGTTGGCATTGGTTATGGTGCTCGCAGTTGTTTTAAGCTCGTTTACGTTTGTGACGGCTTTTGCATCCGACGCAACCTACCTTCCCAAAGAGCTTATGCTCCAGACAAGCGTCAGCACAACGGGCGATATGATGACGCTTTCTTGGCGAAACCCCACTGCTTCGGCGCTTGATGATGTTAAGCTTTACGACATCACAAACGGCACAGATGAACTTTTAGCGGATAAAGACAAAAATTCGCTTACCGCAAAAACATCAAGTGCTGCTTTGCCGGTTCTCAGAAACGGCGGCGGTGTTGTGCAGTATGTTTTGAGCGGTCTTTCGGAAGGAACGTATTATAAGTATAAATTGGTATTCAGCTTTAACGACGGCACAGCCGACAAAACTTATTTTCTTTCGGGCGCACCTGAAAAATCTGCTTCGGAAGGAAAGGTTAATTTAACGGCTAATCTCTATTTGAGAAGCGGAAAAACAGGTTTATATCCGTTTTTGCCGCTGCTTGCAAAAACGGTTACCGAGGATGACGGAAATACTGCATTAAAGCTTACAAGCAATATGCCGTATATAAGCGGTAACTGGTCGCAGATAGCGTATAACTTAAGCGGATTGACAAATGGCAATAAATATAAAATCGGTTTCAGATATAAGGCGGAAAACGGAAGTAAAGCTGATTTTAGTTTTGTAGGCGGTTCTAAAACAGCCGTTAACCAAACAAACGGTGAGTGGGTTGATTTTGCGGCGCCTGATTACACCGCATCATCTACCGGGGCAACATTTAGAATAAACTTTGAAAACCCAATCGAATACATCATTGTTGACGATTTTTATGCTAAAGAAATAAAAGCTGACGGCACACTCGGCGAAAATCTTATTGCAGACGGCGGCCTGGATACACTCAAAACGTATAAGACGCTTGCGGATGCAGAACCCGCCGGCACACCCGGCGACGGCAATGCAACCGTTTCTTGGGCAAACGACGGCAACGCTTCGTACTATAAATTTTATAAAGACGGCGAGCTTTTCGGTATTTTCTATCCCGACCCGTCGGGCACAACAAGCGTGAATGTTAAGGGTCTTACAAATGATGTTGAATATACCTTCGGCATTGAGTCTTTCAGCAAAAACTTTACTCCGAACACCGTAAAAACAGTGACGGTTACACCCGAAAAAGAGCAGGAGCCGCAGCCCGAAAATTATATGATTTCAAACCTTTCGGTTAATCCGTATACCTTTGCAAGTAAAGGCACAGGAGCAACAGTTTCGTTCATAAATCCCAAGGTTTCGGATATTATCTCTGCTGCGCTGTACGGCGAGAACGGCGAAAAGATAACCGATTTTTCAACAGCTTCGGGAGCGGCAAACGTTTACACAATAACAAATCTTACAAACGGTGAGTTATATAAATACAAAATAAAAGTTACAACCGAATCGAAAGGTCTTAACGAATATGATGTTGCCGTAAAACCCGCAACAACCGGCGACGGTTCTTATGCATTAACAAAGACAGCCAAATATGAGGAGGGTCGCTGGCTGATAAAGTACACAAGAGCGAACGCAAACACACCTTATCCTCCGGTGGATTTTAAGGTTGTTGAAAATCCCGACGCATCTCCCGACTCAACTGAAAAAGATTATGTTATAAAGGTTGTTTCAAACATTTCGGAATTTAACGGCGGCAATACAGGCACATTGTATTTAAGATTCAACAAGCAGTTTGCGTCCGATACGAAGTACAGATTAAAATTTAAATACAAATGCCTGTCCGGCGCAGAGGACACGAGCGTATGCATAAACAACAAAGAGCTTACAACAATCGGCCGCAATTCAGACGGCTGGCAGAGTGCGGAATGCGATTTTACCACCGCAGATATTACAAACAACAGCTATAACGAATTGCAGTTTAAGGTAAGAAAACAGCTTGAAGGACTTTATATTGACAAGGTTGAAATAGTTGCGGTTACAGACGGAAAAGAGGGCGAAAATATTGTTGCAAACGGCGACGCTGACAGCATTGAGGCAGATGAAAACGCTGTTTCGGTCGGCACACCTTTGGTAACTGCCGGTGATTCTTCGGCAGAAATCGAATACACCCTTACCGGAAGCTGCGAAGCTGTAAAGATTTACGAGAAAACCGAGTTCGGCTTAAATCTTGTTGCGGTTGAGCAGGGTGCACCGGTTGCAGGAAAAATAAGCCTTGGCGCACTTGAAAACAACAAAGAGCATACGTTTGTTATGACGGCTGTAAACACAAGATATGTTGAGGGCGCAGGATATGAATTTAAAGTTACTCCCATTCCCGAGCCGATTGTGATTTCGGACTATGTTCTTACAAAAGACGGCACCAAAGTGACAAGCATTTCGCAGGGAACTCATACGGCAAGCGTAAGCATTAAAAACAACAGCGGCGGCACAAACCAAACGGCTCAGCTTATTGCGGCGGTATATGACGGCAAAAAGCTTTATGCAGTTAGGGCGAGCGACAAAACAACAATCCCCATGGACGGCGCCGAATACACTCTTACGGCTGAGGGGATTGAAATTCCCGATACAGACGGCGATTATTCGTTAAAGCTTATGCTCTGGAACGGACTTGACGAGATGATTCCTCTTAAGCCTTTTGCACCTTATACAAAATAATTTTTTAACGGAGAAATGATATGAAACGTATACTTGCAGTTTTTCTTTTCGTTTTTGCAATTTTAAATTCGGCACCTGCCTCCTTTTCTGAGTGCGCTTCTTCTTATGACGGATATGAGCTTAAAAACTTAAGCGTTCAGAGCGCTGCGAAGGGAAGCGTGGGGAAAACTGTAAGTATATCGTGGAAAAACCCCGAAAACAGGATACAAAAAATTTCACTTTTTGACATAGGTTCGGACGTCTGTCTTATGATTTCGGACAAAATCAATACTGCGGCGTCCGCTTATGTCTGTGAAAACATAGAATATCTTACAAACGGCACGGTATATTATTTTAAGCTTAACGTTTTGTTTGGGGATGGAAACGAAAGAAACTATTTTGTTTCGGCGTCGCCGTCGCAGGGCACAAACGAGGCTGTTTTGTCAGACGGAAAACACAGCATATCATATGCAAGAAGCAGTGCCGAAGATTGTTATCCGGCAGTGTTTTACTCTTTAAAAACCGACTCTTTGTATGACGGCAAAAATGCAATTGAGGCGGTATCGAACATACCTTCTGCAAAAGCGGGAACGTATTCATCATTAAAATGCAGTTTTCCGAGCCTTGAGGACGGCAAAAAATACACGCTTAAGATTAAATATGCGGCAGAGGGAGGAATATCTCCCGAGATATACGGCGGAAATTCAAAAAAACTCGGCACGCTTGATATGAACACATCTTCGTTTGCCGAAAAAGCATTTTCGTTTACAAAGACCGCAAACGACGGCATAGAATTTTTAAACATTGTAACAAAAAACGGCTACGATAAAATTGTTATAGATAAAATTTCGCTTTTTGAGGACGGCTCTTATACCGATTTGATTGAAGACTTCGGAAATTTTTCTTCTCTTTCCGAAAACAATGCCGAAATTTCGGGTTTTGAAGGTTATAACAACAACGAAACCGGCGTTGTAAGCTTTAGTCAGACTGATGATATGAGAGGCACAAAAATTTATGCCAAAAGCGGCGGAGAGTATGTTCTGCGGTCTGTTATAAGCCGTTACGGAGCACAGAAAATAAAAGAAGCAAAAATTTTTAATATTTTAAAAAATACCGAAAACAATATTAAAATTACAACGGTCAACAAAGATTTTTCGGAAAGCGGCGGAAAACTTTTTACCCTTTCCACACAAGGCTCGCAGGAATTTGACAAAAAAATATCCGACCTTAAAAATAAGCTTGAAACGCTTGATGAGCTTATGAAAAAGTGCGGTGAAAACAGGCTTTCGACCGATTTTGAAACGGTAAATTACAAAACAATCGAGAAATTTATAAACATTATGGAGGAGGATTTTTACAGATATCGTGAATTTGACAGAGCAAATTCGTATTACGACACGCTTGTATCGCTTTACAATGAAAGCTATGAAAATTTAAAAGGGTATCTGAGCAAAAATTCTGTTCCCAAAATTGTTCCTTTGCTTACGGGCAAGGATATTAAAATTGACAAAAACGACGTTGTTTCCGAAACGGAAACGGACGGTTACATAGAAGAAAGAAGCGTATTTTTAAACGGTTACGGGCATTTTTCGTATACGCAAAACGATTACGGCGACTTTGATGCCTTTGGTGCAAATACAGTTGCAATCAGCGCAAAGCTTTATGATACCGTGACCGAGGGGATAGGTATAAAAAATTGGAATTTGTATCAGTACGGTTATGTGGAGGATTTTGCCGCCGTGCAAAGCAGTGATGAAAAAATGAGCGGAAACTGTTCTCTTAAAATCACGAGGGGAGACAAATGGGCAAACGAAAAAACATTTTATCTCAGGCAGTGCGTTGACGTTTTGCCAAACACCACCTATGTTTTTGGGCTTTATGCAAAGGCGGTAAACGCAAAAGGCTGTCATTTCAGCGGTCACGGCGTTATTGACTCAAATTACGGCTTGTCGCAGAGAATAAGGCGTGACTTAAGCGGAACGTATGACTGGACAAATTTTGAATTTACATATACAACCGGGGCAAATGACCGCCTGTTTGAAATACTTATTCCGTGCGAAAACGAAACCGGGGCGCTTTATATTGATGATGTATACGTTAAAAAAATAAATTCGGACGAAAATCTTATACAAAACCCCGGCTTTGAAGAAAGCGAAGAAACGGGCGAGTTTGAGGTTTATGACGGTCACATAAAAAACCTTATCTGCGCACTTGACTATGCGTATGAAAATAATCTTAAAGTAACGCTCGGACTCGGTATTCACTATATGCCCAAGTATATTTTTGCAAAATATCCCGGTATAAGGGATGAGGACGGAACGTATCCGAGCTATATGGGATACAATCCCACGCACCCGAAAATCAGGCAGATGATAGAAGTGTTCTTAAATGCGGTGATACCCAAGATTGCAAATCATCCTGCACTGTGCGCCGTTTCTGTTGCAAACGAGCCGAATTTTCAATGCTTTAACACGTCATATTACGAAACTTTGTGGCAGGATTGGCTTAATGAGAAATTCTTTGGCGACATAGAAAAATTAAACAGTGCGTGCAATACGTCATACGCTTCGTTTGACAAAATAAAATTTTCGGACGCACAGGAGTTTTCGGTGCTTAAAAACCTTCTTTACCGCTATAACGATACCATTATGACAGAGTATCTTACACATATTGCAAAAACGATAAAAAGAATTTCGCCAAACGTTAAAATTTTTGCAAAGAATCTTCCCGCAATCCGTGCGCACGGAATAAAATCGCTTTCGCACGGAATTGACATTGAAAGCTTAACGGGGCTTTTTGACGTTAACGGTTGTGACGCAATGCATTATTACAATCACAGCGAGTATCCGCTTATGGCAAAAACCGAGTGGTACGACCTTTTAACCTCGGTAGAGGATTTGCCCGTTTTCAATGCGGAGGATCACCTTATAAGGGACAGCATAAACTTTGACAGCAGCGATATAATAGAGAAAACTGCCTATGCCGACATATGGCAGGGGGCAGTACATTCAAGAAGGCAGTCGGTTATATGGCTTTGGGACAGGGAAAAAGACAGGGTTACAAATTCGTATAAAAACGCAAATATGCTTATGCGTCCGCAGATTGTCGCAAACAACGGAAAGCTGTTTTTGGATATGCAGCGGCTGTCGGGCGAGCTTTTTGCCTTACAGAACGCAAAACGTGAAGTGGGAATACTTTATTCATACAATTCAATGACGTATGAGCCGTCGTATTTAAACAGCGTTTATCTTGCGTATACAAATTCGCTTTTCTTAGGCAAAAAACCGCTTTTTGTCACCGAAAGCCAAACAGAAAAGCTTTCGGGATTAAAGGCGCTTATAATTCCCGAGGCAGTGTCGGTGAACGGCAAGACATACGAAGCGGTAAAGAAGTTTGCAGACAGCGGCGGAAAAATTTTTGTTATCGGCGAAAATTCGCTTAAATATGACGAATATTTAAAGGAGCGAAACGCAAACGAAATTTTGAAAAATGCGGCTTTTATTCCCACATACGAGAGCGAAACGAGCGAAAAAACAAGCGTTGACGGTTTGTTTGAAAGCCTTAAAGCATTTTTTGAAAGCGCCGATGTGTATGATGTTGCGGTTTTAAATTCCGAAGATAATTCGGCGGCTGAAAATGTTGAATATATCTGCGCCGATTTTAAGGGCGGGAAAATTATAAATTTGTGCAATTATTTTGATGAGGCAAAAGAGGTTTACATAACCGGCAAAGAGGGAGAAATTCAAAAATTTACAAATCTTATAAGCGGTATGGAAACGGGAAAAACGATAACCCTTCTGCCGTACACGCCCGTTATGCTGAGGTATGCCGGCGCTTCGCCTTCGCTTTTTGCAGACAGGGTGGACGGTGAAAAAATTATACTTACAAATCCTTCGCATATGGCAAGCGGAACATACAAAATAAGCGCCTCGGCAAGGGGTATCGCAGACCTTTACGCAGTATACCGCAAAAACGGCGCAATCACAAAGATTGATAAATTAACCGCAGACGGTGCAAAGGATTATTACATAAGCTTTGACGGAACAAAATATGACAGCTTCTGCGCACTTTTGTGGCAAAAAGGAAGCCTTTGCCCGACGGTTGAAAAAACCGAGCTTTTAAGTGCGGATAACGCAATTGCCACAAATGTAAAAATGCTCGGCGATATGTGTTATATTTTCGGAAATTCGCCGAATATATCGGGAAGCGTATCGCTTACGGCATACAAAGATGACGGCAGTCTTGTTTATATAGACGAGGTTTTGCCCGATACCAAGGGAAACTTTAAATTTTTAATGCAGCTTGAAAAAGAAAGATACACAATAAAAATAAAGGTGCCGAAAATCGGCATTGTAACCGTTTTAACAGATTAGAGGGGAGAAAACGCTATGAAGAGGTTTTTGCAAAAATTTTTATCGGGAGCTGTTGCCGCAAGCATTGTTTTGTCCTGCATAGGCCTTAGCGCCATGGCGGCGCAGGTGACGCAGAGCTTTGTTTCGGGCTGGTCAAAATTTATATCAAACGAGCCTGACGCAACGGTGAATGTCGTAACGCTTTCGGACGGCAGCCACGCAGTGAAAATAACAAACAATACATCATACGACGGCTCACGGTATATGAGAATATTTCAGAACGTCAAGCTTGAGAAGGACACAACCTATATTTACGGTATAAAGGTTAAGGCAGAGAACGTTGCCGGTGCTGAAATAACATTTTTCGGCAATAAATCTTCTCTTGTGCCGTTTTCAAAAAATTCGGACTGGACAAATTACGAATTTCAGAATACATATACCGGAAACACGGGAAATCAGACCTTTAACATAACGGTTGTTGATACCGCAAAAGCGTTTTATGCCGACGATGTTTATCTCTACAAATGCGTAAACGGCAAAAGGGAGGGTGAAAACCTTATATCCAACGCAGGTTTTGAGGATGATGTAAAAACAGCCGTAAACGACGCTGCTTACGACAGCTCGGAGGTTGAAACGGCTGACCTTACAATTGTTGACACCGAAAAATTTTTGGAAATGTCAAAAAGCATACCCATTTTCCGCACAAAAACCGAAGTTAAAAGTGCTGATGAAATTGACTGGGCAGACTTTGAGAGGGTGAACATCACCGACGCATATTTTACAAACAAAGAGGTAAGCGAGGTAAACAACGAAAGTTATGTAAAATATGCCTACGATGGCGAAAATTTTTATATTTATTTCAACGTAAAGGACGATACGCACCATTCGTTTTTAAATTCGTCCTACTGGTCGGGCGACAGTGTGCAGGTTGCCTTTGCGCCCGAGCGCAACACCTTTAAGCTTGAGGTGGGAGCAAGCTTTGATAAAGATACCGGAAAGGTTTACTGCACAAATGAGGATGTATCGGCAAAAGGAGTGCGAAACGGCGATATTTCGGAGTATTTTCTCACCGTTCCGTGGACCGCCTTCACGTCGGGGATGCCTGAAAAATTTCAGTTCAGTGCGATTGTAAACGACAATGACAACGACGTATATCAGCGAAAATACGCACAGCAGATTTCGCCGGGAATTGCCTCGGCAAAAAATGCGGAGCAGTTTCCCATGCTCTACATTGCAGAGAATTTCAAGTCGGGATATTTTTCGACTATAGAGGGTGACAGTGAGGTTTTTGTTTCGCAGAAACAGCCGTTTATGCTTGTTCTGCAAAGCTTTTTAAACGATTACGCAGAGTATCTTGTCACATTTCCCGACAAAAAGACGGTTAAGGTAAATCTTCCGCCGCTCGGGTGTGCAAAGGTAAGGTTTTACAACACTTTTGAAAAGGCGGGATTGCAAAAATTTGACGTTTCGGTAAAAAAACAGGGTGATGAAAATGCCGATACTGTTTCATACGAGCTTACGGTAATTCCCGATTATGCAATGTACTTAAAGCTTTACGACGAATGCAGCGCAAAGTACACTGAATTTAAAGCTCTGGTTGAAAAGTGCAAAGGAAACGACATTCCGACAGATTACGAAACGGCAGACCTTACAATTTTTGAAATGTATTTAAAATATATGAAAGAGGATGCGGAAAAGTACGGCGCATTTGACAGAATACTTTATACCTACAATTGCCTTAACGATATTTTTGCTCAAAACAAAGAAAACCTTGAAAAATATTTGAGCGGCGGGAAAAAAGCGTATGCCGTTCCGAAGTATGTGAACAGCAGCATTGAAAAAACCGCAACGGGATTTATTGCGGATATGGAAATAAACGGCACGGTCGAAAGACGTCCTATGTTTTTGAACGGTTTCTGCAACTTTGTTCAGGGCGAGGAAGAATATGCCGAATTTGCAAAGCTCGGCGCAAATATGAATATGCTCAGTTTAAAGCTTTATGACGTTATAACCCAGTGGTGCGAGGTTCCGGACTGGAATTTGTATCAGCGCACGAAAACGGCGGTTGACAGAACCGTTGCGGTGTCGGGCGAGAGTGTGAAAAACGGAAAATATGCACTTAAACTCGAGCGCACAACGCCGTGGGGAAACGGCAGGACTATATATTTAAGGCAGTCTGTTGCCTGCAAGCCGAACACAACCTATAAATTCGGTCTGTCTGCAAAGGGTGCAAAGGTTGACGGCGTTTATTTTGCGTGTCACAAGCTTATTTCGTCAAACTACGGTCTTTCGCAGCGGAAGGAAAATTATATAAAAGCAAGCACGGACTGGGTTGACTATTCCGGCACATACACAACGGCGGCGGACGACAACACGCTTGAATTTATAATAACCCTTCAGGCGCCGACAGAAAAGCTTTATATTGACGATATTTTTATAAAAGAGATTGGCAGCGACAAAAACCTTATAAAAAACGGCGATTTTGAAAAAGGTGCCGATACAAACGTTAAAGAATACGATTATTACGACGGATATCTTCGTGAATTTGAGTGCAGATTAAAAGAATTTGAACAGGCAAATCAAAAGGTGGGCATACTTCTTGCGGCAAACTACTGGCCCGAATTTGTAAACTTAAATTATCCCGACGTGCTGGACAAAAACGCACTTTACGGCGAATATCTTAAGTTTAACACAGCGCATCCTGAGGTTAAAAAGATACTTCACGAATATGTTGCCGCAACTATGAATATCGTAAACAAGAGCAACGTTGTGGACAGCGTATGCGTGGCAAACGAGCCTTATACATATGCATACAACACAGAGTATTACAAGCCTATGTGGTATGAGTATATCAGAAAAATATACGGCGATATTGAAAATCTTAACCGTTTATGCGGCACAAACTATGAAAAATTTGAAGATGTTGATATGAAATCGCAGAGCGAATTCACACTTCTTTACAAAAATGTTATGGAATTTAATGCGGACGTTTTAACCGATTATCTCGGAACGCTTTGCGGATATGTAAAGGAATTTAATCCCGATATGCCAACGCATGCAAAGCTTCTTCCCATAACGCTCGATTACGGAAGAAGTGCGCTTACCAAGGGCGAAAATTACGAAAAGCTTGCGCCTTATTTCGACTACAACGGAAACGACGCAAACACGGCGTACAATCATCAGAAGCAGTCGCTTTTGGCAAAGCTTGAATGGTATGATTTGCTGTCGTCGATAAAAGAAGCGCCGGTTGTAAACTCCGAGGACCATTTTCAGATGGACAGCAAGGTTATTGACAAATCGCCGAAAATGTATAAGCACGCAATGGCGGACGCTTGGCAGGGAGTGATGCACAACAGAGCCGAAAGCATTTTGTGGGTGCTTGAAAGGGAGGAGCAGTATCTTACCGGCACAACCTGGATGAACACAAATCTTGCGGCACGTGCAGACCTTTTATCGGGACACGTAAGGGCGTTTCTGGACTTTAACCGTCTGTCATACGAAATAACTGCGGTGCAAAATGCAAAAAGGAGTGCGGCAATACTTTATTCCGAAAATTCGTACAGCTTTAAGCCATCGTTCCAGAGCAGCCTTCTTGCCGCTTATTCAAATGTGCTCTTTAACGGCTTAAAACCGCTTCTTTTGACGGAGAGCCAGCTTTACAAGCTTGACGATTACAATCTTCTTATAATTCCCGAGTGCACCTCGGTTACGGACGAAACCTTCTCTGCGATAGAAAAATTTGTTCAAAGAGGCGGAAAGCTTGTTATAATCGGCGAGGACAGTCTTTATAAAAATGAATTTAATCAGGAAAGAAATGAAAATACGGTATTGATTATTTACAAAAATGCTGTTATAATTAAAACCGACGTAAATTCAAAAAAAGACATAACAACGGCTGTTAACCTTCCCGAAACAATATCGGACGTTATTGGCAGTATGAACCTTACAAATGTGAAAATTACCGATAAGGAAACAGGCAGAAGCATTGACAGGACGGAGTGGATATGCGTGCCGTATGAGGGCGGATATTTGCTGAATTTGTGCCGGTATGTATGGGGAGAGGAAAAGGAAGCGGAAGTGACCATTGACGGCAAAAAGATAGAAAAATTCTATGATTTGCGAAAAAATGAGTATATTGATAAAATTACGCTTTCGGAATATACGCCGCTGTTTGTCAAAATCGAAGGGTAGGATGAAAAATGAAAATCAGCGATATGACACTTAAGGAAAAAATACTTCAGACGGTGGTAATTAAGGTTGATAAGGATAAGTTTATATCGGACAAAATCGGTGCGGCATTCTTTTTCGGCGAAATAATTACCGAAGCGGACGAAATGGGTCTTGAGGCGGCAAGAAACACTCTGGCGCAGTACATAGACAATGCCGATATTCCAATACTTATAACGTCTGATTTTGAAAACGGCTGCGGCAGTATGTTAAAAGGTCTTACACCTCTTCCGTACCTTATGAGCCTTGGTGCGGCGAACAGCGAAAAGCTGGCATACGATTACGGAAAAGCTACTGCGCTGGAAGCAAAAAGCGTCGGCGCAAACTGGTCGTTTTCGCCCGTGTGCGATTTAAATATAAACAAAAGAAATCCGCTTGTAAACGTAAGAGGTCTTACGGACGACGTAAATCTGGCAATCAAACTTTTGCCGCAGGTTATAAAGGGTATGCAGGATAACGGTCTTGCCGCCTGCGCAAAGCATTTTCCCGGTGACGGACTTGACTGGCGTGACCAGCATATTGTAACAACAAACAACACCCTTCCGTTTGACGAATGGAAGAAAAAATCGGGTAAGGTTTTTGAAGAAGTAATAAAATCGGGTGTTTATTCAATAATGGGCGGTCATATAACACTGCCGTCATATCAGAAAGAAGTGTTTGAAAACGGAATGAAGCTTCCGTCAACGCTCTCGCACGAGCTTATTACAAATCTTCTCAAAAACGAAATGGGATTTGACGGCGTTGTTGTTACCGACGCACTCGGAATGGGCGGCTTTAACGGTTGGTACAAGACCGAGGACATTGCGCAGATTGAAAGCTTTAAGGCAGGCTGCGATATGATGCTCTGGCCGTCGGAAAACTATGTTAAAAATATGACCGAGGCAATTGAAAACGGATATATTCCAATGTCAAGACTTGACGACGCAGTGGGAAGAATACTTTCAATGAAAGAAAAAATGGGACTTTTCAAGAAGGATAACCACGCAGTTGCGCTTAGTGAAAAGGACAGGGAATTTGTTAAAAACACGCAGAAAAACGTTGCGGAAAAGTCGGTTACTTTAATGAGGGACAACGCAAAAATCTTTCCGCTTACAAAAGAAAAATTCAAAAAAATTGCGGTAATTCCGATAACGCATCATATCCCCGCTTTTGAGGAAGGAAAGCTTCTTTGTGACCTTCTTTGCGAAAAGGGATTTGACGTAAGTTATCTTAAGGACGGCATAAAAAAGACCGAAACAGACGGATACGACCTTATTTTGTACGCTCTGTTTTCAAGACCTTTCAGACCTATCGGATTTTTGGATTTTTATTCAACCGAGGCGCAAAAGGTTGCAATATCACTTCAGACGGCAGTGGACAAAACGGCGGTTGTGTCGTTCGGCTCGCCGTATTTTATGAATCAGTATTTTGAACGTGCAAAAACTTTTGTGAACGCATATTCTATGCTTTCGCCGAGCGTTGAAGCCTTTGTTTCGGCGGCATTGGGCGACACAGAGTTTTCGTCGTTCTCGCCCGTGGAACTTTAAAAAAGGAGAAAAAATGAGAACATATCAGGTAAACGAATCAAGCTTTTATATTGACGAACCGTATGTAAAAAACAATACCTTTATAGGCAGGACGGCGGAAAACGAAGAACTGCCGGAGTACGAAAAAATAAAGCATCTTCTTCCCGAGCCGATACTTGACGGGTATGACAGTGCGATAAAATGCTATGACAAGGTATGGAGCCTTGCTTTTAAAAACATCAAAAAGCCGTTTGAAAACAGCGGTTTTGTAACAAATTTTATTGACGCAGCATTCAACGGTGCGATTTTTATGTGGGATACGTCGTTTATTCTGATGTTTGCAAAATACGGACGGCTTGCTTTTGATTTTCAGAAGACGCTGGATAATTTTTATGCAAAGCAGCACAGGGACGGGTTTATTTGCCGTGAAATAAGAGAGAGCGACGGCGGCGACTATTTTGCCCGCCACGACCCGATAAGCACCGGTCCTGACATAATGGGCTGGTGCGAGTGGGAATATTATATCTCAACCGGCGACGAAAAAAGGCTTTCAAAGGTGTTTGACCCGCTTATGGCATACCATAAGTGGTATATGGAAAACCGCACCTGGCGTGACGGAAGCTATTGGTCGTCGGGGTGGGGGTGCGGAATGGACAATACGCCCCGTCTTATGGAGGGTTATGACGTAAGCTTTTCGCACGGTCATCAGGTTTGGATAGATACTTGTTTTCAGCAGGTTTTAAGCGCAAAATGTCTTGTAAATATGGCGAACGTGCTTAAAAGAAGCGAAGAAACTGAATTTTTAAAGGACGAAATTAAAAATCTTGAAAGTATTATAAACAACGGACTTTGGGATGATGAAACCTCGTTTTATTATGATAAATGGCGAAACGGCAAACTTAACGGTGTTATGAGCGTTGCGTCATACTGGGGGCTTGTGTCGGGGTCTGTTCCCGATGACAGACTGGAAAGATTTATATCGCACCTTGATAATAAAAATGAGTTTAACAGAGCGCACCGTGTGCCGTCGCTTTCGGCTTCGGACAAAAACTTTGTTCCGTCGGGAGGGTATTGGTGCGGCTCGGTGTGGGCGCCCACGACGTATATGATTTTAAAGGGTTTGGAAAGGTGCAAAAAGATGCGCCTTGCACATGAAATAGGTTTAAATCACCTGAAAAACGTTGCTGCGTGCTTTGAAGAAACGGGAACGGTCTGGGAAAATTATGCACCCGATACGTTCGGCAAAAATTCGTCCGCAAGGGGAGATTTTGTGGGCTGGACGGGTCTTGCGCCCGTTGCGGTGCTTATTGAATACGTTCTTGGCATAAAGGGGAATATGAGAGATAAAAAAATTGTGTGGGACGTAAACCTTACCTGCCGTCACGGAATAAAAAAATATCCTTTGTCGGACGGCGAAACGATAGACCTTTATTGCGAGGCAAGAAAAAGTGAAGATGAAAAGCCTGTAATAACAAAAAGCGGGGCTGATATTGACGTTTTCATAAACTGGAAAAACGGAAGCTTTAAAATATAGCGCCTTTTTGCGCTGTATTCAAAGGGTGATTTTTGCCTGCTATATGCTTTTTTGTACGGAGGGAAAAATATTTGAAATCAAAGTTTTATCATCAAAACAAACTGTTTGTCAAATTTTTTATATCATACTTGATTTTGCTCATTTTTTCGCTTGCAATGTTCGGCGCAGCGTATATAAGCTTTGAAAAAGACAAAAAAGAGTATTTTTATCAGTACAATATTTCTATGCTTGAGCAGTCGAAGCACATTATAGAAAACTATATAAACGAGGTTGAGCTTATTTCGGACAATTTTGAGACAAATCCCGTAATCTCGGATTTGTGCGCAGGAAGAATAAGCACGGACGAATTTAAAGAAAACAACTATATCGAGCTTAACAGAATACTTTACGAAATCCGCTCACGCACAAAGGTTGCGGATAAGGTATATCTTTACATAACAAAAGAAGAAACGGTTTTGTCCGACTCTGAGGTTATGAGCGCAAAAACGTTTTACAATTCAAATCCGCAGTATAAAAATATGGAATATTCCGATTTTGAGTCGTCTTATCTTAACGTTTACGATTATAAAAAATTCAGTGGTTTTTCGCCGTCCGGGCAGCTTGAAAATTCATATATCACATATTCGCAGAGCTTTCCGGAAAACGACTACAAAAGGTCGGATTTTAAACTGCTGATACGCATTGATTCCGAAAAAATCGGCAAGGTTTTAAACCCCATCTCGGGCGGCGGCGACGCTCTTACAATGATTCTTGACAAAAGCGGAAATGTTATATACAAAAATTCAAAGGACATAAAAACCGACCCGAAAAAACTTGTCAGATATCTTTCAAAAAACAGTGATATAATTGAGCTTTCAAACACAAACGAAATGCTTACATATACAAAATCGAAGGAGGAAAACGGCTGGATTTATGCCGTTGCGCTTTCAAAGGATGTGTTTCTGAGCGAAATTACACGGCTTAAGCACCTTGTTTTGCTTTTCTCGCTCGGATATCTTGTTGTGGGCGTGTTTATTGCCCAGCTTCTTTTAAAAAAGAATTATCAGCCGATAAAGCATATAATTGACAAGCTGAGCCGAAACAGCGAGGTTAAAACAAACTATCGGGACGAAATGGACTTTATCCATTCGGTGGTTGAGGACCTTACCATAAGAAACAAAAAGATGAACGACGTAATATCAAAGCAGAGCGAGCAGATGAAAACCGCAGCGCTCGGCGATATACTTACGGGAAGCGCAAATGCTGCGGCAATAGAAGAAGTGTTTAAAAAATACAATCTGCCGTTTATATACGAAAATTATGCAGTTGTGGTGGTAAGCGTAAATGATATCAAAGATTATTCGGACGACGAAAAAAGCGTAATTTATTATGCCATAAACAATATGGCGGACGAGCTTTTTTCTGCGCTTTATCTGTTTGAAAAAATTATCGACACCTCGGGAAATATAGTTTTTATGGTTAATGTTGAGGACGAAAACGAAGAAGCGTTTATTGAAGATGTAAAGTTTGTGTGCGAGCTTTTGTCCGATATAATGACAAATGAGTTTTCGGTGAAGGTGGGCATAAGTATAAGCTCGCTCAGAAAGGGCATTGAGAGCCTTGCCAATTCGTATAACGAGGCGATAACGGCACTTTCGGCAAGCTGCGAAAACATTACCGATTACAGGGATATTCAGACAAACCGTGTGCTTAAGATGATTTCGGATATCGAAAAATACATTGACTCACACTATATGAACAACAATCTGAGCAATACTGTTATTGCGGATGAGTTCAACATAACGGGGCAGTATCTTTCGGTGCTGTTTAAAAAGCATAAAGGCGAAAATCTTCAGAATTATATCGCCCGTGTCAGGGTGGACTATGCAAAAGAGCTTCTAAAAAGCGAGAAGTACACCGTTTTTCAGATTGCCAATATGGTTGGATATTCCAACGATATTGGCTTTATAAGGGTGTTCAAAAAGCTTGAGGGCATAACCCCGGGAAAATACAGGCAAATGCACATAAACAAGGATTTTAAAGAAGAATAAAAAATGTCAGACTTGTATAAAGCCGCAGGATAAGAAAATCATTGGTTTTGAAGACGTATTTTTAAGTTTATACTTCGTCAAAAAACCGCCGTATACGTTAGTATTACGGCGGTTTTTATTATTGTACGGCTGCGGCTGAAGGCCTGACATTTATTTTTTATTAGAATTTTGCTATTTTAACAAAAAATATGCCGTAACGATAATTCCGAGAATAATTCTGTAGTATCCGAAAACCTTGAAATTGTGCCTTTTTATGTAGCTTACAAGGAATTTAATTGCAAAATACGAAACCGCAAATGACGTTAAAAATCCCACTGCAAGAACGAAAAGCTCTGCACTCTCAAAGGCAAGACCGTATTTTACAACCTTTAACAGACTTGCGCCGAACATAACGGGAATTGCAAGAAAGAACGAAAATTCAGCCGCAACGGTGCGTGATGTGCCGAGAATTATTGCACCGAGAATTGTCGAGCCGGAGCGGGATGTTCCCGGAATAAGCGCCAGCACCTGAAATACGCCGATTAAAAGAGCTGTTTTATATGTAAGAGCGTCAATGCTTGTTATTTTCGGCTGTCGTTTTCGGTTTTCTATCACAATAAACAAAATACCGTAAACTATAAGCGCTCCTGCGATTACAAACGGATTGTCGTTGATTTTTGACGAGATAAAGTCGTCGAGCAAAAATCCTGCGGCAGCCGCCGGGATAACGCCTATTATGACTTTATACCACATTTGCATTGTTTCTTTTTTCAAACCCTTTTTTGTGAAAGGATTAAGCTTTTTAAAGTATATCAGAATGACTGCAAGGATTGACGCAAGCTGTATTACAACAATGAACATATTGAAAAAATCCTTTGAAATGCCGTCAAGCTTCAAAAAAGGGATTTCGTTTGCGAGGATAAGATGCCCCGTACTGCTTATGGGAAGCCATTCGGTAATGCCCTGGATTATTCCGTAAATAACTGCTCTTATAAAGTTTATAACTGTCATTTTGAAAACATTCCTTTCCTAAAAACAAAAGGGCGGCAGCCTCAACCGCCGCTCTCTTGCATAGTTTACTGATTTTGTGCGGAATTTTCCTGATTTCCGCCGTTTTGCGAATCTGAATTTTCCTGCTGAGCGGATGGGTTTTTGTCAAGATAAGCAAATTCATCAAATTCGTCCGCTGTCCGGCAGGGAAGAAGCTGAATTGACGTTCCGGACAAATATTTTGCCGCCATTTGCGCAAGGTTTTTGCCTACAGATGCCGAGGTCGGTTTTAACGACACAAAATTTTTGCCTGCGATTTCATTCG
Organism: uncultured Clostridia bacterium; assembly: GCA_934500875.1. Classification (GTDB taxonomy): domain Bacteria; phylum Bacillota; class Clostridia; order UMGS1810; family UMGS1810; genus Qingrenia. The sequence continues at coordinate 206,919 of CAKSTL010000001.1, read as the reverse complement.
GCTCATTTACATAAACATAATAATCAGAGCCTTTCAAAACGTTTGCAATTTCTGTCATAGAATCTTTTACAATGCTGTCGTTTGACAAAAACAGCATATTTGCGCCGCCCTGCTTGTTTTCATACTTTTTGGAAACGGTTGAATCGGACGAAGAATTTTCTCCGGTAACACTGCTTCCGGAGGTTGCTTTATACACCATTTTTGACGCCGCCTGCTGCGCTTCAAGCGAGTTTGCAACAACCGTTTCGGTGTAGTAATAGTTGTTAAGGTCAAGATAACGTTTAAAATCGTTCGTGGTTTCCATAGGCTCAATTTCGCTGGTGTTAAAAATAATGCCGATATGACCTATTGAATTTGAACCGATTGATTTTACAAATGTGTTGAAAATGTAGTTTGCCGGAACCGTGGACACAATTCCCGTTGTGGAGGACGGGGTTGTTTTGTCGGGCATAAGCCCCGAAAGCACGGGATTTGCAACGTTTGCAAAGAAAATCGGAACGTTTCCGCCGAACGCTTTGTTTGCCGAAACAGCCGCCTCAAGACCCACGGGAACCGCAAAAAGTGTGTTTTCACGGTTTATTTTTGAAGTAATTTCATTAAGCTTATTGTCGTCACCCGACGCATTTTTAACCGTTATTTTAAGCTTTGAATCGGTATAGAGCTTATTTATGTTTTCGATAAACGAATCCTTTATTGAACTATTATATTCATCATTGTCGTACAAAATAACAACAATTTCCTTTGATGTATCAAAAAGCTGTGCGTCATTGCCGACATTTTTTTTGCCGCATCCGGCGATTGAAACGCACAAAAACGCAAGCACAACAAGACTTATAATTCTTTTCATCAGATTTTCAATTCCTCTCTTAAGTACTGTATCCATACACTCAATATATTACAACACTTCTACCCTTTTTGTCAATGATAAACTTGTTATTTTGACATAATATTACATCAGGATAAAATATATTTTGTCAAAAGGTTGACAAAAACGGGTAATTTATTATATTATATAAGAATAGTTTATTTGATTTGAGGGATTTACGTATGGAAAAACTTGGTCTTAACGAAATAAGAGAAAAATACCTTTCGTTTTTTGAAAGCAAAGGGCATTTAAGGCTTCCGAGCTTTTCGCTCGTGCCGCAGAACGATAAAAGTCTTTTGCTTATAAACGCCGGTATGGCACCGCTTAAGCCATACTTTACGGGGCAGGAAACTCCTCCGAGAAAAAGGGTTACAACCTGTCAGAAATGTATAAGAACGCCTGATATCGAGAGCGTCGGAAAAACCGCCAGACACGGAACGTATTTTGAAATGCTCGGAAACTTTTCGTTCGGCGATTATTTTAAAAATGAGGCTACGTCCTGGGCGTGGGAATTTTGCACCGAGGTTTTAAAGCTTCCCGTGGACAAGCTTTGGGTTACAATTTATCAGGACGACGACGAGGCTTTTGACATATGGACAAAAAAAGTCGGCGTTGCGCCCGACAGAATTGTAAGAATGGGTAAAGAGGACAATTTCTGGGAAATAGGTCAGGGACCCTGCGGACCGTGCTCCGAAATATACTTTGACAGGGGCGAGGAAAACGGCTGCGGCTCGCCGGACTGCAAGGTGGGCTGCGAGTGCGACAGGTTTGTAGAGTTTTGGAATTTGGTATTTACCCAGTTTGACAAGGACGAAAACGGCAATTACAACCGTCTTGCGCACCCGAATATCGACACCGGTATGGGTTTGGAGCGTCTTGCGTGCATTATGCAGGGCGTAAGCAATATTTTTGAGGTTGACACCGTTCGCAATATTATGAAAAAGGTGAGCGAAATTGCAAATGTCAAATACGGCGACGATGATAAAAGCGACGTTTCGCTCCGTGTTATCACCGACCATATAAGAAGCACCACGTTTATGATTTCGGACGGCGTTAAAATTGCAAACGAGGGCAGGGGATACGTTTTAAAACGTCTTTTGCGCCGCGCGGCACGCCACGGAAAGCTTTTGGGAATTAACGAGCCGTTTTTATATAAGGTTTGCGATACCGTTATTGAAGAAAATAAGAGCGCATATCCCGAGCTTGTAAGCAAGAGGGATTATATCAAGAAAACCATTGAGCTTGAAGAGATAAGCTTTGCAAGAACGGTTGACGAAGGTATGGCAATACTTGATTCGTATGTTGAAGAGCTTAAGGCAAACAATCAGGATACGCTTTCGGGCGAAAAAGCGTTCAAGCTTTCGGACACATACGGTTTTCCGATTGACCTTACGGTTGAAATACTTGAAGAAAAAGGTCTTAAGGCTGATGTTGAAGGCTTTAAAAAGAATGTTGAAATTCAAAGAACACGCTCACGTGACGCTATAAAGGACGCTGACGTTTTGGGCTGGAAGGATGAGCTTCTGGAGAAATTTGCTTCTCTTCCCAAGCCTGAATTTGTAGGATACGAAACGGCAGAGTGCGACGCTGAAATTCTTGGAATTTTCAAGGATAACGAATTTGTGGATTCGGCATGCGAGGGCGACAGCGTTACAATGGTTGTTTCAAAAACACCGTTCTACGGCGAGGGCGGCGGTCAGGTAGGCGATACCGGTGTTATCACCGCCAAAAACGGCAGCGTTGAGGTTATGGACGCAAAAAAGCTTCGTGACGGAAGAATTATTCTTGCGTGCCATATATCCGAAGGAAATGTTGAAAAAGGCGAAAAATGCCATTGTAAAATTGACGCCGCACGACGAAAGAGCATTGAGGCAAATCACTCTGCAACGCACCTTTTGCAGCAGGCTCTGCGTGACGTTGTGGGCGACCACGTTGAACAGGCAGGCTCTTATGTAAACGACGAAAGACTGCGTTTTGACTTTTCGCATTACGAGGCGCTGAAGCCCGAAGAACTTGAAAAGGTTGAAAAAACCGTTAATGAAAAAATATTTGAATCGCTCGATATCACCTGTATGGAAATGCCGGTAGAAGAAGCTAAAAAACTCGGCGCAATGGCGCTTTTCGGCGAAAAGTACGGCAATATTGTGCGTGTTGTGAAAATGGGCGATTACAGCGTTGAATTCTGCGGCGGAACACACGCAAAAAATACTGCGAATATCGGTATTTTCAAAATTCTGTCCGAATCGGGAATTGCTGCCGGAACAAGACGTATCGAGGCGGCAACCTCTCTCGGCGTGCTGAAATATCTTGAAGAAAAGGAAAATATTATTGCCGAAACCGCAAAGGCTTTAAAATCAAATCCTTCCGAGATTGCACACAAGGCGCTTTCTGTTACCGAGGAGCTTAAACAGACGAAAAACGAGCTTTCAAAACTCAAAGAAAAAATGGCAAAAAGCGGTACTGACGATATTATCAAAAGTGCCCGTGAGAAAAACGGCATAAAGCTTGTGAGCGCAGTTTTGGACAATGCCGAAATTGATGCAATGCGCACACTCGGTGACAGCATAAAAGAGAAAATCGGCGACGGAGCGGCAGTTCTTGCGTCGTGCAGCGGCGGCAAGGTTACGCTTTTTGTAACGGCAACAAAATCTGCCGTTGAAAAGGGTATCCACTGCGGAAATATCGTTAAGGAAGCGGCGCTGGTTGTAGGCGGCAGAGGCGGCGGACGTCCCGACTTTGCACAGGCGGGCGGCAAGGACATCGAAAACGTTGAAAATGCCGTTAACAAGGCTGTTGAAATTGCACTTGAGCAGATAAAATAAATTTTTGAGAGTAAATTTTACAAACGCATATAAAAGGAGGGGTAAGAGTATGAACGATTGTCTTTTTTGCAAGATTATAAACAAAGAAATACCGTCCGAGATTGTGTATGAGGATGAATTTGTGCTTGCGTTCAAGGATATTTCTCCCCAGGCGCCGGTACACGTTTTAATAATTCCGAAAACGCATATCGCATCTGCAATGAAGCTTACGGACGAAAATGCCGATGTAGTGTCCAAGGTGTTTTTGGCGGCAGGCAAAATTGCAAAACAGTTCGGAATTGACGAAAGCGGCTTCAGAATTGTTAACAACTGCGGAGTTGACGGCGGTCAGACCGTGGGGCATCTGCACTTTCATATGCTTGGCGGACGCAATCTTTCGTGGCCTCCGGGCTGATAAAGCGTTTAATTTAAAAAAAGCTTGACATATGTCTTTAAAGTGTGTATAATTAATATGTATAATTTTTGTCTAATCCCACATATGAAGTGATAAAACACAGATGATGTAGCGGAGGGAGGGGATTTTGTGTCGGAAATTAGAATTAAAGAAAACGAGTCTTTGGACAGTGCTCTTCGCAGATTTAAACGTCAGTGCGCTAAGGCAGGAGTTTTATCGGAAATCCGTAAAAGGGAACATTACGAAAAACCAAGTGTAAAGCGTAAAAAGAAATCTGAAGCTGCAAGAAAAAGGTCTTTCAGATAAGACATCTTAAAAGATTTTATATAAAAAGGAGGGTTTATGTTGGCACTTAAAGAAAAGCTGATGGAAGATTTAAAACTCTCTATGAAAGATAAGGATACCGTGAGAAAAAATACGGTACAAAGCGTCAGAGCTGCAATAAAGCAGGTTGAGGTCGATAACAGAGTTGAACTTTCGGACGATGACATTATCGGCGTTATAGCAAAAGAAGCTAAGAAAAGAAAAGACGTTTTGCCCGAGTATGAAAAAAGCGGCAGAACCGATTTGATAGACGAGCTTAAAAGGGAAATTGAAATTTTGATGGGATATCTACCTTCCCAGCTTACAAAAGAGGAATTAGGCGAAATTGTAAAAAATGCCATAGCCGAGGTTGGCGCTTCGTCAATGAAGGATATGGGAAAAATTATGGCAAATGTTATGCCGAAAATTAAAGGCAGGGCAGACGGCGGTATGGTTAACGCCATTGCCAAAGAACTTTTGAATTAAAAAAAGAGCTATCCTGAAAAATCGGGATAGCTTTTTTGTATGCCTTTATAATTAAAAGCCGCCGCATATAATTAATTTGCAGCAGCTTTTTTAAATTTTAAAATACAGCTTTAAAATCAATAAACAGCTTAAAAATCAATGCCATTCTTTAAATGGAAGCGGCAGCCTTTTATTCTATCATTGCAATAACGGCGTCCCTTAACGCCGTAATCTTTTTGTCGGCATTTTCTTCGCTGTCGGCAGTTACGCCGAAATAAAACTTGATTTTAGGCTCTGTGCCCGAAGGACGTGCTGCAAACCACGATTTGTCGTCAAGGAAGAATTTCAAAACGTTTGACGAGGGCAGATTTGATTTTGTAACCGCTCCGGTAAGAACGTCCGTTTCGGTGCCTTTCAAAACGTCAAGAACCCTTGTAACCTTGTGGCCGTCAATTTCCTTGGGCGGATTTTCTCTTATTTCCTTCATAATGGACTTGATTTTTTCTGCGCCGTCAAGACCCTTTAACACCACATTGTGCAATAAATCCTTATGATAACCGTATTTTTCGTAAAGCGACATAAGACCTTCGTAGAGCGTTTTGCCCTTTGTCTTGTAATCTGCCGCCATCTGCGCTATAAGCATTGACGCAACAACGGCGTCCTTGTCACGCGCATACGTTCCGGCAAGATAACCGTAGCTTTCTTCAAAGCCGAAAAGATATTCGTAACTGCCGGTCTGCTCAAATTCCTTTATCATCTCGCCGATAAATTTAAATCCTGTCAGAACGTCAAAAACAGTTGTTTTATAGTCGTCCGCAATGGGATAAATCATATCGGTTGTAACAATTGTTTTTATAACTGCGCCGTTTTTGGGCAGTGTGCCTTTAAGCTTTCTGTTTCTTAAAATAAATTCACACAAAAGAATACCTGTCTGGTTTCCCGTAAGCGTGATGTAATTTCCGCTTTTGTCCTTGATTGTAACGCCAACTCTGTCGCTGTCGGGGTCGGTTGCGATAATAACGTCTGCGTCAACCTTTTTTGCAAGCTCTATAGCAAGCTTAAATCCTTCGTTTTCTTCGGGATTCGGCGATTTAAGCGTCGGAAAATCGCCGTCCGGCATTTCCTGTTCTTTAACGACGTAAACGTTTTTAACACCCGTCATATCAAGAATACGTCTTACGGGGATGTTGCCTGCGCCGTGGAACGGAGTGTATACAAGCTTGAAATTATCGCCGAGGCTTCTTGCCGCCTCCTCGTTAACAGACTGCTCTTTAACCGCCGCAAGATACGCATTGTCAACCTCTTCGCCGATTATCTCGATAAGCCCTTCGCTTACCGCTTTGTCATAATCGGTTGTAAGCACGTCGTCAAAAATGTCAAGCTTGTCGATAATTGAAATAACATAGTCCGAGCTTTCGGGCGGAAGCTGACCGCCGTCCTCGCCGTATGCCTTGTAACCGTTGTATTCCTTGGGGTTGTGGCTTGCGGTTACAACAATTCCCGCAGCCGCCTTTTTGTAACGCACCGCAAACGAGAGCACGGGCGTGGGGCGCAGCGATTCAAAAAGATAAGCCTTTATGCCGTTTGCTGCAAGCGTAAGAGCGCTTTCTTTTGCAAACTCGTCCGACTTATGACGTGAATCGTATGCGATTACAACGCCTCTTTTCATATATTCTTCGCCTTTGTTTTTGATATCTTCGCAAAGACCCTGAGTTGCTTTTTTTACAGTATATATATTCATTCGGTTATCGCCGGCGCCGATAATTCCTCTCAGCCCTCCGGTGCCGAATTCCAAATCTTTTATAAATCTTTCTTTTATTTCGTTGTCGTCATCACTGATTGCGGCAAGCTCCGCTCTTGTTTCATCATCAATTTTCGGTGAGTTTAACCATTTGTTATATCTTTCGGTATATGTCATTTAAAATCCCCCTTTATATAGATTAATAAAATAATACCACGCAAAGAAAGGTTTGTCAATTTTTTAATGCCGCAGATGACAAAAAAATTATTTATCAGTGCTGATTTTACTTTTTTTGTGTTCGTCAATAAGGCTGTAGAGCTTTTCAAGAGCCTCCGAAAGTCCGCCTATTTCGTTTATAAGTCCGCATTCCACGGCGTCTTTTCCGAAAAGCACCGTGCCGATATCGTTTGCAATATCCGCATTGTTTAAAAGAAGTTTCATAAAATTGTCGTGCGAAATGTTGGAATTACGTTCTACAAAATCGGTTATACGTTCCTGAATTTTCCATAAATATTCAAAGGACTGCGGAACGCCTATTACAAGCCCGTTTGTGCGGATAGGGTGTACCGTCATTGTTGCCGAACGTGCTATAAACGAATAATCTGCCGACACCGCAAGCGGAACGCCTATGCTGTGTCCGCCGCCGAGGACAAGCGAAACGGTGGGTTTTTTCATTGAAGAAAGCATTTCCGCAATCGCAAGACCTGCCTCTACATCACCGCCGACAGTGTTTAAAAGAATAAGCATACCGTCAATGTCGGACGTTTCTTCAACATACACAAGCTGCGGCAGAATATGTTCGTATTTTGTGCTCTTGTTCTGCGGCGGCAAAATCATATGCCCCTCAATCTGACCTATTATGGTAAGGCAGTGAATGTTTCCTCTGTCCGTTTTTATGGTTGACGCGCCGTATTCTTTGATGTCGTCGCTTTCGCTGTTTTTTTCGCTGCCGTTTTGCGTATTCTCGTTAAAAAGTTCTATCATATCGGGCAATATTCCTTTTCTTGTTTTTTTGTATTGTTTGCATTGTTTTATAAAAATATGTGAAATTTAAAAATAAAGTTGCAATCGGCACTGCATTTTGGTATAATTGTTTTAAAACATTACAACAAAAGGGGCGGTAACAATGCCTATTAAAATACCCGGCTCTTTGCCTGCAAACAAAATATTAAACAGCGAAAATATATTTGTTATGACCGAAAAAAGAGCTATAACACAGGATATACGTCCGCTTAAAATTGCGCTGGTAAATCTTATGCCAACAAAAATCACAACCGAAACTCAGCTTTTGCGGCTTTTGGGAAACTCGCCGCTTCAGGTGGAGTTTGATTTTATAAATACGGCAACGCATAACTCAAAAAATACGCCGTCTGCGCACCTTTCGTCGTTTTACAAGGATTTTGAAATGATTAAGGAGCAAAAGTACGACGGTATGATTATAACCGGCGCACCAGTTGAAAAAATGGAGTTTGAAGAGGTTGACTACTGGGACGAGCTTAAAAAAATTATGGAATGGTCAAACACAAACGTAACCAGCACGCTGCATATCTGCTGGGCGGCTCAGGCAGGGCTGTACTATCATTTCGGAGTGCCGAAAATATCGCTTGACAAAAAGCTTTTTGGCGTTTTTGAGCACAGAGTGGTGCGCAAAAAAGCAATGCTTGTAAGGGGCTTTGACGACGTTTTCTATGCGCCCCATTCCAGATATACAACCGTTTCAAAAGAGGACATACAAAAGGTTGGCGACCTTCAGATTATGGCAGAATCGGACGAGGCGGGAATTTACATCGTGACAAGCAGGGACAAAAAGAAAATTTTTGTCACGGGACATTCGGAATATGACCGTCTTACGCTGCACGAGGAGTATATGCGTGATTTGGATAAGGGTGCAGATATTGATATACCCAAAAATTATTATCCCGGCAACAATCCGAAAAATACGCCCATTATGCGCTGGAGGGCACACGCAAACCTTCTTTTTACAAACTGGCTCAACTATTATGTATATCAGACAACGCCGTATGACATTACAAAAATTAAGTAGAAGGTTAGAATATGACATATTTAATTATTGCGGCAGTATGTTTTTTTGCCGGAATGGGCGCAGGACTCGGAACGGGATTTGCCGGAATGAGCGCTGCGGCGGTAATTACACCAATGCTCGTTTCTTAAAACAGACCCGTATATGGCAGTGGGAATTGCACTTGCGTCAGACGTTCTGGCGAGTGCGGCTTCGGCGTATACCTACGGAAAAAGCAAAAATCTTGATATAAAAAACGGCATTGTGATGATGGTAAGTGTGCTTGCGTTTACGGTTGCCGGCAGTTATGTGTCAAGTCTTGTTCCGTCTGCGGCAATGGGAAATTTTTCGGTATTAATGACCTTCTTTCTGGGAATAAAATTTATTGTAAGACCTGTTATGACTACAAAAGAGGCAATGAATACGGTGTCCGGCAAAAAAAGATTTTGGCAGTCGGTTATCTGCGGCGCTGCGGTGGGGTTTATCTGCGGATTTGTCGGCGCAGGCGGCGGTATGATGATGCTTCTTCTTTTGACGAGCGTTCTCGGTTACGAGCTTAAAACCGCCGTGGGAACAAGTGTGTTTATTATGACGTTTACTGCGCTCACGGGTGCTGTTTCGCATTTTGCAATAGGGGCGGTGCGCCGGATATTCTTCTTCTTTCTCTGTGCGTGATTTTTACGCTTATATGGGCAAGAGTGGGGGCGGTTGTTGCAAACAGGGCGCCGGCAAAGACGTTAAACAGGATGACCGGTATAATTCTTGTGATACTCGGTGCGGCAATTTTTCTGTTTTCCGTTATAAAATAAGGCGGTAATAACGGATAAACTGCTTTTTTCTAAAAAAATTTCACTTTTTTTAAAAAAACTGTTGACAAACCGTGAAAAAATTGGTATAATTCTAAAAGTCGGCTGACGGCGAAGCCTTTTAAACAGATTGCCTGATGTGAAATATTTTTTAAAAAACTATTGACATACCCGGGCATTTTTGGTATAATAATCAAGTCGGCTAATTGACTACAGAAACAAAAGATGCGGGTGTAGTTCAACGGCTAGAATCCCAGCCTTCCAAGCTGGTTGTGTGGGTTCGATTCCCATCACCCGCTCCATTTTTTAAACGGTTTGGCTAACACTGTTTTCAGTGTCACAAGTTGGGGTTTGATTCCTTGGCATAATATGCGCCTGTAGCTCAGTCGGATAGAGCAACTGCCTTCTAAGCAGTGGGTCGGGAGTTCGAATCTCTCCAGGCGCGCCACTAAAGCTTTTACCAAAAGGTATGGTGGGTATAGCTCAGCTGGTTAGAGCGCTAGATTGTGGCTCTAGAGGCCATCGGTTCGAATCCGATTACCCACCCCATTTACTTTTTTGTATTGGGCTGTAGCCAAGTCGGTAAGGCACCAGATTTTGATTCTGGCATTTCGTTGGTTCGAGTCCAGCCAGCCCAGCCACTCTTTTAAAATTTAATACGGGCCATTAGCTCAGTCGGCAGAGCACTTGACTTTTAATCAAGGTGTCCGGAGTTCGAATCTCCGATGGCTCACCACGTCGGAATGGACTTCGCTCCATTCCGATTTTTCTTTGCAGAAAAATCAGTCATAACGCTTCGTCATTCCTCCTTTATCGCAAAAAGGCACGTTCAGTTCGCCTGTTCGTTTGCAAGCGCACTCACGACGGCTCTCGGTCACTACCACCTTTCTGCGAGGATGCGCCTTACGGCGCAGGGGTTTCTTTTGAAACAAGTTTCGCTTGTTCCGATTTTTTTATTTCAAAAAATCAGTCATAATGCTTCGTCATTCCTCCTTTATCGCAAAAAGGCACGTTCGGTTCGCCTGTTCGTTTGCAAGCGCACTCAGACGGCTCTTGGTCGCTACCACCTTTTTGCGAGGATGCGCCTTACGGCGCAGGGGTTTTCAGCGGTTAGGGTTATGGACTTTGCTCCAATTCAATTTTGCCCAAAAATAAATCGACAAGTAAATTAATTAACCTTGTCGATTGGTTTTTTTATATTCTGTTATTTCATCAACATTGCAACCAAAACCGAGGTTTCCTATTAAGAAATGCCGGTTCTCAAAGCATAAAAACTTATTTAAATTAAGTCTTATTTAAGTGTTTTTTCAAGGCAAACAAGCCCGACGCCCTCAATTCCGTTAAAATTACACGGTACAATTCCTGTTTCGGTGTAGCCGAGTTTGCCATACAGCCTGCGTGCGGAGGTGTTTTTCTCGTTTGTGTCCATACGAAGATAGTGACAGCCGTTTTTGAGTGCGTATTCTTCATAGAAATTTACAAATTTTGTGCCGTAACCCTTTCCCGATACAGTCGGGTCAACCACAAGAGTGTGCAAAACCATAATCTTGTCATCGGGCGCATCTTTTTCGTTCCAGTCGGCGTTTTTGTACTCGGGAACCTGAATTTTGTTAATTTTCGCCGCCGCAACAATTTTTTTGTTATCCTCCATAACGAAAAGCTCGCCGTTATTTAATGCGTCCTCGGCGGTAGCTTTTGTGGGGTATATTCCACGTATCCAACCCACCGAAACTTCGCCTTTTTCCTCTTTGTCAAGTATTTTTTCATATATAGAAACAACGCCGTCAATATCGGTCTTTAAAGCTTTTCTTATGTTGATTTGCGGATTAAGAATTTTTTCCATACCTATTTTCTGCACCTTAAGCCCGATATGTTCGTAAAACTTAAGCGCATTTTTGTTGTCTGCCCAAACGTTGAGAGTAACATTGTAATATCCGTTTTTCTGCGCAAAATCCACAACGTAATTGTAAAGATTTGTGCCGATATGTCCGCATCTTATGCTTTCGTCAACGCACAAATCGTCAATGTAGAGCGTTTTGATATCGGAAAGCGAGTTGTCATCCTTTACCTCAATACTTATGCAAAAAGCGTATCCTGCAATGCAGCCGTCCTTTTCCGCAACAAAAATCGGACGCTTATCATCGCATATAATGCCTTTAAGCTCATCATCAGTATATTTTTTTGCGCCTCTTTTAAATATATCGGGGCGTGCGTCGCTGTGCACCTTATGCACTTGATAAAGCAGCTTGTCAATTATCGGGATATCATTTAAAACAGCACGTCTTATCTTTATGTTGCCCATACTTTACCATTCCTTTGCCTGTTGTTTATTATAATATACATCAGCATTGCAGATTTTGTCAACCCTTTTGTTTTCAGTAAAAATTGACATATTGCCGCACTTATGTTAAAATTAAACCGGGTGATGAAAGTGGAGTGTTATTTTTCAAACGGCGAAAAAAGCAGCGACAGGCAGACCGAAAACTATCTTGAAGTGAACAGCTTCGGTTATTTTAAAAAATCCGATTCCGATATCAGAACGTACCGTGAAAAGGGCAGGGCGGATTATCAGATTATTTACATAAAAAGCGGCTGCGGCGATTTTTATATAAATCAAAAAAACGTGCGTGTCGGAAAAGGGAATATCGTAATAATCCGTCCGTTTGAAAAAAATTCGTACATTTTTTATGCAAATTCCGATTTTGAATATTACTGGATTCACTTTGCCGGTTCGGGTGTGAGCGAAATTCTTCATAACCTTCATCTTTCGGAGCACATATATAACATTGGAAATTCTTTGTTTTTTGAAGAAAATTTTTTTGAAATGGTACACGAAAATGCGGTTGAAAATTTTACTCTTACCACATATCTTGCCGCAAAGCTTATGCTTATTTTAACGCTTGTATCGAAAAATGCATATGCCTTAAAATCGCCCGTCGGCAAGGTTATAGAGCTTATGCAAAAAGAAAAAATAAACGAGTCGGACAATGACAAATATGCTAAAATGTGCGGTTTTACAACGCCTCACTTTATACGTGAATTCAAAAAAGCGACAAAGCTTTCGCCGCACAAATACAAAACGAAAATAATAATAAACAAGGCGATTGTGCTTTTTGAAACAACCGCCCTTTCGGTGAGCGCCGTTGCAAAAATACTGGGCTTTGACGACGGTTTGTATTTCGGGCGTGTTTTTAAGAAGGAAACGGGACTTTCGCCGAAAAAATATATAGAAAAAAACATAAAAAATAAAGAGCGAAAAGATATTTTGTAATCTTTTGCCCTTTTAAACTTTTTATTCCGTTTTTAAATTTTTTATTCCATTGAAATTTTATATTCGTTACCGGTGGCGTCAACCGTAATTTTTCGTGACTGATAATCGGTTTCGGTAAGAATAAACTCTGAAATTTTATCTTCAATTGAATTTTGAATTTCTCTTCTTAACGGACGTGCGCCGAATTTTGGATTGTAGCTGTTTTTGATAATCAAATCTTTTGCAGCCTCGGTTACCTCAAACGCAATTCCCATATGCGAAAGCTCAGCGTCCAAATCTCTTAGCATAAGCGAAATGATTTTTTTAAGCTCGTCTTTTGTAAGCTCCTTAAATTCAATTATTGCATCAATTCTGTTTAAAAATTCGGGACGGAAAATCTCTTTAAGCGCCCTTTCGATTTTAACGTCAAGCCCCTTGTTTTCGCCTGCGGCAAAGCCCATATTGCTTGAGCCTATGCTTGTTCCGGCATTTGACGTCATAACAATTATTGTGTTTTCAAAATTCACATATCTTCCCTGACTGTCGGTAATTCTGCCATCGTCAAGGATTTGAAGAAGAAGGTTGAAAACGTCCTGATGAGCCTTTTCGATTTCGTCGAGAAGGATAACGGAGTAGGGTTTTCTGCGAACCTTTTCGGTAAGCTGTCCCGCTTCGTCATAGCCCACATATCCCGGAGGTGCGCCTATAATTTTGGCAACCGAATGTTTTTCCATATATTCACTCATATCAAGCCTTATAAGTGCGTTTTCGTCGTTAAAAAGCACCTCTGCAAGCGATTTTACAAGTTCGGTCTTTCCTGTTCCTGTGGGACCTATAAAAATGAACGAAACAGGGCGTTTTTTGCTTAATTTAAGCGCACGGTTGCGTCTTACCGCCCTTGCCACGCTCGAAACGGCATTATCCTGACCGATAACCCTCGTATGAAGTCTTGATTCAAGGTTCAAAAGCTTATCTCTGTCGGTTTCGGTAATGTTTTTAACGGGGATACCCGTCCACATTTCAATCACTCTGCCGATATCCGAGAGCGTGACCTTCGTCTGGCGCATAAGTGCCTTTGTGCCGCTGAGCTCGCCTTCAATGCGGCATTTGTCGCTCTTGAGCATTGCAAGACGTTCATATTCTTCGCTTTCGCTGCTTTCGAGTTCGTCAATTTCGCCGCTCACCTCTTTAAGCTTTGTGCCGAGGTCAACAATTTTTTGAGTGTACGGATTGTCAATATTAAGCTTTGACGCCGCCTCGTCGATAATATCTATTGCCTTGTCGGGCAGAAAACGGTTTGAAATATATTTGCACGACAAATCAATCACTTCTCTTAAAATATAATCTTCGATAGTGATGTTGTGATAATTTTCGTAATACGATTTAATTCCCGTAAGAATTCTGTAGGTATCCTCTTTCGAAGGTTCCTCAATCATAACGGTCTGAAATCTGCGCTCCAAGGCAGCGTCTTTTTCAATGTATTTTCGGTATTCCGTGGGCGTTGTCGCACCGATAACCTGAATATCGCCTTTTGCAAGTGCCGGCTTTAAAATGTTTCCTGCGTTCATGGCGCCGTCTGCGTCACCTGCGCTTACAATTGAATGAATTTCGTCAATAACCAGAATTACATTGTCGCTTTTTGCCTCTTCGATAATGCTTTTTATGCGGCTTTCAAACTGCCCTCTGTACTGCGTGCCTGCAACAATGGACGACATATCAAGAAGATAAACCTGAGCGTCAATAAGCCTTTCGGGAACGCTTCCGTCGGCAATTTTTTGAGCAATACCCTCTGCGATTGCGGTTTTGCCGACGCCCGGCTCGCCCAAGAGAACGGGATTGTTTTTTGTTCGCCTGTTTAAAATCTGAATAACTCTTTCAATTTCGTTTTCTCTTCCGATAACCTTGTCAAGAAGCGAATGTTTAGCCTTTTCTGTAAGGTTTACACCGAAATTGTTAAGGCATTTTTTCTTTTTCCGCTCGTTTTTGATATTCTGCTTTGCTTTTTTGTCATTAAGAGGAATTTTTTCGCTTGAATAATTTTCACTGTCTTTAAAATCATCAGGAAGCATTTCCATAAGATTTGAGCCTGCAAGAAAATCCTGTATTGTACTCATAATGCCTTCGCTGTCGCCGTTTTCAATACCTTCGAGCATATTATCAAACATCTCGGGCGGAATATCCACCTGTTCTGCAAGCTGCTCTCTTGTCATAATTCCTGTTTTTAATGCACAGGTTAAGCAATATCCTTCATTTACTCTGTTTGCGCCTTCAATTTTTGATACAAAAACAACGGCAGGGTTCTTTTTGCAAATTGAACACATTCTCATAAGACCACTTCCTTCCCCTGCTAATAAACTGTATTAAAAATATATTGTATCATAATTTTTAAAAAAATCAATAGTAATTTTTATGAAAGTCTGTTTTTTATAATATCTGCAATTTTTTCGGCGTCGTTTTTTATTTCGTCATAGTTTTCGCCCTCAATCATTACCCTTATAAGCGGTTCTGTTCCCGAGGGACGAATTAAAATTCTGCCTGCGCCGTCAAATTTTTTCTCAAGTTGTGCAATTTCTTCGGTTATAACGCTGTCGGTTGAATATGTATTTTTGTGTTCGTTTTTTACCTTTACGTTTACAAGCACCTGCGGAAGAATTGTTACAACCGATGCAAGAGATGAGAGTTTTTCTTTTGTTTTTGCAACTCTTGCCGCAACGGTGAGTGCCGTAACAAGACCGTCGCCGGTGGTATTGTTGTCAAGAAGTATAACGTGTCCCGACTGTTCGCCGCCGATAACGTGACCGTTTTCAAGCATATTCTGCAAAACGTAACGGTCGCCGACTGTTGTCTGCTCGTAATTTATGCCCAGCTTATCGAGCGCTTTGAAAAATCCGAGGTTGCTCATAACGGTTGCCACAACCGTGTTGTTTTTCAGCTTGCCTTCCTCTTTAAGCCCCTGTGCGCAGATGACAAGAATTTTATCGCCGTCCACAAGGTTACCGTTTTCGTCAACCGCAAGGCATCTGTCTGCGTCGCCGTCAAAGGCAAAGCCCATATCGCATTTGTTGTCCTTTACAAATTTCTGCAAGCCTTCAATATGCGTTGAGCCGCAGTTTTTGTTTATGTTTGTTCCGTCGGGAACGTTGTTGATAAGAAGCGTTTCTGCGCCCAGCTCTTTAAACGCAAGCTTTGCGCACTCAAAAGAAGCGCCGTTTGCACAGTCAAGGGCAATTTTAAGCCCGTCAAGACGCTCTGTTATGCACTCTTTTGCAAAGTGGGTGTAATCACGCATACCTGTTTCAAGAATTCTTTTTCTGCCGATATCGCACCCTTCGGGAAGCTCTCCTATAGGTTTTTTGTCAAGAATGTATTCTTCGATTTCATTTTCAAGTTCGTCGCTCAATTTGTATCCGTCATTGCTGAAAAATTTAATTCCGTTGTATTCAACCGAGTTGTGCGAAGCTGAAATAACCACGCCTGCGTCCGCTTTGTAGTGCCTTACAAGATAAGCAACCGCCGGGGTGGGAATTTGTCCTACGCAAAGCGATATTGCGCCAACCGAGCAAAAGCCTGCAATAAGGCTTGCCTCAAGCATATCGCCCGAAATTCTTGTGTCTTTTCCAACCAAAATTTTAGGGTGCGCATTGTTTGTATGTTTTGTAAGCACCAAAGCGCCCGCCTGACCGAGCTTAAACGCAAGCTCGCACGTAAGTTCTTTGTTTGCAATGCCTCGCACACCGTCTGTTCCGAATAGTCTGCCCATAAAATTCTCCTTAATATCTGATTAATAAGTTTTATAACTGTTACTGTTTTTTTGCCTCAAGAATAAATTCAGCACTTGTTCCGCCGTCGGCAACCGACACGCCGTCGGGGAGGTCAAAATTTGCCGTATGCGTTGCGCCATCTTTGACGCTTGCAAACGAAAACGGCTTGGTATATATGCTGTCAATTTCCGATATAATACTGCTTTTTCCTTTTATTTTGACGGTTTTTGCGCCTTTTGCCGCCGCCGAAAGATTTGCTTGTTCAACGGCTTCGGCGTTTGTTATCTGAGGAATAATTTCAACCTCTTTTGTCATGCTCAGAGTAAAATATCCTTCCGCAAATTCAACGCTTTTTGAGATATCGGGATTTTGTATTTTTTCACCCGACGCATTGTAAAACTCAATAAGATAATTTCCTTTGATATCGTCTGTTTTGTTTGAAACATCCACCGTAACCGCCGCCTTTGAAACGGTTGAAAGAATACTTTGCGGAGCTGTTATCGAAACGGTTTCCGGCGTTATGGATTCTGTATCGATTTCATATCCCGCCTTTGGTGTGCCGGTTTTTTTGACGTCGATTTTAAGTTTTGCCGTTGCAACTCTGTCAACCGTTACCTCGTAATTGTACGGCTCCTTCTGCACTATGCTTATGCCCGAAACGGGGAACACAACGTTTGTTGCAAGCGTATAATTTCCGTCCTTTGTCACGCCTATCATATCCGCCGTTACCTTTATGTTTGAATTTGTAAGCTTCGCCACGGTGCGGCGGTTGCCTTTAACTTTTATGTTCACCGTATCGCTGTTGGTTTCAAGAATTTTAAGTTTTCCGCTCGAAAAGTCTGTCGTCATATTTGAACGTGTTATGGGAACTGCCTTTATCCACGTTTCATACTGCGGATTTTGAAAATATACAACATATATCCATATTATCAGCGAAACAAGCACTGATATTACTTTAATAACCCAGTCTTTTTTAAAAAAATCTCTCACTTTCTTTTCACCACCATATCAATTAACTTGTCCTTGCTTGTCTTAAAGTCGTTTGTTTCTTCCGAAAGAAAACCCTTTAAGGTTTTTTCAAGGCTGTCCGGTGTAATACTGCGGTCAATTTTTCCGTTAACTGCAACTGAAATTCTGCCTGTTTCTTCCGAAACGACAGCAACAACACAGTCTGCAACCTCGGTTATACCAATGGCGGCACGATGCCTTGTGCCAAGCTCCTGACTTAAGGTGTTGTCCTGCGTAAGCGGCAAAAAGCACGCCGCCGCCTTTATTCTGTTGTCGCCGATTATAACAGCGCCGTCGTGAAGCGGCGTGTTGGGAACAAAGATATTTATAAGAAGCTCGGGCGATACGTCCGAATTTATTGTAATTCCTGTTTTTGCAACGTCCGCAAGCTTGATTTCTCTTTCAAACACAATAAGTGCGCCCGTCTTTGTAGACTGCATTGCCTGCATTGCCGTTACAACGTTTGCGATTGTGGTATCGTTTTCCGACCCGGATGAGTTTATAATTTTGCCTATGCTGCTTCTGCCCACCTTTTCAAGCGCACGCCTGAGTTCCGGCTGAAAAACGACAAGCAATGCCACCATACCTACCTGAACGGTGTTAACCAGCAAAAAGTTTATTGCGTTAAGCGAAAACCAGCCCGAAACCTGCATTGCAAGAAGGAGTATTATAATACCCTTTATAAGCTGAACCGCCCTTGTTTCACGCACAAGCTTTGTGCCTTTGTATATTACAAATGCGACTATTGCGATATCCAAAATATCACGTACCCGTACAAGCTTTAAATTTTCAATCAAAAATGTTAAAGCGGAATTCATAACAAAAATTCTCCTTATATAATATATGCTCTTTGGCATCTTTATTTATTATACAAGTTATTTTTGTCTTTGTAAATGATTTTTTAAAAATTTCGTTAAATTTTCATTTGACAATGTTGTATAATGCCGACGAAAGGTGTTCTATATCGCTTTTTGTATTAAAAGCGCCTATGCTTATTCTTACGCTGCCCGTTTCATACGTTCCGAGCGCTTTGTGGGCAAAGGGTGCGCAGTGATAGCCCGAGCGCACGGCTATATCGTATTCAAGATTTAAAATTTTTGATATTTCGGACGGCATTTTTTTATCCGAGGTTATGCTTACAACGCCTGTTCTTTGCTCACACGACATATATCCGTTTACCGATATTCCCTTCATAACCGAAAGATTTTCCAAAAGGAGGGATGTAAGACTTTTTTCGTGCGATAGGATGTTTTCAATTCCAACCTCGCCTATAAATTTTATTCCCTCGCAAAGTCCTGCAATTCCAACGGTGTTGAGCGTGCCGCTTTCGTATTTGTCGGGAAGGTCGCCGGGCTGATAGGGAATTTTTGAATAACTTCCCGTTCCGCCTGTTTTAAGCGGTATAAGGCTGTCGTTGCCGACATAGAGCGCACCTGTTCCCTGCGGACCCATAAGCGCCTTATGACCTGTGAGCGAAAGAAAAGTGATGTTTTGTTTTTTTATGTCAATCGGAAGTATTCCTGCGCTTTGGGCAGCGTCAACCAAAAACGCAATGTTGTGCTGTTTTGCAATTTTTCCGATTGCCTCAATATCGTTTACCGTGCCGCACACGTTGGAAACGTGCGTTATTGCGATAAGCTTTGTATTGGGCTGTATTGCTTTTCTGATGTCATCCGGGTCAACCCGTCCGAATGTGTCGGCTTCTACAACGGTGTGAGAAACTTTGTCATTTTCAAGAGTAAATACCGGGCGTATCACCGAGTTATGCTCCATCTGCGACAAAATAACATGGTCGCCGCTTTTTAAAAAGCCTCTTATCGCAAGGTTTAAGCTTTCGGTGGCGTTCTGCGTAAAAATAAACCTGTTCGCATCGCCGCCGCCGAACATTTTGCACAGTTCTTCACGGCATTCGAGTATTTTTTCGGCTGCCGCAACCGACAGCCTGTGACCCGAACGACCGGGATTTGCAGCATAGTTTTTCATACAGTCTGCCATTGCGGCGTAAACCGCAGCAGGCTTTATAAGGCTTGTTGCGCTGTTGTCAAGATATATCAAAATACTCACCCCCCAAAATATTCTATTTTTTCCCCGGTTTCAGCGTCAAAAATTCCTTTTGAGCTGACATAGGCGTTTTTAACCGTTTCCGCTATGCATTTAATGTCGGCATAATCTGCCTCTATTGAAAATCCGCATCCTGAAACGGCTAATTTTTCGGGCGTCTGAACAATTTTCACCTCAACCGAACATTCGGAAAAAAGGTGCTTTTTTATTTGTGCCGCAACCGACTGCGACGCAAAAACAACAAGTATCTTTCTCATAACGTTTCCTCCAATTTAAGTGTTGCCGGCATAAAAAGCAAAAAGAATATGCCGGAGAGAACATAAAATTCCCAATGTATTTTATTCCAAAAATGCAAATAAGGTTACAAAAAACGACACATTAATTTAAAAAAAGTTAAAATATGCAAAATACTATTGATTTTGTCGTAAAAATTCATTATAATAAATTAAGACAGTGCTTGGGAGGTGAGGAATACGGAGCTTTTTAAAACGTTTGAACTGTCGGTGGATTTGGGGTCGTCGGTGATAAGAGTGCACGTAAAAAATCAGGGAATGGTTTTTTGCGAGGCAAATTTAATCGCCGTTGAGAGTGAAACGGGCCGTCTTATCGCCGTCGGCGACAGAGCAAAGAGTATGATAGGCAGAGAAAACAGAAAAATTTCGGTTATCCGTCCGGTAAAAAACGGCGTTATTGCAGATTTTGACGCATGCGGACTGATTTTGAAATATATAATCGACAAATTCTGCAAGGGAACTATGATAAGACCGTATCTTACGATAGGAATAAGTCCCCTGTCCTCACAGATTGACCAGCATCTTTTAATCGAGGCGGCGCTTTCTGCAGGTGCAAAAAAAGTGTACCTTCTTAAAAAACCCGTTGCGGCGGCTATGGGCAACGGCATTAACGTTACAAACGCTTCGGGGCGTCTTATTGTGGATATAGGTGCGGATTCGACAAATATCGGGCTTGTGTCGCTCGGAACAGTTGTTTCCAACACGGCCATTGACATAGGCGGCTCAAATTATGATAAAAAAATTATAGAATATCTTAAAAAGCGTTATTCGCTTCTTGTGGGCGAAATTACGGCGGAAAGAGTAAAGACGGCAATCGGCGGCGTTATCAAAAGAGAGGCGGCAGAGTATTTTGAGGTTAAGGGGAAAAGCCTTAAAAAGGGGCTTCCCGCCGTTAAAAGAATTTCGTCGGGAGAAATTTCGCATCTTTTCCGCAGTGATGTGAAAAAAATTATCGAGGCTGTTTTTGACGTTGTTTCAAACACGCCGCAGGAGCTTGAAAACGACGTTAAGCGCTACGGAATAATCCTTACCGGCGGCGGCTCGCTTATTTACGGTGTAAAAACGCTTATTGAAAATACCCTTAAATTAAAGGTTGCAATGAGCGAGAATCCGCTCGAAAGCTCGATAA
Source organism: uncultured Clostridia bacterium (assembly GCA_934500875.1). GTDB lineage: Bacteria > Bacillota > Clostridia > UMGS1810 > UMGS1810 > Qingrenia. The sequence continues at coordinate 186,001 of CAKSTL010000001.1, read as the reverse complement.
TGGGTCTTTCAAAAGCAACCGAGCAGAGGGTCAGCCTTGACAAGCTCGGAATAATCTGATTTATACATTATTCATAAATTATACGTGCGGACACGGCAATAATTTCAAGTTTTTATAAAAATATGACTATATATTTAAAAAAGGTCTTGATTTTTTTTGTCATTTTTTGTAAAATTATAAGGTGTTTTATTTTTAGAAATTGTGAGGAAGCGGCATACGATATGGAATTGCTTAAAAAAAGAATTTTAAAAGACGGAAGGGTTTCGGAGGGCGGTATTCTGAAGGTTGACAGCTTTTTGAATCATCAGATTGACGTTGCACTCTATAACGAAATAGGCAAGGAGTTCAAAAGAAGGTTTGCCGGCGAAAAAATCAATAAAATTCTGACGATAGAAGCGTCCGGAATAGGCATAGCGTGCGTAACTGCGCAGTATTTTGACGTGCCTGTGGTGTTTGCCAAAAAGTCAAAGTCAAAAAATCTTGACGGCGACGTTTATACGGCGAGCGTTGAATCGTATACTCACAAAAACACAAACCAGGTTATTGTGTCCAAAAAGTTTTTGTCCGAAGACGACAATATTCTTATTATAGACGATTTTCTTGCTAAAGGAAAAGCGCTTTTGGGGCTTATTGAAATTATCAAGCAGTCGGGTGCGTCCATTGCCGGTGCGGGAATTGTTATAGAAAAAGGTTTTCAGACCGGCGGAAAAATTATAAGAGATATGGGAATAAAGCTTGAATCGCTTGCGATAATTGAATCTATGAGCGATACAGGGCTTACTTTCAGAGAGTAAATAACGGGTATACGGCATAAACGCCGTACCCGTTAAAATATTTTAGGAGGATTTAAAGTATGAAGAAGAGAGTAGTATCGCTTATGCTTGTTTGCGCTATGGTGCTTATGTGCGCATTGTCGTTTGCAGGCTGCGGCAAAAAGGAAGATGGCAAAAAGGCATCTACCGGAAACAGCGCTGATTTTAAGGTGGGCGTTATACATATCGGTGACCCTGCCGACGGTGCGGGTTATTCCTATGCTCACGACCAGGGTATCGTTAAAATGCAGAAAGCTCTTAACCTTACCGACGACCAGATTGTAAGAAAAATCAATGTAAGCGACGGCGATGCAGTTGCAACAAGAACTGCTATCGAAGAGTGCGTAAACGAAGGCTGCAAAATCATTTTCGGCACAAGCTGGGGATATATGGACACAATGGAGCAGATGGCTTCGGAGTATCCCGATGTTGTATTCTCTCACGGTACAGGCTATAAATCGAACGGCAAAAACTTCAACAATTACTTCGGAAGAATTTACCAGGCAAGATATCTTTCGGGTATTGCCGCAGGTCTTAAGACAAAATCCAACAAAATCGGATATGTAGCCGCTATGGATATCTCAAATTCCGAGGTTACAGGCGGTATCAACGCTTTTGCAATGGGCGTTGAATCGGTTAATCCCAACGCAAAGGTTTATGTTAAGGTTACAAATTCGTGGTTCAGCCCCGACCTTGAAAAACAGGCTGCGGAAGCACTTTTGGACGGCGGATGCGACGTTATCGCACAGCACTGCGATACAACAGCTCCTCAGCTTGCCGCTCAGGCAAGAGGCGTTTGGGGTGTAGGATACAACTCCGATATGACAAAAGACGCTCCCAAAGCTCACCTTACCGCTCCTATCTGGAACTGGGATGTTTACTACACAAAGGCTGCAAAAGCTGTTATGGACGGCACATGGGACGGTTCTAACTACTACGGCGGTATGGACGAAGGTTTGGTAGATATTTCTCCGCTTTCGGAAAACTGCGCAGAAGGCACAAAAGAGGCTGTTGAAGCAGCAAAAGCAAAAATTATTTCCGGCGAAAACAAAATCTTTGCAGGCGAGCTTTATGACAACAAGGGCAATATGGTATGCAAAGAGGGCGAGGTTATCTCGGACGCTGATATTACAGGAAATATGAACTGGTACTACAGAACTGTAGTTGCTGAATAATTAAAAATTTACGGGTCGGCAGGTGAAATGTATGTGTGAAAATATTGATGCAGGTAAAAAAAACAATTGTGCAATAAGGCTTAGCAATATAACAAAAATATTCGGAAGCACTGTTGCAAATGACAGCATAAACCTGTCAGCCGGGCAGGGCGAAATTCTTGCCTTGCTCGGTGAAAACGGCTCGGGAAAAACCACGCTTATGAATATCCTTGCGGGAATTTATCTTCCCGATGCGGGCGATATTGAAATTTTCGGCGAAAAGGTGCATATCCGTTCTCCGAAGGACGCAATAGATTTGGGAATAGGTATGATTCATCAGCATTTTAAGCTTGTCGATGTTCATTCTGCCGCCGACAATATTATTATGGGAAACAAATCGGAAGGAATTATACTTAAAAAGAAACGTTATCAGAAAATAGCTGAAATCAGCGAAAAATACGGCTTGAACGTTGAGCCGAGAAAGAAAATTTACGATATGTCCGTCAGTGAAAAACAGACGGTTGAAATACTTAAAATGCTTTACAGAAAAGCAAAAATTCTTATTCTCGACGAGCCTACGGCTGTTCTTACGCCGCAGGAGAGCAAAAATCTTTTTAATATCTTACGAAAAATGCGTGATAACGGCTGTACGGTCATTATCATTACACATAAATTGAACGAAGTGCTTGAAATCAGCGACAGGGTTGTAATTTTGCGCAAGGGAAAAAGCGTTGCAACGGTTAAGACAAGCGAAACCGACGCATTAAAGCTTACCGAGCTTATGGTAGGCAAAAAAGTTACGCTGTCCATTGACAGACCCATAAGTGATTACAGCGGAAATCTTTTGGAAATTCACCATCTTACAACAGAAAATGATGAAGGTATAAAAACGCTTAAGGATGTTTCTTTCAGCTTAAACAAAGGCGAAATTCTCGGTGTTGCAGGTGTTGCGGGAAGCGGGCAGAAAGAACTTTGCGAAACAATTGCCGGTCTTATGAAGGTTAAAAAAGGCGCAATTTTATACAAAAAAGAAAATATTATCGGCAAAACGCCCGAAGAAATAATAAAAATGGGCATAAGTATGAGTTTTATCCCCGAGGACAGGCTCGGAATGGGGCTTGTTGCGTCAATGGGTATGGCGGATAATCTTTTGCTAAAACGCTATAACGAGGGCAAAACGCCGTTTGTCGAAAAGAAACAGGCAAGAAAGCTTTCCAAAAGGCTTATTGAAAAGCTTGATATAAAAACCCCGGGAATCGATACCCCGGTCAGAAACCTTTCGGGCGGAAACGTTCAGAAAGTGCTTCTCGGACGTGAGATTGAATCGTCGCCGAATGTGCTTATTACGGCATATGCGGTGAGAGGTCTTGACATAAATTCCTCCTACGTTGTGTATGACAATCTTAACGAGCAGAAGAAAAAGGGCACCGGTATTTTGTATATCGGCGAGGATTTGGACGTAATGCTTGATTTGTGCGACAGAATTATGGTTTTGTGCCACGGAAAAGTTACCGGAATTGTGGATGCAAACGAGGCGACAAAAGAGCAAATCGGGCTTTTGATGACCGACGCTTTCGGAAAAGAGGAGGACGGCAATGAGCAGGATTAATAACAAAGAACCGCTTTTGAGGGTTGTTAAAAAAGCTGAAATCTCAGGCTTTTCGCTTGCGGTTTTGTCTGTTGTGTCCATTATTGTTGCGTTTGCCGCCGGCGGAATTTTCTTTCTTGCACTCGGCATAAATCCCATAAGCGCATATGCAAAAATTTTCGCAGGCGCTTTTGACGGAAAAATTGCAATAATCGCCACGGTTAAAATTGCAGTTCCGCTTCTTATAACTTCGCTCGGAATAACGCTTGCGTTTAAAATGCAGTTTTGGAATATCGGTGCGGAGGGTCAGCTCATTATGGGAGCAATCTGCGCTTCGTATTTTGCGCTTTTCCACTCGGATTTGCCGCACGTTCTGCTTATTGTTCTTATGTTTGCCGCAGGTGTTGTCGGCGGCGGTCTGTGGGGGCTTATTCCGGCATTTTTCAAATGTAAATTCAATACGAACGAAACGCTTTTTACGCTTATGCTTAACTACATAGCGCTTTATCTTATAGTTTATTTTAAAGAAGGCCCGTGGAGGGATCCGTCATCAGGCGGATTTCCCAAAATTGCAACCTTTGCCGAAAACGCACGTCTGGACAAGCTTTTCGGGGTGCATATAGGCTGGGTTATAGCGCTTTTGCTGGTTGCGGCAGTGTATGTTTATTTAAAATATACAAAACACGGATACGAAATAAGCGTTGTGGGCGAGAGCAAAAATACTGCACGCTATGCAGGTATGAACGTTGACAAAATTGTTATGCGCACAATGTTTTTAAGCGGCGCAGTCTGTGGTATTGCAGGAATGACGCAGGCTACCGGTGCGGCGTATACCTTAAGCGAGGGCATTGCCGGAGGAGTGGGCTTTACCGCAATTATCGTTGCGTGGCTTTCACGTCTTAATGCGGTGGTATGCATACTTGTTACGCTTCTTTTAAGCGTTCTTGACAAGGGCGGCAGCGTTATGCAGTCGGCTTTCAGCGTTCCTACTTATGTTTCCGAAGTTTTAAAGGGTATAATTCTTTTTGTTATCCTCGGATTTGACTTTTTCATTCAATATAAAGTTGTAATAAGAAAGGAGAAAAAAGACTGATATGAACACGTTTTTAAACTTTCTTTTTGCATCGGTAAAAGCAGGAACGCCGCTTCTTTTCGGAACGACCGGCGAAATTGTAACGGAAAAAGCCGGAAACACAAACCTTGGAGTTGAGGGTATGATGTTTATGGGTGCGTTTATGGGATTTTTTGTTGCTTGCTATACAGACAGCCTCATTCTTGCGCTTCTTGCCGCATTTGCACTCGGCGTAATCGGTGCGCTTATCTATGCGTACATCACGGTAAGCCTTCGTGCAAACCAGGTTGTAACGGGTCTTGCGCTCACCATTTTCGGCTCGGGTCTTGCAAACTTTTTCGGTCAGCTTATGATTGCAAATTATAAATCGGCAAACGGCGGTGCAATTCCGAAGCTTTCAGAGCGTATGACAGCCGTGCTTGCGGAAAAGCCGATTCCGTATCTTTCGCAGATTCCGTTTTTGGGAAAGGTGCTGTTCTCGCATAATATTTTGGTTTATCTTGCGGTTCTGATAGCTTTCCTTTGCAGATTTTATATGAAAAGAACAAGGCTCGGGCTTGATATGCGCTCTGTCGGCGAAAATGCTGCGGCGGCGGATGCCTCGGGCATAAACGTTACAAAGGTAAAATATATCAACATTCTTCTCGGCGGCGGCATTTGCGGCCTCGGCGGTGCTTACATTTCGCTTATAGACGGCGGCGGAGTGTGGAATAATAACTGTGTAAGCGGTAAGGGCTGGATAGCGGTTGCGCTTGTAATTTTTGCTGCGTGGAAGCCGACAATGGCAATTTTGGGTTCGCTTATTTTCGGCGCATTCACCGTTTTGCAGTTTTATGTTTCAAAAAGCGTCATTACAATTCCAAATGCGTTCTACACTATGCTTCCTTACCTTATCACCGCAGTGGTGCTGGTTGTTACGTCAATGCGCAAGTCAAACAAGGTTATGCAGCCTAAGGGGTGCGGAGTGAACTACTTCAGAGAGAGCAGATAAGGCATATTTTGTCTTGTATTACAGTATATTTGTAAGAAAAAAGCTTTCGGGGATTTGGTTAATATGAAGAAAAAAATAAGCGCTGTTGTTGCTGCTTCCGGAAGCGGCACAAGGGCGGGGCTTGATATACCCAAGCAGTTTTATGAAATACACGGGGTTCCGATTTTGGCTTACACCGTCCGCACGCTTTGCGAAATTAAAAAAATTAATGAAATTATTGTTGCCGTGCCTGAAAATTTTTTGCTCTATACAAGCGATTTTGTAAAGGAGCTTGGACTCTTTAAGGTTGCAAAAATCATACCGGGATGCGGCACACGGCAGGAAACCGTATCAAAATGCCTCGGCGAGGTTAAAAGTGATGCGGATTTTGTGCTTATTCACGACGGCGCACGTCCGTTTGCGTGCAGCGAAGATATTTTAAGGTGCATTGACGACGCAGAAAAACACGGCGCTGCGGCTCTGGGTGCAAAATGCGCCGATACCTTAAAAAAAGCGGACGGCGATAAATTTATTTTGGAAACCGTTGACAGAGAGAGCGTTTACAGAATCTATACGCCGCAGATTTTTGAAAAAAACCTGATTAAGGCGGCGCATAAATTTGCATACGATAATAAAATTGCCGCAACCGACGACTGTGCGCTTGCACAGCGGCTCGGAAAAAAGGTTAAAATTACCGAAACCGATAAAAACAATTTGAAAATTACCACACGTGACGATATATCCTATGCGGAGGCGGTGCTTAAATGGGAATAAGAGTAGGAACGGGATATGACGTGCATATTCTTCAGAAAGGAAGAAAGCTTATACTCGGCGGCGTTGAAATTCCGTATGAAATGGGGCTTTTGGGTCATTCGGACGCAGACGTTTTAACCCACGCAATTATGGATTCTCTTCTCGGCGCTGCGGCAAAGGGCGATATCGGAAAGCATTTTCCCGACACGGACGGAAAATATAAGGATATATGCAGTATCACGCTTCTTGAAAAAGTGGGAGAAATTCTTTCGGAGAGCGGATACTGCGTAAACAACATTGACGCTACCATTGTTGCGCAAAAGCCTAAATTGGCTTGCTATACGGATAAAATGCGCAAAAACATTGCGGGCGCACTTAAAACCGATATAAATAATATCAGCATAAAGGCTACAACTACCGAAAATCTTGGATTTGAGGGCGAAGAAAAGGGCATATCCGCCCAGGCTGTCTGCACAATTGCCGATATCCGATAAGCCTTATTTTACGGAGGAAATATGGAGTACATTTCAAATAATACAGAGGACACCGAAAAAATTGCCGGAATGTTTTCAAAAAGTTTAAAACCCGGCGATATTGTTACGCTTGACGGCGACCTCGGTGCGGGAAAAACATATTTTACGGCGGCGCTTTGCAGGGCACTCGGCGTAAAGGAAATTGTGCAAAGTCCAACGTTTACCATTGTGAACGAATACAGAAACGCACCTGTTCCGGTGTTCCATTTTGACGTTTACAGAATATCCTGCGCAGACGAGATGTTTGATATCGGATTTGACGATTATCTTTTCGGCGAGGGCATTACCGTGGTTGAATGGGCGGACAACATAAGAGAACTTTTTGATATGCCGTATTACGAAATAAGAATTTTAAAAGACCAAAGTATTTCGGAAAACTTCAGAAAAATTAAAATCGAGCGGAGGAACGTATGAATATACTTGCGATAGATACCTCGTCCGTCAATGCGACCTGCGCCGTTCTTTGCGGCGGCACGCTTGCCGGAGAATTTTCAATATGCAACAAAAAAACACATTCGCAAATGATTATGCCCATGATTGACGACGTGCTCAAAAAAGCGTCGCTTGAAATTGAGGATATAGATGTTTTTGCACCCTGCATAGGTCCCGGTTCGTTTACGGGTTTGAGAATAGGCATAGCGGCGGCAAAAGCGCTGTGTCAGGCACGGGGCAAAAAAATTGTAGGAATATCGTCGCTCGACGCACTTTGGCAAAACGTTTTTGCAACCGAAAAGACGGTCTGCCCGATTATGGACGCAAGACGGGGCGACGTTTACAACGCACTCTACCTTGACGGCAAAAAAATAACGCCCGACCGTGCAATAAGCCTTGACAGTCTGCTGCTTGAGCTTGACGGCAAGAAAGCCGTTTTTGTCGGCGACGGCGTTTTTGTTCACAAAGAAAAGATAATTGAAAAAATGGGCGAAAACGCATATTTCGCACCGCCTATGCATACTCTCTCACGTGCTTCGTCGGTTGCATATCTTGCGCAGAAAAGGTGCGAAAACAACGATTTTGACGATTATCATACAATTCTTCCCATATATATCCGTACCTGTCAGGCGGAGAGGGAATATAACGAACGTATGAAGGAATTCAATAACGGCTGACAAACGAAAAATTACTGAAAAGCCCGTGCAAAATTTTTCCCGCTTTGATTGGGAAAACGCATACGGGCGCAATATTCTCTTATCATTTTTCCCTGCCGATAAGAGATTTTCATTACTGTTAATGCCGGCGCAGGGCGGCGGAATGGAGATTATTATGTTGGCAATATGTTCAGACCATGCAGGTGTTGATTTGAAGGAAGCTATAAAAAATTATCTTGCCGAAAAAAACATCGCAATAAAGGATTTCGGCGCTTATACAAAAGACAGCGTAGACTATCCCGATATTGCCGAAAAGGCTTGTGCGGCGGTGGTTTCGGGCGAATGTGACAAGGTTATTCTTATTTGCGGAACGGGCATAGGAATGAGCATTTGCGCAAACAAAATAAAGGGCATACGCTGCTGTGCATGTTCGGACACATACAGCGCAAGGCTCAGCCGTAACCACAACGACGCGAATGCGCTTGCAATAGGCGCACGTGTCTTGGGCGATGAGCTTGCAAAAGATATTGTAGATTCGTTCTTAAACGCAGAGTTTATGGGCGGAAAGCATCTTAAAAGAGTAGAAAAAATTAATGCGCTCGAAAACAAATAAATGTCTTGAAAACGGATATGATATGTGATATCATATCTATATATGCAATTTTAAGGAGTAAACTATGACAGATGCCATTGTTTCGTGGTTTTCAAATATTAATGAATACGCAGCGGTATTTTTTATGTCAATGCTGCCTATTGTGGAGCTGAGAGGCTCAATTATTTTTGCGGCGGCAACGGATATGCCGTGTGTGTGGGCATATGTTATAAGCGTTATCGGAAATATGCTTCCCATTCCGTTTGTAATACTCTTTTTGCGACCCGTTCTCAATTGGCTTAAAACCACAAAACATTTGTCGGGCATTGCCAACTGGCTTCAGGAACGTTCTATGAAAAAGGCGGGCAAAATTTTAAAATACGAAATGCTCGGACTGTTTATTTTCGTTGCAATTCCGCTTCCCGGAACGGGTGCGTGGACAGGGGCGATTATTGCGTCAATTCTCAATATGCGCATATCAAGGGCGCTGCCGCCTATATTTTTGGGTGTTCTTACGGCAGGCTTTTTGATGCTTGCCGGCAGCTACGGGCTTTTTAATCTTGCAAAATTTTTGTTTTAGAATATACGAAAGAATAATTTGAATATACAAAAGAAGGGAATTTTTATGAGAAAGTTTTTTACTTCAGAATCGGTTACCGAGGGACATCCCGATAAAATCTGCGACCAGATTTCGGACGCAGTTCTTGACGCAATTTTGGAAAAAGACCCTCAGGCGAGGGTTGCGTGCGAAACGGCCGTAACAACCGGGCTTGTTATGATAATGGGTGAAATCACTACAAAATGCTATGTTGACATACCCAAAATTGCACGTAAAAAAATTGAAGAAATAGGCTATGACAGGGCAAAATACGGCTTTGACTGCCACACCTGTTCGGTGCTTACCGCAATTGATGAGCAGTCGCCCGATATCGCTATGGGTGTTGATAAATCGCTTGAGGCAAAGCAGGGCGAGGCAGACAATATGGACACCGGCGCAGGCGACCAGGGTATGATGTTCGGTTTTGCGTGCGACGAAACAAAAGAGCTTATGCCGCTTCCAATTTCGCTTGCCCACAAGCTTGCGCAAAGGCTTACCGATGTAAGAAAAAACGGTACGCTTTCTTATCTGCGTCCCGACGGAAAAACTCAGGTTACCGTTGAATATGACGACGATATTCCCAAGAGAATTGACACTATTGTTGTGTCAACTCAGCACAGCGATGACGTTGAAACCGATAAAATCCGAAAGGATATTCTTGAATATGTTATAAAACCGGTGGTTGACGAAAAGCTTCTGGATGACAACACAAGATATTTTGTAAATCCGACAGGACGATTTGTTGTGGGAGGCCCTCAGGGCGATACCGGACTTACCGGCAGAAAAATTATTGTTGATACCTACGGCGGATATGCGCGCCACGGCGGCGGTGCGTTTTCGGGCAAAGACCCCACGAAGGTTGACAGAAGCGCCGCATATGCAGCACGCTACGTTGCAAAAAACATTGTTGCGGCAGGCATTGCAAAACGCTGCGAGGTTCAGCTTGCATATGCAATCGGCGTAAGCTCGCCCGTTTCGGTGCTTATAGATATCGACACCTTCTCAACCTCAAAGGTTGAAAACGAAAAAATAGTGGCGGCGGTGCGCAAAATTTTTGATTTAAGACCTGCGGCTATTATAAAAGAGCTTGATTTAAGACGTCCCATATATTCAAAAACTGCGGCATACGGCCACTTCGGCAGAGAGGACGCAGATTTTACGTGGGAGAAAACCGACAAGGCAGAGCTTTTAAGAAAAGAGCTTGGTCTGTAAACCTTTATATGGGTTTTATATCACGGCTGATTTTTAAAATGTAACACTTTTGCACCTCTTTGCATATTATGGGCATTATAGGGAGAACTCACTTTTTTGAAGTTCAAACTCTTGTTCCTTAAAGCGAAGGGGTGTAAGCTATGTTATCGGTAATTTTTAAATCCGTTTTCTGCTTTCTTGTCGTTTATGCGATAATCGACATCATAAGACGTGCGGTTGGGGCATTTTTTTCAAAAGGTCCTGCCGTCAGGGATGATGTTTTTGTGGTTATCAAGGTTAAAAAACACGCAAAATGCATAGAAGGCGTTGTGCGAAGCATAATCTGGAGAAGCCTCAGCATAGGCGGAGGCGGTTTTGTTCCGAGCATACTTATTGTGGATATGGGCGCAGACGAAGAAACGGCGCTTCTTGCACAAAAGCTCTGCGGCGAATACGGGTTTATTTATTACACCACAAGCGAAAAATATGAGAGTATGAAGGACAGTTTTACAAAAGACTGATATATTGATATGGATAATTTTATGAACGGCAAAAGATACTTTGCATATTCCGATTATTTGAAACAAAAATACGGTGAGAGGGTATATAAGCTTCCGGTAAATCTTCCGATAACCTGTCCCAACCGTGACGGTGAGTGCGGATATAACGGATGTATTTTCTGCGCTGATATAGGTGCCGCTTTTGAAAATCTTCCGTCGTATCTTCCTGTGAGCGAACAGATACGAAAAAATGCGCAGTACATAGGCAAAAAATACAAGGCGAAAAAGTTTATTGCGTATTTTCAGAATTTCACAAATACATATATGCCGCTCTGCGATTTTAAACGTGTCATAACCGAAGCGGCGAAGGAGGACGTTGTTGAAATTGCGGTTTCCACACGTCCCGACTGTATAAGCGACGAATATCTTGAAATTTTAGCTGAGGCAAAAAAAGAATACAATGTTGAAATAAGCATTGAAATAGGGCTTCAGACGGTTAATTACAAAACGCTTGAAAAGATAAACCGGGGTCACACGCTTGCAGAGTTTATAGACGCTGTACTGCGTGTGAAAAAATACGGTTTTGACATATGTGCGCACCTTATTCTCAATCTTCCGTGGGACGATAAAACGGACGTTATCGAGAATGCAAAAATTCTTTCGGCGCTCTGTGTTGACCAGGTTAAGCTTCACTGTCTTTATATCGTTAAAAATACCAAAATGGCGCAGATTTATCAAAACGGCGGTTTTGATATGGGAAGCTATTACGATTATGTGGACAAGGCTGTGACGTTTCTTGAATATTTAAGCCCGAATATTGTTATTCAGCGCCTTATAGGCAGGGCAAAGGAGGAGCACACGGTTTTTGCCAATTATTCAACAAGCTGGTGGAAAATCAAGGACAGTATTGACGCAAATCTTGAGCTGCTTGATACATATCAAGGGAAAAAGTGCAATTATCTCGGCGGCGCCTGCGTAAGAAAATTTTTAAGATAAATTAAAAAAACTGTTGTAATTTGCACGTATTGTGTGATATAATGTACGAAGGATATTATGCAAAAATTAACATAAACAAGTGTATTTTCTGCATTTTGGGGGAATATTTGTGATAAAGAGTATGACAGGCTACGGTCAGGCAGTATCAAGCTTTGATGATTACCGCATTACAATAGAGCTTAAAACGGTTAATAACCGCTATCTTGATACTTCGGTAAGGGTATACAAGCAGTTTTCTTTTGTTGAAGAAAGCGTGCGTGAGCTTATTAACGGAAAAATTTCAAGAGGCAAGGTTGACGCAGCAATCCTTTTTGACAATATAAAAAAGGACGACCGTGTTGTAACACTTAATAAAGAGGTTGCCGAAGGATATTTTGAGGCGCTTAAAAATATGGCTGAAATTTTCGGTATTGAAAATGATGTGAAAACGTCATCACTTTCAGCTTTTCCCGATATTTTTACAATCGAGAAAAAAGAGCAGGACAAAGAAAAAATATGCGAAGATGTAAAAAGCGTTCTTTCTTTGGCGCTTGACGACCTTAAAAATTCAAGAATGAGAGAGGGCGAAAGACTTAAAAAGTTTTTTGACGAAAGTCTTTTGAAAATGGCTGATTTGGTAGGAAAAATCGAGAGCCGTTCGCCCGAAACGATTGCCGAATTTGCCCAGAGAATTAAGCAAAGGGTTGAAGATTTTACAAATGGCATTACCATTGACGAATCAAGGCTCCTTGCCGAGGTTTGCCTTTATACGGATAAAATTAACATCACTGAAGAAATTACAAGATTTATGAGCCATCTTAAAGAGTTCAAAAGCCTTCTTGAAAGCAATATTCCGGTTGGAAGAAAGCTTGATTTCACCGTTCAGGAGCTGAACCGTGAGGCAAATACAATGGGCTCGAAGTGCAACGATTATGAAATCAGCCGTCTTGTGGTAGAGCTGAAATCGGAAATCGAAAAGGTGCGGGAACAGGTTCAGAATATTGAATAGATAGGAAGATGTCTTATGAAGCTTATTAATATCGGTTTCGGAAATATTGTTTCCGCAAACAGGCTTGTTGCAATTGTAAGCCCCGAGGCGGCGCCGATAAAAAGAATTATACAGGGCGCAAGGGATAAGGGTATGCTTATTGACGCAACCAGCGGCAGACGCACAAGAGCGGTTATTATTATGGACAGCGAGCATATAATTCTTTCCGCCGTTCAGCCCGAAACGGTTGCCGGCAGGCTGGAAAAGGATTTGACGCTTTCGGGAGATGAAGAAGATGATGAATAGAAAAGGTACGCTTATTGTGCTTTCAGGTCCGTCGGGGACGGGAAAAGGCACTGTATTAAAGCATTTTTTTGAAAATTACGCAGACGATAAAATAAAGCTTTCGGTTTCTGCCACAACAAGAAAGCCGAGAGAGGGCGAAAAAGACGGCGTTAATTACTTTTTCGTCGAAAAATGCGAGTTTGAAAATATGATTGAAAACGATATGCTTCTGGAATGGGCGTCGTTTTGTGAAAATCATTACGGCACGCCGAAAAAATTTGTGGATGAAAGCTTAAATAACGGCTGTGACGTTATTTTGGAAATTGAAGTTCAGGGTGCGCTTAAAGTTATGGAAAAACGGCCCGACGCAGTTTTTGTGTTTATCGCACCGCCGTCAATGGAGGAACTTAAAAACCGCATTGCAGGGCGGAAAACCGAAACAGAGGACGTTATTTTGAAAAGAATGGAAACCGCAAGATGGGAGGTTACAAACATCTCAAAATATACATATGCGGTTGTAAATGATGATGTTGACACGGCGGCTAAAAAGCTTAAAACAATTATAGACGCCGAAAGACTTAAGGTTGATAAGAACAATTTTGCCAATCTGAACGGGTAAATGCCCGTATTGAATACATTTTACAGGTCTGCGGTAGAATGAGATATTAAAAATTTCGCAGGCAGAAAGGCTATGATTTAAAATGATGATTGACCCGTCGGTTAAAAAATTAATGGAAGGCTCAAACCCCGATAATCCGAGGTTTGAAAGCCGTTATTCGCTTGTTATCGCCGCTGCAAAGCGTGCAAGAGAAATCTGCAAAACAGGTGTAAGCTTTACAGAGTGCAAATCCAACAAGCCCGTTACCGTTGCGGTTAACGAAATTGCGGAGAACAAGATAAGTTTTAAGAAAAAATCCCACAAGGCTGAAACAATGAGTATGGATATGCTTCTTAATATGTATCTTGAGGAAGACAGAAACAAAAAGGCACAGTAAAAATATTTAAACTTTTTTAAAAAGAAGGTGCAAAAGGCGAAATGAAAAAGAAAACGGTTGTAATGGGAGTATGCGGAGGAATTGCCGCATATAAGGCGGTTTATGCCGCAAGCGCAATGGTAAAAAAAGGGATTGACGTTTTTGTTGTTATGACAAAATCCGCAACGGAATTTGTGACGCCGCTTACCTTTCAGACCATTACAAAAAACAAGGTTATAACCGATATGTTTTCACTTTCCGAAAACGTAACAACCGAGCATATTTCGCTTGCCAAGCTTGCCGACGCTTTTCTCATATGCCCCGCAACGGCAAACGTTATAGGAAAAATCGCCTCGGGCATTGCGGACGATTTTTTGACAACTACCGTTATGGCAACCAAGGCAAAGGTGGTTTTTGCACCGGCAATGAATACAAATATGTATGAAAATCCTATTGTCGCCGCAAATATCAACAAGCTTAAGCACTTAAAATATGAGTTTGTTGAGCCTGGCGAGGGCGTTCTGGCGTGCGGCGATACAGGCAAGGGCAGGCTTGCCGAAATTGAAGATATTCTTGATAAAATAGACTGCGTTTTGTGCGATAAAAAGGACTTTGAAGGAAAAAAAGTGCTTGTTACGGCAGGCGCAACACAAGAGGCAATAGACCCTGTGCGCTATATTACAAACCATTCTACCGGAAAAATGGGATATGCCATAGCAAAAGCGGCAAAAATGAGGGGCGCTTCGGTAACCCTTGTGTCGGGCAGTACAAGCCTGCGCCCGTTTTCGGGGATTGACGTTATAAACGTTAAAAGCGCAGAGGATATGTATAATGCCGTTATGGAAAAATATCCCGATTCGGATATTGTTATAAAGGCTGCGGCGGTTGCCGATTTTACACCCGAAAAATGCGAGAGTGAAAAAATAAAGAAAGGCGCTGACAAAGTGTCTTTGCCGCTCAAAAAAACAGAGGATATTTTAGCTATGCTCGGTGCGCAGAAGGTTAATCAGATTCTCGTCGGTTTTTGTATGGAAACAAATAATCTTATTGAAAACGCAAAGGCTAAGCTTTACAGAAAAAATCTTGACCTTATTGCGGCAAACAGCTTAAATACTGACGGTGCAGGCTTCGGCACCGATACAAACGTAATTACTCTTATATCCAAGAGCGGAAAAATGTGCGAACTTGAAAAAATGAGCAAGTTTGATGCGGCAAACATTATACTTGACAAAATATCGGATGGATTTTAAGCCGCCTTGCAATAGGGCATTAAGTGCGCTTTCTTATTGCGGGCGGCTTTGCTTTTTAACAAAAAGCAATTCGGGTCTGCAAAAAACGCATATTGAACCCGTAATTTTTGCAGTGTAATTTTCGGAGGGCGCAAAATGGTATGTGAGATTGTAATAAACAATATTTCCAGACATACAGATAATATATATCATTATCTTATGCCCGACGGGACTTGCGTGTCGGTCGGTCAGCGTGTCATCGTGCCGTTCGGCAGAGGAAACAAGCCGGTTGAAGGCTATGTTTTGGGCATTGTTTCGGAGAGCGAATATAAAAACCTTAAAAAAATTATATCACTTGCCGACGGTTATGTGTATTTTAACGAAAAAACAGCAGAGCTGATAAAATTTTTGCACCACAGATATTTTTCGCCTTACTGCGATATTATAAAAGCTGTCCTTCCGAGGGGAGTATCGCTTAAAATGGTCACGGTGGTGCATCTTGCGGATAAAGACGAAGAGTATATAAAACAAAAAATTAAAAATTCGCTCATAAAAGAAAGAATTGTGAACGTTCTTAGGGAAAACGGCGGCAAATGCGCTCTTGACATACTTTGCGAAAGCGTGGGCAGAAAAAGCATAACCGCTTCGGTAAAGTCGCTTGCGACGGATAAAATTATCTTTACCGAGCTTAAAAAAGAAGAAGGCGCAAAAGACCGTTATATAAAAATGGTTTCGCTCTCGGTCGAACACGAAGAGGCGTTCAGACTGTGCGAGGCTTTTTCAAAAAGGGCAAAGGCGCAGGCAAGAGTTATTGAGGTTTTGTGCGAAAACGAGTCGGTTTCGCTTTCGGAACTTCTTGAAATCTGTGAAACGTCAAAAAGCGTTGTGGACACTCTTGAACAAAAAAATATTGTAAAAGTGTTTGAAATTCTGCGTCCGTTCGACGAGGAGATTGTTGAGGTTTGCCCCGACAGGGTGAGCCTTACGCCTGAGCAGCAAACGGCTGTTGAAACAATCGGGAAAAGCATTGAAAACGGCGAAAACAAAACGTTTCTTATAAACGGTGTGACGGGCAGCGGCAAAACGGAGGTTTACCTCAACCTTATTGAAAAATGTGTGCGCCAAAAAAAACAGTCGCTGTTTCTTGTGCCCGAAATATCACTTACACCGCAAATGGTTTCTCAGGTAAAAAGCCGCTTCGGTTCAGATGTTGCGGTAATTCACAGTATGCTTACGGTACGAAAGCGCTATGACGAATGGAAAAGAATAAACGAAGGCTCGGTTTCGGTGGTGGTGGGCGCACGCTCGGCAATTTTTTCGCCGCTGAAAAGGCTTGGGCTGATTATAATTGATGAGGAACACGAAGGAACTTATAAATCCGAGAGCAGCCCGAGATATCACACCGTTGAGGTGGCGAGATTCCGTGCAAAAAGCGAGGGCGCAACGCTTGTTCTGGCGTCTGCAACGCCTTCGTTTGAAAGCTACTGGAGGGCGGAAAGCGGAAAATATACGCTCATCGAGCTTAAAAACAGGGTGAACAACAAGGCTTTGCCGTCGGTTATTACCATTGATATGCGAAAAGAGCTTGAAAACGGCAATTTTTCGATATTTTCAGAGAGGTTAAAGTCTGAAATTGCAAAAAATTTGAAAAATAAACAGCAGACAATTTTGTTTTTGAATAAAAGGGGCTTTTCGTCGTTTGTGTCGTGCAGAAAATGCGGATACGTTCCTAAATGCCCGAACTGCGATATTTCGCTTACCTATCACAAAAAAGGCGAATATCTGGTGTGCCATTACTGCGATTATAAAATGGAAAAATGTGATGTCTGCCCAAGCTGCGGCAGTGAGCAGATAAGATTTTTCGGGTTGGGAACGCAGAAGGTTACCGAGGAAATCGAAAAGCTTTTTCCTTCGGCAACGTATTTGAGAATGGACGCAGACACCACTTCAAGACGGTTTGCGCACGAGGAAATTTTAAATAAATTCCGCACGGAAAAAACGGATATTCTTGTCGGAACCCAAATGATTACAAAGGGTCTTGATTTTGAAAACGTAACGCTTGTCGGCGTTATAGCGGCGGATTTAAGCCTTTACAGAGATGATTTCCGCTCGGGCGAAAAAACGTTTTCGCTGCTTGCCCAGGTTATAGGCAGGGCAGGAAGGGGCGATACCGAAGGAAGAGCCGTGGTGCAGACGTATTATCCCGAAAACGAAATTTTTGAGTATGCCGCAAACCAGAATTACGAAAAATTTTATAAAAACGAGATTGTGTTAAGGCGGCAAATGCTGTATCCGCCGTTTTGCGAAATAATGATTTTTACATCGGCGTCGGACAGCGAAAAATGTGCTTTTGACACTCTTTTGAATTTTCGCAGCGCACTCTTGGAAAAAATAAAAGAAAAATCCGTTATGGCAGACGTTTTCGGCGTTCAGAGTGCGCCAATGCACAAAATAAACAACAAATACCGCTTCAGATTTATTATGAAAATGAATTATAACAGGGAAATTTACGATTATATACATAGTCTTTTGAAGAATTTTTACAAAGATGATGTAAGCATTATTGCGGATGTAAATCCTGTTAATATGTATTAAAGGAAGGAAAGTTAAAATGGCAATAAGAAACATCAGAAAAATCGGCGACGAGCTTTTGCGCAAAAAAAGCAGAAAGGTTGAAGAGATTGACTCACGCATCATAACCCTGCTTGACGATATGAAGGATACCTTAAAAGAGGCAAACGGCGTGGGTCTTGCCGCACCGCAGGTGGGAGTTTTAAAAAGAGTGGTAATAATTGATGTTGGCGAGGGGCTGATTGAACTTATAAACCCTGAATTTGTCAGCGTAAGCGGCAAAAAAGTGGCTGTTGAAGGGTGCCTGAGTGTGCCTGACCGCTGGGGTGAGGTTGAAAGACCGGCAAAGGTTGTTGTGCGTGCCCTGAACCGAAACGGAGATGAAATTGAGGTTACCGGCGAAAATCTTTTGGCAACGGCTTTGTGCCACGAGCTTGACCACCTTGACGGAGTTATTTTTGTTGACAAGGTGATAAGGTTTATCGACCCTGAAGACGCCGAAGATGATGAATAAAAAGGATTGATTTAATTGAAAATAATGTTTATGGGGACGCCCGATTTTGCAGTTGAGTCGCTTAAGGCGCTTACAGAATACGGTTATGACGTAATTTCGGTTGTAACGCAGCCCGACAAAAAGAAGGGCAGGGGTCACAAAACGGCGCATCCGCCCGTTTATGAATATGCATATGAAAATGGAATTAAAATTTTTCAGCCCGAAAATCTTAAAAGAGAGAATTTTGAAGATATTTTAAAAGATGAAAATCCGCAGCTGATTGTTGTTGCGGCATACGGAAAAATTCTGCCCGAATATGTTCTCGGTTTTCCGAAATACGGCTGTATAAACGTCCACGCTTCGCTGCTTCCGAAATACCGTGGCGCTGCGCCCATACAAAGGTGTATTATAGACGGCGAAAAGGTAAGCGGAGTTACCATTATGCGTATGGAAAAGGGGCTGGATACCGGCGATATGATTTTGTCCGAAAAGGTTGACATAACGGAAGATGACAATTACGAAACGCTTCACGACAAGCTTGCCGAGGCAGGGAAAAAGGCTTTGATAAACGCAGTTTTGCAAATTGAAAACGGCACTGCAAAGTATACAAAACAGGACGATTCAAAATCCTCATACGCTTCTATGATTGACAAGGAAACGGCAAAAATTGATTTTTCAAAGCCGGCGCTGAGCATTTTTAACCTTGCAAGAGGGCTTTATCCTTATCCCAAGGCGCAAACGCTTTATGACGGAAGGCTTATGAAAATTTGCCGCTGCAAGGCGTGCGGCGACAAAAACGGCGGTGCGGACGGCGAAATTACAGACGTTTGCAAAAAGTCGTTTTTTGTATCGTGCGGCGACGGCACTTTGGAGGTTATCTCCATTCAGACCGAAGGCAAAAGAGAGATGACTGTTGAAGATTATTTAAAAGGAAACACCATTGAAAAAGGAAAAATTCTGGGAGTGTGAAAGACAATGGATATTTACTATCTTATGTTTGTTCTTCCTGCGGCAATTATAGCGCTGTGGGCACAGATTAAAGTAAAATCAACCTTTGCAAAATACGCAGAAGTGTATTCGCAAAACGGCATTACAGCTTATGACGCAACACGTAGAATTCTTGATGCAAACGGGCTTTCGGATGTTTCGATAGAACACGTTTCCGGCTCGCTTACCGACCATTACGACCCGAGGGTGAGGGTTATAAGACTGTCCGATTCGGTTTATTCGAGTATGAGCGTTGCCTCAATCGGCGTTGCGGCGCACGAGGCTGGTCACGCAATCCAGCACGCAAAGAGCTATTCTCCTCTTGCGGTCAGAAACGCTGTTTATCCTGTTGTAAATTTATCGTCACAGGCGGCAATTCCGCTTATTTTCATAGGCTTTATAATTAATTCGCTAAACCTTGTGTATGTCGGAATTATACTGTTTGCGGCGGTAGTGCTTTTTCAGCTTATAACGCTTCCGGTTGAGTTTAACGCAAGCGGACGTGCTCTTAAAATTCTCGGCGAATACAACATTCTTTCCGCACCCGAGCTTGTCGGTGCGAAAAGGGTTTTAACCGCAGCGGCTCTTACGTATGTTGCGTCGGCGCTTGTTTCGGCGGCTCATCTTTTAAGATTTGTGCTTATGGCAAGGAGAAGAAAATAATGCAGAATGCCCGCTCTGTAGCACTTAAAGCGCTCTATAACATTGAAAAAATGGGCGCTTACATAAATATTGAACTTAAAAAATGTCTTGACAGCGCCGAAATTTCGGATAATGACAAACGTCTTGCAACCGAAATCTGCCACGGCGTTGTAAAGTATAAAATAAATCTTGATTTTTTTGTAAAAAACGCTTCAAGTATAAAGCTTAACAAAATTTCGCCGTACATAAAAATAATTTTGCGTATGGGTGTTTATCAGATAAAATATATGGACAAAATTCCAAACTCCGCCTCGGTAAACGAGAGCGTTAAGCTTGCAAGAAGGTACGGCGGCGCAAAAAGCGCAGGTTTTGTCAATGCGGTTTTAAGAAAAATTATAAACACCGATTTTGAATATCCCAAGGATAAGGCACAGTTTCTGAGCGTTAAATATTCTTATCCTTTGGAGCTTTGCAATAAATTTTTAAACGATTTCGGGTTTGATTTTACAAAAAATCTTATGGAGAAAAGCGTTGAGCGTCCTAAAATTTATATACGGGTGAATACGCTTAAAATCTCAGTATGTGATTTTTTAAAAATTCTTGACGACGAAAATATTGAATATGAGAAATCTTTGCTTTGTCCCGACGCTGTGTGCATTAAAGGGCTGGGATATCTTTTGAAAAGCAAGTATTTTGACGACGGGCTTTTTTATGTTCAGGACTTGTCAAGTATGCTTTCGTGTGTAATACTTAATCCTAAAAAGGGTGCCTGCGTTATGGATATTTGCGCTGCGCCCGGCGGAAAATCAACCTACATTGCCCAGCTTATGCAAAATTGCGGCAGTGTGTTATCGTGCGACATATACGACCATAAGTTAAAGCTTATTTCCGACAACGCAAAGCGGCTCGGAATTGACATAATAAATGTTTGCAAAAACGACGCTCTTTGCGAAAACAAAGAGTATTTTGAAAAATTTGATTATGTTCTTGCAGACCTTCCCTGTTCGGGGCTCGGAATTGTCGGAAAAAAGCCTGAAATTAAGTATTCGGTAACACCCGGCGGCATTAAAACCCTTGCCGAAAACGCTCTTAAAATGCTTGATATTTCGGCAAAATACGTAAAAAAGGGCGGTACGCTGGTGTTTTCTCTCTGCACCTTCACAAAAGAGGAGGGCGAAGAAAACGTTAAAAAATTTCTTGAACAAAACAAGAATTTTGCACTTGAAAAAATAGATTTGAATATTGAGAACAACGGATTTATTACGTTTTATCCGCATATGTTTGAAACCGACGGTTTCTTTGCGGCAAAATTTGTAAGGATTGATTAAATGGAAAAAATAAACTTAAAGGATTTGACGCTTTCGGAACTCGAGAATTTTCTTGTTTCAAACGGCGAGCAGAAATTTCGTGCAAAGCAGATTTTTAAATGGCTGTCGCAGGGCGCAGAGTGCTTTGACGAAATGACTGATATTTCAAAAAGCCTTCGTGCAAAGCTTTGCGAAATTTCATACATCAGCACGCTGAAAATTGAAAGAAAGCTTGTTTCAAAAATTGATAAGACAACAAAATATCTTTTTTCGCTCGGCGATAAAAACACCGTTGAGGCGGTTGTTATGTACTATAAACACGGCATAACGGTTTGCATTTCGTCGCAGGTGGGATGCAGAATGGGGTGCAAATTCTGCGCCTCAACAATAGGCGGTCTTGTAAGAAATCTTACGGCGGGCGAAATTTTGGACGAGGTGATTTTTGCCCAAAAGGATATAGGCGAGCGCATTTCAAACATTGTTATGATGGGAATAGGCGAGCCGCTTGACAACTTTGACAACGTAATAAAATTTCTTGAAAACGTCAATAATCCTTTGGGGCTGAATATAGGTTACAGACATATTTCACTTTCCACTTGCGGAATTGTGAAAAATATAGTAGAATTAGAGAAAGTGAACATTCCGATAACGCTGTCCGTTTCGCTTCACGCACCCACAAACGATTTGCGCAGCGAAATTATGCCGGTTAACAAGGCGTATGACGTTGATACTCTTCTTGACGCTTGCAGACACTATGCAAGTGTGACAAACCGCAGAATAAGCTTTGAATATACAATGATTGACAATGTAAACGATTCGGAAAACGTTGCAAGAATTCTGGCAAAAAGGCTTAAGGGTATGCTCTGCCACGTTAACCTTATTCCGGTAAACGAGGTAAGCGAAACAGAATTTAAAAAAAGCAGACAGAAAACGATTGAAAAATTTATTGCGGTCCTTGAAAAAAACGGTATTACAACCACTGTCCGAAGAAAGCTCGGCAGCGATATCAATGCGTCGTGCGGACAGTTAAGAAGGGCAAATCTCAATAAATAAACAAGCAAAAAATAAACAAGCAAAAGCAGGTGATTTAAAATGATAAGCGCAGCATATTCAGACATTGGAAAAAAACGGCTGGCTAACGAGGACAGCTATTTTGTATCCGAATTTACAAAAAACACAGGGTATATCATAGTTGCCGACGGAATGGGCGGTCACATAGGCGGTGCGGTTGCAAGCAAGATGACGGTTGACTGCATTAAGGGCTATTTTGACGCTCATTTTGCGTGGAAAAGCGAAAGCGATATCAAAAGCCTTTTAAGAGGCGGGATTGAGCTTGCAAACAAAACGGTTTACGCCGCCGCAAAAAAGGACAGTCTGCTTCTCGGTATGGGAACGACGGTGGTTTTGTGCATTGTTGAAAACGAAAACCTCTACATTGCCAATGTCGGCGACAGCCGTTTGTATCACATTACTTCAGACAAAATCAATCAGGTTACAAAAGACCATTCGGTTGTGCAGGAGCTTATCGACCTTGGCGAAATAAGCGAAAAAGAGGCGGAAAATCACCCCAATAAAAATCTTATTACCCGTGCCGTGGGTACAAACGAAGAAGTTGAAACCGACTTTTACAAATTTAAGGCAAGGTGCGGCGATATGGTTGTAATCTGCACCGACGGACTTTCAAATATGGTTGGAAAAGAAGAAATAAAAGATATTGTAACGCACGAGGATGACTTGAAAAATGCCGTAAAAAAGCTTGTTGACAGGGCTAACGAGCGGGGCGGACTTGATAATATCACCGTTGCGGCGGTTAAATTTTGATTTTGGATAAAGAGGTGTATAATATGGTTGGCAAAATACTGGGCGGAAGATACGAAATTCTGGAAGAAATCGGCAAAGGCGGTATGGCGGTTGTCTATAAGGCAAGGTGCAGACGTCTTAACAGAATTGTTGCTATAAAGGTTTTAAGAGAAGATTTGACCGAAAACGAAGAATTTGTAAAGCGCTTTAACGTTGAGGCGCAAGCGGCTGCAAGCCTTACGCATCCTAACATTGTTTCGGTTTATGATGTGGGAAAAGAGGGCGAAATTCACTACATCGTAATGGAATACGTAGAAGGAATTACCCTTAAGCAGTATATTGAAAAAAAGGGCAGAATACCCTGGAGAGAGGCTGTAAGCATTACCATTGAAATATGCCACGGCCTTGCACAGGCACACGCAAAGCATATTATTCATCGTGATATAAAGCCCCACAATATTATAGTTACTTCTACCGGTGCAATAAAGGTTACGGATTTCGGAATTGCCAGGGCTACCACTACCTCTACCGTTGCGGCGTCGGACGACGTTCTCGGCTCGGTGCATTATATTTCGCCCGAGCAGGCAAGAGGCGGCTATGTTGACGAAAAATCTGATATTTATTCCCTCGGAATTGTAATGTATGAAATGCTTACGGGAAAAGTTCCGTTCACCGGCGATACCCCCGTTGCGGTTGCAATGAAGCAGATTGAAGAGGCGCCGAGGTCAATATGCGAGCAGGTAAACGACGTTCCGCAGTGCGTTGAGGGCGTAACTTTTAAGGCAATGGCAAAGGAAACTCATTACCGTTATCAGTCGGTAGAGGCTCTTGCCGACGATTTGTATGCAATACTTAAAAATCCTAATCTTGACTCGTCTGCGGTTGTGAGCGCGCCTTCGGACGCAGGCGGCGACGCAACCATAAAGATTGCGCCGGTCAAAAAAAGAGAGGAGAGTATAACGTTGCCCAAAAAACAGACCGAAAGAGATATGCCTTCAAAGAAGGGCGATAAAAAAGCGGTGATTTTTGCAATGATTACGTCGCTTCTTATAGTCGGCGTGCTGACCGTTGTTTTCGGATTTATGTTCTTCGGCTCGCAGAACACGGGGAATATAAAGGTTCCGAGCGTTATGGGAATGACGCTTGAGGAGGCGGAGAAGGTTGCAAAGGAAAACGGTGCGGTTATTGAGGTTCTTGAATACAGAGAGGGCGAAGGCGAGGACGGAAAGATTATCGAACAGTCGCCGAAAGCGGATATGACCGTTGCAACTCTTGAAAAAATCAGTGTTGTTATAAGCGGAAAAGAACCGAGCGAAATTGTTTTGGAGGATTACAAGGGCAGAGATTTTGACAGCGTTGAAAAAGAACTTGTAAAAATGGGGCTTAAGGTTATAAAATCGGAGGAAGAAAGCGATTCGGCTTCGGAGGGCGAAATTATCAGACAAAGTCCCGGCGCAAAGGCAAAGCTTGAAAAAGGCGCAAGCGTTACGCTTTATGTGGCAAAGGCAAAGGACGAAGAAGAGGTTATGGTGCCTCAGGTTGTGTCAAAAACATATGACGAGGCAAAATCAGAGCTTGAATCGGCAGGATTTAAGGTTGAAAAGGTTGAAAAGACGTCTGACAAAACGGCAGGAACGGTTATTTCGCAGAGTGTTAACGGCGGTGCAAAAAAGGGAACGACAATTACACTTACCGTAAGCAAGGCAAGCGAAACAAGCCAGAATCCCACAACTCAGGCGCCTGCCGCAAAGACCAAAACCCTTACGATAGATTTGTCGGGATATTCAAAGCCTGTTGAAATTAAAATTGTAACAGGCGGCAGAACCGTGTCCACCGTTACGGTTGACCCCACTAAAACGCCCGAATATTCGGCAACTCTTACCGGAACGGGCACAAAAACCTTTGAGGTGCATATAGACGGCGTAAAACAGGTGACAAAAACAGTAAAATTTGATTAAAAAGGAATTTTTAAATATATGGAAAGCGGCACGATTATAAAAGGAATAGGCGGATTTTATTACGTGAAAACCGACTCGGGCATAATAGAATGTCGGGCGTGCGGAAAATTCAGAAATGAGTCAAAGGTGCCGACAGTCGGAGATTTTGTTGATATCGACGTTGACGAAAACGGCTATGGGACGGTTAAAAATATAAAAATGCGCAAAAACTTTTTTATCCGTCCTCCCATAGCGAATATTGACGCTCTTGTGCTTGTGGCGGCGCTGAAAAATCCCAATCCCGATTTTTTGTTCATTGACAAAATGCTTATTATTGCAAAAAACAACAATGCCGAGGCAATACTTTGTATAAATAAGTCGGATTTGTGCAGTGCGGACAAGGCGGATGAAATTTGCAAAATATACAAAAACGCAGGGTGCAGAACCATTGTGACAAGCACTCTTTCCGACGTTGGAATAAGCGAGCTTAAAAGCGTTTTAAACAAGAAGGTTACGGCTTTTGCAGGTTTTTCGGGGGTTGGAAAATCAAGTATTCTAAAAAAGCTTACGGGTCTTGACTTGCAGACGGGCGGCATAAGCAAAAAGCTTAACAGAGGCAAGCATACCACACGCTGTGTTGAACTTCTTGAATACGGCGAAAATTCTTATCTTGCCGACACGCCGGGCTTCAGTATGCTTACTCTTCCCGAAATACCGTCGGAAAAGCTTTTAGAGTATTATCCTGAAATTCTGCCGTTTGCCGGCGAGTGCAAATTTTCGGATTGCAAGCATATAAACGAGCGCTTCTGCGGCGTTAAAAGTGCTGTTGAAAACGGCGATATTCCGCTTACCAGATACGAAAGCTACCGCACTTTTTACGAATATTTAAAACAAAAGGAAAACGAGTACAATTAAGGAGAAACCAATGATTAAACTTTCGCCGTCGGTGCTTGCCGCCGACTTTGCCAATCTTAAGGACGAAATTGAAAAAATAAGCGGAGCGGATTATGTTCATATAGACGTTATGGACGGGCATTTTGTGCCAAATATCACCTTCGGGCCGGACGTGGTAAAATGCATAAAAAAGCACACAAATCTTGTTCTTGATGTTCACCTTATGATTGAAAATCCCGAAAAATATGTTGACGCATTTTTAAGCTCGGGTGCAGATATAATTACGGTTCATTATGAATGTAATATGAATTATGAATACATAAAAAATAAAGTCAAAACCGCAGAAAAAAAACTCGGTCTTTCAATAAAGCCGAAAACAGACGTAAATGTTTTGAAAGAATTTTTGCCCGATATTGATATGGTGCTTATTATGAGCGTTGAACCGGGCTTCGGCGGACAGAAATTTATGCCCGAAAGCCTTGAAAAAATAAAAAAAGTGCGCAGTATGGATAAAAATATTGATATTGAGGTTGACGGCGGCATAGGATTGCAGAACATAGAAAGCGTTGTAAATGCCGGTGCAAACGTAATTGTCGCAGGCTCGAGCGTGTTCGGCGCAGAGGATGTTTGCAAAGCCGTTGCGGCTCTTAAAAAATTTTAGGAGTATCATATGGAAAAAATGGCAGTCATTGTGTCAGGCGGTGTAATAGACAATCCGCAGTTTTACAGGACAATTCTTGAGCAGAGTTATATTATATGCGCCGACGGAGGAATACATCTTTTAAGAAAGCTTGGAATAAAGCCGAATATGTTTATCGGCGATTTTGATTCGTGCAATTTTGACGAAATTGAAAAAACGGGTTTTCTTAAAGAGTGCGAGGATATAAAAAAATTTAAAATCGAAAAAGACGCTACGGATACGCACATTGCGGTTGATATTGCCATTGAAAAAGGCTTTAAAAAAGTAACCGTTATAGGTGCGCTCGGCGGAAGGGTTGACCATTCGCTGGCAAATATTATGCTGCTTAAATATATGCTGGAAAAGGGTGTTTGCGCAAAGATTGTGAATGAAAAAAACACTGTTTTTCTCACCCGAAGCGGTGTGACGCTGCCGCCGCAGGGCAGACGGAAACTTTCGCTTATTCCGCTTACCGAAATCGTTTCAAATCTTACGCTTAAGGGGTTGAAATATCCTGTATCGGGTTTTACGCTTAAAATGGGAGATTCAAGGGGAATAAGCAATGAATTTACCGAATCGGACGCAGAAATAACCTTTGATAAAGGGCTTTTGCTGATTATAACATCCGAAGATTAAAAAAACGCACGGTTTATTTTTTGAAACCGTGCGTTTCATTGTATAAAGAAAACCATGCGATAGTCGCGTGGTTTTCTTTATACAATGAAATACCACCCGCTATGCGGGGGGATATTTATTTTTTGTGCAGCGTGCAAGTTACCAATACTTAAAAAGTTTTCGCAAAACTCTTTTTAAAAGGCGCAAAGAGCGATTTGCGACAAATCTGAACGGCATAAAATGCACCACATAGAACGAATATATGCGATACTTAAAATCGGTGTGTTCCGTCCTCTTTCCGTCCCTTATGTATGCCGTAAGAAAGCCGATAATCTGATTTTCAAAAATCGGATATTCCGAAATAAAATGATTGTCGCCCCGCATAACAAAACCGTCTTTTTTCACCTTTATAATTCTGTGAAGAACGTATTCGCCGCTGTTTCTTACGTACAGCACCGCATCGCCTTTTTTGAGCTTTTCGGGCTTTTTTACAATAACAACCGTGTCAACGCCGTCACGAAGCATAGGAAGCATACTTGTGCCCTTTGAAATAATTTTAAATTCGCCGCCCGAGTTTATAACGCTGTCAAGAAAAGGTCGCAGTTTTTCAAGCGAAAATTCTTTTTTTGCAAGCTCATCGCTCAATAATTTCAGCCCCCTCAAGTTTTGACAAAAATGCGTCAATATCCTCTTTTGCCGTATCAAAATCTATTTCAAATTCGTTCATAAATTCTCTTTGCAGAGCGTCGTAGCTTATGCCTTTCTGCAACAGGGTCCACAAAAATTTGCCCGTATGGTTAAGGCATATGTACCCGGAAAAGCTGCGTGACCTTCTTCCTGTTGCGGCAACAATATACTCGCCGTCTATTTCGTTTAAAACAAATCCTTTTTTTATTTTTAATTCTGCCATAGCTTCACCTTTGTAAAATTAAAATCCTTATTACTTTATATTATAATGCTTTTTTGCGTTTAAGTCAAACAAAAAATTCTGCGCCGTTTTTGTAATATTTGCACATCTTGACGTATTTTTGTTTATCGTTTAAGTTTTTGTTGAATTAAGGCGGAAAATGTGTTATTATAAATTAATCAGGTTTTTTGTGTAAAGAACTTGAAAAATTTATCTTAAGGAAGGATGACCAAACTTATGAAGCTTAGTTTCTCAACGCTTGCCTGCCCGTATTTTAGCTGGGAAGACATTTATTCAATGGCAAAAGACTTAAATTTTGACGGAATCGAAGTAAGAGGTCTTGGCGACGACATTTTTGCAGTTACCGCAAAGCCGTTTACCGATTCTAAAATTGAAAAGACAATCGCAAAGCTAAACGAGCTTGGTCTTGAAATTCCGTGTCTTTCGTCGGGCTGCGCATTGAAGTTTAAAGAAAATTACGACGAAATTATTTTTGAAATTACAAAATATATTGAGCTTGCGCAAAAGCTTAACACGCCGTATATACGTATTCTGGGCGATTTGGAGCCTATGCCTTTGGGTGAGGTTGACGACGAATATGTAAAAAAAGTTTTGCTTGACCTTGTAAAAATCGCAGAGGGCAAAAACGTTACGCTTTTGGTTGAAACAAACGGCGTATATGCAGATACCCGCCGTCTTAAAAAGCTTCTTGACAGCGTAAACAGTCCGTATGTTGCAGCTCTTTGGGATTTGCACCATCCGTACAGATATGCAAACGAGGAGCCGCACACAACAATTGAAAACCTTGGCAGTTACATAAAGTATGTTCACGCAAAAGACAGTATTATGATTGGCGGAAAATGCGAGTACCGTCTTATGGGCGAGGGCGATTTGCCGCTTGACGCTATGATTTGCGAGCTTGAAAAAACCGGCTATGACGGATATATTTCGCTTGAATGGGTTAAAAGATGGGCAAAAGAGCTGTGCGACGCAGGTATTGTTTTTCCTCATTTTGCAAACTTTATGGAGCCGTACAAGAAAATGGCTCACACTCTTTTTGACAGCAAGGACGGCAAGGGTAAATATATCTGGAAAAAAGAAAGGCTTATTGACGAAACGTTTCCCGATGTTCTGGACAGGGTGTGCAAAGAGTTTCCCAATCAGTACGCTTTTCGTTACACCGAGCTTGATTATACAAGAACGTATCCCGAGTTCAGAGATGATGTAGACACTTTTGCACGCTCGCTTATTGCGATGGGTGTTAAAAAAGGCGACCACGTGGCTATCTGGGCGACAAATATTCCTGCGTGGTACATAACCTTCTGGGCGGCAACAAAAATCGGCGCAGTGCTTGTCACCGTCAATACGGCATACAAGGTGCACGAGGCGGAATACCTTTTAAGACAGTCTGACACTCAGACACTTGTTATGATTGACGGTTATAAGGATTCAAATTACATTGAAATTATAAAAGAAATATGTCCCGAGCTTGACGGGTGCGACGCAGGCGACTTAAAGAGCAAAAGGCTTCCCGTTCTTAAAAACGTTATTACCGTTGAGAGCAAAAACAACGGCTGCTATACGTGGGATGACGCTATGAAGCTTGCCGAAACGGTTGATGTTTCGGAAGTTGAAAGAATGAGAATGAAGGTGCACAAAAACGACGTTTGCAATATGCAGTATACGTCGGGCACAACGGGCTTTCCCAAGGGCGTAATGCTTACGCACTACAATGTTGTAAACAACGGCAAGGCTATAGGCGATTGTATGGATTTGTCAACTGCGGACAGAATGATGATTCAGGTGCCTATGTTCCATTGTTTCGGAATGGTGCTTGCAATGACCGCTTCGGTTACTCACGCAACCACTATGTCGCCGATAACTGCATTTTCGCCGAGAAAGGGTCTTGCGTGCATTAACAAAGAAAAAATCACCGCTTTCCACGGCGTTCCGACAATGTTTATCGCAATGCTCGAGAATGAAAATTTTGCAAAAACCGATTTTTCGCATATGAGAACAGGAATTATGGCAGGAAGTCCGTGCCCGGTAAAGGTTATGGAAGATGTCGTAAACAAAATGAATATGAAGGAGATTTGCATAACCTACGGTCAGACCGAGGCTTCTCCCGGCTGCACAATGAGCAAAACTACCGATTCGCTTGAAACAAGGGTTAATACTGTCGGCTCGAATATTTTCGGCGTCGAGTGTAAGATTGTTGACCCCGAAACAAACGAAGAGCTTCCCGTGAATACCGACGGAGAGTTTGTTGCAAGAGGCTACAACATTATGAAGGGTTACTATAAAATGCCCGAGGCGACCGCCGCTGCAATCGATAAGGACGGATGGCTGCACACGGGTGATTTGGCAAGAAAAACTTCTGACGGCAACTATAAAATTACCGGCAGAATAAAGGATATGATAATAAGGGGCGGAGAAAATATTTACCCTAAGGAGATAGAGGAATTTATTTATACTCACGATAAGGTAAAGGACGTTCAGGTTATAGGCGTTCCCGACAAGCAGTACGGCGAAGAAATTATGGCGTGCATAATTTTAAAAGAGGGCGAGAGCGCAACCGAGGAGGAAATAAAAGAATTTGTAAAAAGCCATATGGCAAAGCACAAGGTGCCGAAATATGTGGATTTTGTAAGCGAATTTCCTATGAATGCGGCGGGAAAGATTTTAAAATACAAAATGCGTGAGGCGGCGGTTGACAAGTTCAATCTTCACGCCGACAGCAAGATTGTAACCGCATAAAAATAAAAAGCCGTCCGGTTTTTCCGGGCGGTTTTAATTTATAATTTAATTGTTTTTAAACACTTTAAAAATTTTGATTTTATGCATTAAAGTTTTTGATTTCTTCAAGGCACTCTGCGCAAATGTTTCTGTCCTTGTATGAAATAATATTTCTTGCATTTCCGCAGAACATACAGGACGGCTCGTATTTTTTAAGAACTATTGTGCTGCCTTCCACGAAAATCTCAAGACTGTCCTTTTCATTAATTTCAAGTGTTCTCCGAAGCTCGATAGGTAGGGTTATTCTGCCCAACTCATCAACCTGTCTTACTATTCCTGTAGATTTTAACATACTTAGCCACTCCTTTGTAAAAATATTTTGTAACACTTTAGGGTATATTACCATATATTGTAAATAAAGTCAATATCAAATCGAAAAAATTTTTATTTGTCATTTTATTGTAATATTTTGTCACCTATTAGACACAAATACGTCACAAGCCTGTCGGATTTGCGCCGACAGGCTTTAAAACGGGAAAAATCATCTTAAAATGTCTTTGATTACACTGTCCGTAATTACAAATTCGGGACTGCCTTGCGCACCTGCCGCAACGTCATATTTGTCAAAGCAAATTACCAATTTATTGTCAGAATTGATGTAAAAATTCTGGTCGGGCTTGATTTTTTCAAATATATCAAAGTTAAATTCATCCTTTTCAATCCAGAATGCGCCGTTTTCCTCGTCGTTGATGCGTTTCATTTCGCCTCTGATGTATTCGCTTATCGGCGTGATGTAGTCTGCGTTGTCCTTAAAAAGCGATTTTAACGTCACAAGTTTGCCTGTTTTCTTGTCTATTGTGTAGAAGGTGTGCTTTGTTGACGACGAACCCGCAACGTTTAAAATGTAAACGTCGAGCGACAGATAATTGTCGTTGTCGGTTTTTATGATGTAGTTGGACTTTACGCCCATATGGATTGTTTCATCGCCGAACTCTTTTTTAAGCTCTTTAACGTCGTTTTCGTATGCCGAAATAAGTGCGTCGGCGTTGTCTTTAAATTCCTTGTTAAGCCTGTTTTCAAGCTCTTTGTCCAAAAGCCCCTCAATTTTCGGCGACGCAATTTCTGCGCTGTAGCCGTTTTCGTTAGCCTCGTATCTGCCGAGCGTAACAACTTTTACAATTTGTTTTAAAACGGGTATATCCTTTGCGGCATATGCGAGAGCGGGGGAGAGATTGACAGCTGTGGTGCCGAGAATTACAATACTTGCTGCGATTGATGAGCAAAGCTTTAGAACAAATTTTTTTCTGTTTTTGTTTTTAATCATACAAATCGTCCTTTCTTTAAATTTTTTGTCAATGTTTATTTTTTGATATTCGTCTTTTAAAAGTTTGATTTTATCCATAAATTTCGCCCTCCAAATCAATTTTAAGTGTTTTGAGCGCCTTGTAGTAGCGTGTTTTAACGGTGCTTTCGTTAAGTTTCAAAATCTCGGCGATTTCATAAAATTTCATATTCTCCAAAATTTTTAAAACTATAATGCTTCTGTCCTGAATGGTTAAATTCTTTAAAATATCGAAAAATTCAAAGTTGGTTTCGTCGTTGTGCGAAATTTCTTCGCACTGCGAAAAATCTACGCTGACAACTTTTTTACTGCGGTTTATGTGCGTAATTGCGGTGTTTGTGATTATCTTGTAAAACCAGCCTTTTATGTATTTTTCGTCTTTTAAGGTTTTAATCGCCTTAAGCGCTTTTATCGCACTCTCGGACAAAATATCCTCCGCATCCGGTTTGTTTTTCGCAAAGGTGTATGCAAATCGGTAGGCGTTATCTATGTTATTTTCCATAAATTTTTCAAAGGCTTTTCGTGTCGACATCTTGTATTGCCTCCTTTCATTAGTTTAGACTTCAGAATGCCGTGAAAAGTTTCGCACAAATACATTTTATTTTAAAAATTTTTGTACGTCAATAATTTGTGCGAATTTTTTCGGTCTGACTGTAATATTGTTTAAGGGGAGGGATATTATTGCTCAATTATATATGGGGATTTTTGGTTATAATTTCAATCGTATGCGGAATTGCAACCGGAAATATTGACAGCGTTACAAACGCCGCATTTGAGGGCGCAAACAACGCTGTAACAACCGTTATGTCGTTTGCCGGTGCGGTTGTTATGTGGTGCGGAATGCTTAAAATAGCGGAGAAAAGCGGTCTTACAAAGGTGTTTACGGCGCTTATCCGTCCGCTTACACGTGTGCTTTTTCCCAAACTCGATAAAAATTCGCCCGCACTGGCGGCAATTTCAATGAATATGATTGCAAATATTTTAGGTCTTGCAAATGCCGCAACGCCGCTCGGACTCAAAGCTATGTCACACCTTGACAAGCTTAACAAAAACAAGGGCTGCGCAAGCGACGAAATGTGTATGTTTGTAGTTCTTAATACCGCCTCAATACAAATAATTCCGTCAACGCTTATCGCAATACGTGCGTCGCTCGGCTCGAAAAACCCTGCCGAAATTATTGTTCCGGTGTGGATAACGTCTGTTATTACCGCATTCTGCGCCTGCGCAATAACAAAAATTTATTCCTCAGCAGACAGGAGGCGGCTATGAACAAAATTTCGGCAATGTGCGTTCCTATGATGATGTTTTTTATAATCGCATATGCGCTCTGCAAAAAGGTAAACGTTTACGAGGCATTTATTGACGGCGCAAAGGACGGAGTTAAAACAGTATTTTCAATTTTTGCTCCCATCCTTGCAATTTTGGTAGCGGTAAATATGTTTAAAAAATCGGGCGCAATGGATATACTCACGGCTGTTATAACACCTTTTGCAAGACGCATTTCGTTTCCGCCCGAAATGGTTCCGTTTGCGCTTTTAAGACCTGTTTCGGGCAGCGGCTCGCTTGCTCTTGCCACCGATATTTTTAAAACTTACGGAACAGATTCGTTTGTCGGACGTGCAGTTTCAACGCTTATGGGCTCTACCGAAACAACGTTTTATACGCTGAGCGTTTATTTCGGCGCCGTAAAAATTTCTGATATGCGCCACAGCGTCAAATGTGCGCTTATTGCGGATATTGTCGGCATTTTTGTAAGCGTTGCGGTGTGCAGGCTTATCTTTTCGGCATAGTGCGCATAAAAGATATTTTGTGTTGACAAATGTCAGAAAAAAGGGTATAATATATGCAGTATGCGGCAAGCTAAAATGCTGCATAAAATTTTTATTTATAAAGAGGTGAAAACTAAATGAACGCATCAGGCAGCGGCGACATAAAACCCCCTAATTTATGCTTATCGGACTATTTTCTGCGCACCGGTTGCCGGTGTGGATTG
The DNA here is from genome assembly GCA_934500875.1 of uncultured Clostridia bacterium. Classification (GTDB taxonomy): domain Bacteria; phylum Bacillota; class Clostridia; order UMGS1810; family UMGS1810; genus Qingrenia. The sequence goes on along the minus strand of CAKSTL010000001.1, from coordinate 151,796 downwards.
TTTGGTTTTTTGTCATAATTTACGGACGTTTTGTGTCTTTTTGAACTGCTTATACAATAAGATTTAAGGAGGCACTTAAAAATGCAGGAAAGAATCGAAGAGAGGGTTTTATATCTTTTGGAAAACAGAAGATATGCCCAGCTTAAAGAAGAAATACTGGATATTAATCCTTATGATTTAGCGGCTGTTATGGAGGATATTCCAATGGAGCAGCTGCCGATACTTTTCAGAATACTTCCAAAGGAGCTTGCTGCGGAAACGTTTGTCGAAATGGACCACGATATGCAGGAGCACCTTATAAAATCGTTCAGCGATACCGAGCTTAAAGCTATGCTTGACGAGCTTTACGTGGACGATACGGTTGATATTATTGAAGAAATGCCGTCTAACGTTGTAAAAAGAATTTTAAGGTCTACAGACCCGCAGACAAGGGCAATGATAAATCAGATTTTGAATTATCCCAAAGACAGCGCAGGCAGCATTATGACAACCGAGTTTGTTGACCTTAAAAAGGATATGACGGTTGCGGACGCTTTTGAGCGCATAAGAAGGGTAGGGGTTGACAAGGAAACCATCTACACCCTTTACGTTACAACGAAAAGCCGCAAGCTTATAGGAATTGTGAGCGCAAAGGATTTAATGCTGTCCGAACAGGGTGTTGTTATTGAAGATATAATGGAAACCAACATTGTCTGCGTTGATACATCGGAGGATAAAGAGGTTGTTGCAAATCTTTTTGATAAATACGACTTTCTTGCCATTCCTGTTGTGGACAAGGAAGAAAGACTTGTCGGAATTGTTACAATCGACGACGCTATCGACGTTTTGCAGGACGAAACAACGGAAGATATTACAAAAATGGGTGCTGTTATGCCTAATGAGGACACGTATTTTAAAACGTCTGTCTGGCAGCACGCAAAAAACCGTATACCGTGGCTTTTGTTCCTTATGCTGTCGGCAATTTTTACGGGTACAATTATAACAAGATATGAGGTTGCGTTTTCGGCAATACCGCTTCTTGTTTCGTTTATACCTCAGCTTATGGACACGGGCGGAAACTGCGGTTCACAGGCTTCGGTGCTTATTATACGTGGTCTTGCGCTTGACGAAATTGAAACGTCAGACTTTTTTAAGGCGGTTTTAAAAGAACTTGGAATTGCGCTTATTGTCGGCGTTGTTCTGGCTGTTGTAAACGGTTTGAGAATTGTAATTATGTATAATTCCGACCCGACAGTTAATGCATATGCGCTTGCCGCCGTTTTGGGAGTTACGCTTATGTGCACAATTATTCTTGCAAAATTTTTGGGCTGCGCACTTCCTATTCTGGCAAAAAAATGCAAGCTCGACCCGGCGCTTATGGCTTCTCCGCTTATAACCACCATTGTTGACGCCTGCTCGATTTTGATTTATTTTAATTTTGCCGTCGCTTTTATGAATTATTTGATAAAATAATATTGACGAATTTTGCAGAATATGGTAATATATACTTTGCCGACTTAAAAAGGTTTGCGGAAAGGATTTGAATTTTGAAATGAAAAAAGGATTGTTCGGATATAATAAAAAAGAAGTAGATTCGGCCATAGAGGCTTTAAAGGGCGAGAACGAGGAGCTTAATTTAAAGCTTACAAACGTTATGATAGAGCTTGCGGAAACAAAAAAAGAGGCTGCAAGGGCTGCCGAGCTTGACGATGTAAAGATCGAGCTTGAAAAAGCGGCAGAGGAAAACCGTGCGCTTTTGGAAGAAATTGAAAAAATTAAAAACGAGGCTGCAAAAACTACCGCAAACGCATACAGCGCCGCAGGAGAAATTTGCTCAAAGGCATATGCGGATATGGACGCTGTAAGGAACAAAGTTTCAAAAGAGCTTACCGAGCAGATTGAAAGCTACGAGCAGTTTGTTGCGCAGTCGAGCGAAAATATGAAGAGCGAGGTTGTCGGCATAAGAGCGCTTTATACCGAAATTTTGGATAAGCTTCTTAACACAACAAACGAGTTTGTAAATAAGGTTAAAATTATAGACGAGGGCGCAGCCGAGCTTGAAGAAAGGCTTGACGGCACGAACGATATTCCTTCAAAACTCAAAAAGGAAATCGGCACAACCCTTAAAGCCCCTGTTTCCGAGCCTGTTTTTGACGCTTATGAAATTTTGGCAAATTCGACTGCGGCGGCAAAAGAAGAAAGCAAAAAGGTTTCGGATGTTCCCGTTGCAAAAATTACCGCTGTAAAATAAATTATATAAATCTAAAAAGCCTTACGGTCAATTTAAACCGTAAGGCTTTTTTTGCGGAAAACTATTTACATATAGTTGTAAACTTTTTTCTTTGAAAGTATAAAGGCTGCGGTTACAATAAACGCAAGAATTTCTGATACGAGCAGCGAAAACCAAATTCCGTCCGTTTCAAAAAATATCGGCAGAATAAGGACAACTGCGGACTGAAAGACGAGTGTTCGCATAAACGAAATAGCCGCCGATACAAATCCGTTGCCGAGCGCCGTGAAAAACGCCGAACCGTAAATGTTGTAGCCGCTCATAAGAAACGCAAGCGAAAAAAGCTTTAATCCGTGTTCTGTGAGCGCAAGAAGCGTTTTGTCGTAGCCTATAAAAATTCCGGCTAAGGGCCGTGCAAATATAACCGAAACCGACGTCAGCAAAATTCCGAGTACGGTAAGTATTACAAAGCTTTTTTTAAAAATGTTTTTAAGCTCATCATCATTTTTTGCGCCGTAATTAAAGCCCACAATCGGCGCACTTCCGATTGAATAGCCTATAAAAATGGAAATAAATATCCAGTTTGCATACATAATAACGCCGAATGCCGCAATTCCGTCCTTCCCTTCGAGGCGCATAAGCTGAAAATTGTAAAGAATGTTTACAAGCGACATTGAAACGTTTGTCATGAGCTCGGACGACCCGTTTGCGCACACCTTTCCGAGTGTTTTAAAGTCTGCCGAAGCCTTTGTGAGGCGCAGAAGGCTTTTATTTTTTTTGCTTGCAAAATACAAAAGCGGAACAACTCCGCCCACAGTCTGGCTTGCCGCAGTGGCAAGTGCTGCGCCTGCAACACCCATTTTTAATGGGACAATAAGTACAAAGTCGAGCACCATATTTGCAACGCCCGCCGCAATCGTCACATATAAACCGAGGTGCGGTCTTTCGGCTGTTACCAAAAAGCTTTGAAAAACGTTCTGAAGCATAAAAAACGGCAGCGCAAGAAGGATGATTGTTCCGTAAATTACGCAGTCCGAAAGCATTTGTTCGTCAGCACCGAGCATTATTGTTATAGGCTTTATAAAAATAATTCCGGCAGCCGCAAAAAACGTTCCCAAGATGAGCGTTGTATATACAAGCATTGAAAAATGCCTGTTTGCAGTTTCTTTTTTGCCCTCGCCGAGTGTTTTTGCAACAACTGCGCTGCCGCCGGTGCCGAGCATAAAGCCGAGTGTGCCGAGTATCATAAGAAACGGCATTATAAAGTTAACCGCCGCAAAAGCGTTTTTTCCCACAAAGTTTGATACAAACAACCCGTCCACAATTCCGTAAAGAGATGAAAAAACCATCATCATAACGGACGGAAAAACAAATTGCAGAAGCTTTTTGTAGGTGAAATTTTCAGATAAGTGTATTTGCATAATCCCCCCGTAAGTTTTTGTGTCATTAAGACAGTGTAACGCTTAGTATAGCATAAAAAAGCTTAAAAGTCAACTAAAAAATATTTTCAAACGACGGAATTTCGTTTGTGAGTATATCTTTGATGTGAAGCTTTGCAAGGCGGATTTCTTCAATCGCTTCATCATATCTTGCCGTGTCGGTTTTCGCGCTTATGCGTGAAAAAATTTCGGAAATGTCATCAAGACACTTGTGGTTTGAAAACGCAAGAAGAACGTCTTTTTCCTTTTGCCAGTAGGTTTGAACGTCTTTAAGATTTTCACTTATTTTTTCGTCGTCAAAATTTATTATGCTGTTTTCAAGAGCGTCAAGCTTATCGTTTATGGCGGCGCACCTTTTTTCAATATAAAAATAATTGCAGAAAAGAAGGAAGATGATGACAAAAAGCAAAATCATAACAAAAATATAGGTTTTAATTTTTCGCACCGTCCTTTATTTGCAGTGTAATTACGCCGTCTTGGTCTATCAAAAACAAAAAAACATCATTTGCGTTTTTTATATTTCTCTCCGAAAGCTTTTTTTTAAGCCATTTTTCGTCCTTGTTAAGGTCTTTTAAATGGTTAAAACGGATTTTTCCGTCCGATATAAGCACAAGCGGAACGCTTTCCTGATTCGGATGAATCTTAAGGTCCTCGCAGGTCGGAGTGCGCTTGTCCGATTTTAAAACAACGCTGAGTTCTCCGTTCGTTTCAAGAATTGCAGTGTGCACGTCGGCAATGTTGGGGCAATCCTTAAGACGGAGTTCTTCAAGCAAATCTTCAATGTTGTAGCGCATATTCCGCATTTGCTTTTCGGCAATTATTCCGTCCTTTATAATGTAGGTCGGTCTGCCGGTTATAATGTTTCTTGCCTTTTCGCTTTTCAGCGTTAAAAACGATATTGAAACCTCAAAAATAATGAGCGTCAGAATTGGTATAACGCCGCTCAGAAGCGGGATTGCAATGTCTGATACCGGAACGGTGGCAAGGTCGGAAATCATAATTGCAACAACAAGCTCCGACGGCTGAAGCTCGCCGATTTGCCTCTTTCCCATAATCCGCATTGCGCAAATTACAAGAATATACAAAATTATTGTTCTGATAAACGCAATTGCCATTTTAAAAGCACCGCTTTCCTTTATCTCTGTCGCATTTGCCGTATTTTTGGCATTTGTAGCAGATTTCGTTTTCTAAAAATTCATCATTGAAATAACGGGACAGGTTAGAAAGTGTAACATACGCAATGTTTTTTAGCGCCTCGTGCGTTAAAAACGCCTGGTGCGAGGTGATAATCACGTTCGGCATAGAAATCAATCCTGCCAGTATTTCGTCGTTTATTATCTTGTATGATAAATCCTCGTAGAAAAAGTCGCTTTCCTCTTCGTAAACGTCAAGTCCCGCAGCACCGATTTTTTTTGTTTTAAGACCGTTTAAAAGCGCCTCACTGTCGATAAGCGAACCTCTGGAGGTGTTTAGAATATACACACCCTTTTTCATTTTTTCTATTGATTTTTCGTTAATCATATGGTGCGTGTCCTTGGTGAGGGGACAGTGCAGAGAAATTATATCCGATTTTTCAAAAAGTTCGTCAAGCGTAACATATTTAATATCGGTGTTTTTCGGAATAAAAGCGTCGTATGCTATGACATTTGCCCCAAATCCCTTGCAGATGTTTATAAAAGTTCTGCCTATTTTTCCGGTGCCCACAACGCCGATTGTTTTTTGGTTGATATCAAAGCCGATAAGAGAGTTGAGGCTGAAATTGTATTCTCTTGTTCTGTTAAATGCACGGTGTATTTTGCGGTTAAGGCACAAAAGAAGCGCCATTGTATGTTCGGCAACCGCATACGGCGAATATGCCGGAACACGCACCACGTGCACCTTTTCGTATGCTTCCTTAAAATCAACGTTGTTGTAGCCTGCACAGCGCATTGCAACAATACTTATTCCGTTGTCGTACAGCTCATTTACGGTGTCCTTGCTTAAATCGTCATTGACAAAAGCACACACGGCGTCGTATTTTTTTGATATATATGCAGTGTCGGGATTAAGCTTGGATTCAAAATATTTAATTTCAAATCCGAATTCGTCCTTATATTTGTCAAAGTATATTTTGTCATACGGTTTGGTGTCAAAAAATGCAATTTTTTTCATATAAGATCCTCTTTTTTTTAAAAATTCATACTCTTAGTATCAAAAAAAATCTGCAAATTATCCCTTTTTTGCAGATTTTTTTCTTAATATGAAAATATTTAAGTTACAGATTTTTTTCGGATGAAGATATTGCCGCCATAATTCCGAGCATAATAAAGCTTGATATAATGGAGCTTCCGCCGTAGCTTACAAACGGAAGTGTAATTCCGGTAAGAGGTATCATTTTTATAACTCCGCCGATTATGATAAACGTCTGAAAGCCGAACACGGTTGTAAGCAGAATTGCAACCGCTTTGTAAAAGCTGTTGTTTGTTTTAAGGGCAATTTTTACTCCACGGTATGTGAAAATAAAATAGCACATTATTATTGCAATGCCCATAAAAAGCCCCATTTCCTCGCATATTGCCGAGAATATGAAATCGGAATGGCTCTCGGGTATGCTGTTTGGCGAGCCCTGTCCGAGTCCGCTGCCGAAAAATCCGCCCGATACAATTGCAAAAAGCGACTGCGCAATTTGATACCCCTTTCCCTGCATATCCGTCCACGGGTCAAGCCATATGTGAACCCTTGTTGAAATCTGGTCGGTAAAGAGGTAGCCGAGAATACCGATAAACGCTGACATAAGCCCGTTGAGCAAAACAAGTTTTAAGCTTTTGTCGTATATAAACATTGCCGCAAAATACGTCAAAAAGAATAAAAGCGCAGTGCCCCATTCGTTAAGAATTGCAAAAAATCCCACACATCCGTAAACGTATGCCGAAAGCAGCAAATCCCTTGTTTTAAAGCCGAAATGCACCGTGTTGAAAAAATGATTCTCCGGCACTTTTTTTGAAATAAAGCACGCAAGTGTAAAAACATAAAAAATTTTAATTATTTCGGACGGCTGAAGCGAAAGTGCGCCTATTTTTATCCAGTTTTTTGCGCCTTTTATACTTTCGCCGAACACAAGCGTTGCCAGAAACAGTACAAACGTCATTGCCGCATAAAAAACAAGAAGTTTGTCCCATATTTTTATAAAACGCATAAAAACGTATGAAATCAAAAACAGTCCTATTCCTATAAAAAACCAGGCTGTTTGCTTTCTTCCGAACGACGCATAATCAAGTCTGAAAAGCATTATAAGACCTATGCTGACAAGAAACGACGCAATAAGATAAAGATAAACGTCGCCGAGTTTGAATGCCGACATAAGAATGTAAATAAGCATTACGGTGCAAAAAAACGCAAGCGCCGAAACAAGTGCGTCCTGCCTTACGGCTAAATTCTTTGTCAGAAGAAGGTACGAGCCGAAACCGCAGATATCAAGAAGCAAAAGAAACATGGGAGGGCGCAGTTTAAACTTCGTCATTATTGTCCGCCTCCCTTAAATTGTCAAGCACCTCAACAAAAAGAAAACTTAATCCACCGAACGAGATTTTATCGCCGTCCTTTATGCGCACGGGCTTTTCAAGCACCGGTTTATCGCCTATAAACGTGCCGTTGGTGCTGCCCAAATCTTCAACATAAAACTTATCCTTATACAAAAAAATTCTTGCGTGAACCTTTGATAAAAACGGGCAGTTTATTCTTATGGTACAGCTTTTTTTTCTGCCGATTGTGCTATCTGCGCCGACAGAATAACTTTCATAAACCTTAAAATTCAAATCCTCTCTTAAGTTTATAAGCTTAAGATACGCATATGCGTCCTCGCTTGTTTTAAGATATCTCGCCGTATCGGTAATATCGAGATAAATAAGCTTTGTTACGCTTGCAATAAACAAAAACGCAAGAATGACAAACACGTATTTAAGTATAAACAAAATCAGTTCAACACTAATCATTTAAGCCTCCAAAGAGTTATCAATATCCGAAACTGTCATTTAAAGAGTCGTCATTTTCAATCCAGCCCGAAACCTTTATAATATCGTAAGTATCCTGCGTTCTGCGCACGATAACCTCTTTTATGCCGGCGTTTATCACCATTCTTTTGCACATTGCGCAGGACGAGGCATTTTCGACATACTCGCCGGTGCGTGCGTTTTTTCCAACAAGATAAAGGGTTGCATCAAGCATAGACGAGCGCGGTGCGGATATTATGGCGTTTGCCTCGGAATGAACGCTTCTGCAAAGTTCATAACGTTCTCCTCTGGGAATATTCAGCTTTTCACGCAGGCAAAATCCCAAATCAATGCAGTTTTTTCTGCCTCTGGGCGCACCCGAATAGCCTGTTGAAATTATTTCGTCGTTCTTTACAATGATGCTTCCCCAGTTGCGGCGGATACACGTGCCTCTTTTTGAAACCGCCTCGGCAATGTCAAGATAATAGTTTATTTTATCCCGTCTTTTTTGCATATTAAAACCCCCGATACTTTAGTTTTTCAGCTTTTTTTTGATATCCCCGGCAAGAAGAAGCTGTTCCTTTGCATTTTCTTTTGTAAGGTCGGTAATAACCTCTCCGCCGATAATACGTGCAATTTCGTTTACCCTTCCGCCGCCGTCAATCGGTGTAATCTGCGTTCTTGTGCGCCCGTTTTCCGAGGATTTTTCTATCAGAAAATGCTTGTCCGCAAGCGACGCAATCTGTGCAAGGTGGGTTATGCAAATAACCTGTGCGCTGTTTGTCATTCTGTAAAGTTTTTCGCCTATTTTCTGCGCAGTTTTTCCGCTCACACCGGTGTCAACTTCGTCAAAAATAAGGGTTTTGCCGTTTCCCGAGCCTGTAATAACGCTTTTTATCGCAAGAATAATTCTTGAAAGCTCGCCGCCCGAGGCAATTTTTGAAAGCGGCTTCGGAAGTTCTCCGGGATTTGTGCTTATTAAAAATTCAACGTCATCCTTTCCCGAAGGCGAAAAGATACTGTCCGAGATTTTCACCTCAAAAACGGTTTTTGCCATTTCAAGCTCGCACAGCTCTTTGCAAACTTTTTCGCTCAAAGTCTTTGCGCTGTTTTTGCGGATAAGCGAGAGCGCTTCGGCTTTTTCAAGCCTTTTAAGCTCAAGATTTTTAAGCTTTTGCGTCAAATCTTTGATTTTTTCGTCGCTGTCCTCAATTTCGCCGTATTCTTTTTTTATTTTTTCAAGATATTTTAAAATGCCCGGAATACTTGTTCCGTATTTTCGCTTAAGATTGTATATAAGGTCAAGGCGTTCCTCAATTTCGTTAAGCTCGTAGTCGTTACATTCAAGACTGTCGGCAAGCTTTTTTAAAGTGTGCGAATGGTCGGAAATTATGTATGTCATATCGGTAAGCTCTTTGCAGATATTGTCGGTTTCGGAGCTGAATTCGGTAATCTGCTCAATAAGCTTTACCGCCTCCCAGATAAGGTCGTGCGCCGAATTTCCCGTTTCCTCGCCGTCATACAGCTTGTCGAACGCAGCAAGACAGTTTTCCGATATTTTCTGAGCGTTTGCAAGAAAATTTCTGCGCTCGGAAAGCTCGTCCTCTTCATCAGGCAAAAGATTTGCAACTTCTATTTCTTCAATCTGATATTTCAAAAGGTCCATTCTGCGCTCTTTTTCGGTTTCGTCCGTGTCAAGCTTCTCAAGCTCGGCTTTCACCTCTTTATACTCGGTATAAGCTTCGGTGTATTCTTTAAGAGCGGTCAAAAGCTTTTCGCCGCCGAACTCGTCCAGAAAACCCATATGGCTTTTTTTTGAAAGAAGCGACGCAGAATCGTGCTGACCGTGAATGTTAACCAAAAGAGGACCTATTTCTTTAAGCATTGAGAGCGTAACGGGACTTCCGTTTATGCGGACGCTGTTTTTTCCGTCAAGGTTAAATTCACGTGAAATAAGAATTTCGTTATCTTCAGCTTCAATGCCGATAAGATTTGAAATTTCTGTTTTTATTTCGTCTGTCACTGTAAAAATTCCGTCCACTCGTGCGCTTTGCTCGCCCGAACGGATAAGCTCCTTTGACGCACGGTAGCCGCTCAAAATGTTGAGCGAATTTATGATAATTGATTTTCCTGCGCCTGTTTCGCCGGTTAAAATATTAAATCCGTCCGCAAAATCAATCTGCGCATTGTCGATAACGGCAATATTTTTTATACTTAAATGTGTAAGCATAGTTTTTCACCTCTTACGCTATAAATCTTGATAATTTGACCGCAAGCTGTTTTGCGCTTTTTTCATTGCGCACCACAATCATAATGGTGTCGTCGCCCGCAATCGAGCCTACTATTTCGTCCCATACAAAAGAATCAATCGCCGCCGCAACCGCCTGTGCCGCACCGGTAAAGGTTTTTACCACAACAATGTTCATTGCATAGTCAACGCTTACAAGACACTGCGAAAAAACTGCATTCATCTTTTCGCTGATGTTGATTTCGGGAAGTTTTGCCGCCGCATATTTATAGCTGCCGTCAGGAAGCATAAGTTTTGTAATGCGCAGCTCCTGCAAATCCCTTGAAGTTGTTGCCTGCGTTACGTTGTAGCCCGAGTCGTTGAGAATGCGCACAATTTCGTCCTGTGTGGATACGTTGTTTTCTGATATAATTTCAAGTATTTTTGCCTGTCTTTCGCTTTTTGTCATTTCAAAAATTCCTTTCGTTCTGCTTGCTGCGTTCGCCGAGCTTTTTTTTGAGCACCTCGTAAAAATTCAAATCCGAAAGCTTTACAAGAGATGTCTGATAATTTGACTTGCATATTTTTATAACGTCGCCGTCCTCCAAATCAAACCCCTCCTGACCGTCAACGGTGAGAAGCGAGTGACGTGCGGTTTTTTCCTTAAGCCGTATTTTTACCGTTTTTTCGCCCGGCAGAATAATGGAGCGTGACGTAAGCGTGTGCGGACAAATGGGGGTTATAATCATAATGTCGAGAGAGCTGTCGGCAACCGGGCCGCCGGCTGAGAGCGAATATGCCGTAGAGCCGGTGGGGGTGGACACTATAACTCCGTCGGCAGAATAGCTGTCAACCATTGTTTTGTCCACAAAAATGTCAATGTCAACCATTCTTTTAAACGAATTGCACGATACAACAACGTCGTTTAGCGCATTGAATTTTGCAACTCTCTGACCGTTTCTTTCAACGCAGGCATAAAGCATACTGCGCGTTTCGAGCGAAAATTTTCCTTCAAGAAGACGCAGAATATACTTTTCAAGCACACCTTTTTCAATTTCGGCAAGAAATCCCACTCTGCCCATATTAATGCCGAGTATCGGCGTTTTTCGCTTGCACACTTTGCGTGCGGTGCGCAGAATTGTTCCGTCGCCGCCAAGCACAATAATAAGCTCGGCATTTCTGATTACATATTCTTCGCTTGTATATTTTATACCGTTTATGTGCATATTTACATAGCTTATGACGCTGTATTTGTCTTTTATTATATTGTATACCTTTTCGGCAGTTTTAAAATCTCTGTCCTTTTTGGCATTGGAAAGTATTGCAACAGTTTTCATTCAATCAATCCTCAGTGTCAGGCATACGGTTTTCCGATGCCCTAGTTTATTAAATTATACACTTTTTTGCACGTTTATGCAATAGTATTTTGAAATTTATGCAAAATTTTATGCAAAAAAACAACCGCAGTGTGTGCGGTTGCAAGAAATATTTTCTTTAATTTTTAAAATTTACTGTTTTTCGGCAAGTTTTATAAGAAGGTCGTTGCTTCTTTTTATAAATTCCGTCATATCGTCGCCTGAAAGGGTTTTGTGCGAAAGACGTGCCATATCGTAAATCTGTTTTGCCAGAAGTGTTTTTTCGTCGCCGTCGGGCAGTGCGCATACCTTAAGCACAAGCGGATTTTTGCTGTTTACCACAAAAGTTGCGCCTGCTTTCGGCAAATTCATATTTCCGAACATTTTTGACATTTCCTCCATACGTCTTTCTTCCTCGGAAAGAACGAACAGTGCGGAAACCTCCTCGGATTTTAAGGGAGATACTTCGATTTTTGCGTCCGGCTCAAGAATACCCTTGAAAAGGTCTGCAATTTTTGTTTTTACATCCTCCTCGCTTTCGGCATTGTCTTTAAGACTGTCGCCGATATACGAATCCACCCTTTTAAATTTTATGTCCGCATTTTTGTATTCAAGATAGCTTACAAAGTGGTTGTCAATCATATCGGGCAAAAGCACGGGCGTAATATTTTCAGCCTTCAAAAGGTCTATATACTGCATTTGTGCGTCCTTATCGGTAACGTAATAAACCTCTTTTGTACCCTCGTCCGCAAAGTCTTTAAGCGTTTTGTAAGCGCCGTTTATATCTTTAAAGAGAAGAATATCCTTTACTCTGTCATAGAATTTGTCATCTCTCAGACAGCCGTATTTTACAAACGGATTAATGTCGTCCCAATATTTTTCGTATGTTTCCTTTTCGGTTTTGAAAAGCGAATTAAGCTTGTCCGCAACCTTTTTTGTAATGTGGTTTGAAACCTTTGTTACATAGCCGTCGTTCTGCAAAAAGCTTCTTGAAACGTTAAGCGGCAAATCGGGGCAGTCGATAACGCCCTTTAACAGCATAAGATATTCGGGAATAACCTCTTTTATGTTATCCGCAATAAACACCTGATTGTTAAACAGCTTAATCTGACCTTCTATGCTCTGAAGCTCGTGGTTAAGCTTGGGAAAATACAAAATTCCCTTCAGGTTAAACGGAAAATCAACATTTAAATGAATGTGGAAAAGCGGCTCGTTAAAGTCCATAAACACCTTGCGGTAAAAGTCTTTGTACTCTTCTTCGGTGCAGTCGCTCGGATTTTTCAGCCACAGGGGGTGGGTATCGTTTATCGGTGTAACCTCGTTTTTGTTTTCTTCGCCCTCTTTAGCCTCTTTTTCTTCGTTTATAAGATAGATGTTAACAGGCAGAAAACCGCAGTATTTTATAAGGGTTTTTCTTACCGTTACAATGTCGAGAAACTCCTCGCTGTCCTCGTTTAAATGCAGGGTGATAACAGTTCCTCTCGTTTCCTTTTTTCCGTCCTCAATGTCAAATTCCGTTCCGCCGTCGCTTTCCCAGTGAACGCTTCCTTCGCCGTTTGCGTAGGACAGGGTATCTATTTCAACGCTTTTTGACACCATAAACGCAGAATAAAATCCAAGACCGAAATGACCTATTATTTCGCCCTCTTTGTCTTTTGAATTTTCATATTTTGCAATAAAATCTTCTGCGCCCGAAAACGCAACCTGGTTGATGTATTTGTCAACCTCGTCCTTTGTCATACCAATTCCGTTGTCAATAACCTTTAAGGTTTTGTTTGTTTTGTTTACCGTAACCTCAATTTTAAAATCTTCGTCCGAAGGTATATCAGCCTCGCCTATTGCGGCAAGCTTTTTAAGCTTCATTACTGCGTCCTGCGCATTTGAAACAAGTTCTCTTAAAAAAATGTCCTTATCTGAATAAAGCCACTTTTTTATTATCGGAAGAAGGTTTTCCGTATTTACTTTAATACTGCCTTTACTCATATTTTGTCCCTCCAAAAAATTGCTGACATATATTATAGCACTGTTTTACAAAAAAATCAAGTTAACATGAAATTTTTCATCTATTTTTCATCAAGGTTGTATTTAATTTTTACACGCTCGATTTTTTCTGTTAACGGCTCTGATATAAACCACATAAAAAATGCGGTGGACGCTGCGTGAACAAGGTCGAACGGCAGGCCCAGCCAATATGCCGAAATTATAAGATTTGCGTCGGGGTGGGGCTGATACATTATTACCGAGGCGGGGTTCATTATTCCGCCGTATATAATAAGCGTTGCAAAAAAGCCGAAAACCGAGAGCGAAAGCTTTGTTTTGGGAAGCAGATTTTTTTGATAAACCATTCCCGTTATAAGTCCGACTGATGCAAGCGCAAACATTTGCCACGGCGTCCACGGACCCTGCGAAAAGAAGAAGTTTGACACAAACGCAGAAACGGCGCCTATCAAAAATCCCGTTTCGCCGCCGAAAACAGATGCCGAAATCATAACCACGGCAACAATCGGTTTAAACTGCGGCAGCATAAAAAACGCAACTCTTCCCGAAACGGCAAGCGCACAAAGAACGCTTATTATCACAATTTCTCTTGCCTTCGGTTTTCTTTTTTCAAATGCCGCAAAAAACGGTATAAGTGTTTCAAAAATCAGCGCAAGGCTGATAAAATAATATTTTCGGTCGCCCAAAAAATACACCCCGAAAAGTGCGGTTGCAAGCATTGCCAAAAGTGTAAATACCGCTGTGAAAACACTGCGTTTTGTTGTTTTTGCCTTTTTTGTTCCGCATTCCTTTCGCCGCTTTTTTGCGGAATAAAGCAAAAAAGCGAAACCGCAAGGGTTATTATATTCACAAGCTGGGACATACTGCTTCCCAAACTGCCAAATTTTTTTACAAATATTGGCATTTTGCTGAGCGGAAACATCAGTTGCAAGGCAAACAAGACTGCAAAAAGTGAGCCGAAAACAATTCTTTTTACACTTATCTTTTGTTTTTGATAAGTTTTTCCGCTTTTTTTCGGCAAAATGCTTTCGGTATTTATTTTTGCCGCTTCGTTTTGAGAAAAATTTTCGTCATCACTGATTTTTCGGGCATCCGATATCCTTTCAACTCCGAGCGCACAAAGAATGTCGTCCTCTGACACTGCGTTTTCGATTATGCCCCGGGATATTCTCGCCGCAGCGGTGGTGTAGAAATTTTTGCCTGTAAAAAAGCTTTTGGGAGAGCTTTCCGACACAATCGTTCCGTCAAAAAACATAGCGCAGCGTGTTGCGTATTTTGCGCAGAATTCAATATCGTGCGACACTGTAATAACCGTCACGCCCGAATTTTGAAGGCTTTTGAGAATTTTTGCAAATTCTTCTTTAAAATGTTCGTCAATACCTTTTGTAGGCTCGTCCAGCAAAAGAATGTCCGGCTTTGTCAAAAGAACCTTCGCCAACGCTGCCCTTTGCTGTTCGCCGCCCGATAAATCATACGGGTGACGGTTAAGAAGAGAGGAGAGCATACACAAGCCGATAACGGTTTTAAGTTTTTTGTCACGCTCGGTATCGTTTTTTGAAAGCATTTCGTCCAAATCGTCATACACTGTCTTTTTTGTGAACAAAAGCTTGGGATTTTGCGGAAGATATGAGATTTTTCTGTTTTCAAAAACCTTTATGCTTCCTCGGTATGCCTTAAAAATATTTGCAATAACCGAAAGAAGGGTGCTTTTTCCGGCACCGTTTGCACCTAAAATCGCATAGTGCTCGCCCTTTGATATATTTACCGTCACGCCTTTTAAAATGTCGGGAAGATCTTTTTCGTACCGAAACCACAAATCCTTTATGCAAAGCACGGTTTCGCCTGTTGCAGCGGTCTTTTCTTCGTCCGCCCTGCGTTTGAAAAGCGTTTTTTGCGAAAGCCATTTTCTTCCGTCACGGACGGTAACGGGAAATGTGCCCGAATTTTCTGCCGCCGCAAAAATTCTCGGAGCGCACGGAAGGCACACGGTCAAATCGCTTTTTATTTCATAAAGCTCTTTGCACACCGCAGAAGGTGTTCCCGCAGAAATTATTTTGCCGTCCTCCATTGCAAAAACCCTGTCGGACAGCGCAAAAGCCTCGTTAAGACGGTGCTCGGTAAGAATTACGGTTGTTCCCGTTTCTTTGTTTAAGTTTGAAACATTCTGCAAAAATTCGTGCGCCGCAACGGGGTCAAGACAGCTTGTAGGCTCGTCGAGTATCAGAACGGACGGGTGCATTGCCATAATTGCCGCAAGGTTTAAAAGCTGTTTCTGACCGCCTGAAAGAATCTCTGTTTTTTGATGAAACAAATCCGAAATTCCGAAAAATGCCGATACCTCCGCAACACGTGTGCGGATTTCATCCCTTTCTATGCCAAGGTTTTCAAGCCCGAACGAAAGCTCGTGCCATACCTTGTCTGTCACAATCTGACTGTCAGGGTCCTGCATTACAAAGCCGATTTTTTCAGCCTGCTCACGGTGGGTAAGGTCGGATGTTTCAAGATTTCCGATAAATATTTTTCCGCATCTTTTTCTTCGCCTTTTGTAGGTTTGACGGTCGTTTCTGCATTTGCCTCTTCTTCGCTTAATTGCTCTTTTAAATTGTCTTCATCCTCTTTGTTTTCGCCGTTTTCGGCATTTTCCCGAAAAGATACATTGCTTTTAATTGCAGCGTCTTTATCAGGCGCAGACGGATTTTGACCGATAAAAAATGCGGCGGAGAGAGAAAGACAAGCTAACAGAGCGAAAATAATTATACCTTTATATTTTTTCATATTAAACCTTGCAAAATATTACTGCCTGTTTATTATAAAACAAAAATGGCTGTAAGTCAAACAGGCTCTGAAAAATCAGAGCCTGTATAAAGAAGTGCAAATTTAAGCATTGCATTTTTTCTTTTTTATTTTTCTGCTTTTGCAAATCTCATTATTATAATTGCCGTTTCTGCCCTTGTAGCATTATCCTGCGGTGCGAGTGTTGTTTCCGATTTGCCGTTTATAAGTCCGCAGCCTACTGCATATTCAATCGCCGAAACTGCGTATTCGGATATCTGTGCAAAATCATCATAAGAGAGAATGTTTGTGTTTTCTCCGACTGATGTGTCACGTCCTTGTGCTTTTGCGTATCTTAACATCATTGCTGCAAGCTGTTCACGGGTGATGTTTTCTCCGGGTGCAAATTCCGTATCGGAAACACCGTTTACAATACCGTTTTCGGTTGCCCACGCAACTGCGTCGTAATACCATTCGCCCGAATCTACATCCGAAAATGCCGCACTGCCTGCCTTGGGAGAGCCGTTAAGTCTGTAAAGAATAGTTACAAACATTGCACGTGTTACGTTTTGTTCGGGTGCAAATTCCGTATCGGAAACGCCCCTCATAAGTCCGCATCCAACCATATAGTTTACCGCATCCGCATACCAGTCGCCGCTCTTTACATCAGTAAATTCTTTTGCGGTGCTGCTATTGTTTTCAACCCACTTTGCATAGAGTGTAATATTGCCTGTTACCTTGCCGGTAAAATCATACAGCTTTGTAAGCGTTTCGTCGGTATACCAGCCGCCGAAGGTGAAACCTTCTTTTTCGGGAACTGCGGGGGCGGTAAGAACGTCACCCGAAACAACCGTTACACTGCTGATTTCGGCTGCGCCGTTTGTAACAAACGTAACAGTATATTTTGCCGCTGTGCCTGCGCCGCCTTTGGTTGAGCTGCCCTTGTCGTCCGACCAGTCGGAAAAACTGCTTTCTTTTGTATAGTCGTTTGTATAGTAGAGAGTTACTTCGTCGCCCGATTTAAGCTTGTAGCTTGAAATTCCTACTTTGGGCAATTTGCCGTTCACTTTATAAACCCAACCGCTGTTTTTTCCGTTATCAAACTGACCGAGTGTTATGTTTCCGTTTGTAACAGACTGAATATAACCGTTTTCAATTCCCTTTGCGCTCATACCTGCGTCGGCAAACACTTTTTTGAGAGCATCTGCCACGGTTGCGCCGTTAGGCATTGTAACGCTTGTTGAAATCCATTCGCTGTCGTTATCGGATATAACCTTAACAACTGCCAAAATGTTTTGTTTGCCGCTGCTGCTGCCGCCATCCGAAATTGTCACATCATCGGGAAGATCTGCTGTGCCTTCAGCGCTTGCGGTAAACGAATTTGAGGGAAGGGCAGGGATTATCACATTTCCTTCCGTATTTTTCATAGTGTAAATGTTAAATCCTGCACTCTGACCGAGGTTTTCAAGCTGTTCGAGAACAATCAGCGCACGGAAGCCCTGTTCTGTTGCAAGCGCCTGTGCCTTATCACCTTCATTGCCCGAAACATAACCTGCCGTAAAGCCGTTGTTTTTATCATTTACATACAGCATAAGTGCATCGGCAAGGCTGCATCCGTTCTTTACAAAACGCACGTCGGATGACGGATTAACCCCGATTGCCGAAAGTCCGATTATTACCATAGCGTCGGTGTTTACATTGCCGAACGAACCGTCGCTGTGCTGTGCTGCGCTCAATCCTTCAAGCGCCTTGGTTATAAAGTCTTGTACTTCTTTGTTTTCGTCATTGTCAAAGCGTGCAAGAGCTGCAATTGCCGTTGCTGTTGTGTCCGCATCATCATACTTCTCGCCGCCCCATATTGACTGGAACAGACCGTTTTCGCCCTGTGATTCTGTCAGCAGAGAAATCATTTCGCTGCGCTGCTTGTCCGAAAGCTCTGCTTTGCCTGCCTCTTCGGCGAGCAATACCCACGGAGCTATATAATGGCTCTTGCCAAGATTCATATTCACCAATTTTTCGGCATTGCTGTACGAAGTTTCGCTTCCGTACGGTGTAAGGTTTGTGCTGTCCGTGCCGAGAGCGGCAAGAATTATCTCTGCCTTTGCCCTGTCGGTTACCAATGCACTGTTTTGTGCAAGTTCGTTTATCGTAAGATTAAGATAATTTTCCGTATCTGTTGTGTTTTTGCCGAAGCCGAGTATATCGTATGCAGCCATATCAAATACAACCCAGTCGCCCGACTTTCCTTTATATCCTGCGGCGATATTGTCCATAAGGCTGCGTCTTGCGCTTACGCTGCCGCTTTCCGAAGGATAAATGTTCACGCTGACCGGCTTGCGCAGTGCGTTTTTGTTTTCATCCGTAAACTTAAGCGTCAGTGTTTCGATTACCGCTTTTCCTGTTTCGTTGAGTTTGGCAAGCTTTATTTCACCCTCGCCGCACTCAATGTAACCGCTTGTAATGTCTTTCTCGCCTTTTTTACACTCAAGTGTAATGCTTTCGTCGGCAATCATTCCGTCTTTGAGGATGACAATGCTGCTGCCGACTGCTGCGTTTGACGAAACTGCAATAACGTCGCTGTACTTTTCCGATTCGGAAAGCAATTTGTTTTCAATATCGCTTCCGCCAATGTAAGTGTTGTCGCCGCTGTTTATTATGTTATTCTGAGCAATTGTGCCTTTTCCGTAGAGCCTGTTTGTTTTGCCCTTTGCACCAATTAATGTTGCGTTGGATTCGCAGTCCGAAATCAACGGAGCACATTCGCCCATACGGCTGCCTGACTGTCCGAGCAGACCGCCTACCCAAGTTCCGGGCGAGGAAATTGCACCGTTATTTTTGCAGCCGGTAAGCTGAACGCAATTTGAATTTGAACCTACAATACCGCCGACAAACGCATTTGCGTCCGTTCCGGTAACTGTTATAAGACCACGGTTTTCACAACCGTTTACCGAAAGTCTTATATCCAACCATTTATATTCGATATTGTCGTCATAACCGCCGACAATACCGCCTATTCCGGCACTGCCTCGTGCATATGACGAAATATTTGCCGTATTTACACAATTGATAATATCAACATTGCCTCGTGCTCTTGCCGCAATACCGCCTACAAATCTGTAAGGCTCGGAGCAGTATATCTCTCCGCCTACGGTAAGATTTTTTACGGTTGCATCTTCAAGACAGCCGAAAAATCCGAAATAGCTGAGATTGGGATTGTCAACCGTAACGGTAACGGTGTGTCCGTCGCCGTCAAATGTGCCTCTGAAAGGCGCTGATGCATTTAAACCGAGCGGCGTCCACGAGCCGCTGACAGTTATATCGTCTGCAAGCTTTACAAAACAATCCGAATTTTCGCCGCTGTTTACCATCTTTGCCAAGGAGCAAAGCTCGCTTGCCTTGGATATAACATACGGCGATTCTTCTGTTCCGCTGCCTGAAAGCTCAACCGTTTTATATACAAGATGTACCCAGACGGATTTTGTGGTATCATTATCGCCGTCGCTCAGCGTAAAACTGTCCGAAACATCTTCGTAATCGCTCAAATCGGTTACAGTGTATGTATATTCGCCTTTTTCTGTCAGAATATATTCGCCGTTTTCAGGCAAAATCTCTGTATCGTCTTTAAAAAGTTTTACAGTACCGTCCTCGGTGCCTTCAAATCTTACCGTGCAGGAAAAGCTCGGAACCGGCGGAACGGGAGGTTCTGCCTTTACACGTTTAGGTACGGGATAGCCTTCAAAATCGCCTTCGCCGTTTTCAAAACCTTCTATTTCCAAACTCATAAGCTCTTCCGCTGTTTTTGCTGCGGCGCTGCCGTTAATTGCCGTACCGCCTGTACCTGCATCGGGGTTGGGTGTGCTGCCCGAAATGTAAAAACAGTTTTCGCCGTAATTAAGCGTACCTGCCCTGTTTCCGTTAGATGTCATATAAACAAGACTGCGTGCACTGTTGTAGCCGCCGGCGCTGACTGTTCCCGCAAAATACGAATTGCTGATATTTAAGGTTGTATCTGTGCCGGTCTGTCCGACAAATCCACCGGCGTAACCTGCGGAATTGTCAGCTTTTATTTCGCCCAAAACAACGCAATTTTCTATTGTAACGTTTGCGGCGCCGATAAATGCCGCTATTCCTGTCGCATAATCGTTTTTGCTCGCTGTCACATTAACTTTGAAAGCGCAGTTTTTTACTGTGAGATTCGTGGGATTGCTGCTGTATCCGAAAACATATCCGATACCGCCCGAAATATAGTCGCCGGTAGGGTATTTTGACGTTGTGGTACTTGTAACGTTTCCCGTTACGACGCAGTTTTCTATTACGCAGGTACCTGTTTCGGTCTGTCCTGCAAGCGTTCCGAGGTTGTTGTTCTGAGCTTCGGTGGTAACAGAAATATTTTCAAGCTCCAGATTGCAGATGTTTCCCGCAAGGGTGCTTACAAAACCTGTATTTACCTTATTTCCCCATCTTTCGCCTTCGCTGCCGACAAGTTTTAAACCGGAAATTTTATAACCCTTTCCGTCAAATCTGCCTGTCAGTTTCTTTATTACATACGGCAGTGCCTCCTGCTCCGACATATCAATGTCGTCTGCAAGCTCAACATAACCTATTCCGTTATCGCTGTCCGATTCGCTGAGTGCAGCAAGCTGCTCGGCGCTTGAAATAATATACGGACTTTCTTCAGTGCCGTCGCCGTTAAGCTCTGCAAGATTTGATACTTCACTGTCCGAATCGCTAAGCTCTGCCGATTGCACGTCACTTAAAATCTCATTAAGATTTTCTTCGGTGCTGTCGGCAGGCATTGCTTCGTCAGCCAGCGCTATGCTTAAGCCGTTCGTAAATACGACCGCAAGCACAAGCATAAAAGCCAAAAGCCTGTTTTTAATGTTGTTCTTTACCATCTTTTTTCCTCCATTAAATAAAATTTATATAAATAAAAAACTGCGGCAATTTATAAAAAACTGCCGCAGTCTGATTTTTCTGCGCATACCGCAAATTTGCCTGTAAAAATGACAAGCAAATAAAACCGCTTTCGCAATAACGAAGCGGCATCAAAGCAGGTCTTCCGGCTTGCGCAATAAAACTTTTTTTGCCTGCCTTCTCGGTTTCCCAATGACCGGCTTTCACCGACGGCAAAAAAACGAGCGCATACGGCGGCAGATTTACCGCAGGGGATTTTCACCCCATTCCCTTTTCACCGGATATGCCTTGCAAAAAATATTTGCCTTTGCGGCATAACCGACACTTTGTGCAGATATTCAACTTTTTCTATTATAGGACAACATATTTAATAAGTCAACAGTAAAAACAAACATAATTTATAAAAATACAAATACAATATTTTGTATTGACATAATTTTAAAAATATGGTATTATAGTCAAATATTGTGTATTTGGAGTGACTTAAATGAGTCTTGCGGAGTTGTTTTTGCTTGCGGTTGGTCTTTCAATGGACGCTTTTGCGGTTTCTGTCTGCAAAGGTCTTTCGGTTCAAAGACTTGATAAAAGGCACTATTTTACAATAGGTGCGTGGTTTGGCGGATTTCAGGCTCTTATGCCGCTTATAGGATATTTTCTCGGCTCGTTTCTTGAAAAATACATTACCTCGTTTGACCATTGGGTTGCGTTTGTTTTGCTGTCTGTAATAGGCGTGAATATGCTCAGAGAAGGCTTTTCAAACGAGAACGAGGAGGCAGACAGCTCGTTTTCGGTCAGAACTATGTTTGTTATGGCGGTCGCAACAAGCATTGACGCTCTTGCGGTAGGAATTACATTTGCGCTTCTTCCCGACGTAAACATTGCCGCCGCAGTTTTGTTTATCGGCGCAACTACGTTTATCCTTTCGGCAGTCGGCCTTAAGGTGGGAAACGTTTTCGGTATGAGATACAAAAACAAGGCCGAAATTGCAGGCGGTGCAATTCTTATTCTGATAGGCATAAAGATTCTTGTTGAACATTTGGGACTGATATAACATTTGAAATTTGCATATATAGTTGATATAAAAAGATAGCCGGATTTTCATGCGAAAATCCGGTTATTTTTATGCGTGCGCAATATTTTTTTGAACCGTATCCTTTTGCGGTGCACGGCTTTTGGCGGCGCTTTTGCCCTCCGATTTGTTTCTTCTTGCGTTAAACAGCATAAGTTTTAATCTGTTCTCCTGGTTAACCCTGCTTGCTCCTGCGTCATAGTCGATTGCAACTATATTGGCATTGGGAATTTTTTCTTTAATGGGTTTCATCATACCCTTGCCGCAGATGTGATTCGGCAGACATCCGAACGGCTGGGTACACACGATATTTGTGCAGCCGGTTTTGCTCAGCTCCAGCATTTCTGCGGTAAGAAGCCATCCTTCGCCCATTTTCACCGCAGTGTTTATAAGGTCGGGCGCAAGACTTACAATTTCTTCAAACGGCGTCCATGCTTCAAAAATACCGTTTTCTTTTATAAGCGATATAACATCACGCTTCTTTTTGCACAAAAGGCGGTAAACATAACTGTAAACAGGGTATAAAATTAAGTTCTTTTTAAAAAACCGACATTCCGAAAGCGTATTGTAAACACAGTACATAAGAAAGTCGAAAAGCCCCGGCACAACAGGCTCAGCCCCTTCGGACAACAAAAATTTTTCGAGGCTGTTATTTGCGAGGGGAGAGTATTTTACAAAAATTTCGCCCACAATTCCTACCTTAACGGTATTTCTGTGTTCAACCTTGATTTTTGCAAAATCGTCTATGATTTTTGCGTAGTTTTCTTTAATTTTTGCATATGATGATTTTCCGCTCCGTCCAAGACAGCCGCCGAGAGTGTTTGTCCATTTTTCAACAAGAGCGTCACATTCGCCCTTATTTTTTTCATACGGCTTAACCTGATTTGTAAGGCTCATCATAAGGTCGCCGAAAAGGGTTGCGTAAATCATATTTTTAAGAATTTTGGGGCCCAGCGTAAACCCCGGATGTTTTTCTATTCCGGCAAGGGATAGAGAAATGACGGGTATATACTCAAGATTTGCTTTTTTAAGCGCTTTTCTTATAAGATAAATATAGTTTGACGCACGGCAGCCGCCGCCCGTCTGAAACATAATGAGCGCAACCTTGTGAGTATCGTATTTGCCCGACAAAAGGGCGTCCAAAAACTGACCTATAACCAAAATTGCGGGATAGCACGTGTCGTTGTGGGTATATTTAAGCCCCGTTTCGGCAATGTGCGCACCGCTTTGCTGCAAAAGCTCCGTTTTGTAGCCGTATGTTTCAAGAACGCTCATAATAAGCTTAAAGTGAGTGGGCAGCATATTCGGAATGAGAATCGTGTAGTCTTTCTTCATTTCTTTTGTAAAAGGTATGTAGCTTTGAGGCATTTAATCATCCCTTCTTGTTTTCTGTTTCCTCAAGTGCGCCGATAAGGCTTCGCAGTCTTATTTTTACAGCGCCGAGGTTTGTAATTTCATCTATTTTAAGCTGTGTGTAATGCTTGCCGTTTTTTTCAAGAATCGAGCGCACCTCGTCGGTTGTTATTGCATCAACGCCGCACCCGAACGAAACGAGCTGAACAAGCTGAACATCACTGTTTTTAACCGCATATGCCGCCGCACGGTAGAGCCTTGAATGGAATGTCCACTGGTCAAGCACATTCACGCTCTGACGGTCGATATCGCCGCATATACTGTCCTCGCTGACAACGGCAAAGCCGAGCGTGTTTGCAAGCTTGTCTATTCCGTGGCAAATCTCGGGGTCGATATGATACGGTCTGCCGGCAAGAATCATAATGCGTTTATTGTGGCTTCTTGCGTATTCAACAGCGCTTTTGCCTGCGTTATCAAGCCTTTTTTTGTATTCTGTGTAAAATTCAAAGCCTTTTTTTGACGCTTTTTTTATTTCGTGCATTGTGATTGATTTATCCAGCGATTTTAACGTATCGCAAATTGTTGCCGCAAGACGGTTCGGTGATGATATGTCAAGATACGGATAGATGAAATTGACTTTTTTGATATCCTCCATATTTGAGTTTAAAAGCTCCGCATAATATGCCACAACAGGGCAGTTATAATGGTTTGAGCTTTTTTTCTCGTCAACATTATATGTAAGCGACGGATAAAAAATGACATCATTTCCGTCCTCTGTAAGTTCAATTATATGTCCGTGCATAATTTTTGCGGGATAGCACGCCGTGTCGGATGGTATTGTAAGCTGACCCTTTTCGTATGTTCTTCTGGTTGAGAGTTTTGAAAAATGCACTTCAAAGCCGAGACTTGTGAAAAATTCATACCACAGCGGGGCAAGCTCGTACATTGAAAGCGCCATCGGAAG
This sequence comes from uncultured Clostridia bacterium, assembly GCA_934500875.1. Taxonomy (GTDB): domain Bacteria; phylum Bacillota; class Clostridia; order UMGS1810; family UMGS1810; genus Qingrenia. The sequence goes on along the minus strand of CAKSTL010000001.1, from coordinate 127,528 downwards.
TCCTATTCTTCCTCTTTTTCCCTCTTTTGGAACAAGACTTCTTATAAAGCTGCGTTTCCATTCGTAAACGTTGGGAAGAAGCTCGGTATTCGGTATTCCTGCGCCCTTCTGGCACTGATTGCCCGAAATGAATTTTTTGCCGTCCGAAAAAGTGTTTATTGTAAGACGGCACCTGTTTTCGCATCCCTTGCACACCGCCGCTTTTGACGTGTGGGTAAAATTTTCAAGCTCGCCAAGCGTTAAAAGTGTGCTTTTTTTGCTTTTCATAATATGCAGAGCCGCACCGTATGCGCCCATAAGACCTGCGAGCGTGGGGCGTATAACGTTTGCACCCACCTCATTTTCAAACGCACGCAGAACGGCGTCGTTGTAAAATGTTCCGCCCTGCACGACAATGCATTTTCCAAGTTCGGACGCATTTGACGCACGAATAACCTTATACACCGCATTTTTCACAACGCTTACCGAAAGCCCTGCCGAAATATCTTCAACGCTTGCGCCGTCCTTTTGCGACTGTTTAACCGAAGAATTCATAAACACCGTACATCGTGAGCCCAAATTAACGGGATTTTTTGCAAAAAGACCTTTTTTTGCAAATTCATCCGCTTCAAACCCCATTGACTTTGCAAACGTTTCAATAAACGAGCCGCAGCCTGACGAACACGCTTCGTTGAGCATAATGCTGTCAATTGCGCCGTTGTGTATTTTAAAACATTTAATGTCCTGTCCGCCGATATCGAGAATAAAGTCAACATCCGGCTTAAAGTGACGTGCGGCGGTAAAATGAGCAATCGTTTCCACAACACCTTCGTCGGTGCGGAAGGCATTTTTTATAAGCTCCTCGCCGTAGCCCGTAACCGAACAGCCGAGAATTTGGATTCTTTCGCCGCACATTTTTCTTATTTTTATAAGCTCGCCGAGAACAAGCGATACGGGATTTCCCTTATTTGAGCCGTAATATGTATACAAAACCGATTTATCGCTGCCGACAAGCACAAGCTTTGTTGTGGTGCTGCCGCAGTCTATGCCGAGATATGCCGCACCGCTGTAGGTATTTATGTCACGCTCCGAAACCTTTGCTTTATTGTGTCTTTGCGAAAATTCGGCATATTCCGCCTCGTTTGAAAAAAGCGGAGGAAGGCTGTCAAACTTAACCTCTCCTGCCTTGGCGCTCTCTTTGATTTTTTCAACAAGAGATGAAAAAGAAATCTTATCCTTGTCCTTTGCAAACATTGCGGCGCCCATTGCAACCGAAAAACGTGAATATTCGGGAAAAACCGCATTGTCAGCGTCAAGTCTGAGTGTTTCTGCAAAGCGCTTTTTAAGACCGTCGCAGTAGTAGAGAGGTCCGCCGAGAAACATAACCTTGCCGCTTATTTTTCTTCCCTGAACAAGCCCCGAAACGGTCTGATTTACCACCGCCTGATATATGCTTGCGGCGATATCCGATTTTTTTGCCCCCTGGTTTAAAAGCGGCTGAATGTCGGTTTTTGCAAACACTCCGCACCGTGAGGCGATAGGATAAATTCTTGTTGCCTCAAGACTTGCCTTATCCATTTCGTCAACCGTCATATCGAGAAGAACAGCCATCTGGTCAATAAATGCGCCCGTGCCGCCCGCGCAGGTGCCGTTCATACGCTCGTCCAGCGATCCGTCAAAAAATATTACCTTTGCGTCCTCTCCGCCAAGCTCTATTACCACCTTTGTGTCAGGCTCAAGGTGCGACACCGTTTCGCCCGTTGCGTAAACCTCCTGAATAAACAAAAGGTTCGCCGAATTTGCAATTCCCAGTCCTGCCGAGCCCGAAACCGCCGCAGTAAGACTTTCGCCCTCAAGAACGGGCAAAAGCTCGCACAGCATTTCGTATGTGGTCTGTCTGACTTTTGAAAAATGCCGTCTGTATTTTTCGTATATAATTTTGTCATTGTCGGTCAGAACAAGTTTTGCAGTAGTTGAGCCGATATCTATTCCGAGCGAATAATTATGGTACATAAACTTCACTTTTCCTTTTTTAGCTGTATCAAACAATTAATAATACATTTTAACATTATTTTTATAAAAAGTCAAATTAATTTTAGCAAAGAAACGATTAAGAAATATGTAAAAACATTTAATTTTGCCCATTGATTTTAACATATAAATGTGGTATCATTATGTTTATAACATTAAGATATACAAAATATATCTGCACCGTATCAAAATCACACGGTCAAGGAGGGGTTTTGTTGAAAACTTTAACGTTTCGGGGCGGTATTCATCCCGACGACTGTAAAAAAAGCACACAAAACGATAAAATAATTGAAATCATGCCGTCGAAAATAATGGTTTATCCCGTTTTGCAGCATATCGGCGCACCGTGCAAGCCGATTGTGAATGTGGGAGATGATGTTCTTAAGGGACAGAAAATTGCGGACAGCGACGCTTTTGTAAGCGCACCGATACATTCGTCCGTTTCGGGAAAAGTTATCGCAATTGAAAAAAGGCGTCATCCGAACGGAAATATGACGGAGAGCATTGTTATCGAGAACGATAATTTGTACAGGCTGTCGCCCGATATTTACAGGCGCAGCGATTTGGATAAGCTTTCCAAGGACGAAAAGCTTAAAATCATAAGGGAGGCGGGCGTTGTGGGTCTTGGCGGTGCGGCGTTTCCGACTCATATAAAGCTTAATCCCAACAAAAAAATAGATTATGTTATTGTCAACGGCGCAGAATGTGAGCCGTATCTTACCTCCGACCACAGGGTTATGCTTGAAACAGCCTCGGACGTCGTGGAAGGGTTAAAGCTTATTATGGGAATAACCGGCGCAAAGGAAGGGTTTATTGCCATTGAAGAAAACAAGCCTGACGCAATTTTGAAAATGCAGGAGGCTGTAAAGAACGAAAAAAACATTTCGGTAAAGGTTTTGAAAACAAAATATCCTCAGGGCAGCGAAAAGCACATTATATATGCGGTGTGCAAAAGAGAGGTTCCGTCCGGCTCGCTTCCTGCCGACGTCGGGGTGATTGTGGATAATATAGACACCTGCACGGCGGTGTATTTTGCGCTTACAATGCGCAGACCCGTTATGTCAAGGGTTGTAACTGTTTCGGGCAGCGCAATAGACACGCCGAGAAATTTCAGAGTACCCGTAGGCACCGATTTTATGCACGTTATTGAAAATGCCGGCGGTTTTATAGGTGATGTTGCAAAGGTTATTATGGGCGGACCTATGATGGGAATTGCGCAGTTTGATTTGTCGGTGCCGACAGTTAAGGCGACGTCGGCAATTTTAGCCTTTGACAAAAGCGAAACGGAGGAAAAGGAAGTTTCTCCCTGCATAAGGTGCGGCGAATGTGTAAAAAGATGTCCAATGCGTCTTATGCCGCTGTATCTTAATATGTATGCGGCATCTTTAAATCTTGATATGTGCGAAAAGTATAATATCACAGACTGTATTGAGTGCGGCGTCTGTTCGTATCTTTGCCAGAGCAATCAAAACCCGCTGCAAAATATAAAACGTGCAAAACCGCTTGTAATTGCACGGCAAAAAACCAGACAATAAGGAGAAATTCAAAGTGGAAAACAAACTTTATGTGTCATACGCCCCGCATATACGGGGAAAAGAAACGGTTAGCGAAACAATGCTCGACGTTTTGACTGCACTTATTCCTGCGCTTGCCGGCGGTGTATACTTTTTCGGCATACGTGCGCTTTTTGTGGTGCTGGTTTCGGTTTTGGCGTCGCTTATTTTTGAAAGCCTCTGGAATATGCTTTTAAAAAAGAAAAACACAATCGGCGATATGAGCGCTGCTGTGACGGGCGTTCTTCTTGCGTTCTGCCTTCCGCCGTCAATTCCGTTATGGATTGTGGTAATCGGCGATTTTTTTGCAATAGTGATTGTAAAAGGATTTTTCGGCGGACTGGGACAAAACATTGTAAATCCTGCGCTTGCGGCAAGAGCGTTTCTTCTTGCGTGCTGGCCGGTTGATATGACAAATTATACAATGCCGTTTACAAATCTTTTTTCAACCGACGCAGTATCGGGCGCAACGCCGCTGGTAAGCGAAATAAAGCCGTCTTATTTTGAGCTGTTTTCGGGAAAAATACCGGGATGTATCGGCGAGGTTTCGGCGCTTCTTTTGATAATCGGCGGAATTTATCTTTTGATTAAAAGAAGAATTGATTTTGTAATTCCTCTTTGCTATATCGGCGGAGTCGGCATTTTCGGCTCGCTTCTCGGCTCGGGATTTTTGTTCTCAATGCTTTCGGGCGGCGTGGTTTTGGCAGGATTTTTTATGGCAACCGATTATGTGACAAGCCCGATGACAATGAAGGGACAGGCAATTTATGCACTCTTTTGCGCACTTGTAACCGTTGTAATACGAAAATTCGGCGGTTATCCTGAGGGCGTTACATATGCAATACTTATGGGAAATATTTTAACTCCGCTTATTGATAAATTTGCCGTTCCCAGAAAATTCGGTTATGTAAAAAAGGCAAAAAAGCTTAAAGGAGGAACTGAATTTGAAAAGCAACAACGTTAAGGAAATAGCTGTGCCGGCAATTGTCTTGTTTGTCATAGTTTTTATATCGGTGGCAATTCTTGCGTGGTGCAACAGCGCAACCTACGATAAAATACAGGCTATAAATGCCGAAAACACGCAAAAGGCAAGGCAGAACGTTTTGCCCGAGGCAACTGAGTTTGGCAAAGTATCGGATTTTAAAGCCGACGACATTGTAAGAGACGTTTTTGAGGGCAAAAACGGTGGAAAAACGGTAGGCTACTGTGTGTCGGTAACACCGTCGGGATACGGCGGCGAAATGGAAATTATGGTCGGCGTCGGAGAGGATTTGAAGCTTACGGGAATTGACATTGTAAGCTCAAACGAAACGGCGGGGCTCGGAAAAAATGCGTCAAAGGACAGCTTTAAAAATCAGTTTAAGGGTCTTACAAAAGATATAAGCGTCAAAAAAAGCGCACCCGATTCCAAAAACAACGAAATTCAGGCTCTTTCGGGGGCAACCATAACGTCAAAAGCAGTGTCGGACGGCGCAAATGCGGCGATTGCGGCGGTTGAAAAGATAAAGGAGGCAAAGTAAGATGAACAAATTCACAAAAATTGCGGAAAACGGACTTTTCAAAGAAAATCCGACCTTTGTTCAGCTTATCGGAATGTGTCCGACGCTTGCAACCACAACCTCCGTTAAAAATGCGCTCGGAATGGGAATTGCGTCAACGTTCGTTCTTATAGGCTCAAATATGGCAATTTCGGCAATACGAAAGATTGTGCCGTCAAAGGTAAGAATTGCGTCGTATATTGTTGTTATTGCGGCGTTTGTTACGGTTATAGAAATGCTTCTTAAAGCGTATCTTCCGTCAATTTCAAATTCTCTCGGAATGTTTATTCCGCTCATTGTTGTTAACTGCATAATTCTGGCACGTGCCGAAAGCTTTGCCTCGAAAAACGGCGTTTTGGAAAGCGCCTGCGACGGTCTTTTTATGGGGCTCGGCTTCACAATGGCACTGTCTGTTCTCGGCGCTGTAAGAGAAATTTTGGGAAACGGCACAATTTTTGATTTGCCGCTTTTCGGAAGCTCCTTCAAGCCTGCGGTTATGTTTATTCTTCAGCCCGGTGCGTTTATCACCCTCGGAACAATTCTTGCGGTTAAAAACGCTCTTGCACAAAGAAGAAAAGGAGGGGATGAGAAATGATTGCAAAATTTATCTCGATTGCTTTTCTTGCGATTTTGTCCGAAAATTTTGTGCTTGTAAAATTTCTTGGAATATGCCCGTTTCTCGGCGTGTCCAAAAAAACAAGCACCGCACTCGGAATGGGTATGGCGGTAACGTTTGTAATGGTGTTTTCTTCAACCCTTACATATCTTACATACTATCACATCCTTGTTCCGCTTAATGCAGAGTATCTGCAAACGCTTGCGTTTATCCTTGTAATTGCGTTTCTGGTGCAGTTTGTTGAAATGTTTGTGGCAAAAACCGTTCCCGCACTTTATAATGCGCTCGGAATTTATCTTCCGCTCATAACCACAAACTGTGCGGTTTTGGGTTCGGCTCTTATAAATATCGAAAGAGGCTATAATCTGGCGGAAACAATTTGGTTTTCGTTTTGTTCGGCAATAGGCTTTACACTTGCAATTGTGCTTTTTGCCGGCGTCAGAGAACGGCTTGAACATTCAAATATTCCCGAGCCTTTAAAGGGATTTCCGATTGCGCTTATTACTGCGGGGCTTATCTCAATGGCGTTTTTGGGATTTTCGGGAATGTCGTTTTGAAAAATCTTTTTCTTGGGAGGACAAACAATGTTTTCTGCTGTATTGATACCGTCCCTTACCATAGGCGGTCTGGGATTGCTCTTCGGCGCACTTTTGGGTTATGCATCAATTAAATTTAAGGTTGACAAGGACGAAAATATAGATAAGGTTTTGGAAAAACTGCCGGGCGCAAACTGCGGCGGATGCGGATTTACGGGATGCGCCGCTCTTGCCGAGGCAATTGTTGTAAACGGCGAAAAGGTTACAAGGTGCAATCTTGTAAACGAAAAACAGGTGAGCGAAATTTCTGCGATTTTGGGAATACGCTCCGAAAAGGTGGTAAAGAAAAAAGCTGTTGTAAAATGCAGCGGCTGCACGGGAAAGGCTTTGGATAAATACAATCCCGAGGGTCTTTGCGACTGCGCAAGCGCATTTAAACTCGGCGGCGGTCCGAAGGAATGTGAATTCGGCTGTATGGGTCTGGGTTCGTGCGTCAGCGTCTGTAAGTTCGGCGCCGTAAGCATTGTTGACGGCATTGCGTGCGTGGATAAGGAAAAATGTACCGGCTGCGGCGCCTGTGCGGCGGTCTGTCCGAAAAACGTTATTGCGCTTGAGGACGAAAATCAGAAAACTTCGGTTTTATGCCGGTCAACCGATAAAGGCGCAAAGGTTAAAATTTATTGCAGCGCCGGCTGTATAGGCTGTATGCTGTGTCAGAAGAACTGTGAAAGAGGCGCAATTACGGTTAAAAACAACCTCGCCTCGATAAACAGCGATTTGTGTACAAACTGCGGCGCCTGCGTAAAGGTATGCCCCAAAAAGGTAATTTCGTATAAAATTTAAGAGGTGTTAATGTGAAAAAAAAGGTAATGCTGGGTATGAGCGGCGGTGTTGATTCGTCGGTTGCCGCTTATTTGCTGAAAGAACAGGGATATGACGTATACGGTGTGACAATGCAGATTTGGCCCGACAAGGACGAATGTGAGGTTATAAAAAACGGCGGCTGCTGTTCGCTTTCGGCGGTTGAGGACGCAAGACGTGTTGCAAACAGACTCGGAATTTCGTATTATGTTCTCAATTTTAAAGATATTTTTGAAAAAAAGGTTATAGATTATTTTACAGACGAATACCTTCACGGAAGAACGCCGAATCCGTGCATTGCCTGCAACAGATACGTTAAATTTGAGGCAATGCTCGACAAGGCAATGAGTATGGGAATGGATTATGTTGCAACGGGTCATTATGCCAGAGTTGAATATGACAGCGACAGGGGACGTTACCTTTTAAAAAGAAGTACGTTTGACAGAAAAGACCAGTCGTATGCGTTGTATAATCTTAATCAGGAGCAGCTTTCAAAAATACTTTTTCCGCTCGGAGATTATCCGAAGGAAAAAATAAGGGAAATTGCAAGGGAAATCGGTCTTGCGGTGGCAGATAAACCCGATTCGCAGGAAATTTGCTTTGTTCCCGACAACGATTACGCAAAGTTTATTGAAGAAAGAACGGGAAAAAAGCTTCCCGAGGGCGATTTTATAGATGAAAACGGCAAAAAAATAGGCACTCACAAGGGTATAATACATTATACCATAGGTCAGCGAAAAGGTCTTGGGCAGACTTTCGGAAAGCCTATGTTCGTTACAAAAATCGACCCGAAGCACAACACGGTTACGCTCGGTGAAATGGGTAAACAGTATAAAAAATTTATCACCGCAAAAAATCCGAATTTCATTTCGGACGAAAATCTCTATGAACCGACGTATCTTATGTGCAAAACACGATACAGCGCAAAGCCTGAGAGAGCACGAGTTATGCAGGTGGACGAAAACACCGTTACGGCAGAATTTGAAAGCATAAGAAGCGCCGCTGCGCCCGGACAGGCAATTGTTTTTTACGACGGCGATATTGTTGTCGGCGGCGCAACCATAATTTAGCCTTTTAAAGGCTGCAAACTAAAAGGCAGGAAATATTTAAACAGCAAATTATACGGGGTATGGGAGGAAATGTTATGTATACATTCTTGTTCGATTTTGACGGCGTTCTGGTTGATTCCATGACAATGTGGTCAAATGCCGTTATCAGGCTTCTTAACGAGCATAACGTAGAGTATCCGAATAATCTTATTGAAATTATAACTCCGCTCGGAAACGGAAAAACCGCAGATTATCTTATTTCAATAGGTCTTAATATGAAAAATGATGAAATACTTAAATATATAGAGGATATAGCAATTAAGGAATATACCTATAATATTCCCGCAAAAAGCGGCGTTTTAAAAACGGTTGGTGCGCTCAGGCAAAAGGGTTGCAGCCTTAATGTGCTTACCGCAAGTCCGCACCCGATTGTAGATATATGTTTGAAAAGGCTTGAACTTTACGGCTTTTTTGACAATGTATGGTCGTGCGATGATTTTAAAATGACGAAAACAAATCCCGAAATTTATAAAAGTGCGGCAAAAAAGCTTGGATACAAGTGCGAAAACTGCGTTGTTTTCGACGATAATCTTGTTGCGGCTACAACCGCAAAAAAGGCAGGATTTAAGGTTATCGGCGTTTATGACGAAACCTCAAAGCAGTATGAAAACGAAATGCGCTCGGTTTGCGATTTTTATGTTCATTCCATTGATGAATCAGGGAAATTTTTGGATATTTTTTAATTTGGAAAAATGCATTCAACCGTTTTGAGAGGACAGATAAGCGCCCCTTGTGCGAAATGTTTTGCCTCTTGTGTTGACACCTATTGTTTTATGTGGTAGAATAAGTTGGATTATTGTAGAACAAGGCTGAAAAGAGGGTAAATTATAATGGCAAGAATTTGCAGTTTTTGCAAAAGAGAGGTAAATAACGACGTTTGCTGCGATTATTGCGGCACTCCTCTTATTTTTTCAGAAGAAAATAAAGACGCCGATTTAAATAAACAGCAGAATAAATCTGTATCCGCAGGCAAAAAAGCTTCCGAAGCAGAAACGCAGAGAGAAGATAACCGCCGTGAGATAAAAAGCGGAATAGAGGCGCTTTATGAGCAGAGCAAATATATAAGAGAAGAAAAAAACGACAGTATTTTTGCGTCCGACCACGAAAAAAATGCTGACGGTACAGACGATATAAAAATTAATATTTACAACTCCGAATTTTCGGATGACAATGGGTTTTCGGACGGCGAAACAAAGGTTATAAGCAGCAGCGACATCGAAAAAATCAAGCAGATGGTTGCCGAAAAAAATGCGTCGGGCAAAAAAGCGAACAATCTTTACGGAAACGAACCTTGCAAAAGTGAAGAAATAAGCAATACGGATGCGGATGAAAACATATCCGAACCTGAGTCTTCGGCGGCATACGAGGAAAACGGAGAAAGCGAAAACAACGAAGAAACAAGCATTGCGGCCGATAATTCTTATGAAAGCAATGAGGAAGCTGTTGCTGCGCCGTCATACGAAAGGTATATGCAAATGGCGCAGAGCGAGCCTGATGTGCGAAAGGAAGATACAAAGTTGACAAAATTCTTGAAATGGGTTTTGGGAATAATGTTCCTTGCAGGGCTTGTGTGCCTGTTTTTCCCGGCGCTCAACCCTTCCGAAACGTCCGATACTCTGTCGTTTTCAATAATAGACGCAGTTCTTCTTGTAACGACGTTTGCAGGAATGTGCTTTGCGTTTTTTGAAAAAAAGGGAATACGGAAATTTATTTACGGAATTATGTTTTCGGTAGTGTTTTTTGCCGTGTATATAATTTTTGCACGGCCCGTACCGCCCAAAACGGCAAAAGAGCTGTTTACGCTTTTGTATCTTGCAGTAATGCTTGTCGTTTCGCTTGCCGGGCATATTTCGTCGGGCGGCACAAGGCTTGAAAAAATGCAGGTGTGGTTTGACACGTTTTCGTATCTTGCGCTTGTTGCCGATATTTTTGCAGCCTCGCTTGCGGTAATGCTGTGGATTTTTATGCCGGCGGATATGAGCGCCGCAATGCGCCCGTACCTTATTTCAACAGGCGCAATATGCATTGTTGCTCTTCTTGGCATTATCCTTATGATGAAAAGAAAAATTTCCGGCGCAAATATATATCTTTTGTCGGCAATTGCAACCATTGTTGTGTCTATGCTTGCTTATAACAGGGTTATCAACACAATAGGATACTACAGCAGTGTTATTTCGCTTATGAACGTTATAGGAAGCGGTTATGCAAAGTTTATAGCGCTGTGCGTTATTTATCCGATTTTTATGTACTCGGCTCTTTCGTTTTTGCTCGGAAAGTCTGCAAAAGAAAAATAGAAGGCGGTTTTTGCCGTTTTGAAGGTGAGTGTTTAAGGTGAATAAAAAGTTTTTAAGGTATTTTTCTGTTTTTATGTGCGAGGCATATTTTGTATGCCTGTTTTTGCCTATTCAGCTTACCGTTTTCGGAAAAACGGTTCTCGGAATGAATTTTCTTTTTATACCGCTTATGGGCGGAGAAGTGCCGCAGACGTTTGTGTATTCGCTTGCTATGGCTGCCGTTCCGCTGTTTACGCTTATCTTTTCTCTTGCAAAAAGACCTCCCGCATTTACGTTATACATGAGCTTTATACTCTTTTTTGTGCTGGGTGCGGTGTTTGTATGCGCACTTTCCTTCGGCTTCGGAAACGGCTTCGGGCTGGCGGTGTGTGCGGCAGAGTCGGTTATACTCTGCATACTCAGCGTGGTGAGGGTGTATGCTTATGACGACAGCGAGGAAATAAGAAAGGCCGAAAACGAACGCATAATGAGAGAATTTAATGAAAATATGAAAAAAAGGGACGCAGGGTATGCGGCTTCGGGTGCAAAGCGAACAAAATGCGCTTTTTGCGGAAGGGTTTTGTACGGCACGGAGCAGTGTGACTGCGTGCATAAAAAGACGTATACAAAATAATTTAATCTGAAAGGACGCTCGGAAATGAACATTCTTGCAATCGGCGACATAGTCGGAAACTCCGGCGTTGAATATACTGCCGCAAAAATTAAAGAAATCGTATCACGGCATAATGTTGATTTTGTAATCGCAAACGGCGAAAATGCGGCTGTGGGAAACGGAATAACAAATGATGCGGCGCAAAGGCTTTTTTCGTGCGGTATTGACGTAATAACACTCGGAAATCACACTTTTTCAAAAAAGGACGTTGTAAACCTGCTTCTTAACAAAAGCGTGATAAGACCCATAAATTACCCCGAGCATACAGTGGGCGAAGGGTGCATTGTAAAAGAAAAAAACGGGAAAAAGATTGCCGTTATAAACGCAATGGGGCGGCTTAATCTTATGAATATCGACTGTCCGTTTAAAGCGTGTATGCGTAAAATCAAAAAAATAAAGGACGAGTGCGATATAATTATTGTGGATTTTCATTCGGAGGCGACCAGCGAAAAAGGCGCTCTGGCAAATTATCTCGACACATTCGCAACGATTGTTTACGGCACGCACACGCACGTTCAGACGGCTGATGAAAGAATACTTCCCGGCGGTACGGCATTTATAACCGATATCGGTATGACGGGCGTTGAGGACTCTATACTCGGCGTGAGAAAGGATATAATCATAAGGCGGTTTATGACGCAAATGCCCGAAAGATTTTCGCTTGCCGAAGGAAAATGCCGTCTTTGCGGTGCGGTTTTTAAAATTGACGATAAAACCAATAAATGCACCGAAATTGTAAGAATAAGAGAATAAGGATTTGTAAGATAAATGTGTAGAATTTTTAAAAAATTTATGTGCCTTCTTTTGATTTTTGTCATATCTTTTCTTGTGCCCTCGTGCAAAAAAGAGGTTACAAATCTTCCTGTGCCCGACGGCGAAAAGATTGTTTACGGGCAGAATGTAAATCTTTTTTCATACTATCCCGACACATTTAATCCCTTTCTTACGGGGATAAGAGAAAACTACGATATTTTAATGCTTTTGTATGAGCCGCTTTTTGCCGTAAATGAAAACGGTGCGGCGTCTGCCTGCCTTGCTGCGGCTGCTTCTTTTGAAAACAATAATCTTACCGCCCGCATAAGGCTTCGTGACGACGTTGTTTTTCAGAGCGGCGAAAAATTTTCGGCTGATGATGTGATTTTCACTTTGAAATACATTGCGGAATATGCACCCGAATTTTTGTATGTTCTTGACAATGTTAAAAGCTATTCAAAAGACGGTGCGGATGTGATTTTTAACCTTAAAACACCGCAGTTCAACTTTGTTTCATGCCTGGATTTTCCGATTATCTGCAAAAATACGGATATAAATGCATTTAACGGCGGAAGTTATCAGAAAAACGGCTGCGGTGCGTTTTTGGTTGATACGCAGTCTGTGCGCCAAAAAGAAATGCGTCTTGTAAAGAACGAAAACTATTACAACAGCGATCTGCCTTATTTTTCGTCGGTTACGGTAAGCTTTTTAAAAGAGCCGTCCGTCGCAGTGAGCGCATTTAACGGAAGCGAAATAAGCGCACTTACTTCTGATGAATTTGTGTGGGGTGATGTGTCATTTACAAACGACCACACAATTTTTGAATACGGCGGAGAATGGTTTTATTTTCTTGCCGTAAATTATGAAAACGCACTTATTGGCGATGTAAACGTAAGAAAAATTATAAATTCTGCGCTGGATAAGCAGGATATGGTGCAAAAGGTTTTTCAGACGCACGCTTATGCGGCAAACAGCATTTTAAATCCTGCGTATAATTACGGCGCGGCGTATTCAAACGAATTTGACCTTGACAATGCCGCTTTGTATGCTAAGGAGGCGGATATCGCCGACAAAAACAGGGACGGAGTTTATGAAAAGGTCATAGACGATACCTCGTTTTCGCTGTCGTTCGACGTTCTTGTAAACGGTGATGACGCAAAGCTTTCGGAAATTGCCGATTTTGTTTCGGAGGGTGCAAAAAAGGCGAAAATTCGTTTTAATTTAAAACGTCTTTCGGGCGACGATTATCTTGCCGCTCTTGACAAAAAAGACTATGATATCCTTGTTTCAAAAGAAAGAATAAGGGCAGGGGATAATCTTTCGGCAAAAATTGATTTTAACGGAAAATACGGCGTTCCGTATGAAATATATGAAAGTCTTGCAAAAACCCTCGGCGAGGCGACTGACAAAAACACAAACGAAAAAATGCGTGAATTTGACAGCGGATATATGTCGCTTTTGCCGTGCATTGCGCTGTGTTACTCGTCGTCGGCACTGATTTGCCAATATAGCTTAAAAAATATGTCGGCGTGGCAAAACGGACGCTACAGGGGAATTTTGGAAGGTTTTATAAAGTATTGAGGAATTTTTATGATTAAAATAAAAGAAGCCATTATCGTGGAAGGAATTTACGATAAGGCAAAGACAGCAAATATTTTTGATACCGTTATTGTTCCGACGGGCGGTTTTGATATTTTCAAAAACAAAAATACTCAGAATCTTATAAAAAAACTTGCTGCCGCAAGGGGAATTATTGTTTTTACCGACTGTGACAGGGCAGGGTTTGTGATAAGAAATTACATTAAAAATACCGTCAAAAAAGGTGTTGTAAAGCACGCATATATTCCTGAGGTTAAAGGTAAGGAAAAACGGAAAAGCGCGCCGTCAAAGGAGGGGTTTCTCGGCGTTGAGGGCATAAGCGACGACGTTATAAAGTCTGCGATTGAAAAATGCACCTTTTCGCCGGACGAAAAAAACAAACGGCTTATTACCAAGGCAGACCTTTTTGCAGACGGATTGAGCGGCGGCGAAAACAGCTTTAAGTACCGCCGGCTTCTTACAAAAGAGCTTGATTTGCCGCACCGAATATCGGCAAATATGCTTCTTGATGTCATCAACAGTCTTTACGATTATGATGAATACAAGGCGAAAATCAAGGCTGTGAGAGAGGGGGAGGCAAAGTGAAAATAACTGAAGAAAAAGGAAAAGTTGTTATAGGCGGGGTTTGCGATTTTAATCCCGTTCACACGTTTATGTGCGGACAGTGCTTCCGCTGGGACGAAACGGACGGCATATTTATCGGCACGGCATACGGAAAAACGGTCGCCGTAAAAAGCATATCCGACACTGAATTTGAAATTTTAAATACGACAAAGGCTGATTTTGAAAAAATTTGGATGGATTATTTTGATTTCAACACCGATTACAGCAGAATCAAAAAGGTGCTTTCGGGTGATTTTAATCTTAAAAAGGCAATTGAATTCGGCGGAGGGATAAGAATTCTTAATCAGGACCCGTTTGAATGTCTGATTTCGTTTATCATTTCAACCCAGAATTCAATTCCGAGAATTAAAAAAATTATAGCCAAAATGTCTGAAATGTTCGGCGGGGAGATTGTTTTTGACGGCAGAAAATACTATGCGTTTCCTTCATGTGATGTGCTTTGTACGCTTACGGAGGCGGATTTGGCACCGCTGAAGGTGGGATACAGGGCGGCATACATTCTTGATGCCGCAAAAAAGGTTAAAAGCGGCGAGGTTGACGTATATAACCTTAAAAATCTTGACACGGCATCTGCAAGAAGCGAGCTTTTAAAGATTAAGGGCGTCGGTCCGAAGGTTGCGGACTGTGTGCTTTTGTTCTCCATGAAAAAGCACGATTCTTTTCCGATTGATGTGTGGATTGGCAGAATTATGCGTTCGCTCTATCTTGACGAAAACGCTTCAATGAAAGATATTTTAAAATACAGCAATGAAAAATTTTCTTCTCTTGCAGGCTTTGCTCAGCAGTATTTATTCTATTATGCAAGAGAAAATAAACTTATAGGTTAACGGAGATAAAAATGATTACCAAGCTTGAAAGATGTGTTGTTTATATATGTCCTGCGTGCGGAAAGGTGAAAAAATTCGATATAAATATTTTTAATTTTTCCGATAAACGGGCGGTGTATTTAAAATGCGGCTGCGGCAATTCTTTTATAAAAATTGCGCCGTCGAAGAATAAAAATTATGTAATAAATGCCGGGTGCGCTGCGTGCGGCGAGGAGCATATGTTTGAAATTAGCGCAAAGGTGTTTTGGGGCGCACCGCAGATAGTGTTTGGGTGTCCGAATATTGATTTTGATATTTTGTATGTTGGCGAGAATGGCGAGATGGACGCATTGTGCGCTCAGATTTCAAAGTCGAGGTCTGTTTTTTCGGGAGGATATCTTTTTGAAAACCCCTTTTTGTCGGATGTGCTTAAAGAGATTGACCTGTGCTTTAAAAAGAAGAGGGTAGGGTGCACCTGCGGCAGTAAAAAAATTTGCAAAAATCTTTTTGTTGACCATATAGATTTTGTGTGCGAGAATTGCTCAAGCCGTGAAACGCTGGATGTATCGGACGGTGAGAGTGCTGCGGAATGTATTGAGCAAATGAGGAGCAACGGTATAGTAATATGCTGCGGCGAGGGTAAAAAAATACGCTGATTGTAAATTTGCAGGTGTTTTAAACCGTAAAAACCGTTTAATGTAAGAAAATTTTAAAAAATCGTTCCAAACCCCTTGACAAATGAGGTAAAATAGTATATAATACCAAAGGTATCGGGGTGTAGCGCAGTTGGTAGCGCACATGACTGGGGGTCATGGGGCCGCAGGTTCAAGTCCTGTCACTCCGACCATATCGAGTGTTCATAACGGATTTGAGTTATGAACACTCTTTTTCTATGCATATGGTCTTTCAAAAAACTTTATCGCGTGCTGTGTTGTTCGCACAAATATGGTACGCGGATTGGGTGCAGGCTAAGCCTGCTTTTTTGTTTTTATGCCGTTTTGGTCGTTCTTAAATATTCAACCTCAACACCTTTTCTTGTGTTGACTTTTATCTTGTCGAAATTCTCCGGCATATCAAGCTCACCGATGAACTTGTAATGTATTATAACCTCTTGAGTGCGGTTTAATTCCGTGCCTTCTACTGCGTGAACTTCGATTTTCTCGATTAATTCCTGAAGAATCATTGGTGTCACTTCATTCATTTCTGCAAAGCTTCTGACACAAGAGAGAAAATGTTCTTTGCCTTCACGCACTTCGTTTATTTTTGCAAGCTGCTGATTCAGTTCAAGAATCTTCTTTTTAAGCTCATCACGCTCAACCTCGTATTTATGAGATAACTCCATAAACCAAGCATCTGTTACCTTTCCATTGACATTAGCGTGATGCACATATGCCGCCATACCACGTATGCCGAAAAGAATCAGCGACTTAAGACTGCGGATATTCTCCTGTGCGTTCCAAACATTTTATTATCCATATCAAAGTCCTCGCTTTCTTTAATTTTTAATCAAGTATTTTTCCGTCCGCAGAAACGGTTACAACCTGCCACGGAATAAACTTTCCGCTCTGCTGCAATGCGGTTTTTGCTGCGCTTTCCAGTCCGCCGCAGCAAGGAACTTCCATTCGTACAACAGTTACGCTCTTGATATCGTTATTGTGGATGATTTCCGAAAGTTTTTCCGAATAGTCTGCATTGTCAAGCTTGGGACAGCCGATAAGCGTGATGTGCCCTTTTATAAATTCCTCGTGGAAAGCAGCATAGGCATATGCAGTGCAGTCGGCGGCTATGAGAAGCTTTGCACCGTCAAAATACGGCGCATTGACCGGCACGAGTTTTATCTGCACAGGCCACTGAGAAAGCCTGCTGACAGGCTTTGTATATGAATTTTTTGTATCGTCACATTCTGTATGCTCAATTTTTCTTAACCTGCTTCCGGGACAACCCGAATGTAGAGTCATTCCTTCTTTTTGCATTTTTTTGCGTTTGTTTTCCATAACCGCTTTTTCGTCATAAGCGGCAGCCTCACGTTCAACAAAGGTGATGGCGCCGGTGGGGCAGGTGGGCAGACAGTCGCCCAGACCGTCGCAGTAATCGTCACGCATCAGTTTTGCCTTGCCGTCTACCATTGAAATTGCGCCTTCGTGACAAGCGGCGGCACAGGCGCCGCAGCCGTTGCATTTTTCCTGATTGATTTCTATAATTCTTCTTTTCATTGTAATTCCTCCTTGATTTTCTGGCTATATTATAATATAATAAAATCAACAAGTCTGTTGAATTTTCAACGAAAGAGGTTTTTTATGAAAAATTTTTTATCCGTTATCCGTTCTTCTCAGCTTTTTTCGGGCATTTCCGAAAATGAACTTACGTCAATTCTTTCCTGCATCAATGTGGTAAAAGAGGACTTTTCCAAGAATACGTTTCTGCTGCGTGTCGGCGATACGGTTGATTCAATCTGTCTTGTGCTGTCGGGAAGTGTTCTGATTATACAGGAGGATATTTGGGGCAACCGCAATATTATTTCCAGGGCGGTGCCGGGGCAGACCTTTGCCGCCGCCTATGCCTGCTCACCGGGTTCGGTGCTGAATGTAAGCGTGATTGCAGAAACTTCTGTCACTGCAATGTTTTTGAATGTGGGACGTGTTATGAATGTGTGTTCGTCAGCCTGTGCGCACCATATCCGTATTATTCAAAATCTGCTCGGCGAGCTTGCCGGGAAAAATTTGCGTTTTAGCGAAAAACTCACACATATGGGGCAGCGCACCACACGTGCAAAGCTGATGTCATATCTTTCTTTTGAAGCACAGCGGCTCGGAAAATATGAATTTGACATTCCTTTTTCAAGGCAGCAGCTTGCAGATTATCTTGCGGTCGAGCGCAGCGGCTTGTCGCTTGAACTCGGAAAGATGAAAAAGGACGGGCTTCTGGATTTTCATAAAAATCATTTTGTACTCAAAGTTTAAAAGTGAAAAAATCATACTTTCAGCGTTGCGGATTATAATTTGGTTTAGAGGGGTATATTCATAAATACTTTCCTGCAATACAAAAGAGCCGAACAGCATATTACGTTCGGCTTTTTTATTTATAAGTATTGCTGTCTGCCGCCATTTTGGCATTTAATTTTTTTGTGCGGTGCGAAAGGTAAGTTCGGTCATACATATCATCAAAATTACAAAAATGAGAAGATATACGGGCAATACGGCAAAGCCTATGAGGTTTCCGGCCAGCCCGAACCGAGCAGCGAGTCGGGGAGTCCCAGGCTTATAAAGGCGAGGTAGATAAGCGCAAGTAATAAATTATACATTTTGTTCCTCCAAAAAAGCGCAAAATAAATTTTTGTATATTTTATCACATTAAAACAGCAAAAACAATGCATTATTGCGCCCATATTTAACCATAAATTTTAGAAATTAAAGTTAAAATTTGTGCATATTTAAAAAGCGTGCCGCACAAAAAAATCAGCATAACTTTGCCGGACTGCGGCTTTTGTTATACTGATTTTTATATTATTTACGGTTTTAAAAAACGGTTTAAAATGTAGTTATGAGCCGTGTTTTCAAGTGTTGAGTCGATATCCGAAAGCATAAACTGCGAATCTTTTTTCAGCACCGCATTTTTAATAATTCTGTCTGTCAGAACGGGATTTTTCGGAAGGAGCGGTCCGTGAAGATAGGTGGCAATTACATTTTTGTAAACAACGCCTTCAAATCCCGATTCGCCGTCGTTTCCGTGACCGAAGAGCACTTTTCCGAGCGGAGTGTGCGAGCCTGTATACGTTCTGCCGCCGTGATTTTCAAATCCCACAACGGTGGACGAAATATAGTCGCTTTCAAGTATTATGTTCCCGATAAGACGGGGACTTTTTTGAACGGTGCAGATATCGAGTATGTCAAGCCCTTCGATTTTTTCGTTTTCAAGCTGATAATAATGCCCGAGAAGCTGATATCCGCCGCACACCGCAATAAGCGTTCCGTTGTTTTCGACGTATTGCGAAATGTCGGATTTAATTTTCAAAAGACGTTTGCACACCAAAAGCTGTTCTCTGTCTGAGCCGCCGCCGATAAACACAATATCAAGGTCTGCAAAATTTATGCCGTCGTTTATGTCATACGTTTTTACTTCGGTTTCAATTCCTCTTAAATTCATTCTCATACAAAGTGCGGCAATGTTTCCTCTGTCGCCGTATAAATTGAGAAGGTCGGGAAAAAGATGTCCTATTGTGATTTTCATTTTTTTGCCTCCTCCTCAAGCTTTAAAAGATTTGTCTGCGTTGAAAAAAGGGCGGTGTAGTTAACAAGAACATAAAGCGTTCTGCTGCTCTTTGCAATTATCTGCGACAAATTTTTAATGTTGTTTTCAAGCACTTCAAAATCATTAAGGTGAGCGTATTTAAAGCGGATTGCAACGTCATCTTTTCGTATTCCGCCGGCAGCGAGAAATTTGATGTTTGATTTTGACATAAGCTCAAAATCCACATCCCAAATCCAGGATATGTCCCTTCCGTCCTGAGCGTTGTCGTTGATAACCACAAATACGTCCTTTTCATCGGGGTCGGAATTAAGGGTTGCAATTGCCTGGTTAAACCCGGCGGGGTTTTTTGAAAGGTTTAAAATAACTTTTTTTCCGCCGATATCAAAGCTTTCCATTCTGCCAATCTGCGGTTTGTATTCCGAAAGCGTTTTGCCAACGTTGTCAAAGCCGAGATTAAGAGAGGCAAATGCCGAAAATGCGGCGAGAATGTTATAAACATTGTAAAAACCCTTATAATCAACCGAAACGGGAAAAACATCTTTGTCAAAATTTATGTTAAATTCCATTTTGTTTTTAAGATTTACATCTGTTGCGCAAAAATCAAGGTGCGGACGCTTAAAACCGCATTTTTCACAGAAATAATCGCCCAGCTGACTGTAATGATAGTAGTTGTATTTAAGCTCTGCGCCGCAGATAAGGCAAAATCTGCCTTCTTTGATTTCGTTTGTTTCGGAATTTGATTTTTCATTCACGCCGTAGTAAATTGCATTGTATTTTGTGCCGAAAAACGAACACAGCGGGTCATCGCCGTTGAGAATTAAGTTGACGTTATCAAGTTTGTCAAACGCTTCTGTAAGAAGCTTTATTGTTATATCAATTTCACCGTATCTGTCAAGCTGGTCTCTGAAAAGATTTGTTATAACAATCTTGTCGGGCACAACATACGGCACAATTCGCCTTATGCTTGCCTCGTCACATTCTATAACCGCATAATCCGCATTGATTCTGCCGAAAATATCGGCGCTTTCTATAAAAGCGCAGCACACTCCCGGAAGCATATTTGCGCCGACTTTGTTGCACACCGCCTTTTTGCCCGAATGTTCAATCATTGAACACAAAAGATTGCTTGTTGTTGTTTTGCCGTTGGTGCCGCAGATAAAAATAATTTCTTTTTTTATTTGCTTTGACAGGTGCGAAAGAATATCGGGGCATATTTTAAGGGCAATTCCGCCCGGTGTTGACGACCCTTTTTTCCCCGCAAGCCTTCCTGCAAATATTGCGGCTTTTGATATGACGATTGCAAAAAATCTTCGTAAAAACATTTTATCACCTTAAAAATTTAAAAATTGTTTTTCAGTTGCATAAAACTTTATCGAAAGGGGATAACTATATATGACCTCACAAATATATTAAGTGCGTCAAGCCTTGCGGTTTGGCGTACTTAAAACCCCCTTTACTTGAGCAACGGCTTGAATGTATTAAGTCGTTGCTTTTTTTATTTTAAAAATATGTTATATGTCAAGTTTTAAGTCGTCTGCGCTGTAAATTTTAAAATGCATAAAGATTTTTGAAATAATGTATGTAAGGATTGCCGGCAGCACGATACACAAAAGAAGAACGGTTAAAACATCGTATATTCCCACACCGGTTTGGCTTAAAACTCCGATAGGGCCGACAAGTCCGCACGTGCCCATTCCCGAGGCGATTGCAACAGGATTTTCCATTTTAAAAACGGCGGCTGAGAGTGCACCCGTTATAAGCGAGCATATTGTGGGAGGAAGCCATATTACAGGTTTTTTTACAATATTTCCCATTTGAAGCATACTTGTTCCCAGTCCCTGCGCTATAATTCCGCTCCATTTGTTTGCGCAAAAGCTCATAACCGCAAAACCTACCATCTGAGCACAGCAGCCTGCCGTTGCCGCACCGCCCGCAATTCCCGTAAGGGCAAGCGAGGCGCATATCGCCGCAGACGAAATAGGAAGCGTTAAGCAAATTCCAACAACTGCCGAAACAAGGGCGCCCATAACCACAGGCTTAAGCTCAACAAACATCATAATAAGGTCGCCGAGGTATTTCATAATTGCGCTTATTCCCGGGCCTACAAGCATTGACATTCCCACGCCGACTGCAATTGTAACCGTCGGAGTAACTATTATATCCACTTTTGTTTCTTTGTAAACAAGCTTTCCTGCCTCTGCTGCAACGCAGGTTGCTATAAATGTGCCGAATGGACCGCCGAGAGAAGCTGAAGCGCTGCCCACAGCACAGAGCGAAAACAGTACAAGTCCTTTTGCGCCGAGAGCTGTTCCGATTGCCATTGCCATTGCACTGCCCTGAGCAAGGTTGCAGTAATTTTGCATTTGCTTTAAAAATTCGCTTACGGGCTTATAAGGAACATAGTCTGCAATTGTTCCGAAAATTGTGCCGATAAGCAGCGAGGCAAAAAGCCCGAGTGCCATTGCGCCGAGAGCGTCGATAAAGTACACCTTTGCACTTATGTTAATACCCTTCTTTTTAAGAAACTGCATTTTTAAACCGTCCTTTTTTAAGTATATTTATCCTTAAGTATATATTAAAACGCACAATAATGCAACTTTTTTTGGAAAAATAATCATATTTTGTTATTTTTCACAATATCAGTAGTATGAGGTGATAAAAATGAGTGCAAGAACACCGAGATATGAATTTTATGACAGGGATTTTAAAAAGAAAAAAACAGGCTTCGGAAAAAAGGCGGTTTTGCAGTCGTCGGCAAGCGTTGTGATACTTGCGGCAACTTTTTTGGCATTAAGGTATGATATGCCGTATTCAGAGAATTTTAAAGATTATGTAAAACGTTCGCTCAGCGTATCCTCCGACGTGCAGAGCGTTAAGAAAATTGCATCGTATGCGATAAAAAAGAGCGGGCTTGACAATATAGACGCTATAAAAAAAATTGACAAAAGCCTTGCCGGTGATGAAACGGATATACAAAACGCTGAGGCGGATGTTCTGGCGGCGCCCGACGAGGTAACGGATGAGATAACGGACGGAGCCGATACGGCAGTTAAGGAGAGCGAAAAGAAAGAGTTTACAGCGCAGAGCAATGCCGTTCCTGCTTTCAGAAATCCCACCGAGGGCAAAATTTCATCCGTTTTCGGCGAGCGCATACACCCTGTTACGGGCGAGAGCGGAAACATACATACGGGCATTGACATTGCGGGGGTTTACAATCAGACTGTAATATCCGCCGCCGAGGGAAAGGTTATAAAAACTGCGGAGGACAACGCAAACGGAAAGTACATAATTATAGAACACACCGGCGGCTATACCACGGCTTATGCGCACCTTAACAAAATCTGCGTTGCCGAGGGAGAAATTGTTGACAACAACACAAAAATAGGCGAGATGGGCGAGAGCGGAATTGCAACGGGCGTACATCTTCATTTTGAAATAAAAAAGAACGGCGAGCGGTTAAATCCCGAGGAATATGTGCTGTATAAGCATAAATAAAGGCAAATAAAACATAAAGCGGTGAGTGTTTTCGATAAAAATATATCTTGCAGGGTATCGGTAAGCGGATACTTTTTTGCCGCACTGATTATTTTTGCGGTTTCGGGAAGGCTTAAAGAATATATACTTATTTTTCTTGCGGCGTCTTTGCACGAGTGTGCGCACCTTGCCGCAATGAGGCTTAAAAAAATAAAAGCGGAAAAATTTAAAATAATGCCGTACGGACTTATAATAAAAAGCGAAATGATAAAAAATCCCAATGAGGAGATTTTGATTTCTGCTGCAGGTCCTGCGGCAAATTTTTTTGCGTTTGCGCTGTGCATAAATTTTGACGCTTTAAACCTTTTTGCACTGTGCAATTTTGCTCTTTTTTTATTAAATCTTGCCCCGGCTCTTCCTCTTGACGGAGGGGTTATTGCAAAGGCTTTCATCTCTTTGGCAAAAGGTTATTTAAAAGGTGAGGAAATAATGATATCGGTTACAAAAATAACCGCAGTGTTACTTATGATTTTTGGTATGATTTTCTTAATTATTACAAAATATAACATTTCCTTATTGATTATCGGTATGTTTTTGTTGTATAATATAAAATATGAAAAAGAAGAGCTTATATACTTGCGCAAACGTCTTTTGTGCGGCGATTTTTTAAACGGTGCAAAAAGCTTTAAGATAAAGCATATCGGCGTGACGAAAGATGTTTTGGCAATTTCGCTTTTGTATTGGTATTCGCCCAAGGTTTCGCTGCTTGTTTCGGTGTTTGACGAAAACTTTAAAACGCTGGGCTTTCTTTCGCAGGAAAGGATATCTTCGGGAATATTAAAATACGGCGCAAAGGTAAGCGCAGGCACGCTCTTAAGAGAGGAAAAAACGAATGAAGAACAAACTTGGAAAAATTCTTCCGAACGTTGAAAAGCCGACAAGATATGTCGGCAATGAATATAACAGCGTTCACAAGAATTTGGACGGCATAAACATAAGATTTGCATTTTGCTTTCCGGACGTTTACGAGGTGGGAATGAGCCATCTCGGAATGAAAATACTTTATCATCTTTTAAATAACGAAGATGATATTTTTTGCGAGCGTGTTTTTGCGCCGTGGGTTGATATGGAGGAAAAAATGAGGAGCGAAAACATTCCGCTCTTTACGCTTGAAACTATGTCGCCCGTATCCGATTTTGATTTTATAGGCTTTACGCTTCAGTATGAGATGAGCTATTCAAACATTGTAAATATGCTTAATCTTGCAAACGTTGAGCCTTTATCCGAAAACCGCAGAGAGGGCGACCCGTTTGTGTGCTTCGGCGGTCCGTGCGCATATTCTTCGGAGGCAATAGCCGATTTTGCCGATTTTTATATGCTCGGCGAGGGCGAAGAAATTATAATTGAAGTTATGGATGTTTACCGCAGGTGGAAAAGAAACGGCGGAAAGCGGTTTGATTTTCTTAAAGAACTTTCTGCAATAGAAGGAATTTACGTTCCGTCATTTTATGAAATTTCGTATAACAATGACGGAACGGTAAAAAAGATAGATACAAAATACGATTTTGTTCCCAAAACGGTGAAAAAGCGCATTATTGCAGATATGGACAAGGTGTTTTATCCCGACAGAATTATTGTTCCGTTCGGCGAGATAGTGCATGACAGAGTTATGCTTGAAATGTTCAGAGGCTGCATAAGAGGGTGCAGATTTTGCCAGGCGGGAATGATTTACCGCCCCGTGCGTGAAAAGTCGAAAGAAACGCTTTTAAAACAGGCGGAGGCACTGCTGAAAAACACGGGATACGAAGAAATTTCGCTTTCATCTTTAAGCACGAGCGATTACCGTGATTTGAAGGATTTTACAACCGAACTTATAAAAATTACCGAAAAAAACAAGGTAAATCTTTCGCTGCCGTCGTTAAGGCTTGATTCGTTCTCGTTTGACCTTATGGAAAAGGTGCAGAAGGTGCGCAAAAGCTCGCTTACGTTTGCGCCCGAGGCAGGAAGCCAGCGTATGAGGGACGTTATAAACAAGGGAATTTGCGAAGAGGATTTGCTCTCGGCTGCAAAAATGGCATTCGAGGGCGGATATACGAGCGTTAAGCTTTATTTTATGCTGGGGCTTCCTTACGAAACCATTGAGGACGTTTGTGCAATTGCAGAGCTTGGAAACAAGGTTTTGGGAGAATATTTTTCTATCGAAAAAGAAAAACGTCCTAAGGGGCTTCGCCTTTCTGTAAGCGTTTCAAGCTTTGTTCCCAAGGCGTTTACGCCGTTTCAGTGGGTAAGGCAGAACACGCTTGACGAAATAAGAGAAAAACAGTCGGAACTTAAAAAATGTATGCCGAAAAGAATTAATTTTTCGTATCACGAGGCGCCGGTAAGCGTTCTTGAAGGCGTGTTTGCAAGAGGCGACAGACGTTTGTCAAGGGTTATTTTAAAGGCTGTGGAAAAAGGGGTCAAATTCGACGGCTGGGCGGAATATTTCAGAAACGATTTGTGGGACGAGGCATTTGGCGAGTGCGGTCTTGACCCGAAGTTTTATGTCCGTGACAGAAGCTTTGACGAAATTCTTCCGTGGGATATGATAGACGTCGGAGTGAGCAGAAAATTTTTAATAAACGAGGCAAAAAGAGCAAAGGAAGGAATTGTTACCCCCAACTGCCGTGCAAAATGCTCGGGCTGCGGAGCAATGTCCTTCGGCGGAGGTGTGTGCTTTGAATAGATACAGGCTGATGTACAGAAAAAAGGAAGAAACAAGGTATATTTCGCACCTTGACTTTGTAAGAACAATAACACGTACATTAAGGCGTGCAAACCTTCCTGTAAAGTATTCGCAGGGGTTTAATCCGCATATGATTATGACGGTTGCTCTGCCCATTTCGGTAGGAGTTTTGAGCAACTGCGAATATATGGATATTGAGTTTGACGCACCGGCAGACTGCGAAGAAATTAAGTCTGCAATAAACGGCTGCATACCTCCCGGGCTGGAGATTGTGAAGGTTGAAAGAATTGACGAAAACAGTATTCCTTTAAACAAGATTATGTATGCAAAATACCGTGTAAGCGTTGAACACACCGGAGAATGCGACGTTGAAAGTATATTGAAAAACGACAAATTAGAGGTGGACAAAAAGACAAAAAAGGGGATAACCCTTACTGATATAAAGCCTATGATTTCATCTCTTTGTTTAATAAGCGAAAACGGTGGCAATGCTGAATATGAGATGGTTTTGGCGGCAGGAAACATAAGAAACCTAAAGCCCGAAACGGTGATTTCGGCATTTTGCAAATATTCGGATAACTATGACGCAAAATTTATCAGTATTGTGCGTGAGGCTATGTATTTTGACGGTCTTGTTCCCGTTATGTAAGGAGCGTTAAATGGATAAAAAATATGATGAATTAAAAGAGCTTTTAAACAGGCTGAGCTATGAATATTATGTTCTCGATAATCCCACGGTTACCGATTACGAATACGATATGCTTTTAAGAAAGCTTATCAAAATGGAAGAGGAAAATCCAAAGATTATTGCGCCCGATTCGCCGTCGCAAAAGGTTGGCGGAAAAATTTTAACCGGGTTTGAAAGCGTTGTCCACAATGTTAAAATGCAGAGTTTGCAGGACGCTTTCAGCGAGGATGAAATACGTGATTTTGACAGGCGTGTAAAGGCGGTTTGTCCGGATGCAAAATATACCGTCGAGCCTAAAATAGACGGCCTTTCGGTGTCGCTCGAATACGAAAATTCTCTTTTTGTAAGAGGCTCTACAAGGGGTGACGGACTTGTGGGCGAGGATGTTACAAACAATCTTAAAACCGTTAAAACAATTCCCCTTAAAACAAATATTCCCGTTGAGCGTCTTGAGGTTCGGGGCGAGGTGTTTATGCCTAAAAAAAGCTTTGAAAAGCTTAATGCGGAGCGTGACGCAGAGGGAGAGCAGGTTTTTGCAAATCCGAGAAACGCCGCCGCAGGCTCGCTCAGACAGCTTGATTCGTCCGTAGCCGCAAAGAGAAATCTCGATATTTTTGTTTTTAACGTTCAGTCGGTTTCGGGAGTTGAATTTAAAACGCATATCGAAAGCTTGGAATTTCTTAAAAAAGCAGGGTTTAAGGTTATTGACGACAATACGGCATACTCTTCGATTGACGCCGCACTTGAAAGAATAGACGAAATAGGAAAAACGAGAAGCGGTTTTTATTACGATACCGACGGTGCTGTTATAAAAGTAAATTCGCTTTCTCAGCGTGAAATGCTCGGCGAAACGGCAAAAGTGCCGAGGTGGGCTATTGCGTTTAAATATCCCGCCGAGCAGAAGGAAACAACCATAAAAAGCATTTTTGTAAACGTCGGAAGAACGGGTGTGCTTACCCCGGCGGCGGAATTTGAAACGGTAACTCTGGCGGGAACGAGGGTAAGCCGTGCAACCTTGCACAATCTTGATTATATAAGGCAAAAGGATATAAAAATCGGCGACAGAGTGCTTATTCAAAAGGCTGGCGATATTATTCCCGAGGTTGTAAAATCGCTTACGGAAAAGCGCACGGGCGGCGAAATTGAGTTTAATATGCCGAAAAACTGCCCGGTGTGCGGTTCTCCCGTTCACAGAGAGGAGGGCGAGGCGGCATACAGGTGCACAAATTTTGCGTGCAGCGCTCAGGCGGTAAGAAACATTATTCATTTTGTTTCAAGAAACGCTATGGACATTGAAGGAATGGGTCCTTCGGTGGTGCAAAAGCTTATTGACGAACATCTTATAGAAAACAGTGCGGATATTTATTCGGTTAAAAAAGACGACCTTGTAAATATAGACAAGCTTGGAGAAAAATCGGCGCAAAACCTTGTAAACGCAATTGAAAAATCAAAGAAAAACTGCCTTTCACGCCTTATTTTCGGGCTTGGAATACGTCATATAGGTCAGGCGGCGGCGCGTGAGATTGCAAAGCATTTTAAAAATATTGACGCACTCATAAACGCACCCGTTGAGGCAATTGCCGAAATTGACGATATAGGAATGATTATGGCAAAATCGGTGCGTGAATTTTTTGACGAAGAACGAAATTTAAAAATTATAGACGAATTTAAGGCGCAGGGTGTCAATACCGAATATATTGACGAAAGCGAAGGTTTTGACAATAGGTTTGAGGGCAAAACCTTTGTTGTAACCGGCACGCTTGAAACGTTAAAGCGCACCGAAGCGGAGGCTTTGATTGAAAACTTCGGCGGCAAGGCGGCAAAGTCGGTTTCAAAAAACACAAGCTTTGTTCTTGCCGGAGAGAGCGCCGGCAGCAAGCTTGAAAAAGCACAAAAACTCGGCATCAGGGTGATTGACGAAGCCGAATTTTTAAAAATGGTTGAAAATTAGAAAAATTTGTTGTATAATACTTTTTTAGAGTATAATTTTCCGCATATGTTAAAGGAGCTGAAAATATGAAAATCACAAAAGAAGAGGTTTTGCACGTTGCATTTCTTTCACGTCTTAAGTTGAATGACGAAGAAATTGAAAACCTTAATATGGAGGGCATTATAGATTTTGCAAACAAGCTTAACGAGCTTGATACCGAAAATATTGCGCCCACAAATCACATTCTCGATATAAAAAACGTATTTCGGGAGGATAAAATCGAAAAGTCGTTTGACAGAGATGATATTCTTAAAAACGCACCGCAAAAGCAAAGGGGCTGCGTTGTTGTGCCGCAGACGGTTGAGGAATAATTTACAAAGGAAGTGACAGTAGATGAAGCTATATGAATTAAGTGTTGAAAAGGCTTCAAAAATGCTTAAGGATAAAGAAATTTCAAGCGTTGAATTAACAGGCGCTCTGCTTGAAAGGATTGACAAAAAAGACAAAAGCGTAGACGGATACATCACCGTTGAAAACGAGAGCGCATTAAACAGTGCAAAGCTTGCCGACGAAAAAATCAAAAACGGCGATATTTCGCCGCTTACGGGTATTTGTGCGTCGGTTAAGGATAATATCTGCACCGATAAAATTCTTACCACCTGCGCCTCAAAAATGCTTTATAATTTTGTGCCGCCTTACGACGCAACCGTTGTTAAAAAGCTTAAATCGCAGGGCAGTGTTGTTATAGGAAAAACCAATATGGACGAATTTGCCATGGGTTCGTCCACCGAAACATCTTATTTTAAAATAACTAAAAATCCGCATAATTTATCAAAGGTGCCCGGCGGCTCATCAGGCGGAAGCGCAGCTGTTGTTGCGGCAGACGAGGCAATTTTTGCGCTCGGCTCGGATACCGGAGGCTCAATACGTCAGCCCTCCGCATTCTGCGGTGTTGTCGGCTTAAAGCCTACTTACGGGCTTGTTTCACGATACGGACTTGTAGCCTTTGCGTCGTCGCTTGACCAGATAGGCCCGATTACAAAAAACGTTACCGACAGTGCAATTGTTTTGAATGCGATTTCAGGATACGATAAAATGGATTCCACCTCTGCGCCCGGCAAAGGTGAGGGGGATTATACAAAATCGCTCGGCGAAAGTGTTAAAGGACTTAAAATCGGTATTCCGAAAGAGTATATCGGCGAGGGAATACAAAAAGAGGTTAAGGATGCGATACTTAATGCCGCTAAGGTGTACGAGTCGCTCGGAGCGCAAATATTTGAGTTTTCTCTGCCCATGACAAAATATGCGCTTCCGGCTTACTATATTATGTCGTCCGCCGAGGCAAGCTCAAATCTTGCACGTTTTGACGGTGTAAAATACGGCTACCGTGCCGAAGACTATACCGACCTTACCGATATGTATTTAAAAACACGTTCCGAGGGCTTCGGCAGTGAGGTTAAAAGGCGCATTATGCTCGGAACATACGCACTGAGCGCAGGATATTACGACGCATATTACAAAAAGGCTCAGCAGGCAAGAACGCTTATAAGAAATTCGTTTGCCGCAGCTTTTGAAAAATTTGACGTCGTTCTGACGCCCACAACCCCGACTACAGCGTTTGAAATAGGCAAAAACACTACCGACCCGATTACAATGTATTTAAACGATATATGTACGGTTTCGGTTAACATTGCAGGGCTTCCGGCTATAAGTATTCCGTGCGGATGCGACAAAGAAAATATGCCGATAGGCTTGCAGCTTATTGCAAAGCCGTTCGGCGAAGATATGCTGTTTAAGACGGCATATGCATTCGAGCAGAGCACAGACTTTTCTCACAAATGTCTTGAAGGGGAGGGAAAATAAATGAGTTACGAATCGGTTATCGGTCTTGAAGTTCACGCAGAGCTTTCCACCGACACAAAAATATATTGCAGCTGCGAAAATAAGTTCGGTCTTGATGTAAATACATCTGTCTGCCCGATATGTATGGGTATGCCCGGAACGCTTCCCAAGCTTAACAAAAAGGTTGTGGAATATGCAATAAAGGCAGGTCTTGCACTGCATTGCGACATTACGCATTATTCAAAGCAGGACAGAAAAAATTATTTTTATCCCGACCTTCCCAAAGCGTATCAGATTTCGCAGTTCGACCTTCCGCTTTGCACAAACGGATATGTTGAAATTAATGTTGACGGCGAAAAAAAGAAAATCGGCATTACAAGAATACACATTGAAGAGGACGCAGGAAAGCTTATTCACTCGATTATGGGCGAGGGCTCAATGGTTGATTTTAACCGCTGCGGCGTTCCGCTTATAGAGATTGTTTCGGAGCCTGATTTAAGAAGCGCAAAAGAGGCAAAAATTTATCTTGAAACGCTTAAAAACATTTTGCAGTATATCGGCGTTTCCGACTGTAAAATGGAGGAAGGCTCGTTAAGGTGCGATATAAACGTTTCTGTAAGACCAAAGGGTCAGAAAGAATTCGGCACACGTACCGAAATGAAGAATGTAAGCACGTTTTCGGGCGG
This sequence comes from uncultured Clostridia bacterium, assembly GCA_934500875.1. Classification (GTDB taxonomy): domain Bacteria; phylum Bacillota; class Clostridia; order UMGS1810; family UMGS1810; genus Qingrenia. The sequence continues at coordinate 96,984 of CAKSTL010000001.1, read as the reverse complement.
CGAGCGTGCAATAGAATATGAAATTGCACGTCAGATTTCGGTTATCGAAAACGGCGGCACAATAGACCAGGAAACAAGACGCTGGGATGACGCAAAGGGCGAAAATATGCTTTTGCGTTCAAAAGAAGAGGCGCACGACTACCGATATTTTCCCGAGCCTGATTTAATGCCCATTGTTATCAAAGATGACGAGATAGAAAAAATCAGAAAAGACCTTCCCGAGCTTCCGAACGTTAAGCTTGAAAGATATATAAAAGAGTATAAACTGAGCGAAAAAGACGCTTCGATTATAATTGAAAACAAATATATGTCGTTTTATTTTGACGATTGCATAAAGCTCGGAGGGGAGCCTAAGACCGTTGCAAACTGGCTTTTGGGTGACGTTTCGAGGTTTTTGAAGGATAAGGAAACGGATTTTGAAAATATTCCGTTTGAAAGCAGCAGTCTGATTGAGCTTATCAATCTTACGGGCGACGGCACAATTTCAAATTCGGCGGCAAAAAAGGTGCTTTTTGAAATGTTCACGTCAAAAGATACGCCGAAACAGCTTGTTGAAAAGCTCGGTCTTGCGCAGATAAGCGACGAGAGCGCACTCTACGATTTGGTGAAATCGGTGCTTGACGCAAACCCGCAGTCCATAGCGGATTATAAGGCAGGACGTGACAGAGCGCTCGGATTTTTAATGGGTCAGGCTATGAAACTTTCAAAAGGAAAGGCAAATCCGCCGGTTATAAACAAAATTCTGAAAGAAATGCTGGACAAGGCATAAAGTATGAATAAAAAATTAAAATTATGTCCCAAAAATGAACAAAACATACCTTTTTGTAAATCCTGCACAAAAATTGAGGGTAAAAAATTTGTATTTGGTATATTAATTCTATTGAATTTTAACAAATTTAATGATATTATATAACCATACCAAACACAACAAACTTTTTTCATTTTCCCTCCTTTTTTATAAAGGAAATGCCGGTTTTTAAGCCGGCATATTTTTTTGCCTGTTTTCCAAAAATCGCCGCCTCTTCTATTGACTTTTTGCGCCGAAAGTCATATAATTAATACAATAATGCCTTTCGTTCGTATAGAAGGGCGCAGAGAGGAAGTATTACTGATGGTAAAAATTACACTGAAAGACAAAAGCGTTATGGAAATTGAAAACGGCGCAACCGTTTACGACGCTGCAAAAAAAATAAGCGAAGGACTTGCAAGATCGGCGCTGGGCGCACTTGTGAACGGCGAGGTAAAAGAGCTTACCTATAAGCTTGAAAACGACGCAGAGCTTGAAATTCTTACGTTTGATTCAAACGACGGCAGACACATTTTAAGACACACCGCATCTCACGTTATGGCGCAGGCTGTTAAACGTTTGTTCCCCGAGGTTAAACTTGCGATAGGCCCTGCAATAGATAACGGCTTTTATTACGATTTTGACTATGACAAGGGCTTTACGCCCGACGATTTGGAAAAAATCGAAGCCGAGATGAATAAGATTGTAAAAGAAAATTATAAACTTGAACGTTTTGAACTTCCAAGGGAGGAAGCAATTGCGTTTATGAAAGAAAAGGACGAGCCTTACAAGGTTGAGCTTATCAAGGATTTGCCCGAGGACGCAGTCATAAGCTTTTACCGTCAGGGCGATTTTACCGACCTTTGCGCAGGTCCGCACCTTTTTTCAACCGGTGGGGTTAAGGCATTCAAGCTTTTAAATATCGCCGGCGCATACTGGAGAGGCAGCGAGAAAAACAAAATGCTTCAGCGTATTTACGGCACAGCATTTACCAAAAAGGCCGAAATGCAGGCATATCTTGACGCACTCGAAGAGGCTAAAAAACGTGACCACAGAAAGCTTGGCAGAGAACTGGGACTCTTTATGATGAACGAGGCAGGCCCCGGTTTTCCGTTTTTCCTTCCCAAGGGTATGATTCTTAAAAATCAGCTTTTGGATTACTGGCACGAACTGCATACAAAGAACGGATATCAGGAGGTTTCGACCCCGATTATGCTTAACCGTTCGCTTTGGGAAACGTCGGGTCACTGGGACCACTATAAAGATAATATGTATACTACCGTCATTGACGACCAGGATTTTGCAATTAAACCTATGAACTGCCCGGGCGGAATTTTGGTTTATCAGGCAGAACCCCGTTCGTACCGTGATTTGCCGCTTCGTATGGGCGAGCTCGGTCTTGTTCACCGTCACGAAAAATCGGGTCAGCTGCACGGTCTTATGCGTGTTCGCTGCTTTACGCAGGATGATGCGCACATCTTTATGATGCCAAACCAGATTAAGGACGAAATTAAGGGCGTTGCAAAGCTTATTGACGAGGTTTATAATCTTTTCGGATTTAAATATCATGTTGAATTGTCCACCCGTCCCGAGGACAGTATGGGCAGCGACGAGGATTGGGAAATGGCTACCGACGCATTGAGAGGCGCTCTTGACGAGCTTGGTCTTGATTATGTTGTAAACGAGGGCGACGGCGCGTTTTACGGTCCGAAGATTGACTTCCACCTTGAAGATTCAATCGGAAGAACGTGGCAGTGCGGAACAATTCAGCTTGATTTCCAGCTTCCGCTCAGATTTAACCTTGAATACACCGGTGACGACGGCGAAAAACACCGTCCGATTATGATTCACCGTGTTGCGTTCGGCTCTATAGAAAGGTTTATAGGAATTTTGATTGAGCATTTTGCCGGTGCGTTTCCTGTATGGCTTTCGCCCGTTCAGGTGCAGATTATTCCTATTTCGGAAAAGCATTTTGAATATGCAAATAAGCTTAAAGAAATTATGGATTCGGCAAAGGTGCGCAGCGAGGTTGACCTTCGCAACGAAAAACTCGGTTACAAAATCAGAGAAGCCCAGCTTAAAAAGACTCCGTATATGCTTGTTGTCGGCGACAAAGAGGCAAGCGAGGGTACGGTTTCTCTGCGTTCGAGAAAAGACGGCGATTTAGGCTCGTGCAAGGTTGAAGATTTTGTTGCAAAAATTACAGAAGAAATAAAAACAAAAGCAAGATAAAATTTTAAAAAATTTACATTCCTTCCGAAAATATTGGAATAATAATTTTCGGGAGGAATTTTTTATGTGCACAGCAGTTACCTGCAAAACCGATTCATTTTATTTCGGAAGGACGCTTGACTACGAGTTTTCATACGGAGAAAGCATTACGATTATGCCAAGAAAATACAGGCTTAAATTTACTCACAGCACCGAACTTGACGAGCATTATGCGGTTATCGGCATATCGCATATTGCAAAAAATTATCCGCTGTTTTATGATGCGGCAAACGAAAAAGGGCTTTGTGCGGCAGGGCTTAATTTTAATAAAAGCGCCGTTTATTCGGACGGTATGTTCGGAAGAACAAGTGTTGCGCAGTTTGAATTTATACCGTATGTTTTGTCGCAGTGCGCAACGCTTTGCGAGGCAAAAGAGCTTTTAAAAAGCGTGGTTATAACAAAGGATATGTTCTCGCCCGAATATCCGGCGGCGCTTCTTCATTGGATTATTGCCGACAAAAGCGGTGCCGTGACGGTTGAGCAAACATATGCGGGACTTAAAATATATGACAATTATGCCGGGGTTCTTACAAACGAACCGCCGTTTGATATGCAAATGCAAAGACTTTGCGATTTTATGTCGCTCTCTTCAAAACAGCCGGAAAATACGTTTTCAAAAAATATTCCGCTTATAAATTACAGCAGGGGAATGGGCGCAATCGGGCTTCCGGGCGATTGGTCGTCGCAGTCGAGATTTGTGCGGGCGGCGTTTGTAAGGGCAAACTCGGTGCCGCAAAGCGGCGAAATTGACAGCGTGGGTCAGTTTTTTCACATTCTTTCATCCGTAAGCCAGCCGAAGGGATGCTGTGATGTGGGCGGAAAGTATGAATTTACAATTTATTCTTCATGCTGCAATGCGGACGAAGGAATTTATTATTATACAACCTATCAAAATCCGCAGATAAACTGCGTCAGTATGCATCACGAGAACATTGACGGCGAAAATCTTATAACATTTCCTATGCAAACCGACTGCCGCATAAACCGGCAGAATTAAAAAAGAGCGTTCCGCATTATAAAAATAATCGGGACGCTCATTTAATTTTTTAAAGTTGAAATTACTTTGCAAAAAACTTTATTTGCTTTCCAAAAATGCCTTGTAGCCAAGATATCCCATATAGATATCAGCCTTTGAAGCAAGCTCAAACGGTGAGTGCATTGACAAAATCGGCACTCCGCAGTCAAGCGTTTCAACGTTCATATTTGCAATATACTGCGCAACCGTTCCGCCGCCGCCCTGGTCAACCTTGCCAAGCTCTGCAATTTGCCACTTAACGCCGTTTGAATTAAAAATCCTTCTTATTTCACCCACAAATTCAGCGTTTGCGTCAGATGTGCCGCTTTTTCCCCGTGAGCCGGTATACTTGCATATGCACAGTCCGCCGCCCATATATGCGCTGTTCTGCTCTTCGCAAACCGATTTGTAATTGGGGTCATATCCTGCCGTAACGTCTGCGGAAAGGCACTTTGAGGCGCCGAGGCAGTCTTTCAAATAAAGCTCGTTGTAATCGCCCTTTACCGATTTTATAAGATGTGCGATAAAGGTTTCCAAAAATCTTGATTTTGTTCCGGTAGAACCCATACTTCCTATTTCTTCTTTGTCCGCAAGATAGCAAACGCAGGTTTTTTCGGGATTTTCAATATTCAGAATCGCCTCGAACGAAGTGTATGCGCACACTCTGTCATCCTGACCGTAGCTTCCGACAAACGAAGAATCAAGACCGACGCTTTTTGCCTTGAAGGACGGAACGAAAACAAGCTCCGAGCTTATAAAATCTTCCTCCTCAATGCCGTATTTATCTTTAAGAAGAGCAAGGATACTTCCCTTTACCTTGTCTTTTTCGTCGTCGTTTGTAAGCGAGCCGAGAACTGCGTTAAGGTCCTCGCCCGACATAAACTGACCCATTTTTTTGGTCATCTGGTCCGCCGCAAGGTGGGGGAGAAGGTCAGTGATTGTAAATACGGGGTCGTCATCATCCTCGCCGATATTAATTTCAACAATTTCGCCGTTTTCTTTCACGACCGTGCCGATAAGCGACAGCGGTATTGTAGTCCACTGATACTTTTTAATTCCGCCGTAATAGTGAGTTTTTGCCATTGCAATGCCCAAATCTTCATAAACGGGGTTGGGCTTTAAATCAAGACGGGGAGAATCTATATGCGCTGCAACAAGATTAATTCCGTTTGCAATGTCATCTTTTCCGATAACGGCAAACACAATGCTTTTCTGACGGTTTACAGCATATACCTTGTCGCCGGGTTTTAATGCTTTTGCATTTTCAAGCTCACTAAATCCCTTTTCTTCGGCAAGATAAATGCTGTAATCAGTGCAAAGCCGTTCGGTTTTCGATTTATTCAAAAAGTTGATGTATCCGCCGCAAAAATCAAACGCTTTTTTGCGGTCAATGGTATTCCAGATTGATTTTTCCATAGCTATCATTCCTTTCGTATACCTATATTGTAATACAAAAAGGAAAATTTTACAACGCTTTTCATAAATTTTTTTAAATTTACGGGAAAATGTTAAAATTGTTTGATTCTGTTCGCATTTTTATAGTAATCAGTGTGTGTTTTTGTAAAAAAGAGGAAGCATTGCAGCGGGTGACTGATTTTTTTATAAAATAAAAAAATCGGAGCAAGCGAAACTTGTATCAAACAGAAAATCTTGCGCCGTAAGGCGCATATTCGCCAAAAGGTGGTAGTGAGCCAAAGGCGTTATGAGTGCGCTTGCAAGCGAATAGCCGACGTGAACGTGCCTTTTTGCGAAAGAGGAGGAGCAAGGAAGCGAGCGGATGTTTTTCTGCATAGAAAAACGGAGCAAAGCGAACTTTGCTCCGACGTGGTGGAGAATAGGGGGGTCGAACCCCTGACCTTGTGATTGCGAACCACACGCTCTCCCAACTGAGCTAATCCCCCATAAAGAACATTATACACAAAAACTTATCCAAAGTCAATAGAGCAGACGTGTAAATTTTAAAAAAGACCTATGCGGCAGAGAAAATTTTGCCGCATAAGCCTTATCTTAAGGGGATTAGAAGTTATAGTCCGCTTTTGCCATAGCTGCCTTTACAAACGGCAAATCTTCTCTGTATGTCATTCCTATCCACGTATCTTTTGTTGTAAGCACCTTTATCTTTGCGTTTTCGTTTTTTATAAGCTCGTCCACAAAAACGGGAAGAATATATTCATCCTTCATAGGGTCTTTTAAATTTTTCAAAAAGTTTATAAAACCGCTTTCAAGCTTCGGAAAAACGTCGGGATAAAATCCCCAGATATTCATAGAAACCCTTGTATCAAGCGGCAAGGATGTGTTTTTATCAAGATTGTAGTGTTCCGTAACACTCTTTAAATATCCGTTTTCAACCTCGCATACACCTCTTGTAACAGTGCCGTTGTCGCTTAAGGTATTGCCAAGCTCATACGCCGCCATACACATTTCGCCGGAAGTTTTGAAATGCTCGGTAAGATACGAATAAACGTTTTTGCCGTAATAATCGTCGGAATTTATAACAACAAACGGTGTATTTATAACGTCCCTTGCGCAAAGCACGGCCTGAACGGTACCCCAGGGCTTTACTCTGCCCGAAACCTTGTCAAAGCCTCCGGGAAGGTCGTCAAGATTTTGAAAAGCATACTCAACATCCGCTTTTTTTTCAATGCGCTTGCCGATTACATCACGAAAATCTCTTTCAATTTCCTTTTTAATTACGAATACAATTTTAGAAAAACCCGCATTTACAGCGTCATAAACAGAATAGTCAAGAAGAACCTCGCCGTTTTTCCCGATAGGCTCAATTTGTTTTAAGCCGCCGAATCTGCTGCCTGCACCGGCTGCCATAACCAATAGTGTTGCGTCCATAAACAGTACCTCCGTGTGAATTAAAATAATAATAAAATCATTATACAACGTTTTGTTAAAATTTGCAAGTTTTATTTTTAAATGTGAATAAAAACATAAAATTGCCATAAAAATCAAAAAAATATTGCCAATGCGGGCAAAATGGTGTATACTTAGCATATGGATAAAAAAATAGGAAATATAAAGTTTAATAATGCGGTGTTTGCCGCACCAATGGCAGGGGTAAGCGACCTTGCGTTCAGAACGGTTTGCAGAAAATACGGCGCCGCACTTGCATACAGCGAGATGATAAGCTCGAAGGCGCTTTTTTATAATGACAAAAAGACGCTTGAAATTATAAAGTCAAACGAAAACGACCGTCCTCTTGCGGTGCAGATATTCGGCAGCGATGAAAATATTATGGCGCAAACGGCATATAAGGCGCTGTCAACAGGCGCCGAAATTCTGGATATAAATATGGGATGTCCTGCGCCGAAGGTTGTAAAATGCGGCGATGGAAGTGCGCTTTTAAAGGATGTAAAAAAAATAGAGCGCATTGTATCGGCTGTAAAAAGGGCGGTTTCGGTTCCTGTTACGGTGAAAATAAGAAGCGGTTTTTATGAAAACAATGCTTTGGAAACTGCAAAAGCCGCCGAGCAAAGCGGCGCCGACGCAATATGCGTTCATCCGAGAACAAGAGAAATGTACTATTCGGGAAATGCCGATTGGAGCATTATTAAAGATGTAAAAAATGCGGTGAAAATTCCCGTTATAGGAAACGGCGATATAAAAACGCCTTATGACGCAAAAAGAATGTTTGACGAAACGGGCTGCGATTTTATTATGATAGGAAGGGCGGCGCAGGGAAATCCGTTTATTTTTAAGCAGGTTTGCGACTATCTTGAAAACGGCTGCTTTGATGAAATATCAAAAGAAGAAAAGCTTAAAACCCTTCTTTGGCAAATTGATATGCTAAAGCTTGACAAGGGCGAATACATTGCATCGAAAGAGGCGAGAAAGCACGTTGCGTGGTATACGAAGGGGCTTAAAAACTCTGCCGCAATCCGCTCTTTGGTTAACACGTCAAAAAGCACGGACGAGCTTAAGCAATATGTTATTGATTATTTTGAGGGTTAATTTATATTTTGCACATTAAAAAATTTCGGAGGTAATAAATATGCTGCTTGTTGCGGATGTTGGAAACACCCACATAACAATGGGCGTTTATGATGAAGATAAGCTTTCGGTAAGCTGGAGAATTGCCACAAACAAGGATAAATCGGCTGACGAGATAGGCATTATGATGTTAAACTTTTTTAAGTTTGACAATGTGGACTACAAAAAAATTACGGACGTTATAATTTCGTCGGTTGTGCCGCCGATAATGTATTCTCTTACGCACGCAATGAAAAAATATCTTGGTATTGACCCGATAATTGTTGACAGCAGCGTTAAAACAAAGCTGAAAATCAAATATGACAACAAAAACGAGGTCGGGGCAGACCGTATTGTCAACGCAATCGGAGCAATAAGCATATATAAGGTGCCAATGATTATTGTGGATTTCGGAACCGCAACCACGTTTTGTGCGATAAACGAAAATTATGAGTACCTCGGCGGTGCAATTATGCCGGGCGTTAAAATTTCTATGGAGGCGCTGTTTGAAAAAACCGCAAAGCTTCCGAGAATTGAGATTTCAAAACCCGACAGCGTAATAGGCACAAATACGGTAAATTCCATGCGCTCGGGCGTTTATTACGGATATGTGGGAAGCGTGGATTACATTGTTTCAAAAATGAAAGAAGAGATAAATGCGCCGAACGCTTCGGTTATTGCAACGGGCGGTCTTGCAAGGATGATTTCGTACACTGCAAAAAGCATAACCGATATTGACTCAACCCTTACGCTTAAAGGTTTGTATGAGATTTTTAAAACGGGAGATTTAAAAAATGTATAAAGAAGTTTCAAAGCCGAAAATAAATCCGTTTTTGGCGCTGATAGCTGTAATAGTGCTTATTTTTGCCGTTATGACACTGTCGAATAATTTTATTTATCCTCACAGCAAAATGCTTGCCGACACGGTAAATATGCTGTTTTTCGGTTTTTCGGTGTATTTTTATATGCGCTTTTTTGTAAATTCTTTTGAATACCGCTTTGAAAACAACTCATTTAGCGTTACAAGGCTGGGAAACAAAAACAATCCTCAGCTGCTTTTTTCGGTTACGGCGCTCGACATCAAAAATTTCGGTCCGTATACCAAGAAGGCAAAAAACGGCTCTTTGCTTAACTATTGCGGAGATTTTAAGAAAAACAACCGGTATTCGTTTAATGTAAATATAAACGATAAAGATTACACCGTTGTTTTTCAGCCTTCAAATAAGCTTATTGATTTGATTAATGAGGTGACGGCGTGAAATTTACTGAATATATTAATGACGGTTTGAAAAAGTTTGCATACAGCAGAAAAATATCGTTTCAAACGCCCGCTCACAAGGGCAGGCTTGATATTATGACAGAGGACTTTTTTGCTATGGATATGGGAAATCTTGATGTTATAAAGGGGCTTCCCAATCCTAACGCATATGTGAAAATGAGCCAGAATCAGCTTGCAAGAATTTACGGCTCGGAGAGAAGTTTTTATCTTTTAAACGGGGCGAGTACGGGGATTCTTGCGTCGCTTACGCTTTGTCTTAATGAGGGCGATATGATTATCGTTGACCGCAATTGCCACAAATCGGTCATAAATGCAATAATTCTTCTGGGGCTGCTGCCGATTTTTGTTGAGCCTGCATATATGCACCGTTTCGGCTTCGGGGGCGGTTTTGACTATGACGCACTTGAGCGCACGGTTTCTACATTTCCCAATGCAAAGGCAATTCTTATAACATCGCCGAATTACTACGGGATGGTGTGTGATGTTGAAAAAATAACCTCGCTTGCGCACACAAACAATATGTTTATGATTGTTGACGAGGCGCACGGAGCACATTTTAACTTTTGCGAAAAACTGCCGAAATCGGCGGTTTGCTGCGGTGCAGATTTTGTGGTGCACAGTGCGTCAAAGACGCTTGGAGGGCTTAACGGGTCTGCCTTTTTGCACGTAAACTGCAACAACTTTCTCAATAAAGAAATTCTTGCCGCAATTTCAATGTATCAGACGTCAAGCACGTCGTATGCGGCTATGGCGGCGCTTGAAAAGGCGGTTTTTGCGGCGGACGAAAACAGGCAGCGATATGACAGAATGCTTCTCGCTGTTAAAGAAGCGGCGGAATATGTAAACAGTAATTCAAACGCTTACTGGGTTGACGAAGAAATTGTATCGACGGCTGATGTTTTTGCGTATGACAAAACAAGAATTGTTATAAATTTTGCATTTTCCGGTGTCAGCGGATATGATGCGGCTCAGGTTTTAAATTCACGGTTTGACATAAAGGTTGAATTGTGCGACGATTTGAATATTGTGTGCATTTTCACGCCGTATAATAAAATTTCGGACGTTAAAAAGCTTGCAAAGGCGGTTGTTGCCATTGCAGGAAAAACGGTGGGAATAAAAGAACTTTCCGACCGTCCCTCAAAAGGCGTTACGCACGCAATGAAGCTTACACCCAGACAGGCATTTTTTGCACATGGCGAGGCGGTTGAGCTTAAAGACGCACTGGGGCGCGTGTCGAAAAATATTGTGTGCAAATATCCGCCGGGAATACCGATTTTAATTCCGGGCGACGTTATATCGAGCGAGCATATAAAAGCGGTGCTCGAGATACTTGACAGCGGCGCCGAAATTTCGGGAATAAGAGAAGATTTTACGATTGAGGTTGTAAAGGAAAAATCGGGTGAATAAAAATGGGTGTGAAGGAAAACATTCTTGACATTTTTAATGAAAACAGGGGCGTGTGTTTTTCGGGACAGTATCTCGCAAAAAAGCTTAACGTATCGAGAAATGCCGTCTGGAAGGCTGTTAACGAGCTTAAAAAGGACGGATACAGGTTTGAGAGCGCTCACAGAGCGGGATACTGCCTTCTTTGCGACAATGATGTTTTGTCCGAGAGCGAAATTTATAAGAATCTGAAAAATGCAGAATTTTTTGATATAAAGGTTTTCAAAAGCGTTACGTCAACAAACAAAATTGCACGCTCGTATGCGTCGGACGGCGCAAAAGAGGGCAGTGTTTACATTGCTCAGCACCAGACGGAGGGCAGAGGCAGAATGGGGCGAAGCTTTTTTTCTCCCGAGGGGGGAGGGGTGTATTTAAGCGTTATACTCCGTCCCGAAATTCCTGTTGAAAGTACGCCTCTTATCACAACTGCGGCGGCGGCAGCGGTTGCGGGGGCAATTGATTTTTTGAGCGGCGAAAAATCGCAGATAAAATGGGTTAACGATATTTTTCTTAACGGAAAAAAGGTGTGCGGAATACTTACCGAAGCAGCAACCGCCGTTGAAGAGGGCAGACTTGACTATGCCGTTTTGGGAATAGGGATTAACGTTTATGCACCGGGCGAAGGCTTTCCCGACGAAATAAAGGATGTTGCGGGATGCGTGTTTAAAAATTTTAAAAGCAATATGAAAAATATTGTTGCCGCAAATATTCTCGATAATTTTTATAAGTATTACAAAAACCTTGAAAAACGTGAATTCGTAAAACTTTACAAGCAAAAACAGCTTGCGGCGGGGAAGAATATAACCGTGATTTGTGCAAATTCGTCGTATAACGCAAGGTGTACGGGAATAAATGATGACTGCAACCTGATTGTTGAAAAAGAAAACGGCGAAACGGCTGTTTTGTCGTCGGGCGAAATAAGCATAAGAATTAAATAAAAATACGGCAAAATAAAAAGGCGGTTTGGAAAAATAAAATTCCGAGCCGCCTTTTTTTGTTTGAATTCTGCCTACTTTCTTCCCGTAGAGCCGAATCCGCCTTCGCCCCGAACAGTTTCGGAAAGAGCATCGGTTTCAACAAAATCTGCCGCAATATACGGCATAATAACGAGCTGGGCAATTCTTTCGCCCTTTGCTATAATCTGTTTTTCGCCCGACTGGTTGTAGATTGAAACCATAATTTCGCCACGATAGTCCGAATCTATAACGCCAACCTTGTTTGCCGGCGCAAGACCTCTTTTCGTTGCAAGTCCGCTTCTTGCAAATACAAAACCTGCATATCCTTCGGGAATTTCCATTGCAATCTGCGTGTGAACCATAACCGTTTCGCCGACGTTTATTTCACATTCCGATGCGGCGTAAAGGTCGGCGCCCGCACTGTATTCTGTGCCGTAGGAAGGAACTGTTGCCCCGTCTGCAAGCTTTATAAACTTTACTTTTGTTTTTTTCATTTTTAACCCCCAAAAATTTTAAGATAATTCAAATGCGCCGGTATAAAGACTGTAGTATTTACCCTTTTGCGCTATAAGTTCCTCGTGATTTCCTCTTTCTATTACACTTCCGTTTTCAAGCACCATAATCGCATCAGAATTTCTGACTGTTGAAAGCCTGTGGGCAATTACAAACACCGTTCGTTTATACATAAGTGAGTCCATACCCTTTTCTATAAGGCTCTCGGTGCGTGTGTCAATCGAGCTTGTAGCCTCGTCAAGAACAAGCACGGGAGGATTTGCAACGGCGGCACGTGCAATGGACAAAAGCTGCCTCTGACCCTGGCTTAAGTTTGCGCCGTCCGAAGAAAGGTGAGTATCATATCCCTTTGGAAGGTGCATTATAAACGAGTGAGCGTTTGCAAGTTTTGCCGCATTTACAACATCCTCGTCGGTTGCATAAAGATTTCCGTAGCGGATATTTTCTTTAACGGTGCCGGTAAAAAGGTGCGTATCCTGAAGAACAAACGCAAGCGACCGACGCAAATCCGCTTTTTTGATTTTGTTTATATTTATTCCGTCATAGGTAATCTTTCCGTCGGGAACGTCATAAAACCTGTTTATAAGGTTTGTGATGGTGGTTTTTCCTGCACCGGTAGAGCCGACGAAGGCAATTTTCTGGCCGGGTTTTGCATAGAGCGAAACATTGTTTAAAACGGTTTTGTTATCCTCATAGCCGAACGTTACATTGTGAAATCTTACGTCGCCCTTCAGCATAATGTATGAAAAAGACCCTGTTTTTTCGGGGATTTTCCACGCCCACATTCCCGTATATTTATCGGCTTCAACAATTTTTCCGTCCTTTTTCTCAGCTTTTACAAGCGTAACGTTTCCAATGTCCTCCTCGCTCTTTTCGTCAAGCACTTCAAAAATTCTCTCAGCGCCGGCAAGTGCCGAAAGCACCGAGTTGAACTGCTGCGACATTTGCGTTATTGGCTGCGAAAACGAACGTGTAAATTGCAGAAACGACGCAATCGTTCCGATATCGCCGATTACACCTCTGATTACCAGAAACGCTCCTGCGGCGGCGGTGATTGCATAGTGCATATACGACAGATTTCCCATAATCGGCATAAGAATATTTGCGCAGGTGTTTGCACTTGTGGCAGCGGTGCAGAGATTTTCGTTTATAACGTCAAAATCGTCCTTCACCTTATTTTCGTGGCAGAAAACTTTTACAACCTTCTGACCCTCTATCATTTCTTCGATATAACCGTTCACCGTACCCATTGCCTTTTGCTGAGCCTTGAAATACACCGAGCTTTTTGCGCCGATTTTTTTAATAATAAATAGAATCAGTGCAAGCATCAATACAACCAGAACGGTTAAAATCGGGCTTAATACAAGCATTGCCGTAAATACTCCGACAACCGAAATCATTGAGGTGAAAAGCTGGGGAATACTTTGGCTGAGCATTTCACGCATAGTGTCGGTATCGCTTGTAAAACGGCTCATAAGCTCGCCGTGCGTGTGAGTGTCAAAATATTTTATCGGCAGCGACTGCATATGACGAAAAAGCTGAACTCTTATTTTTTCAAGCGTGCCGGACGAAATTGTCAGCATAAGGCGGTTATACACAAACGTTCCGACTATTCCGAGAGCGTAAAACGTTGCCATAAGCGCAAGAGTTTTTACAAGTTTTGGAATATCCGAGGCGCTCGTAAGGTTGTTTATAACCGGTTTTAAGAGGTAAGTGCCCGCAATTGAAGCAACGGAGCTGAATATTATTCCGATTAATACAAACACAAGGTGAATTTTATAGTCCAAAAGATAGCTTAAAATTCTTTTGATTGTTTTGCCTGCGTCCTTTGGTTTTCTTACAGGCTTCATATTTCTTGACGGCGGCATATTATCACTCCTTTACTTTCTGTTTTGAAGCTCATAAAGCTCTTTGTAAATTCCGTCCTGCGCAATCAGCTCTTCGTGGCTTCCGATTTCGGAAATTCTGCCGTCATCCAGAACGATTATTTTATCTGCCTCGCATACGGAGGTAATTCTTTGTGCAATTATTATAACGGTTGTGTCCTTCTGTTTTTTGAAGGCTTCTCTTATTTTGGCGTCGGTTGCGGTATCGACAGCGCTGGTAGAATCGTCCAGAATCAAAATTTTCGGCTTTTTTAAAAGCGCTCTTGCAATGCACAGCCTTTGCTTCTGACCGCCCGAAACGTTTACGCCGCCCTGACCGAGGTCTGTAAGATATCCGTCGGGAAACGATTTTATAAAATCGTCCGCTGCGGCGTCTTTGCACACATCTTCAACTTCGCTGCCGGTTGCATTTAAATTTCCCCACTTGATGTTATCTTTAATGCTTCCCGAGAAAAGTGTGTTTTTCTGAAGAACCATTGCAACGGCGTCACGAAGATTTTTGATTTTATACTTTCTTACATCTTCTCCGCCCACAAGAACAGAACCTTCGTTTACGTCGTAAAGCCTTGGAATAAGGCTTACAAGCGTTGTTTTTGCCGAGCCTGTTCCGCCGATAATTCCCACGGTTTCGCCGGCTTTGATTTTAAGGTTTATGTTTTCAATATTATAATTTTCGCTGTCTTTTTCATACTTGAACGAAACGTTTTTAAATTCCACAGAGCCATCCGCCACCGTAAGATTTTCGTCATTGCCGGTGTCGGTAATATCAATTTCTTCGTCTAAAACCTCAATAATTCTCGAAATTGAGGCACGTGACATAACAAGGCCGACAAACGCAAACGAAATCATCATAAGCGACATCAGTATTTGCGTGACGTAGCTTATAAAGCTCATCAGCTGACCTGCCTCCATGGTTTTTGAAATAATCATATTTCCGCCGAACCACGAAATTGCAATCATACAGGAATACATTACAAACTGCATAAACGGAGCATTCATAATAATAAGCTTTTCCGCTCCGACCTGGGCATTTTTAAGCTTTCGTGCGCTGTCTGCAAATTTTTCGTTTTCGTAGTCCTCTCTGACATATGTTTTTACAACACGTATTGAAGTCAAATCCTCCTGCACGGACGAATTCATAAAGTCGTATCGTTTAAGCATTTCTTTAAATTTCGGAAAAGCACGTGTCGCAATAATTAAAAGAGCCGCAGCAAGTATTGGTATTGCAACAAAAAAGATGATTGCAAGACGTGCGTTTATGCTCACCGCCATAACGGTTGCGCCCACAAGCATAACGGGCGACCTTACAAGCATTCTTGTAATCATCATAAATGCATTCTGAAGGTTTGTTATGTCGGTTGTAAGGCGTGTTATAAGGGACGGGGTAGAGTATTTGTCGATATTTGAAAACGAAAACTCCTGCAATTTGTAAAAAAGAGTTTTACGCACGTTTTTGCCGAATCCCATACTTGCTACCGAGGCAAATCTTCCTGACATTGCGCCGAAAAACAGTGCGAGAAGCGACATCAGTATCATAAGTCCGCCGATTTTCGACACGTATGCCATATCGCTGTTTTTTATGCCGACATCTATGATTTTTGACATAAGAAACGGAATATAAATTTCAAGAATTACTTCAAAAATTACAAAAAGGGGCGTAAGAAAAGCATAGCGCTTATATTCGCCCACAAGACCGAAAAGCTTTTTCATTCACATTCCTCCAGTGTAAGAGAGTCAATTTTTGCGTTGGTAAATTCTGTTATTTCGCTTGAACTGACAAGAAGCTGGCAGCCTCTTACGCCTGCCGAAACGGTAATTTTATCAAAATTTTTGCAGCTTATGTCAAAATATGTGTCAAATTTTTTCTTCATTCCAACAGGAGAACAGCCACCCCGTATATATCCTGTGAGGGAGAGAAGGTCTTTTACATGCACCATTTCGATTTTTTTGTTTCCGCTTATTTTTGCCGCCTTTTTAAGGTCAACCTCTTTTGCGACGGGTATGCAGAACACAAGATATCCTGTTTTGTCGCCCTTTGCCACCAGAGTTTTGAAAACCGTTTTGTCGTCAAGGTGAGCTTTTTTTGCAATTGTCACGCCGGACAAATCGTTTTCGTCAACCTCGTATTCTATAGCTTCGTAGCTTATTTTAGCCTTGTCTAAAAGCCGCATTGCGTTAGTTTTTACCATATTTTTCACTCCGTATTATATTCTTAATTTGTGACAGTTTTGTGAAATATTTTTGAAATGTTTGTTTAGCCGAAAGAGAGTAATCCGAACCCGCCTGAAAAGGCATAATTTCGGCATCTTTTGGCTTGTCATCTTTGCAAGGCGTCAGCCTTGCTGCATCTTCCGCACCAAAATCTGCTCAAAATTCTATCCTTTTCAGGTCGCAGAATTTTGAGAGGCGGATTTCCGCTTTCGGCTAGGCATTGGTTAACACCTGACAGCAACATAGGCATAGAAAAAATTCTATGCCCGAAAAAGTTAAAAATTTATTTTTTGAAATTTTCTTTCACCTTTTCAAAAAAGGTTTTTTGCTGTTTATGGTTAGTGTCGTTTGTAAGCTCGCCGAATTTTTTAAGAGCCGCTTTTTGCTCCGAATTAAGACGCTGCGGAACCTCCACGACAATTTCGATAATCTGGTTTCCCTTTATGCCGGTGCGCACATTCGGTATACCTGCGCCTTTTATGGTAAAGCGTGTGCCGTTTTGCGTGCCTTCGGGAATTGTTTGTTTAACCTTGCCGTTTAGAGTAGGAACCTCAATTTCGGCGCCGAGAGCCGCCTGGACGAATGTTATCGGTATTTTGCAGAATACCTCGGTGCCGTTTCTCATAAACAAAGCATGACGTTTAACAACAACCGTTACAAGCAAATCTCCCTTGGGACCGCCGTTAAAGCCGTGATTGCCAAGACCTCTGAATGATACCGTTTCGTTGGTGTCAATGCCTGCCGGAATGTTTATTTCAACCGTGCAGGCACGTTTTATTTTGCCTTTTCCACGGCATTTTGAACACGGATTTTCCACAACCGTTCCGGTGCCGCCGCACGTTGAACAGGTTGTGGTGTTAACCATCTGACCGAGCATTGTGTTGGTAACACGTCTTATTTCGCCGGTGCCGTGACAGGTGGGACACTGTTTGCGTTTCTTGTCCTTTGAACCCGTTCCGCCGCACTCGTCGCAGTCTTCAACACGGTAAATCTTGATTTTTTTCTTTACGCCGAAAGCCGCCTCTTCAAATGTAAGCATAATTCTTTCTTCAATATCCGAGCCTCTTCTCGGCGCATTGGGATTTCTTCTGCGTCCGCCGCCTCCGAAGAAGGATGAAAAAATATCGCCGAAATCACCGAAATCGGAAAATCCTCCAAATCCTGAACCGCCGCCGTAACCGCCCTGAGTCTGGTCGAATGCGGCGTGACCGAATTGGTCGTACTTCTGCCTTTTTTCCTTGTCGCCCAAAACTTCGTATGCCTCGTTGGCTTCTTTAAACTTAGCCTCCGCTTCGGCATTTCCGGGGTTTAAGTCGGGATGGTATTTCTTTGCGACTTTTCTGTATGCTTTTTTTATTTCATCGTCGCTTGCGCCTTTTGAAACGCCAAGCACTTCGTAGTAATCTCGTTTTTGAGCCATATAAAATTCAAAGCCTTTCCTGAAAATTATGTAATATGCAAAAGCAGACAACCGTATGTTACATACGGCTCCCTGCAAAATGCACCTTAAATTTTACTGTACTGCTTTTTGTATATTACTTTTTGTCGTCGTCATCAACTACAGTGTAGTCGCCTTCGTATCCGCCGTTTGATCCGCCCTGAGCGCCGCCGTTCTGTGCGTTTTGGTCAAAACCCGCACCCTGAGCGCCCTGAGCGCCGCCGTTTTGCTGATATACTTTTGACGAAACTTCATAGAATTTCTTCTGCAAATCTTCCGTTGCATTTTTTATAGCTTCAACATCTGTGCCTTCGAGAGCTTTTTTAACAGCGTCGATTTTTGTGTTGATTTCATTCTTATCTGCCTCGTCAATTTTGTCGCCGAGGTCGGTAAGAGCCTTCTGGCACTGATAAACAAGAGTATCCGCATTGTTTCTTGTGTCAACAGCCTCTTTGTTCTTTTTATCCTCAGCGGCATATTTTTCAGCGTCTTTAACAGCCTTGTCAATATCCTCTTCGGAAAGGTTGGAGCTTGCGGTGATGGTAATTTTCTGCTCGTTTCCGGTTGCCATATCCTTAGCGCTTACGTGAACAATGCCGTTTGCGTCAATATCGAATGTAACTTCAATCTGCGGCACGCCTCTCGGAGCGGGAGCAATGCCGGAGAGCGAAAATCTTCCGAGCGTTTTGTTATACTGAGCCATTTCACGCTCACCCTGGAGAACGTGGATGTCAACGCTGGTCTGATTATCTGCGGCGGTTGAGAAAATCTGGCTGTGTTTTTTAGGAATTGTCGTATTTCTTTCAATAATTTTTGTAAACACGCCGCCCATTGTTTCAATACCGAGCGAAAGCGGTGTAACGTCAAGAAGGAGAAGGTCTTTAACTTCGCCCGCAAGAACGCCTGCCTGAATAGCGGCACCCATTGCAACGCACTCGTCGGGGTTAATTCCTTTGTGAGGTTCTGTTCCTATAAGACGTTTAACAGCCTCCTGAACAGCCGGGATTCTTGATGAGCCGCCGACCAGGAGCACTTTGTGGATATCCGAAGGATTAAGACCTGCATCCGAAAGAGCACGTCTTGTAGGCTCCATTGTTTTTTCAACGAGGTCTGCGGTAAGCTCGTCAAATTTGCTTCTTGTAAGAGTGATATCGAGGTGTTTGGGACCTGTTGCGTCTGCCGAGATAAACGGAAGGTTGATATTTGACGTTGTAACGCCCGAAAGCTCGATTTTAGCTTTCTCGGCAGCTTCTTTAAGACGCTGAAGCGCCATTTTGTCTGCCTTTAAGTCAATGCCGTTTGTCTTTTTGAATTCGTCGGCAAGATAATCTATAATTCTCTGGTCGAAGTCGTCACCGCCAAGACGGTTGTTACCGCTTGTTGCAAGAACTTCAAATACGCCGTCGCCGATTTCAAGAATAGATACATCAAATGTACCGCCGCCGAGGTCGTAAACCATAATTTTCTGTTCGTTGTCTTTATCCATACCGTATGCAAGCGCAGCTGCGGTAGGCTCGTTTATAATACGCAGAACTTCAAGACCTGCAATTTTACCGGCGTCCTTTGTTGCCTGACGCTGTGCATCTGAAAAATATGCCGGAACGGTGATAACAGCCTGAGTAACCGGCTCGCCGAGGTAGCTTTCTGCGTCCGATTTAAGCTTTTGCAGAATCATAGCCGAAATTTCCTGCGGCGTATACTGCTTATCGTCGATTGCAACCTTTCTGTCGGTGCCCATATCTCTTTTAATCGAGCTTACGGTGTGGTCGGGATTTGTGATTGCCTGTCTTTTTGCAACCTGACCCACAAGTCTTTCGCCTGTTTTTGTAAATGCCACTACCGAAGGAGTTGTTCTTGCGCCTTCGGGATTTGGAATAACAACGCTCTCGCCGCCCTCCATAACTGCAACGCAGGAGTTTGTTGTACCTAAGTCAATACCAATAATTTTGCTCATAATGTATGCCTCCAATTTTAATTAAATTTCCGTATAGAATTTAAGTTTTCTAATTTGCCACTTTTACCATACTGTAACGAAGTACCTTGTCTTTATAAGTATAACCTTTTTGAAACTCTTCAACCACAGTATTTTCGGTTATGTTTTCATCCTCGATATGCATAACCGCATTGTGAAGGGAAGGATTAAACTCTTCTCCCACAGCTTTTGTTTCGCAGACGCCGAGTTTTCTGAAAATCTCTTCCGTTTGCTTGTAAACCATTTCAATTCCCTTGTAAACGTCATTATCCTTGTCGGCAATGCTCATCATTGCTCTTTCAAGGTTATCCATAACGGGAAGAATTTCTTTTATTGCGTCCGCCGCAGCGTCAATATAAATTGCCTCTTTTTCTCTTGCGGTGCGCTTTTTGAAATTGTCATATTCGGCGCACAGCCTCAGATACTTGTCGTTTAATGCGGATATTTCTTCCTTTGCCTTTTCAAGAGCCGTATCGGCAGATTCTTTATTTTCCTCGGTGTTTTCGCCGCCGCACTCTTTATTTGCAGTATCATTTGCAGTATCGTTATTTTCTTTAACGTTCTCGCAGGTTTCTTCTTTCTTCTTGGACAATGCAAGTCATCTCCTTTACGGGTTATCTGTTCCGTCTAAATATTTATCAAGATTTTTCTTAAGATAATCGAGCGTTGCAACAACCTTTGAATAATCCATTCTTGTAGGACCGACAATTGCAATTCCGCCGATTATCCCATCCTTGATTTTGTAGTTTGAAATTACCATACTCAGACCAAGCTCTTTAAGATTGGGATTTTCGTCGCCGATAAGGATGCTTATTTTGTCATCCGTAAGTTTTTCTCTTATAAAGTTTTTGTCTATGTTGCCGACAAAATTGAAAAACTCTTTTGTTCTGTTAACATCCTTAAATTCGGGATAATTTAAAATATTTGCCTGACCTATTGCCGAAATGTCAAAACCGGAAAACGTATTTACAACCTCCGACAAAAAGCCCATAACCGGATTCATAATTTCATCCGGAAGCGGCATAATTTCTTTCTGCGCAAGAATAAAATCGCTGCTGATATCGTTTATTTCTCTGCCGCAGAAGGTGAGGTTGAGATAATTTCCGAGCCGCTCGAGTACCTTTTGGTCAACACCGCTCTTTACGGTTATGGTAGTATTCTTGACAATTCCGCTGTTATTTACAACAATCATAACAAAGCTTTTTTCATCAAGCGGCACAAGGCGTATACTTTTGAGGCTGCTCTTTGAAATACAGGGGGTTGAAATCAGCGTTGTATAATTTGTAAGGTGTGCAACGGTGTTTGAAATGTCTTTAAGAATATTGCCAAGCTCAAGGTAGCTTTTCTTGAGCGAAGAGCGCATTTCTTCAATTTCACGCACGGTCAGCGTATAGCGCTGCATGAGCTCGTCGACGTAAACTCTGTAGCCGAGCGACGACGGAACTCTTCCTGCCGAGGTATGCGGCTTGTCGAGATATCCCGTTTCTTCAAGATACGCCATTTCGTTTCGTATGGTGGCGGAGCTTATTCCGAGTTTATGCTTATTCAAAATATACGACGAGCCGACAGGCTCTGCGGTGCGGATATAATCGTCAACAATCGCTCTCAAAATGCGGCGTTTTCTATCGCTTAATTCCAAGAATATCCACTCCTTTGTAAAATTTTCACATTTTAGCACTCAAAGCTCCTTAGTGCTAACAAATATAAAATACCACTATTTATTTGGTTTGTCAATAGCTATTTTCAAAAAAATTTTAACAATTTGCAGCCGGTGATTGCTAATTTTTTTGAGCAGTTTTAAAATATGCGTTTTCAAATGCCTTCAAAACCCACGGTATAAAGGCAAAAAAGGGGATACGTCAAAAGCCTCAACCCGGTAAGGAAGCATTGCCTTGACAAACGTCTTTTTTGCGAATTTCTGCGTTAAAAAGCTCGAAATCCGACAGGATTACTCGCTTTTTTGCCTTGAACTTCATCAAAAAATTTTGTTTTCGGGGTGCAAATCAGTTTTGAAAATTGAAGTTTAAGCTTCAGACATGAAAAAAGACACCGTAAAGCCACTCCTCGATAAGACAACATTGCCTAAAAACATATTTTTTGCGCCTTTCTGCGTTAAAAAAACTCGCAATCCGTCAGGATTACTCGCTTTTTTGCCTTGAAATCCATCAAAAAATCTTGTTTTTAAGGTGCAGGGCAGTTTTGAATATTGGATTTTACAATTCAGACAAGAAATAAAACCTGCCATTATGCTGACGCATATGACAGGTTTTTGACGTAGTATGAATTTAAAATACAGCTTCAAAACCAATGCTTTCTTATCGAGGAGCGGCTAATACTTAACGTATACGGTGTCTTTTTGGCGAAGTATAAAATACGGATTTCAAAACCAATGTTTCCTTATCGGGTTGGGGCTGAAGCCGTATCCCTCTGAATTTTAAAAATTATCTTTATTGTTATTTATTTTCCCATAATATATTCGTCAATTGCCTTTGCCGCAATTTTTCCTGCGCCCATAGCCGAAATTACGGTAGCCGCACCGGTTACGGCATCGCCGCCGGCGTAAACTCCTTCTTTTGTCGTTGCGCCGTTTTCTTCAACTATAATTCCGCCCCGTCTGTTAACCTCAAGACCCTTTGTTGTGGATTTTATAAGCGGATTCGGAGATGTTCCGATTGAAATTATAACGGTATCTACGTCAAGGACAAATTCACTGCCTTCTATGGGAACAGGTCTGCGCCTTCCGTTTTCGTCCGGCTCGCCAAGCTCCATTTTAATGCATTTCATACCCGTTACAAAGCCGTTTTTCGGGTCACGCTTATCGTCGGGATTGTGATATCCGAGAATTTCAACGGGGTTGTTTAAAAGCATAAATTCAATGCCTTCCTCAATAGCGTGCTCAACCTCTTCCTTACGTGCGGGAAGCTCCTCCATTGAACGGCGGTATACTATATAAACCTTTTCGGCGCCGAGCCTTAATGCGCTTCTTGCGGCGTCCATAGCAACGTTTCCGCCGCCTACAACCGCAACCTTTCCGCCTTTCATAACAGGCGTTACAGGGTCGCTTTCGTATGCTTTCATAAGATTGCTTCTTGTTAAAAATTCATTTGCCGAATATACGCCGTTATACGACTCGCCCGGTATTCCCATAAAATTGGGAAGTCCTGCGCCCGAACCGATAAACACAGCCTCAAAGCCCATTTCAAACAGCTCGTCAACCGTGAGAGTTTTTCCGATTATAATGTTTGTTTCAATTTTTACGCCCATTTCCTTAAGGTTTTCAACTTCCTTTTTTACAATGGCTTTCGGAAGTCTGAACTCGGGAATACCGTATACAAGAACGCCGCCTGCGGTGTGGAGAGCCTCAAATACGGTAACGTCATAGCCTTTTTTCGCAAGGTCGCCTGCACAGGTAAGACCCGACGGTCCTGAGCCTACAACAGCAGCTTTATGACCGTTTTTTTTGGGTTTTACGGCAGCACCGCCTTCGTGAGCGTTGTGCCAGTCCGCAACAAAGCGCTCAAGTCTGCCTATTCCAACGCTTTCGCCCTTTATTCCTCTTACGCACTTAGCCTCGCACTGCACCTCCTGCGGACAAACCCTTCCGCAAACTGCGGGCAGCGACGAAGATTTATTTATAACCTGATATGCGCCTTCAAAGTCGCCCTCTTTGATTTTGCCGATAAATTCAGGAATGTGAATGTTAACGGGACACCCCGAAACGCAAGGCATATGCTTGCACGAAAGACATCTTAAAGCTTCGTCGATTGCAACTTTCTCGCTGTAGCCGTAGGTAACTTCTTCAAAGTTTTTGCCCCGTTTTTCTGCGTCCTGTGC
This sequence comes from uncultured Clostridia bacterium, assembly GCA_934500875.1. Classification (GTDB taxonomy): domain Bacteria; phylum Bacillota; class Clostridia; order UMGS1810; family UMGS1810; genus Qingrenia. Next base: position 73,401 of record CAKSTL010000001.1, on the reverse strand, counting down.
CGGCATAGGATTTCTTTTCGGATTCATATTTATTTTTCCTGCCATATCACTTTGCCTCCTTATTAAAAAGATTGCACGTTTCTTCGTATGCGTGTTTTTCAAATTCACGGTACATTCCGCCCCGTGCCATAGCCTCGTCAAAATCAACCTCGTATCCGTTAAAGTCCGGGCCGTCAACACAAGCGAATTTTGTAACCTTTTTACCGTCCTCGATAAGCGTAAGACGGCAGCCGCCGCACATTCCCGTTCCGTCAATCATAATGGGATTCATGGAAACGGTGCAGGGTATGCCTGTCTTTTTTGTTGCTTCAACAACAAATTTCATCATAATAAGCGGCCCTATTGCAATTACCATATCAAATTTTTCGCCTGCGTCAAACATTTCGTTTAACGGAACGCAAACGTTGCCGCATCTTCCGTAAGAGCCGTCGTCCGTCATAACAAAAAGCTTTTCAGAAGCATTTTTAAATTCGTCCTCAAGAATTAAAAGGTCTTTTGTGCGAAATCCTATTACGGAAGTAACCGAGCATCCGTTTTCTTTAAGCTTTTGCGCAATGGGAAGCGCAATGGCGCATCCTACGCCGCCGCCCACAATACAGACCTTTTTAAGACCGTCTGTATGTGTTGCAACGCCTAAGGGACCGGCAAAATCTTCAATATATTCGCCTTCGTTTTTCAAACTGAGCTTTTTTGTGGTTGCGCCCACTATCTGAAAAATTATTTTTACAGAGCCTTTTTCTCTGTCGTAGCCCGCAATGGTAAGCGGTATTCTTTCGCCGTTTTCGTCCACCCTTAAGATTATAAACTGTCCCGGCTCCGCTTTTTTTGCAACGTAAGGCGCATAAATGTCCATCATTGTCACAGTCGGATTAAGTTCTTTTTTGCTTAGTATCTTATACATTCCGATTACTCCTTTATATTAGACTTCACCGTGAAAATATATTTAAAAGTATATACACTGCATTATCTAATTATAGCTTATTGCGCCGAAATAGTCAAATGAAAAATTATGGGCAATATACCAAAAAAAATAACGGCAATTTTATATATCGCCGTTATTTTTAACAAAGTTTATTAAATATGCTAAAAATCAACCTCTGTATCATAGTAGCAGCATTTTAACAGTTTTTCCATCTGCTCCTCTGTTATTTTTCTGGGATTTGAAAGTGTGCAGGCGTCGGCTACGGCATTTTTTGCAATATCCGATACACGTTCAAGAAAAACTTCTTCCGGCACAAATCCGTTTTCGGAAGGAGTTGAATCGGCGCTGTAGTTTTTGATGCACATGGGAATGTTTAACATCTTTTGCATATCCCTGAGCCTCTTTATAAGGTTATTAACCTTTTCGTCAGCGCTTTCTCCTCCAAGATTTATAAGGTCGGCAATTTCGCAGTAGCGCTTTTTTGCCTCGGGGTTTTCTGCGTTAAATGCAATAACTTTGGGAAGGTACATAGCGTTTGCCGCACCGTGAATTATATGAGTGCCCAAATCGGCAAATGCCGCACCCGTTTTGTGCGCCATTGAGTGAACTATTCCCAAAAGTGCGTTGGAAAATGCCATTCCGGCAAGACACTGCGCATTGTGCATTTTTTCTCTTTTTTCAAGGTCGCCGTTGTACGAGCCTTCCAAATCTTCGTTTATCATTTTTATTGCGTGAAGTGCAAGAGGGTCGGTATAATCGGTGTGAGCAGTGGAAACATACGCTTCAATCGAGTGGGTCATAGCGTCCATACCGGTGTGGGCAATGAGCTTTTTCGGCAGAGTTGCAACAAGGTCGGGGTCAACAATTGCAACGTCGGGCGTAATTTCAAAGTCGGCTATCGGGTATTTTATTCCTTTGTTATAATCGGTTATAATTGAAAATGCCGTAACCTCGGTCGCCGTTCCCGAGGTTGACGAAACTGCGCAGAAACGGGCTTTACGTCTTAGTTTGGGAATTGCAAAAACCTTGCACATATCGGGAAACGTGATGTCGGGATATTCGTATTTTATCCACATTGCCTTTGCAGCGTCAATGGGCGAGCCGCCGCCGATTGCAACAATCCAGTCGGGCTTAAATTCCATCATTGCTTCGGCGCCCCTCATCACCGTTTCAACCGAAGGGTCGCTTTCTATTCCTTCAAAAAATTTAACCTCCATACCGGCTTCCTTAAGGTATTTTTCCGCTTTGTCCAAAAAGCCGGATTTTCGCATTGAGCCGCCGCCCGAAAGTATCATTGCACGCTTTCCTTCAAAGCCTTTTAACGCTTCGAGCGCACCCTTTCCGTGGTACAAGTCCCTTGGCAGAGTAAATCTAATCATATAAATTTCTCCAATCGTTATTATGTTTGAAAATTCTGCTTCTATTGTCAGCATTTTTAACGCATTTTATGCACACGGTAAAGAAATGGCAAATTTTTGTAAAATTTTTGGTAAAAAATATTGATTATTCGTTGAAAAAATGATAATATTATAAAAGTATTTAATAAAATGGGGAGATGTTTTTGAAAAAATGAGGAAGACAAAAATAGTGTGCACCATTGGGCCGTCCTGCTGCAGCGAGGATATGATTGAAAAAATGATTAAAGCGGGTATGAATGTTGCAAGGCTTAATTTTTCGCACGGCGACCACGATTATCATAAAGGTAATATAGAAACGGTCAAAAGCGTAAGAAAGCGCTTAAACAGCCCGGTTGCGATTATGCTTGATACAAAGGGGCCGGAAATAAGGGTTAAAACCTTTAAAAACGGCAAGGTTACATTAAAAGAGGGCGATATATTCACTCTGCGTTCAAATGATGTTGAAGGAAACGAAAAGGAGGTAAGCGTAACTTTTCCGAAGCTTCCGTCGCAGCTTGAGGAGGGGACAAGAATTCTTCTTGACGACGGTAAAATCGAGCTGTGCGTGCTGCGTGCCGAAGAGGATTTTGCGGAATGCAGGGTTGTTTGCGGCGGCGTTTTGTCGGACAAGAAGGGGATAAATCTTCCGAATGTTCCGATTTCAATGCCGTATCTGAGCGAACGTGACAAAAGCGATATTTTATTCGGAATTGAAAACGACGTTGATTTTGTAGCCGCTTCGTTTGTGCGGAACAAAGAGGACGTTATTGCGCTTCGCAAATTTATAAATTATAACGGCGGACATTCGATAAAGATAGTGTCAAAAATAGAAAACTCGGAGGGTATATGCAATTTTGACGAAATACTTGAGGCGTCGGACGGAATTATGGTTGCAAGAGGCGACCTCGGCGTTGAAATAGAATACGAGCTTTTGCCGGGTATACAGAAAAGATTTATAAAACAGTGTTATAAATCGGGAAAAATGGTTATTACCGCAACGCAGATGCTTGACTCTATGATGTCGTCGCCGACGCCGACCAGAGCAGAGATAACAGACGTTGCAAACGCAGTTTTTGACGGCACATCGGCAGTTATGCTGTCGGGCGAAACGGCTGCGGGAAAATATCCGATTACGGCGGTTAAGGTTATGGCAAAAATTGTTGAACAGGCTGAAAAAGACGCCTTCGGTATGAATATTTACGAGGGTGTTGACTATGACCTCGATACCTCTGATATTACAAATGCGGTGTGCGACGCAGCGTGTACCACTGCAAGGGATATCAAGGCTCAGGCGATTGTTGCGCTTTCAAAATACGGTCAGACGGCGAGAAGAATGTCAAAATTCAGACCGCCTCAGCCGATTATTGCGCCTACGCCGGTTGAAAAAACCTTTAATCAGCTTGCGCTCTCGTGGGGAGTTTATCCTGTGCTTTCACGTTTTCAGAAAACCAGTGATGAGCTTTTCTGCCACGCTATAGACTGCGCAAAACAGATAGACATGGTGTCTGTCGGCGACAGGGTTGTAATTATTGCCGGAATTCCGCTTGATACTCCGGGCAATACAAATATTATGAAGGTTGAAATAGTGAGCAACGACGTAAAATAAATTTTAAGGAGAACAATATGAGTGACATTTTAAACAATCTTACAAGTGTTACCGGCGGACAGATTATTATGTGGATAATCGGCGGTATTCTGATTTATCTTGCAATTAAAAAGGATATGGAGCCGACCCTACTTTTGCCAATGGGCTTCGGCGCAATACTTGTAAACATTCCGTTTTCCGGCGCTGTCGGAAACGAAGGTGCGCTTACAACGCTGTATAACGCAGGCATTGCAAACGAGCTTTTTCCGCTGATACTGTTTATCGGAATCGGCGCAATGATTGATTTCGGACCCATTCTTACAAATCCGAAGCTTATGATTTTTGGTGCGGCGGCGCAGTTCGGAATATTTTTTACACTTTGCACGGCGTCGGTATTTTTTGATATAAACGACGCTGCTTCAATTGCGGTTATAGGTGCGGCGGACGGCCCCACTTCTATTGTTGTGGCTCAGATGCTCAATTCAAAATACCTCGGTGCAATAATGGTTGCGGCATATTCGTATATGGCTCTCGTGCCGATAATTCAGCCGCCCGTTATAAGGCTTCTTACAACAAAAAAAGAGCGTCTTATAAAAATGGAATACGAACAGAAAAACGTGTCAAAGCTTACAAGAATTATTTTCCCGATTGCCATTACCGTTGTTGCAGGCATTGTTTCGCCGGCGTCGGTGTCGCTTATAGGATTTTTGATGTTCGGCAACCTTATAAGAGAATGCGGTGTGCTTAATTCGCTGTCCGAAACTGCGCAGAAGGTTCTTGCAAATCTTGTGACAATATTTTTGGGAATTACCATTGCGTCGCAAATGCAGGCGGAAAGCTTTTTAAGGCTTGAAACACTGCTTATTCTGGGACTTGGTCTTGTGGCGTTTATATTTGACACTGCAGGCGGCGTTATATTTGCAAAATTTTTAAACCTTTTCTTGAAGAAAAAAATCAATCCCATGATTGGCGCAGCCGGTATCTCGGCATTTCCCATGTCGGGAAGAACGGTACATAAAATGGCCCTTGCCGAGGATAAGCAAAACCACCTTCTTATGCATTCAATCGGCGTAAACGTATCGGGACAGATTGCGTCGGTTATAGCAGGCGGCTTAATTCTTAATTTCTTTATGAAATAAGAATTTGAAAGGAGAAAAATATGAATTTAATGAATTTTGTAAATAATCTTCCGTATATGCTCTACGGTATGCTCACAATTTTTGCCGTAATAGGCATTATAATTTTAATAACCGTGCTTCTTAACAAGTTTACAAAAGACGGCGAATAACGGTTATACGAATAATTGATGCAAAAGAAAAATCCGCAGAATTAATGTTTTGCGGATTTTATTTTGCCATTTACATAAATTGTAAAAAATGTTGACATATGTAAAAAAATGTGATATCATAAACTGAATGTTTAATATTGACCCGCAGATGTTTCAGGGATGACCGGAAACGTAGGGAACTTCGGAGAAGCTCATTTAATTGAGTGCCGAAGGGGCAAGGCATATATTTTATGCCGAATCTCTCAGGCAAAAGGACGAAGACACAAAACGTGTATTTTATACGCCTTTCTTTGAAGTTGCCGTTTGGGTTGGCAGCTTTTTTATTTTATAAGGGAGGTCTATAATGGATGCAGTAAATGATTTTCTGAGTGTCGTTTCCGGATACGTCTGGGGCATACCGCTTATTGCATTGATTTTGGCAGTCGGATTTGTGCTTACTGTCAGAACAGGTCTTGTGCAGGTTTTTCACCTTCGCAAGGCAATCAGGTATATGTTTAAAAACGAAGATGGCGGCGAGGGCGACGTTACAAGTTTCGGCGCACTTTGCACGGCTCTTTCGGCAACTATCGGAACAGGTAATATCGTAGGTGTTGCAACGGCTATTGCCGGCGGCGGTCCCGGTGCGCTGTTCTGGATGGAATTTGCCGCATTTTTGGGTATGGCAACAAAGTATGCCGAGGGTTTGCTTGCCGTTAAATACAGAGAAATCGACTCGGACGGTAAAGTGCTCGGCGGACCTTTTTACTACATAGAAAAAGGTATGGGCGAAAAATGGAACAAAATTAACTGGAAATGGCTTGCAAAACTCTTTGCAATATTCGGTATGCTTGCCGGTATTCTCGGTATAGGAACGATGACGCAGATTAACGGTATAACCGGCGCTGTTCAAAACTTTTTTGACCCCGATAAGGCAATGGTTGCGTTTTCAATCGGAGAAACAAGCTTTGCGTGGCCCACAATTATTGCAGGTGTTCTTGTAACGTTCTTTGCGGCGCTCGTAATTATCGGCGGAATAAAGCGTATTTCAAAGTTTTCTGAAATTGTTGTTCCGTTTATGGCAGTTATTTATTTTGTCTGCGGAATTATTCTTATTGTGTGCAATATAACAAAAATCCCCGGTGCAATTGCGCTTGTTGTTAAAAGTGCATTTTGCCCGAAGGCGGTTTTCGGTGCGGCAATCGGTATTACCGTTAGAAGCGCTATGAAAAACGGTATTGCAAGAGGAATTTTCTCAAACGAGGCAGGTATCGGCTCGGCGCCTATCGCTGCGGCTGCAGCTCAGACAAAAGAGCCTGCACGTCAGGGCCTTGTTTGTATGACGGGTACCTTCTTTGACACAATTGTAATTTGTACGATAACAGGACTTGCAATCGCTCTTACCGGTTCGTACATTCCGGCTATGGATAAAACGCTTGTCGGCGTTGAGGTTACAACCAGGGCATTTAACTTGGGTTTGCCGTTTAATACAACCGTAAGCTCTTTCCTTCTTACGATAAGCCTTGTGTTCTTTGCGTTTACCACAATTCTCGGCTGGGATTATTATTCGGAAAAATGCTTGCAGTATCTTGTCGGCAACAAAAAGGGAATTATACTTACCTTCAGAATTTTATACATTGCGGCAGTGTTTGTAGGCCCGTATCTTAAGGTTGACTTTGTGTGGACTTTGGCAGATATCGTAAACGCTTTGATGGCGTTCCCGAACCTTGTGGCGCTGTTCTCGCTCAGCGGTGTTGTTGCGGCGGAAACAAAGTCGTATCTTGAAAAGTTAAAAAACGGCAGCATAAAAGAATAAATAAGTTTTAAAGTTTAAGAAAAAAGCCTTGATTTTTTAATCAAGGCTTTTTTGTATATTATGATTGTATAAGATAAAAATGTTTGTATAAATCGCCTGCCCTAAAACATTCGTTATTTCGGTTGTTTTCCGATATATGCAAGTATTCCGCCGTCAACGTAGAGGATATGTCCGTTTACAGCGTTTGAAGCGTCGGAGGCTAAAAATACTGCCGGTCCCGCAAGCTCGTCAGCTTCAAGCCATCTGCCGGCAGGGGTCTTTGAGCAGATAAAGCTGTCAAACGGATGTTTTGAACCGTCGGGCTGTTTTTCTCTCAGCGGTGCGGTCTGCGGCGTTGCAATGTAACCCGGACCTATGCCGTTGCACTGAATGTTATATTCGCCGTATTCCGAGCAAATGTTTCTTGTAAGCATCTTAAGTCCGCCCTTCGCCGCCGCATATGCCGAAACAGTTTCTCTGCCGAGTTCGCTCATCATAGAGCAGATGTTTATAATTTTTCCGTGTCCTTTTTTTATCATTGACGGAATTACCGCCTTTGAAACAATAAACGGTGCGTTAAGGTCAACGTCAATAACTTTTCTGAAATCGTCTGCGCTCATCTCGCACATAGGAATTCTTTTTATAATCCCCGCATTGTTCACAAGAATATCTATAACGCCGACTTCTTTTTCAATCGTTTCAACCGTTTTGTTTACTGCATTTTCGTCGGTTACGTCGCAAACATAGCCTTTTGCGTCAATTCCGTCCGCTTTGTATGACTCAAGACCCTTTTCCACAAGCTCTTTGTTTATGTCGTTGAACACAATTTTTGCGCCTGCGTTTGCCATTCCTTTTGCAATTGCGTAACCTATGCCGTAGCTTGCGCCCGTAATAAATGCTACTTTTCCGTCCAGTCTGAACATATACTTTTCCTCTCCCTTTTTTAAGAATTATCTTAAATCTCTTGTTTCAATACCGTCCATATCGGTAAATTCCTGATTTTCTCCGCACATTGCCCAAATAAATGAGTAGTTTTTTGTGCCCACGCCCGAATGAATTGACCAGCTCGGCGAAATAACCGCCTCTTCGTTGTGCATAATAATGTGACGTGTTTCGTTCGGCTCGCCCATCATATGGAATACAGCGTCGTTTTCGTCCATATCGAGATACAGATAAACCTCCATACGTCTGTCGTGAGTGTGCGACGGCATAGTGTTCCAGTTTGAGCCGACTTCAAGCTGCGTAAGCCCCATTGCAAGCTGACAGCTTTGCATAACCTCGGGATGTATGTATTGATTTATAACTCTTTTGTTGCAGTCCTCAGCGCTTCCGCACGGCACTTTTTTAGCCTTTGTGATGTCAATTTTTACGGTCGGATATTCTTTGTGCGCAGGGCAGGACGAAACGTAGAATTTAGGCGGATTTTGAGTATCCGCACACTTGAAAACAATCTCTTTGTTGCCCTTGCCGATATAAATTCCGTCCCTGGGGTTCATTTCGTATTCAGTGCCGTCAACAACGATAATGCCCTTGCCGCCAATGTTTATACAGCCCATTTCACGTCTTTCAAGAAAATATTCGCTTGCAAGCTCTTTTCCGCCCTCGAGCTTTAATTCGTGGTAAACAGGCATAAGACCTGCCGTTATAATTCTGTCAATATGGCTGTATACCATTCTGATGTTGTCCTTTGTAAAGAGCTTTGAAATGTGAAATTCCTCTCTTAATCTTTCTGTGGTGTAGTGTTTTACGTCTTTCGGGTTTGATGCACATCTGATTTCCATTTTCGATAAATCCTCCTTTATATATTTTCCGTAAACTTCAATCTGCGACAGCGCCGCCCACGAAAACGGGTGCACCGCCTGTTTGAAATTTGTAAGGTGTATTGATTTTGCTGTTATTTTTTCGCCGCAGATAAGCGCCTGTCCGTCTGCGGTTTCTTCAAAATACGCAGTAAGCGTTTTTTTGTCCGAAAATTTTACGTCAACGCTTTTCCAGTATGTATCGTGCGGAAAATCGGCACGGAGAAAAAATACGATTTTTTCAATTTCTACATCTGTGCCGAAATCAATGTAATATTCCAAATCCTCTCTTGCGCCTGCCGCCCAGGAATGATGCGGAAAATTTCCGTGACCCTTGTTATCGCACACACCGTCAATTGCATTGCGCTCGAAAAAACAGGGTTCGTTCCGTGTTACGAGGTTTGCGTGTGCGTGCGGATAAACGCCCTTCTGACCGCTTAAATCGTGAGAATTTAATGCGATATTGCGCACCGCATAAATTTCTTCATCCTCGGGAATACGCACCGATATTTTATGAACATCTCCCGAAAATGCCGTGCTGTCATAGCCTGCCATAAGCCTTCCTTGCGGAATTAAGTATTCCATACGCTTGTTCGGAACAAAAACAATGCTTTCGCAAAGCGTTTCATCAAGCCTTACGGCAAGGTATTCTTCGGTGTCGGTTTTAATCAAAAATTTGTCGCCTTCGGAAAAAAAGCCGTTATATACGGTATCGATTTTTTCGCTCTTTTCGCAAAACAGAGCATTGCCGTCTTTATTTATAATTTTTAATTCAATAATGTCAAACACCCCCTATGATGTTATTTTAACATTAATTATCTGCAATTTCTTTGTAAATTTTATTCTTTTTATTGCAAATCTTTTTGCTTTGTGCTAATATAAACAAAAGGGTGATTTTATGAACTTAATTTTTAAAAAGTGCAGCGAAGCCATAAATTATTCGCTTGAAACAAACGGCTGCGGAATATTTTATTCAAATGTGGGTGTGGAGGAAACGCTTATCCACGTTCACGAATGCTGTGAGGTGCTGCTGTGCCTCGGCGGCGGAGGATATTTTCTTATAGACAACAGATTTTACGAGGTTAATGACGGCGATATTTTTATTATAAATCAGTTTGAGCCGCACAAGATAACCTTTGAAAACAAGGATAATTTCGAGCGTTATGTTTTTCAAATTCATCCGCAGTATATTTATGCCAATTCGACCGAAAATACTGATTTGTCAGCCTGTTTTTATTCGCACACGTCATACGGAAACCGCATTTCGCTCAAAGAAAAAGAACTGGAATATGTAAAAGAGCTTATAAAGCAGCTGAAAACGGAGAAAAAATTCGGCGATGACGTTGCAAAAAATTGTGTTATATGCGAATTTCTGCGGTTTTTAAATGAAATATACAATGAAAAAAACCTTGCCGCAAAGACTGGCGAGGGCGGATTTAACCAGACGAACAAAATTATGCAGAATACCGTGAAATACATAAACAGCCACTATTCTGAAGATATCACGCTTTCGGATATTGCCGCATTTTCGTTTGTTTCGGTAAGTTACCTCTGCACGCTTTTTAAAAAAATGTTCGGTACGACGATAATTAAATATCTTACCTCCAAGCGGATATCCGAGTCGAAAAAGCTTTTAAATTCAGGAAAAAGTATATCCGAGGCGGCGGAGGAAAGCGGTTTTAACGATTATGCAAATTTTATGCGCACGTTTAAAAAGATTGTCGGTGTGCCGCCCAAAAAGTACGCTGAGAAGGGTAGAAAGCAGTAAATTTTTATACAAAAAGAGCCGTAATATGAGAAAATTCATATTACAGGCTCTTTTGACTTTTGAAAAAGCTGCAATCTGTGCACTTTGGTCAGCCAAAGCAAAACAAATCATAACTTCGATTTTGAGAAGCGGATTTTATTTTTTAAGATACTTTTTAAGATATTTTCCCGTAAACGATTTACTGCATTTTGCAACCTCTTCGGGAGTGCCGGTGCAAACAACCGTACCGCCCATATCTCCACCTTCGGGACCTAAGTCTATGATGTAATCTGCGGTTTTTATAATGTCAAGATTATGCTCTATAACCACAACGGTGTTTCCTGTGTCGGCAAGTTTGTTCAAAACGTCAATCAGCCTGTGAACATCGGCTGTGTGAAGCCCCGTTGTAGGCTCGTCAAGAATGTAAATCGTTTTGCCGGTGCTTCTTCTGCTGAGCTCCGTCGCAAGCTTAACCCTCTGCGCCTCGCCGCCCGATAGGGTGGTGGAGGGCTGCCCGATTTTTATATATCCCAATCCTACATCATATAAGGTTTGCAGTTTTCTTTGTATTTTCGGAAGGTTTTTGAAAAATTCCAAACCTTCTTCAACCGTCATTTCCAAAACCTCATAAATGTTTTTGTCCTTGTATTTAACCTCAAGAGTTTCACGGTTGTAGCGCTTGCCCTTGCACACCTCGCACGGAACGTAAACGTCTGGAAGAAAGTTCATTTCAATTTTAAGTATGCCGTCACCCGAGCATGCCTCGCACCTTCCGCCGCTTATGTTAAAGCTGAATCTGCCCGATTTATAGCCCCGCACCTTTGCTTCGTTCGTCCCGGCAAAAAGCTCGCGGATATCGGTAAAAACGCCTGTATATGTTGCGGGGTTTGACCTTGGAGTCCTTCCAATCGGCGACTGGTCAATATTTATAACCTTGTCAAGGTTTTCTATACCTTCAATCTTCTTGAAATTGGAGGCCTTTTTCTTTGAGCCGTTTAACACCGCAGAAAGCTTTTTGTATAAAATTTCGTTTACAAGCGAAGATTTTCCGCTTCCCGAAACGCCCGTTACCGCAACAAACTTTCCGAGCGGAATTGTTACGTCAATGTTTTTAAGATTGTTTTGCGAAGCGCCGTAAACAGTAAGAAATTTGCCGTTTCCGCTGCGCCTTGTTTCGGGTACCTCAATTTTTTTTGCGCCCGAAAGATACAGTCCTGTCTGACTGCGCTTGCTTTTCATAATATCCTCAACCGTGCCCTGTGCAACAACCTCGCCGCCGTGAATACCTGCGCCCGGACCTATATCAACAATATGGTCGGCGGCAAACATAGTGTCCTCGTCGTGTTCTACAACAATAAGCGTATTTCCGAGGTCACGAAGGTTTTTAAGCGTTGCAAGAAGCTTATCGTTATCACGCTGATGAAGCCCTATACTCGGCTCGTCGAGTATATACAAAACACCTGTAAGACCCGAGCCGATTTGCGTTGCAAGACGTATTCTCTGCGCCTCGCCGCCCGAAAGCGTGCCTGCCGAGCGTGCCAGCGTAAGATATCCCAGACCTACGTTTACCAAAAATCCGAGCCGTGCGTTTATTTCCTTAAGAACCCGGTCGGCAATAAGCTTTTCGGTGTCGGTAAGGTGTATATTTTCAAAAAATTCTTTTGCATCTCTTACCGACATCTTTGTAACGTCCGCAATGTTTTTGTCGTTTACCGTAACGGCAAGAACCTCTTTTTTCAGCCTGTCGCCATGGCAGTCGGGACACACCGTGCTGCTCATATAATTTTCATACTCGGCACGCATATAACTTGAAAAACTTTCTTTATATCTGCGCTCAATGCACTTTAAAACCCCTTCAAACGGCTGTTCTATATTGTATTTGTAAAAATAGGAGATAGGCTCGCCGTTTGTGCCGTGCATAAGAATGCTGTAGTGTTCGTCCGAAAGCTCGTTTACCGGCGTATCCAGCGAAAAACCGTATTTTTTTGCAAGACCCGAAAGCTGTGCGTATGCGATTGTGCCGGGGTCCTTCACATTCCAGCCCGGCGCCTTTATTGCGCCGTTTTTAAGCGACAGCGATTTATCGGGTATTATTAAATCCTCGTCAAATTCGGTTAAGTTTCCGAGTCCGCTGCATGTCGGGCAGGCGCCGAACGGAGAGTTGAACGAAAACATACGGGGCGACATTTCTTCTATGCTTATCGAGCAGTCGGGGCAGGCGTAATTCTGGCTGAAAAGCATTTCCTTACCGCCTATCTGCTCAACAATAACAAGACCTTCGCCGAGTTTTAAGGCGGTTTCGACCGAATCAGAAAGACGTGCCGCTATGCCATCCTTTAAAACTATTCGGTCAACCACAATTTCTATTGAATGGCGCTTTGTTTTTTCAAGCTTAATTTCTTCGTATAAATCGTATGTTACAGAATCCACCCTTACACGGACGTAACCGCTTTTTTTTGCATTTTCAAAAACCTTTTGATGCTCGCCTTTTTTCGCACGAACAACGGGCGCAAGAATCTGAAGCTTTGCGCCGTTTCCAAGGCTTAAAATTTTATCCATTATCTCATCAAGAGTCTGTTGTTTTATAACCTTTTTGCACTTCGGACAATGCGGAATACCTATTCTTGAATAAATAAGACGGAGATAATCGTAAATTTCGGTAACCGTTCCCACGGTTGAACGAGGGTTTTTGCTGGTTGTTTTCTGGTCTATTGAAATTGCGGGAGAAAGACCTTCAATATAGTCCACGTCGGGTTTGTCCATCTGACCCAAAAACTGCCGTGCATAGGACGAGAGCGACTCTATATACCGCCTTTGACCCTCTGCGTAAATCGTGTCAAACGCAAGCGAAGATTTTCCGCTTCCTGAAAGACCGGTAAACACAATAAACTTGTCACGGGGAATTGTTATGTCTATATTTTTTAAATTGTGCTGTCTGGCACCCTTTATAACTATTGAATTTTTTGCCATTTTTTCACCTTCCGGGAATGCATATTTTTAAAATGCTTTCTTTTTAAGCTTTTCAATTTCGTCACGGTATTTTGCCGCTTTTTCAAATTCAAGGTTTTTCGCCGCCGAATTCATAAGAGCGGTAAGCGCCGTAATTCTATCTTCTTTTGAAATGTGTTTTTCGGGCACTTTTTCTGCGCCGCCCGAGGCACCTTTAGCAACGGTCTGAATAACGTCACGAATGTCTTTTTTAATGCTTTGCGGAGTAATATTATGTTTTTTGTTGTAATCGCTCTGAATTTTTCTTCTGCGGTTTGTTTCATCAATTGCCGCCTTCATAGAGCGTGTTACCGTGTCCGCATACATAATAACTTTTCCGTCTTTGTTTCGTGCCGCTCTGCCGATTGTCTGAACAAGCGAGGTTTCGCTTCGCAAAAAACCTTCTTTATCGGCGTCCAGAATTGCAACGAGCTGTGTTTCGGGAATATCAAGTCCTTCACGCAGAAGGTTTATTCCCACAAGAACGTCAAATACGCCGAGACGCAAATCACGCACAATTTCCATTCTTTCAATTGTGTCAATGTCCGAATGAAGGTACCTTACTTTAATTCCGGCTTCCTTCAAGTAATCCGTAAGGCTTTCTGCCATTTTCTTTGTAAGGGTTGTAACAAGTACACGTCCGTTTTTATTTGTAATCTCGTTTATTTCGCCGATAAGGTCGTCAATCTGGCCCTTTACGGGACGTACGATAACTTCGGGGTCAAGAAGCCCTGTCGGACGTATAACCTGTTCGCATATGTTTTCCGAATGTTCTTTTTCGTAGTCCGCCGGGGTTGCCGAAACAAAGATAACCTGATTAATCATACCCTCAAATTCTTTAAAATTAAGCGGACGGTTGTCATATGCCGAAGGAAGGCGGAAGCCGTACTGCACAAGCGTGTCTTTTCTTGCACGGTCGCCGGCATACATTGCACGCACCTGAGGCACCGTTACGTGCGATTCGTCTATTACAAGCAGAAAATCGTCGGGAAAATAGTCCATAAGCGTATAAGGACGTGTTCCGGGCGCTCTGCCGCTTATATGGCGTGAATAGTTTTCAATGCCCTGGCAAAATCCTACCTCCTGCATCATTTCAAGGTCGTAGTTGGTTCTTTGCAGCAGACGCTGCATTTCAAGAATTTGGTCACGCTCTTTAAAATATGCGGCACGCTCGTTTAATTCGTCGCCGATTGTGATTATTGCACGCTTCATTTTTTCTGCCGTTGTGGCATAGTGCGACGCAGGAAAAATTGCTATATATGAACGGAAATTCAAAATTTCCCCCGTAATAGTGTCAATCTCGCAAATTCTTTCAATTACGTCTCCGAAAAACTCAATTCGCAACGCTCTTTCGTTGGAGCTTGCGGGAAAAACTTCAACAATATCGCCCCGCACACGGAAGGTTCCTCTTGAAAAGTCAATATCGTTTCGTGTGTACTGTATGTCAACAAGCTTTTTTAAAAGCTCGTTTCTGTCCATATTGTTTCCGACTCTTACCGAAACGATAAGGTTTTTGTAATCGTCCGGGTCGCCGAGGCCGTATATGCACGAAACGCTTGCAACGATAATAACGTCACGGCGCTGAAAAAGAGAGTCGGTTGCGCTGTGGCGGAGCTTATCGATTTCATCATTTATGGACGAATCCTTCTCAATGTATGTGTCGCTTGACGGAATATACGCTTCGGGCTGATAATAGTCGTAGTAGGACACAAAATATTCAACCGCATTTTCGGGAAAAAATTCTTTAAACTCGCTGCACAGCTGTGCCGCAAGAATTTTGTTGTGCGCCAAAACCAGCGTGGGCTTGTTCACGTTTTTTATAACGTTTGCGATTGTAAAGGTCTTTCCCGAGCCTGTTACGCCGAGCAGTGTCTGACCTTTATCGCCGTTTTGTATTCCTTTTGTAAGACTTTCTATTGCCGTTATCTGGTCGCCCATCGGTTTATAATCCGACACAAGCTTAAAATCGGGCATATTCATCACCTTTATACATTAATATCTATTTTATTATATACTCTTTTAAAAAAAATTTCAACAAATTTTGAATAATGTATTTTATTTTTTAAAAATGTGTTGTATAATATAAATAATTGGAAAATTTTGATTGCGTGAAGGGAATGGACTTTTATATATGAAAGAGGATTATATACATTTTATCGGCATTGGCGGAATAAGTATGAGCTCCCTTGCACATATCCTTATGCACAGCGGAAAAAAGGTGTCGGGCTCGGACACCACAAGAACCCACCTTACAGACGAGCTTGAATCGCTCGGTGCAAAAATAACGATAGGGCAGAGGGCGGAAAACATAACAAACCCCGATTTGGTAGTGTATACGGCGGCAATTTCGGATGACAACGAGGAGCTTAAGGCGGCAAGAAACAAAGGTATACGCTGCATTGAAAGGGCATATCTTCTCGGTGAAATTATGAAGCATTACAGCATACCTGTTGCGGTTTCGGGAACTCACGGAAAAACCACGACAACCTCTATGATTTCGCATATTCTTATTGAGAACGATACCGACCCGACAATCACCATCGGCGGGGAGCTTGATGCAATAGGCGGAAATTTAAGGCTCGGCAAAAGCGGATATTTTTTGACGGAGGCGTGCGAATATCACCGAAGCTTTTTAAGATTTAATCCGAAAATCGGCATAATTTTGAATGTTGACGCCGACCATCTTGACTATTTTAAAGATATTGACGAAATAAAAGAAACGTTTTGCGATTTTGCCCGTCTTTTGCCCAAGGACGGATATCTTATAGTATCGCACGACAACAAAAATGCGCTTGAATGTGCAAAATGTGCGGACTGCAAAACGGTTACGTTCGGCATAAACGGCGGCGATTTTACAGCCCGTAACATTGCGTATGACGATAATGCACATCCCGGATTTGATATTTTTTATAACGGTGATAAGCTGACAACCGTAAGGCTTAACGTTTGCGGCGAACATAATATTTTAAATGCGCTTGCGGCGTTTGCGGCAGGTTATGTTTTAAATCTTGATATTGAAAAAACAAAAAGAGGTCTTGAGGCATTTTGCGGCACGCACCGCAGATTTGAGATAAAGGGCGAAAAGAACGGTTTTACGGTAGTGGACGATTATGCGCACCATCCCACCGAAATAAAGGCAACGCTTACGGCGGCAAAAAAATGCAGGACGGGTGATGTATGGTGTGTTTTTCAGCCGCACACATATTCACGTACAAAGGCTCTTTTAAACGAATTTTCTGCCGCTTTAAAACTTGCGGATAAGGTTATTGTGACCGATATTTATGCCGCCCGCGAAAAGGATAAAGGAATTGTTTCGGCGAAGGATTTGGCAGATATCACCGACGGTGCGGTTTATATAAAGGATTTTGAAAAAATTGCCGATTATATCATAAAAAATGCAAAAAGCGGCGATACCGTCATAACAATGGGCGCAGGAACGGTTTATAAAATTGGCGATATGATTTTGGATAAGCAGACAAATTAGTATACGGCTTTAGGTAGTTGGGTTTATACAATTCTTTGATGAATAAAAAATACACTCCGAAAGGAGTGTATTTTTTATTCGTTTTTGTCTTTAAATTTTATTGTTACGGTTGAGCCTTTATTTATCTCGCTCTCGATATATAAATCGGCATTATCTCCCCACAAAAGCTTAAGCCTTTTGTATGTGTTGCATATTCCTATACCCTTGCCGGTGAGGGTTAAATCTTTGCTTGTAAATTTTTCGGAAAGTTTTAAAAGCTCTTCTTTTTGCATACCGCAGCCGTTGTCCGATATTTTTATTACGATATAGCCGTTTTCTTCAAAAATTCTTATGTTTATTACGCAATCCTTAGGCTTATTGTCAAAAGCGTGGAAAAAGCAGTTTTCCATAATCGGCTGCAAAATAAGCTTGAGCGTTTTGCGCTGCATAAGACCGTCATCAATGTTCCATATAAATTTAAATCTTTTTGGAAAACGTATATCCCATATTGAAAGATAATTTTTTGTATTTTCTATTTCGTCGCTCAAAAGAACGGTTTCGTTAGCACGGCTTATTGAATATCTGAATATTTTTGAAAGATTTCCTATAACCTTGCTTGTTGAAAAATCGCCGTATTTAAGAAGGTTAAGATTAATCATTTCAAGAGTGTTGTATAAAAAGTGCGGATTTATCTGCTGCTGCAAAGCGTTAAGCTGCGCCTGAATTTTAAGCGCATTTGCGTGTTCTTCCTCACGCATAAGCTCAAGTTTATCCTCCGTAATTTTTTTGATGTGCCTTATCATCTTGTTGTAAACGTTAATCATTTCTTCTATTTCGTTTGACTCGCTGTTTAAAGTCCGGTCGGTGTCAATCTCCCTCTCGCCTGCGTCCATAGCGTTTTTAACCCTCTCGAGCGGACTTAAAAACCTTGACGAATATCTCCACGTTATAAGAAGAAGTATTACAAGAAGCGATAAAATTGCAAAAATATCAAGGCTTATGGTTGTGTAAATGCTGCTTTTGAGTTTTGCAACGCTTGTGTATGTGTAAAATGTCCAGCCGAAGTTTTTATATTCTGTTGAAAATACCACGTCGGGCGATTCTTTGTTTATAAGACGCTGTTTTTGCGCATCGTCGATAAGCGTGTTCTGAAAAATGGTGTTGTTCTTTTTGTCGAGCAGCATATATCCCACATCAGTATTTGTAACCGAAAAACTGGGCGATTCCATTTTAAAAACAATAACCTCATACGTACCGGAATAGGTTCTTGTCATAAGACCTATTGCGCTGTCGCCGAACAGGTCGTTAGGGATGTATACAAGCGTTTTTCCGAGCGGCGCATTTTTGCACGCCTCCGAAATGCGTGATACAAATTTGGGATTTATAATTCCAACCTGGCTTTCGTTCGGAATACTTATAAGGTTATATTTTGAGTCAAGCGTAACCTTGTATTTTATACGTGTCAGAAATTCGTCGTCATATGCGTCCGAGTCAAGACAAAACACGTTTATGTAAAAGTCAAAATTATCTATAAGCTGCTGCGAAAGATGGCGGTGCGACAAATATGCCTTATCCTTTATAAAGCGGTTTGACATAAGGTTAAACGACGAAAGATACAGCGCCGACGACACCAGAGCCGGCAGAAGAATTGCAAAAATCATTGCGTAAAATATGTTCTTGCTTATGTCCGACCTGGGTTTTGCGCAGTGCGGAGTATCAAAATAGTCAAAATTTTCTATCTTGTCGTTTTTGTTGTTAAGATAGAAAAATCCGTTAAGAATACTGTACGGCTCCATAATGCGGTTTGCGTATTTTCTTGAAATTTTAAAAGACCATCCCGAAAACAGAATACACATCAAAAGCATTATGCCGATAAAAAGAAAATCGGGAAGGCTGTAATAAAACCTGCTTTTTATAACCGTTGTAAGCATATTTGTTTCGTATGCGGCAAGATTTGCATCACGGTAATTTTCAATAACCGTATCCGTTTTAAAATAATCTCCGTATGCGCAAAATACCTTTCCCGAGTTGTCGAGCAGGGCGGCGCTTGAATTCGTAAGGGAAATATCGGCAAAAATATTGTCAAAAAACGCTCTGTTGTATATGATTATGCAAAGAACATCATCTTTTATTGTATAATAAACGATTTTTCCGTCAAGCGTATCAAGCATTTTTGCGTAGTCGTTTTTCATTTTTTCGGGAACGGAAATGTTTTTGTAATCATCCTTTTTAAAGGCAATCATTTTTTGGTAATTTCTTGTAAAGGCATTGTTTTCAAGGTTTTGTATCAGCGGAAGATATTCAAGCTCTGTCATTCCCATAACCGAAAAGGTTTTGTTGATATAGCTTATTGAAAACTGATTCTGGTTTCTTCCTATAAGATAATACCCGTCAAAATATGTATCGGACAAAACCGAATTTTCAAGCGTTCTTTTAATTTTGTCGTATTGCGCACCTACGTTTGACGGCGGCAGAAAAACAGCGTTGTTGCGGCAAAGCTCAAGCGCAGAAGAACTTCTCAAAAGCTCTATAAGGTTGTCCGTTTTTACGTTTAACGTGTCTGTTTCGGAAAAACAATGGTATTTTTGAAAATCAAGGGTTTGTTTGTAGCTTGCATACTTTGCCTTAAGGTATGACGAAGAAATTGTGACAAACAAAAACATTTGCACACAAACTGCAAGTATGCGTATAAAAAGCATTATTTTGCTGTGATATGAGCTTTTATTTATCTTCAATGTGCTCACTCCTAAAGGTATACGGCGTATATCCCGTCTGTTTTTTAAAGGCGAACGTAAAGTAACGTGGATTTGCATATCCCACGCTTTCGGCAATTTCGTTAATTTTGTACGCAGGGTTTTTCAAAAGCTTTTTCGCAGCGTCAATGCGAAGCTTTGTAAGAAGCTCTGTAAAGCCTATTCCCGTTTCGGTTTTTAATACACGTGAAAGATACGTAGGGTTTGAATAAATGTGCGACGCAACATCTGTAAGCGTAATCTGCTCGCTGTAGTGCTCGTTCATATACTCAAGCGCCGCCGATACAATGTGATTTTTTGAATGAGCCGTAATTTTTACCGGCGCATCGGGTTTTTCAAACCGCTCGTCCAGCCGCTTTTGAACTTCGCTGAAGGTTTCATCCCATTCGTCAATGTCAATCGGCTTTAAAAGATAGTTGAAAACGTCATTTTTAAGGCAGTGTTTTACAAATTCAAAGTCGTTGTATCCCGACAGCGCCACAATTTCTATGTTTTTGTCGTAGCTCTTTACAAGACGTATAAGCTCAAGACCGTCAAGAAGCGGCATTTTAATGTCGGTAAGAAGAATATTTACTTCGTTGTTTTTGATGTAGTCGTATGCTTCAAGTCCGTTTTTAGCGGTTGACGCAACAGTGATGTTAAACTTTTTCCAGTCAAGATATGACAGACCCTCACGGATGTTCGGTTCGTCGTCGGCAATAAGAAGCTTATACATTATAACCTCCAAAGAAAATAGATTCTACAAGTTATATTTTACTCTTTTTTTGAACGTTTCACAAGAGTTTTATAGAAATTATACAATAAAATATCTTAAAATGGTAGCTGTTTTGCCAATTATGTAAAAATTTATGAACAAAAGCAAAATTTTATACATTGTGATTACCTTCTTGCAATGGTATAATTTTAATATATAACACAGCACATTTTTGTGCAAACATTACAATATATAAGGAGAATGAGAAGATGAGAAAATCACTTTGCTTGATTTTGGCAGTCACGGTTATGCTCTCGTGCGCAGTAAACGTTTTTGCTGTTACGCCCATTTTGGACGCAAACGGCGAAAAGGTTCTTACGAAGGTAACAATGCCGAATAAGGCGGCGTCGGGGGTCGACGATGCTCACACCGCTTGGGAATTTAAGTCGCCTACAGGCTTTTACTATACCGTAATTCCCGAAAGATATGAGGAAGGCGAAAACGGCGAGAAGCTGTATTTTGTTGTTTCAAATACATATTACGGAAAAGTTCCCGGTATGTCAACGGCTCTTGAAAAAACTGCCTCAAAAGAGGAGCGTGCAAAGTTTATATTCGACCCCGAAATAAGCGGCAGTTATGCAGAGTGGCTCAACAACGGATTTCTTGACGGCTCTGCTGCTGCGGAAGGCCACAATGCTTGCACCGGTGCGGCTCTGGATGAAGGAATAAGAGATTATATAGCAGAGCACGACTGGTATGTTGAAGGATACGGTCCTAACACAAGCGGTTCTGAAAACATTGATGAAAAATACTATTACGATTATACGGTAAGATGTAAGGTGTCGCTCCTTTCCACACCTGAGCTTGCTACTTACGGAAAATATATGAAACAGTCGCTTAAATTTGCAAACGGCAATGCAGTGCCGGCAGATCTTGCGTATTCGTGTCTTTTAAGAACATTCAGCCAGCTTGGCAGCACCTCAAACAACGGTGTGTTTATAAGGCGATATGTTCAGGCAAGCGGAAACACCGGTAACATCAATACAAGCTACTGTGGTATAAGACCCTGCTTTTACGTAAGCGAAAGATATTTTAAAGAAAACAGAATTTTTGAATACGGCGATTATGTAAAAACGGTTATTAAGGAAAACAATACCCGTTCTTCTCTCGGAGAACTCGGATATTCGGAGAATGAAATAAATACAATCTGCACCGATACAACCCTTACGTTTGACAGCGTAATCATTTCGGGTGACGGCTTGGTGGGAAGAGAACTTTCGGTTTCGTATGTTTTCTCCGACGGCGTCGAGGACAGATGCAATACCGGCGAAACAGTAATTAAATGGTATATGTCAGACTCGGAAAGCGGCGAATATACAAAAATAGATGGCGCAAACGGAAGTACATATGCTGCAGTCGCTTCTGACAGCGGAAGTTATATAAAGGCTTCGGCAACGCCCGTTTCGGCTGACGGCTCATACGGAATTGAAAAAATGTCGGATAACGCAATCTTTATAAGAGGAAACATAAATAAGGTTATTCCGGAAACAACCACTGCGACAAACACATTTGGGACAAACAAAGGCGAAGTAAGCCCGAAACGTCCCGAAAACGAATTTTTATATAAAAGCGATGACGGCGAGTTTAGATATTTTCTTCTTGATGCAACCGAAAAGAACGGCGAAGCGGCATTTTTGCTCTATTCAAAGGATAACTACGGTGATGTAAGCACTGTCGGCGAAATTGTGCACACAAACAATGTGTTTAATCCTGATGAAGAAGGAAACATTGCACACTGGCTCAATAACGAATTTTTAAACGGCGAGGCAAGTGCGCAAAACGGCTCTAACGCTGTGTTCGACCGTATGGCGGCGGAATATGCGGTTGAAAACGACTGGTATACCGAAGGAAACGGAAAAGACGCAAGCATACTTTACAAAAACACGTCCATTACCAAAACCGACTACACCGCAACGTGCAAAATTGCACTTTTGTCGTTTAGCGAATATTTAAAATATGCCGACAAAATAGGATATGAGTCAACAAAGATAATAGGTTCTGCGGGCGACAGGGTGCTTATGCGTTCGCCCAACAGCAATACATTTTTGGCTATGAAGTTTTTCGGCGCAGGTTCGGGTAACGTATCGCATCAAAACATTGCAAACGAACTTAATTCGGACGGAAGCGTAAAAGCGTCCAATTCTTTTTATAACCAAACCACACCTGTTGTAATAAGACCGATTTTGTACGTCGGAATTGACTATTTCAAAAATGCAAAGCTTTCGAGCGCAGGCGATAATGTTAAAAAGACCATAAGGGAAAATATTCCCAAAGATGAGCTTTTGGGGCTTTACACCGAAGCTGAACTTTCTGATATTCTCGGTTACTCTTCGCAGGGTTCGGATATTTCGGACGCAAGCGTTTACGGAGTGTGTGCGGCGGGCGAAATGCTTACCGTTTACTATGATGCGGACAAAATAAGCGAGAGTGCAGAGGTTTCCGTAAGCTGGTATGTTTCCGATTATGAGGATACATCTTATACAAAGACGGCAGACGGAATAAGCTATACAATTCCTTCTTCGTACAGCGGAAAATACATAACCGCAAATTTTGACGTAACGGATAATGCGAGCGGCGAGAAACTTAAATCGTCAAAAATCTACGTAGGCAAAGTGGGCAACGAGCGAAAAATAAGTGCGGTTTGCTCGTATAATCAAGGCAGCGCTTCGTTTGTTATAAAGAACAAAAGCGGCGACAACACCAAAAAGGTGCGCATTATTGCTGCGGCATTTGACGAAAACAACATTATGCTTGACGGCATTACAAGCGAGATTGTAACGCTTGACGGCAATGTTAACAATTTTGACAACATTTCGGTTCCGGACAGAGCCGATGCGGCTTACTTAAGAATTATGGCATTTGATTTTGACGATA
Source organism: uncultured Clostridia bacterium (assembly GCA_934500875.1). GTDB lineage: Bacteria > Bacillota > Clostridia > UMGS1810 > UMGS1810 > Qingrenia. Next base: position 50,060 of record CAKSTL010000001.1, on the reverse strand, counting down.
ACAGTCCGCTTTGCGGTATAACCGTAAGATAAGAAAGGAGTATGAAAAATATGGCAGTTAATAAGAAAATGCTTGCCGCCGCTGCGGCGTTTGCTGCGGTGCAGATGGGCATTACAGGGTGTTTTGCCGCAATAGAGTTTAAGCCCGGGAACGGCGGTTATATGCTCTGCGGTGAGGGCGAGAAATACAACGGCAACTTTTTATCCCTGTTTGTTGAGCATGAGGAAGGCGGAAGCACGGTTACCGACCACGTATCTTACATTACAACCGATGGCGACGGAAATTTTTCGTACAGCTTTAAATTAAAGAGCGACGCACCTTCGGTTGACAATTATACCGTAAGAGTATCGGCGGTTGACAAAGGGGAAATTTACACAACAACCTTTGCGCACGCAGATACGGCTAAAAAACTTGAAATTATAGGCTATCTAAACGGAGGAAAAGAGCCTGCGGAGGCTCTTTCGGAGGCAGTTAAATACTCAATGCTTTCGTATCCCGACGGCAGACGTGACGCTTTTCCGCCGTCATATGACGCAAAAATGAAGGAGCTTGTTTATTCTCAAATAGCCGAACACGGCTTTACGGCAGAGAATTATTCGCAGAAAATGAACGAAATTTACGCTGTAACAGCTCTTGCGTTTGCAGACGGCGGCAGCATTGCACAGGTTATTGAAAGCAACGCTGACTATCTCGGATTTAACACGCTCGGCGATTATTACAGTTATTATAAGAAAAATTCATCCGGCGTAAATGCGATTATACTTAAAAATGAGTTTAAAAACAAGGACGGTGCGCAGAAAATTTTTAAAGAAGCGGTTGTTCTCGATAAAATAAACAATACGCAGTCACCGTCGGATATTGCGGACATAATAGAACAGAATTCCGAATTTTTTGACACTAAGGTGACAACTCTTGACCGAAACGGAAAAATTCTTCTTGCGGGAAAAATAATTGACGCAAAAGAGAAAAATTCCAAAAAGCTTGAAAAGATATCGGATACATTGTCATATGTTCCTTACAATGATGAAGAAAATCCGGGCGGTTCAACGTCCTCCTCGGGCGGTTCGTCAAGAGGTTCGGGTTCATCCGGTCCGAACATAACTCTTGTTCCGAACGGAGAAGAGCAGAGCAGCGAAACAAATATTATCAGTTTTGCTGATATTAACGAAGCAAAATGGGCAAGAGAGGCAATAGAAAGCCTTGTTGCAAAAAAGGTTATAAACGGTTATGACGACGGCGACTTTAAGCCGAACAACAATATAACAAGAGAAGAATTTGTAAAAATTGTTGTCGGTGCGTTCGGCATTGAAGTTTTGCCTTCCGAGAGCGTATTTGATGACGTTGCGGCGGATTGCTGGGCAAAGGATTATATTGCGGCTGCCAGGAAAAACAATATTGTAAACGGAATTACAGATACCCTATTCGGTTTGGGCAATAACATCACACGTCAGGATATGGCTGTTATGCTTGTAAACGCTTATGAGGCAAAATTCGGTGCGTTGGAGGAAAAAGACGCTTCATTTAAAGATGGCGAAAATATTGCCGATTATGCAAAAAGTCCGGTAGCAAAGCTCTGCGGCGCAGGAGTTGTTTCGGGATATGAGGACGGCACATTCCTTCCCGGCAACAACGCAACAAGGGCAGAGGCGGCTCAGATGGTTTACAGGATACTTAAAGTAGGGGAGTTAAATAAATGGATAAAAAACTAATTGCTTTTATAACAGCGGTTGCATTGCTTTTTACACTTTGCGGTACTGCAAGCGTTTTCGCACTCGATACCGATACGGCTGCCGATACGGAATACAGTGAGGCAGCGGCGCTTCTTTCTGCGCTTGGTGTGAACAGTATGTCAAACCCTGAAAAAAACGTGACGTACAATTTATTCTATGACGTATTATCTTCTGTGCTGTCGCAGGGCGGTGCGGCGCTTGATATTTCAAATCTTACGGGTATTTCGTTCAGCCGAACGGCAGGCAGCGAGCTTCTTACATATAATGACGCAGTGCGAAGTCTTGTAAATCTTCTCGGATACAAGACGCAGGCGGAGTCGGCAAACGGTTCTTATGCCGTGTATGCCTCAATTGCCGCAAGGATAGGCATTGCAAAGGGATTGAATGGCGAAAGCGACGGCAGCATAAGTATGCGCAATGCGGCTGTTATGCTTAAAAATGCGCTTGACACCGATATGCTTCAGATTAAAACCCTCGGCACAAAGGTTACATACGAAACCGTAAAAGGGGAAACGCTTCTTTACGTTTACAGAGGAATAAAAAATGATTCGGGCGTTGTTGAGGCAAACGGATATACATCATTTTTCGGAGATAACGGTGTGGGTGCAAAAAGAGTGCGCATTAACGGCATCATATACGAGGATGAAAAGGAAGCTGCACAGGATTTGCTCGGATATGCCGTAGATTATTATTATGAAGATTCAAAGACCGGCAAAATTGTTGCTGCATATAAAGACAGCGAATTGAATGACGTTACTTTGATAAACGATAATTTTACAGGCTCTGAGGGCAGAAAAATTTACTATGAAAATGAAAACGGCAAGGAAAAGAATATTACAATTCCCGGAAACGTTCCGGTAATTTACAACGGCTGTGCGCTTTCGTCATACAGCAACTCGGTTTTTGATTTGCAGGATAAAAGCGCCGAGCTTATTGACAACGACAGCGACGGCAAAATTGAGGTTGTTTACATTTGGCAGGGTGTGGATTATTTTGCAGAAAGCGTTGACACAATCCTTACAAAAATTCACGATTCAATATCAAACACGCTTGTAGACCTTAGCGAGTCGTCCGAATATGAACGTATAAGAATTTTCGGCGAGGACGGCTTGAAAACATCTTTCTACACATTAGCCGCAGGTGATGTGATTACGGCTTATATCAGCGAAAACGGCAAGCTTTTTGACGCTTACGTAACAAAAAAATCCGTTGAAGGAAAAATTACCGAAACGGGCAAAAACGATATCGGCGAAAGCTTTATCACAATAGGCTCAAACGAATATTTTATGACAAATTCGTTTCTTTCAAGAGAAAAGAACAACTTAACTCTCGGCACAATCGGCACGTTTTATCTTAACCGTGACGGAAAAATTGTGTATGCGGATTATACCGATGGAAAAATGAGCTATGCATATCTTATGTACCTTGACGATTCGGGTGACGATAAGGCGCCTATTGACGGAAAAATTCTTAAAGCGGACGGTAACTTTGAAAAATTTTCTCTTAAAGAAAAGGTTAAAATAGACGGCAAAAATTACACGACGTTAAAATCAGCCAAAAAGGCTTTGAAAGACGCTCTTTCTTCGTGCGGCAGCAATGTTATACGCTATGATACCGACGATAACGGCGATATATATTTTATCGACACGGCATACCGTTCGCAGTATGAGGGCGAAAACACGCTGTTCTCGTTCGGAGAAAAATCTGCGGCGACATATACTGCCGGAACAACTCTTTTCCCTGATAAATTCAGACTTGACGCAAAAAATACGGTGCTTTTCTTTGCGCCGTCCGACGCAAATCTTCAGGGTGAAGATAACTTCGGCGTAGGCGACCCGTTAATGCTTAAGACAAGCGCAACGCACACCGTTCAGGGATTCGGTATTGACAAAACGAATTTTATACCCGAGGTTGTTGTGTGCGACGAAAGCTTTGTGCGTGATGACGAAATTACAAGGGTAACAGGTTCGTTTGTCTTTAAAGAGGCAAAGAAGATTTTAAACGACAACGGCGACGAAACATACAAAATAACATACTTTAAAACATACAACCAAAAAGAAGCATACTGTTCGGAACTTAGCGTATTTGAAACAAGCAATGTAAAGAGCGGCGACGTTTTTGTGGGACTTTTCAACAACAAAGGCGAGTTTTCGAGGATGCTCAAAATATATGACGCAAAAACCGGTGTGCTTGATTTAAGCTACTATGAGGCAAACGGCATAACCACAACAAGCTATTCGTCGTATTGCTATCAGCTTGCGGGATATATTTATTTCAACAACGGAACGACAATCGGCGTGTGCACCGACGACCCGAGCACAATCACGGGTATGGGCGAAGGAAAAATAAAGTGGTTTAAAATCAGCGACACATCCGGCACGCTTGTTGACAGCTCATATAAAGAGAGCGACGCACGCTATATGAGAAGAATTGCCGGTATTGAAATGAAGGACTATATTCGTTACGGCAGCGACTGCGCAAGATGTTATGTGAGGGTTGACAACAACAGTACAATGCTTGTTGCGGTATATCAAAAGTAGGAGTGTGAGCTTAAAATGAAAAAATTTCTTATATTGTTTTTTGCACTGCTTATGCTTTCGCCTGCGGTATATGCCGAAAAGTGTGAAATTTCGGCAAGCGTTCCGAAAACTTTCTTAAGTATTCAGGATTTCGGCAAGGCATACATTACCGTTTCGGTCACCAACAAAGACAGCCAAGACGCACAATACGATTTGTCGTATGAAATATTAAACTACGAAAACTGGGGCGGCGAACATAAAATAGGAAGTTTGAAGGTTGCGGGACGCTCCACCGAAACCGTAAACGTTACGGGCAGCTTTCCCAAAGGCTCTTATGAAGTAAAGGTTACCGCTGCGTGCGGTGACGAAATATATTCGTCAAGCGTGAAAATGGCAGTTATGGAGCCGAGCAAACCGCAGTTTATGGACGAATACACCCGTATAGGCGTGCATACTTCGCTCGCCGTTGCGGATGTTACATCCACAAATCTTGAAACATCAAGAAAAAATGCGTACAACGCAGTAAAATTCACCGAAACGCTCGGCTTTATGTGCGTGCGTTACGGTCAGGCAATTATGTGGAGATATATCGAGTCGGACGACGGCAAATTTAAGGATTATATTGTTCCCATGGATTATCTTAACAATATCCGTGCGCAGTCGTTTCTGGGTATTCAGCCGTACCGTCCCAGCAACGGCGCAGGCGGCGAGCATGGGCAGACGTCAAAAACGCCCGAGCAAATTCAGAAAAATATTGACTATATGTTAAAAAGGCTGAGAAACGATTATCCCAAGATTAAGTTTTTTGCGGAATTCGGAAACGAGCCTGACCTTGACAAGTATTTTCCCGGCAACGATAAGTTCGGTATAATGTATCTTGACCTTGCGCGCCACATTTCGCTTGCACTAAACGACGAAACGGACGATTTTTCGCTTGTCGGCGGTGTTACAAGCGGCGGAAACAACGCAAAACCGTTCTTGAAATATATTTACGAGCAGGACGCTTATAAATATTTTGACGGTTTTTCGTATCACCCGTATATGAAAGCGTCAACGGTTGATTCACGTTACGATTCATTTACCGAAGGGTATGAGAGTGCGTCGGACGGCGTTGGCGGCTGGGTTCAGAAAAAAATTACCGAAATCGGCTGGAACGGAAAGTGGGAGGCAGATGAGTCAAACCGCAGCCACTACGAGCGTTCGGAAGACGTTACAAAACTTTATCTTAAAACTTATCTTCACGATATTGACACAACAATTTATTATGCGGCGGTATCAACCGGCCTGGGATTGCAGCTCGGCTCCAACGATTTTGAGGTTGCAACACCCACCAGCATTGTTGCGGCAAACTGCACAAAAATGCTTAACGCCGCACAGTATGTCGGCGAATATCCAATATGCGAAAATTCGCAATGCACAATGTTTATCCGTGACGGCAAACCGTTTATGGCGGCGTGGATTCCGGGTGATGAAACATACACATTAAAATTCAACACACCTGTTACGGTTGAGGATATGTACGGCAACATCACCGAAAAAGACGTTACGGAGGTTGTTATAAATTCAGATGTTAAATATATTTACAATTTCGGTTTGGATTATGTTTACGACACAGCTTATTCGGTAAAAGAAAAGGTTATCGAAAATCTTTCGGAAAAATACGACGGAAAATTTGACAAAACCGTATTTGACAGCCTGAAAGCGCTTTCGGCAGACGATATTGCAAAACAGCCGTATGAAGCATTGCAGATTTTCTATAATGTCGGCGACAGGCTTATTGATGATTTTGCAAACGGAAAAACAGGTTTTGAATTAAAAGAGCTTTCGGAATTTTTGTCCGATTTAAACAAACAGGGCGAAAAGATTGCCAATGTTTACGGTATTGCATATGGCGATTACAATTCGCCGGTAAGCGAAAAATACAACGAGGTTAAGAGCAAGGTAAAGAAAATTAAAGGCGAAGAAAAGCATTCGCAGATTCTTTATACCGACAAAATGCTTGAATATTCACGTATTTACTACAGCAAGGCATCCGACGCAAAGAGCCGTGATTGCGACGTTATGCGTGCGCCGATTGCAAACGCAAACAGCTTTTTGTCCGAGCGTGTTGCAATTTGGGCTGAAAAAATTCTTCCTTTCCAGAAGGTTGACTACACAATCGGCATTTTGTCGCACGCACTTCCTACGACGGCAAATTTTTATTCGCTTGACGAATATGTTGAAACACAGTACGAGATTTATAACGAACGCTCCATTCCGATTGACGGCGAAATTATTGTCGAAAACGGCGAGGGCAGGCAAATGGGCGATGGTGTACCGCTTAAACTCGACGCAAACGGCTACACAAAAATGACTCTTAAAGTATACAACGACAAAAGCACAAAAACCGCCGATACATACAAGATTAAAATTGTTCAAAACGGCGAAGTTTTAAACGAAAGATGGTTCCCGATAACACGTCAGCTTGCGGTTAAAGCAGAGCTTATGCAGGCAGAGGGTACGTTTGACAATCTTAACAGCATCAGCGTTAAGGTTACAAACGTAACGCCGTATCCTGTTGAGGGCAAGGTGGATATTACCTATCTTCCCGACGGCTGGGAGCTTGAAAAAATGTCGGAAAACTACACTATAGGTGAAAACAAAACAAAAATCATAAGCTTTAAAATTGTTTCAAAGAAAAAGGCTGCGTTCAACAACTATGTGATAGGCGTCAATGTGTCGGATGTAAGCGGAACGGAATTTTTAAACGCTAAGAAAGGTCTTAACTTCCCGTTTGTTGTGAAGGCTGCAAAGGCGGTTGACTTTGATGCGTTTGACGGAGATATCACCGATTGGGCAGACGCATATCCGCTGTACGCAGGCGCTATTGCCGACGCAACAACAAAGGAAAACTGGCGCAAAGAGGACGTTGGCTCCATTACCTATATGAAGCACGACAATAACTATATTTACATTATGTCCACCGTTTACGACAGTATTTACAATCAGATGTTCACCGGTTCAAACTCGTGGAACGGCGACAGCATACAGATGTATCTCGACCCGCTCAGCAACGGAGGAACGTCACCGCAGGCGGACGACTATCAGTTCTATGCGGCATATACCAAAAACGGCAACGAAACCGGTGTTATGAATGTTAAAGCCGCAGAATATACACCTTGCAATGAAAACATTAAAGTGCTGCGTGACAATACACTCGGAATTTCACGTTATATTATAAGAATTCCGTATACTTCCGTTCAGCCTCTTAAACCGGATGACAAGTTCAGATTTAATATGTGCTTTAACGATTCCGACATCGAGGTGCGCCACAAGGTTGTTGAGATTACAGACGGTCTTAAAGTTGGCGGAAACGGCAGAGCGCCGTCGAAGTATTACGAATTTACGCCGTGCGACACCGAAAGAGCGGCTGATACACCGCTTGAAGATGCGCTTGTTGACATAACTATTCGTCACAGCCTTGTTGACTGATATTTTATAAAAACGTAAAAATTTATGACTAAAACAAAAGTTTGTTACGTTGTGCATAATGTATGAAAACAGTATAATTAAATTAAGATGAAATGTTAAACTTGCATAGGCGTGAAACGGTTTTGCGCCTATGCAAAAACAATTACGCAAGGAGGCTGAAATATGAAAAAAAGACTAATCGGCACAGTTTTGTGCGCAGCGGTTGTTGTAGGAGCGCTCAGCGGCTGCGGAAGCAAACAAAGCGCAAACAGCAACGAAAAAAAGACAATCAGAATTACTTATTCGGCAGGCGAGCTGGACGGCGAATCAAAAGATTTGAACGTTATATTCGCAGACTTTTACAAAGAACATCCCAACTGTGAGGTTGTTCTTGAAGAGGGCGGAAGCGCTCTTATGGCAAAAATTGCCGCAAACGACGCACCGGATATTATAAGAACAAGCTCAATTCAGGATTTACCTACATATGCAAACAAAAATATCATTATGCCGCTTGACGATATGTTAAAAAAGAGCAAGCTTTATGATGAAAACGATATTTTCTCTGTTTGTATCGACTGTTTCAGATATGACGGAAAAGACTTTGGCAAGGGTAAAATTTACGGACTTCCCAAAGACTGGGGCCCGTCGTCCATGTGGGTAAACAAATCTATGCTTGATTCAAAGAATCTCAGAATTCCCACATATGATTCGCCGATTACCTTTGACGAGCTTGCAGACTATGCCAAAAAGCTTACCGTTAAAGAGGGAAACAAGGTTAAGGTGTTCGGATACTCCGATATTTCCGCTCCCAACGTTACGGTTGAAACAATGCTTAATCTTATAGGAAAATCAATGTATTCGGACGACTTTTCAAAAATCAACTTAAAAGACGAGGATGTAAGAAAAGCGTTTAAGTATGTTTACGATATGAAGGTTAACGGATACACCCAGTCTGCGCTGTATCCTATGGGCGGCAACGGAAACGCAGAATTTCCGCAGGGACTTTGCGCTATAAACAACTTCGGTTTGTATTCAGGTTCCACATATGTTAAAAATCCCGACAGAACGGTTGAGTATGACGATATGATACTTTGCCCGACACCTGTTATGAAAGAAAATCAGGGCGCTAAATACACTGCTGCACCTGTCGGCGGAACTATCAGCGCAAACACAAAAGACCCCGAACTTACTTTTGCGTGCTGGGAATACATTCACCTTGGCATACCCGCACAAAAAAGAGCAAACGCAGGTTTTAATCTTCCGATTAAAAAATCGCTTGCGGAAAATGCTGATGTCAAAAACGAATTCCAGAAACGAAACTTTGATAACACCGTTAAATACGCAGAAGGCAGCGAATACACGTTTGTAAGGTCAAATCCTTATGTTGCGGCAAATGCGGTAGAGAGCATTATGGAAAAATATTTCACACCGCTTCTTTACGGTCAGTATTCGTTTGACGAGGCTATGAAGCTTATGGAAAACGAAATCCAGCTTTTGATTGACGAAGGCATGGCACACTAAAAAATATTATCATTCTTTGAGGCCGAAGGAGTTAATCTTTCGGCTTCAAACAAAAAGTCTTATTTTAAGGAAGATGTATTATGAAAAACTTAACAAAGAAGGCAGCGGCATCTGAAACAAAAAGAGTGCTTAAGGTAAAGAGAAGGGGAATGGGTCTTGAAAAGGCACGCTTTAGGGCATTTTACGCAATTATGACTCCGTTTATTCTGTTTTTTCTGTTAACCAAAGGTTATCCGCTTGTATGGGGCTTGTATATAAGCTTTACAAATTTTACCGGATTTAACCTGGACAATTTAACATTCGTCGGACTTTCAAATTTTAAACGTGTTTTTATAGACAACGAGGCAATGCCGTCCATTATGAGGGTAATAGGAATAGGTGTAATAACTGTTCCTGCGGGAACGGTTATATGCGTAACCATTTCGCTTATACTCAGCAATGCCTTCAGAGGAGTGGGGGTTTTCAGAACTCTGTTCTATCTGCCGTCCGTTATACCGGCGGTTGCAATTGCGCTTATGTGGAAGGGTATTTACGCATATGACGGCGGTCTTTTCAACTTTGTGCGTGAGCTTTTCGGCGCAGAAGCTGTAAACTGGCTCGGATACGATTATGTTAAATGTGCGCTTATCATTATGATGCTCTGGACGTCCGGCGGAGGAGCGCTGACGATTATTGCGGCTATAAAAGGAATACCGGACGATTTATACGAAGCGGCGGACATAGAAGGCGTGGGCGCTGTGTCAAAGACCTTTAAAATTACGCTGCCGCTTGTGTCGAATATGATTTATATGCACATTACCACATCAATTATCGGAACGCTTCAGATTTTTGCACAGCCTGTTCTTTTGGCGGGTGCAAGCGGAGAAGGTCTTACAAGCGTGCCTATACGTCCTGTTTATACATACCTTGTCCACGTATACCAGCAGATTTTTGTAAATATGCGTTTCGGTTACGGTATGGCTATGGTGTGGGTAATTTTTGCAATTATTATGACCATTACGTTTGTGCTTGAAGGTACAAAAAAATATTGGGTATATACTGAAACGAACTGAGGTAGGAGCTTATTATGGAAAAGAAAAAAAGAATTACATATATTATCTGGTTTGCAATCTGCACAATTATAAGCGTCGTATTTATAGTTCCTCTTTATTACACGTTTGTAAACTCGCTGCGTTCTATATACTCGCTGCCTTCGATAGCACTGACGCAAAAACCGGATTGGTCAAACTATAAATATGCGGTTACTCTTATACCGTTTTTAAGATACTTTAAAAACTCGTGCATCGTAGTTGGCATAACGGTGTTTTTCGGAGTAACGGTTGACTTTTTTTACGGTTTTGCATTTGCAAAGCTTAAAGTTAAAGGAAACAAATTTTTGTTTATGCTTCTTTTGTCGTGTATGATGATTCCGGGATTTGCACTGCAAATTCCGCAGTACATAGCGTTTTCAAACTTCGGAATCAAAGACACGTACTGGATTTGGTTTTTAACCTGTATGGCAGGTGCGCCGGGTATTGTATTTTTGTATAAGCAGTATATAGAAAGCATACCGGGCGAAATTGAAGAAGCGGCGTTTATTGACGGCTGCGGATTTTTCAGAATTATAACACAAATTTATATGCCGATTTGCAAAAGCATTTTGGCGGTAGGACTTTTCAGGGTGTTTATCGGCGAGTGGGGAAACTATATGACTCCGTATATGTTTTTAACCGAAAAAAAATATCCCCTTTCGATAGCGTTGTTTAATGCAAGCTACACCTTGCCGAGCGACCCTACGGCAAATCTTGACCCGATTAAATGTGCGGCGGCTCTTTTGTATGCCATCCCGTCAATCTGCGTGTTCTTCCTTTGTCAGAAACAGCTTGTCGCAGGTCTTACGGCAGGAAGTGTCAAGGGTTAATATATAAAAATTTAAGAACGGAGTGAAATTAATGAAAAAGTTTATTGCGTTACTGTTAAGTTTTGTTATGGTATTTTGTATGACAACAAACGTTTTTGCGGCGGTTACCAAGCTGGAAACAGCAACACCGGTGGCAACCATCCGTATTGACGGATATGATACGCCGTTTGCATCGACAAAAAAAGCAGGTTTTTATTACTACAACACGGAAACCGGTGCTATTACGTTTGTTGAAGGTAAAACAAAGTCCGATACCTACATTGAAGGCACAGGTAACATTATTCTGCCGAGCCAAACGAACGCAAAATATGCATTTACCGCAACAACAAAGGGCACAACGTATCATTATCAGGTGCTTGACGAAATTACGGGCGCTGACGGTAAAAAGCAGTATTACATATACTGCAACGATATTTACGGCAAAAATCCTGCAACGAGTGCTACTGATTCAGCTTTTGACCCTGCTGTGGAAACAAACGTTGCTTACTGGCTTAACAATGCGTTTTTAAACGGAACGGCAGGAAGTTCGTATGTTGCGCTTGATACCGATATAAAGGATTATATTCAGGACCACGACTGGATTGTTGAGTCAAACGGAAAACTCGATACCGAAAAATACGGCAGCAAGGACTATTCTGTAAACTGCAAAATTGCGCTTTTATCAATTTCGGAATATGCAAAATATGCCGATAAGATTGGCTACGGTCCGTATGTTGACGGCAGTCTCAGCTCTGCGACGATACATATGTATTTAAGGTCGCCTTCGGACGGCAGCAACATAAGAACGCTTTATGCCGCAAACGGCTGTACCGCAAGCACGAGCACTTCATATAAGGACGCAAGAATAAGACCGAGCTTTTACGTAAGCGAGGATTATTTTAAAAATGTTAAACTTGACCTTGCAAATATGGGCAGTGAAGTAAAGAAAATTGTTTCAGAGCTTGGAGCAGGCATCTACACAGACCCCGCCGACAAGCTTGCATTAAAAAACATTACCGTTTACACAGAGGACGCAACCGTATCTGCACTTGACACCGCAAAATGGACAAACGGCGCAAAAGCAACCGTTGCAAACGGCTCTATACAGATTCCCAAGGGCGTATGGATTGGAAGAAAAACAAATATGCAGGGCGGAACGGTAAGCATTGAGGCGGACGTTATCAGTGCTGCCGGCGGCGGATTGTATATAGGTTTTCGTGAGAGCGGCACAGCTTCGCCTTCGTTCAGATATCCGTTATATTTGAATACAAGCGGAATAGTTGCGTATTATGAAGACCATACCCTAAAAACCGTCAAGACATATAAACGTCTGGAAGATACTCAGAACAAAGATTTGTGGTATACAAAGTTTTCGGCTGATGAAAATGTGGACGGAACATACAGATTAAAGCTTACCGTAAATCTTGACAACGGCAACTGCTATGCCGTTGTAGACGGAAAAACCGCAGACGGAACGCAGTATGTCAAATATTCCGCTCTTGCAAATGTTAAGGAATACGTCAACAAAAACGTAACCTTCAGCGAAGTGGCATTCTGGAACAGCACTTCGGCTGAAAGCACAAAGTTAAACAACATAAAAATTACATACGACCAAAACGGCAGCGCAATAAAAACGATAAGAACGCTTGACAAAAACACAATGGTTATGGATTTTGAGGATTATATTGATTTGACATCCGTTACCGCATCTGATGTCAACTGTTCGGACAATACGGCAGTAAGCGCTGTTGCAAGTGGAAACAAGCTTACCGTAAAATTTGAAAAAACGATTTCGCAGTCGGACGGATGCGTAATTGTAAAAAATTTGAAGAGAAGCGATATTCCCGGCGCAGAATACAGTGCAATAGGAAGTTTTTCGCCTTACACCTATGAAACCGTTGAATATGCGGCGGATGTAAAAATTAACGGCAGCACATTTACAAGCGGCAGCACGTTTACAGCAACCGCAAACGTTACGGCAGGAAATGTTTCGGAAAAAACGCTTGAGCTTATTCTTGCGGCTTATAAAGGAAACAAAATTGTGGGAATTTCCGAAATACAGAGGCTTACCGTTTCGGGAACGGACACGTCAGAGCAGACGAAAACCGCTTCTTTGACGCTTGACACCGACGCAGATACCGTAAAAGCGTTTTTGTGGGATGAAAATATGCTTCCCGCAGCATTTGACGCCGTTTCTGCAAACTAAAACGAACGGAGAATAACAATGAAAAAAATTCTTTCATCTTTGTTTGTACTTGTGATTTCTGCTGTTTTGCTTAACCTCCCAAAGTATGCTTATGCCGCAAATTCGCTGTATTACGCTGCGGGCGGTTCAAACGGCATAACGGCATCAGGTGCGGATATTAGCGGCAGCACGTTTTTTGCCGATACAACTTCGGGAAACAGAACAATTTATTTTAATGTTGATGATGGAGTGATGTACGGTAACAGCGATTATAAAAATGTTACCGTAACGGTTGAATATATTGATTCGGGCGAGGACGGAAAATATTTTGCGTTTGAATACGATTCTTTGTCAAATCCTCAAAAGCGCCACGAGGTATACGGCGAAACGGTAAACGGTACTGCGTCGGCAGTGCGCACGGCGGTGTTCAAAATTGAGGACGCATATTTCAAAAACAGGCGCAATAATGCTGATTTTTCAATAGTAATGCCGAAAACAAAAAAGATTATATATTTTAAAAAAGTTACCGTTGAAATTTCGGATAAAACCTCCGGCGTTGAAATAAGCGCTTCAACCAAAAATTTTGGAAACATCTTTTTCAAAAACGACGAAAAAAGTATAGATGTATCGTTTAAAAATTTAAGAAATATCCCTGTTTCGGGTACTGCGGTATATTCAGTTTACAGCGAGGCGGAAAATACCGTTTCGTACAGCGAAGAAAAAGAAGTTGATATGTCCGCCGGCGCTTCGGTGTTAAAAAGCATTACAATTCCGGCACAAAAACTTAAATACGGTACGTATGTGCTGAAAGTCAATTTTTCAAACACTGCTCAAAATATTGACGTAAATGCCGAAATACCGTTTTCGGTGAGCACAAGCGTTTCCAAAAATGCGAAAAACGATAAAATAGGCGTGGTCGCTCATTTCAACTGGGGAAGAAGAAAAATTTCGGAGAGTATTGAGCTTCTTGACAAGACGGGATTTTCGCACATAAGAGAGGGCTACAGCTGGACGTCGTTTGAAACGGTCAATTCGGAAAACCAGAGAAGCTACGGTGCACTTGATGTTTGCACAGAGTATATTGACAAAGCTTTTGATAACGATATGAAAACCCTTGTTATGGCGGGATACGGAAATGCCGAGGTGTTAAAATCTGTTCCCGAGGAAGCGGCTGCGGCGGCGAAAAACAACGAGGAAATAGGGCTTTATTATCTTCCCGTAACAAGTGAGGGAAGAAAGGCTTATGTGGATTACATATTAAAGCTTCTTGAAATATACGACGGGAAAATCGACGTTATAGAGGTGTGGAACGAACCGAATCTGTCGTCCTACTGCTCAAATGCACATTCAAACATATCGGACGGGGCAAAGCGCTATGCGGCGCTTTTGAAGGACACCTACACTGCGGTGAAGGAAAAATATCCGAGCGTTAAGGTTGCTGGACCTGTAATTTCGTCGCTTATGACTTATGCCGACGCATATCTTAAATCCTTCTTTGCGCAGACTGATATAAATAATTATTATGATGTATTTTCGTTTCATAATTATTCGTATTCAAACGAAGGCCTTGATAACGTAATAAGCAGTATCAGAGATGACCTTGCGCTTATCGGCGCAGATAAAGAGGTTTATGTTACGGAATTCGGTGTAAGCAATTCTGTTTACAGCGAAACGAAGGATGAACAGTATCAGGCGGCAGGCCTTGCAAAGTATTATCTTTCTATGGCGGCAGAAAATTTCTGTGACAGATATTACATCTATCAGCTCTCGTCGGTTGATACACGCTCGGAAAGTCTTGGTATGTTAGATTATCACGACGGAAAATATCCCTATGCGGCACGTCCGTCGTTTGTGGCAATGGCTAATGTAAACAGCCTTACCGCAGGCTCGGAAGGAAAAGGGTATACAGCCCTTAACTCCAACGTGCGCTGTCTTTTGTTTGAAAACAGCGCAAAGCACACAAAAACAGATGTGTATTTTTGCGTATCGGGCACAGAGAGTGTTTCGGTAACGGCAGACGGAAAGCTTATAGAGTTTTACGATATGTTCGGAAACCTTTTAAGCGTGCCGGAAAACGGCGGTGTGTATAGCTTAACCGTTTCGGAAAAACCGATATACGTCGTGACGTATTATATGGATAAACTTGACGTATCGGTTGATTATGAATTCGGCGAATTTACCGTTTCGGGAAACATCTACACCTCGCACAAAAATGAGGTTGTTACAATAAAGGTGTTTGATGCGGCAGGAAATCTTATGTATATCGACCAGACCAAGCTTGATGACGCTTTGGCGTTTGATTTTAAGTTTGTTCCGCTTATGAAGAAGGATAAGTACATTATAAAGCTCGGCAACGCTTCGTTTGACGAAATACATACCGCAGAATATACCGTTCCTTCGGCAGATGGAAAAATTAGCGTTTCGGCTTCAAAACGGTTTAACGAAATTACACTTTCGGGAACGGTTAAAACCGACACAAAGAACGAAATTGTTACACTTAAGGTGTTTGACAAGGACGGTGCGCTCGTTTATATAAATCAAACTAAAACGGACGCAAACGGCGGTTTTGAATTAAATTTCATACCGCTTAAGGCGAGCGAGGGCTATCTGTTTTATATTTCGTGTAAAAGCGTAGGCGAGATATACACGGTTAATTTTGACGAAGATGCATTTTCGGGTCTGAAGCTTAAACCGCTCGGCGACGGCGCAAGAATTTACACGCTTGATGAATACAACCGTTCGGCTGCGGTTGAGGTTGCCGTTTCAAACGGAAATGATGAATACGGCGGCGATTTTACCGTTGTAATATCAAGCTATAAGAATGGTGCGCTTGTTAAAGCAGAAACGGTTAAAAAGGGCGATATGAGCTTTAATAACGGTGTTTATTCCTATAACATCACCCAAAAAAGCGAAAATGCCGATAAAGTTAAAATCTTCTTGTTTAATTCTCTTTCAAATATCAAACCGCTCACGTATTACGTTGAGCTAAAATAAAAGAAAGCAGAGGAATATAAAATGAAAAAGACAGCATCAATTATTCTTACAATAGTTATGACGTTTTGTATGATAACAAATGTGTTTGCTATTACGCCCATTTTGGACGCAAACGGCGAAAAGGTTCTTACGAAGGTAACAATGCCGAATAAGGCGGCGTCGGGGGTTGACGATACTCACACCGCTTGGGAATTTAAGTCGCCTACAGGCTTTTACTATACCGTAATTCCCGAAAGATATGAGGAAGGCGAAAACGGCGAGAAGCTGTATTTTGTTGTTTCAAATACATATTACGGAAAAGTTCCCGGTATGTCAACGGCTCTTGAAAAAACTGCCTCAAAAGAGGAGCGTGCAAAGTTTATATTCGACCCCGAAATAAGCGGCAGTTATGCAGAGTGGCTCAACAACGGATTTCTTGACGGCTCTGCTGCTGCGGAAGGCCACAATGCTTGCACCGGTGCGGCTCTGGATGAAGGAATAAGAGATTATATAGCAGAGCACGACTGGTATGTTGAAGGATACGGTCCTAACACAAGCGGTTCTGAAAACATTGATGAAAAATACTATTACGATTATACGGTAAGATGTAAGGTGTCGCTCCTTTCCACACCTGAGCTTGCTACTTACGGAAAATATATGAAACAGTCGCTTAAATTTGCAAACGGCAATGCAGTGCCGGCAGATCTTGCGTATTCGTGTCTTTTAAGAACATTCAGCCAGCTTGGCAGCACCTCAAACAACGGTGTGTTTATAAGGCGATATGTTCAGTCGAGCGGAAATACCGGCAACATCAATACAAGCTACTGTGGTATAAGGCCGTGTTTTTACGTAAGCGAGAATTATTTTAAAAACGTTAAACTTGACCTTGCAAATATGGGCAGCGAGGTAAAGAAAATTGTTTCAGAGCTTGGAGCAGGCATCTACACAGACCCTGCCGACAAGCTTGCATTAAAAAACATTACCGTTTACACAGAGGACGCATCCGCTAATCTTGACACTGCAAAATGGACAAACGCTGCAAACGCAACCGTTGTCAACAACATTATTGAAATTAAAACCAACAAATGGATTGGAAGAAAAATAAATATGCAGGGCGGAACGGTAAGCATTGAGGCGGACGTAAATGATGCAAGCGGCGCTGACCTTCATATCGGATTCAGGTATGATACTGATACAGGCGGTCCCGATTACAAATATCCGTTATATCTCAGTACGGTTGATGAAAATTCAAATTATCCGATAAGATATTACAGCAAGGAAAACGGTAATTATGACAGCGGCGAATATAAAAGACTGGAAAACAGCTATAACGGTGTTAAGCACAGCACAAACGATAAACCGTTTACTTTAAGACTTAATGTAAACCTTGACACGGGAATGTGCTATGTGGCAGTTATAAGCAAAAATACCGACGGCGGAAGTGTTGTAAGATACTCAACGCTTGCTGACGCAAGTAAGTATATTGACAGCACAAAAGCTTTTCAGGACGTAGCTTTTTGGAATAAATCAAGCAGCAATACAGTAAAAATAAGCAATGTAAAAATTACATATGACCAAAACGGCAGCGCAATAAAGAATGTAACTGCAACAGGCAGCAAGAAAATTGAGGTTGAGTTTGCAGATTGTGCAAATATTGACAGTGTTGAAAAAGAGAGTGTTCTTGTTGAAAACAACACCGTAACTGGTATTGAAAAGAAAGACGGCAAACTTTATGCAACACTGGCAAACAGCCTTTCTCAAAACGCTGCATCAATTGTTATAAACGATATAAAGGTAAACGGCATAGAATCAACAGGATATACCGCAATTGGAAACAGCGCGCAGTTTACATACACCGCACCGGCTGAAACGGTAATCGGAACACCGGTCATTTCCGGCGGATTTACGAAAGATTCTGTTGTTTCGGCAACCTGCTCCGTTACCCCGAACGGCTCGGACGACATAAGAAAATTGCAGTTTGTTGTTGCGGCATATAACGGTGACAGACTTATCGGTGCAAAGTTTGAAAACATTGAAAATATTAACAAAGCCGAAAGCCTTACATCTTCTTTGACGCTTTTGGAGGACGCAACCGAAATCCGTGCATTTATCTGGGATGACAATAACTATCCCGTGCGCAGCTTTGTAATGGAAAAAGCACAATAAAAGCGCAGTAATATTATAATAAAAGCTCTCACCAGCGAGCCGCTTCTTCATAAGGAGACAACTGCCCCGAAAGCATCCGGAGAAAGCGGCTTGTGACGAGAGCTTTTTTATACAAACACATTTTAATATCATAGGAGCGAAAATATGTCTATTCAGTATTTTGAAAAAGAAAGAATTTTTATGCTAAACGGCAAAAAAAGCACATACGCTTTTGAAATTCAGGAAAGCGGCGCAATCTGCAACCTCTTTTGGGGCGGCAGAATAAACGACGTTATAGATTTGCCGACAAGCGAAGAACTTATCCGCCACATTTCAACCGGCCCGTTTTCGCAGGTTAATATCGACGACAGGCAGGAATACCGTCCCTTTGGCGGAAAATCGGTTACCGACCCTGCGCTGAAGGTTACCTTTAAGGACGGCACGAGAAACGTGTTTTTAAATTATGTATCCCACAAAATTGACAAAAATACGCTCTCTGTTACGGCGAAAGACCCGAAATATCCCATTGAGGTTACGCTTGTATACAGACTTTTTGAGGAATTTGACATTATTGAGCGAAGTGCGGTTATAAAAAACACCGGTGATGAGGATTTTGTTATTGAAAACGCATATTCGGCAAAATACTACCTTCCCAATATAGACAAATACCGTCTTACATATTTTCC
This sequence comes from uncultured Clostridia bacterium, assembly GCA_934500875.1. GTDB lineage: Bacteria > Bacillota > Clostridia > UMGS1810 > UMGS1810 > Qingrenia. The sequence goes on along the minus strand of CAKSTL010000001.1, from coordinate 30,972 downwards.
GGGCGCATATTATCACGAATTTCAGAAAACACAGGAGATTATAAAGAACGGACGAAGGGTTGTTGAAACAAGAAAAGGTCTTTCCGGAAACGACGCAATGCCGTTTTTTATGATTGATGATACATATTCCGAGGAAGAATTCGGCGGCGTATATTTCGGCACGCTTATTTGGAGCGGAAACTGGAAGTTTATTTTTGAACGTGACCAGACCGACAGAATTGTTATTACCGGCGGCATTAATGATTTTGACTGCGACATATGCCTTGAAGGCGGAAAAACTTATGAAACGCCGGTGCTTGCTGCAGGATATACAAACGGCGGCTTCGGAAACGTTACACGAAATCTGCACAGGTATGAAAAAGAGGAAATTATACATCCTTCGGAGAGGGAAAGAATACTTCCCGTTATTTACAATACGGCAGGAAGTTTAAGAAACGCTGCAAACGAAGAGATAGTTTTAAAAGAAGTTGATATGGCACACGAGGCGGGCATTGAGCTGTTTGTTTTAGAGGGCGGCTGGACAGGAACCGAGGATATAGATTCGCCCGTAAACAACGGTCAGGCGCACAGACTGGGTTTCGGCACGTGGACGGTTAACAAAAAAAGGTTTCCTAACGGACTTAAGGCAATTTCGGACAGAGTACATTCATACGGTATGAAGTTCGGTTTGTGGATTGAGCCCGAATCGGTATTTCCGCTCAACGAAATTGTAGAAAAACATCCCGACTGGATAGTGGGCTACGACAACCGTGACCCTGAAATTATGGGTATCGGCTGTTATTCTCTTAATATGGCTAACGACGAGGCGTGCGAATATATAACAAACGTTCTGATAAATCTTATAAGCGAAAACGGTATTGATTACATTAAAAACGATTTTAACCGTGCAAACACGCATCTGGGCTGGAGAGGCGAGAAGATTAAACATCAGAAGGAAGCATGGGACAAATATGTGAGAAATATGTGGAAATGCTACGGCACCGTAAAAGAAAAATTTCCTGATCTTATATTTGAAAACTCTGCCGGCGGCGGAAAGAGAACAGACCTCGGTATGCTTAAATTTGCGGGCAGAATGCACAGAAGCGACAATCAGGACCCGGTTGATTCTTTAAGAATGCACGAAGGATTTACATATCTTCTGCCGTCAAAATTTGCGGGCGGTGCGTGCTTTATATCCGATTTGTATTCGCAGCTTGTAAACCGAAGAGTAACAACAATGGAATTTCAGGCGCACGTGGGTATGATGAGCGCTCTTTCGGTATCGCTTAAATTTGCAGAGCTGCCCGAGGAGAGAATGAAAGAGTTAAAAAGGCTTCTTGCGCTCAACAAAGAGATACGCACAACCGTTCAGACGGGCGAATTTTTCAGGCTTGTGTCAATTTACGACAGACCGTATGCGGCATATCAGTTCAGCGACGCCGACAGAAAACGAAGCGTTGTGTTCTGCTTTTCCGAAAATATCGAATTCGGAAAAACTGCGGATTTTATACGTTTAAAATCGCTTGACTCAGACAAAAAATACAAGGTTACGGGCAGCGGAACATATTATAAATATCACACGACGTCTCCGAAATACAAAACCGAGATACCGGAGCATACAAAAGATTACGGGATTCACACCGGCGCCGGGCTTATGAATGTTGGTATTCAGACAAGCCTGCACGGTCAGGGAAACAGCGAAATTCTTATTGTTATACAGTTGTAGAAATACTTATTGAAAAAGGAGCAAACCGCAATGATTGACATAAATTCGCTTTCGCTTGAAGAAAAAATTCTTCAGACAAAGGTAGTTCAGATGAAAAAGGGCGAAAAAATTACCGGGCAGGCAGGGGCGGCGTTCTTTTTCGGCGAGATTATAACCGATGCCGAAGAAGGCGGAATTGACGAGCTGAGAGGCTATGTAAAAGAGCTTTACGAAAACTCAAAAATTCCGCCGTTTATTACCTCTGATTTTGAAAACGGCTGCGGCGGTATGGTAAAATGCCTTACACCGCTGCCGTATCTTATGGGACTGGGCGCCGCAAACGACGAAAAACTTGCATACGACTACGGAAAAGCTACGGCTCTTGAGGCGCTTTCCGTCGGCGCAAACTGGACGTATTCGCCTGTTGCGGATTTAAACATCAACAAACGAAATCCGCTTGTTAACGTAAGGTCAATATCCGACGACCCGTATGTTGCGTCAAGGCTTTTAAAGCAGGTTGTAAAGGGTATGCAGGATAACGGACTTTCAGCGTGCGCAAAGCATTTTCCCGGCGATGGGCTTGACTGGCGTGACCAGCACATAGTTACCACAAACAACACGCTTTCTTTTGGCGAATGGAAGAAAAAATCGGGAATGGTGTTCAAAGAGCTTATAGATTCAGGTGTTAATACTGTTATGGCAGGACACATAACGCTTGCGTCGTATCAGAAAGAGCGTGAAGAAGAGTTTGGTATGCCGTATCCCGCAACGCTTTCAAAAGAGCTTATAACAGACCTTCTTAAAAACGAAATGGGATTTGACGGAATAGTTGTTACCGACGCTCTCGGAATGGGCGGCATAAACGGCTGGTATGACTCAAGAGAAAGAACCGAAATAGAGGCCTTCAGGGCAGGGTGCGATATGATGCTCTGGCCGACGGAAAGCTACGTGCAGAATATGAAAAAAGCGATAGAGTGCGGATACATTTCGGAAGAAAGACTTAACGACGCCGTAACAAGAATACTGAAAACCAAGGAAAAAGCAGGGCTTTTTGACAAAAACAGACCTATGTTCAAAGACCTTACCGACAGCGAAAAGCAGTTTGTCAAAGATACGCAGAGAAGGGTTTCGGAAAAAAGTATGACCCTTATAAGGGATACCGTCGGCAATCTTCCTATTGACGCATCAAAGGTAAAAAGCGTGCTTGTCGTTCCCGTAATAAACTACGAGCCTGCATTTGAAATTGCGGAGCGTATGTGTGCACTTATCGAAAAAAGAGGCGTTGAGGTTATTTACAAACCATACATTACGCCGAGCGATTTTTATAAATACACAAACGAGTGCGACCTTGTAATATTTGCTATGTTTTCACGTTCGTTCAAGCCCGTGGGATTTTTGGATTATTACGGCAGAGCGTCTTCCACAATGCAGAAGGCGCTCAACAACGGACGCAGAAAGACAATCGGGGTGTCGTTCGGTTCGCCGTACTTCTTTAAACAGTATTTTGAACGCTCCTGTACGTTTGTAAACGCATATTCAATGCTTGACTGCGCCGCAGAAGCTTTTGTGAAGGCAGCGTTCGGCGAAACAAAATTTAATACGTTCTCGCCCGTGGAGCTTTAAAAAACAAAAAGAAAGCCGCCGTATTTTTTGATGCGACGGCTTTTTTTGGTGCGGCGCTTTTTTGCACGAAAAAAGGTAATTTTAAAACAAAAAACTTTTATAAAAGAAGGTTTTTTGACAATTCATACAACTTTTGTATGTTTTTTGGAAATAACTCTTGACTTTTTTGGGGAGCAAATATATTATAATATTGAAAAAAGGATATACTAACGGTGGTGATAATATGAAAAAATTTGAAATTACGGGAATGAGCTGTGCGGCGTGCAGCGCACGTGTTGAAAAAGCGGTTTCAAAACTTGACGGAATAAAGTCGGTAAGCGTAAATCTTCTTACAAATTCAATGACCGTTGAAGGAAGCGTTTCGGATGGCGAAATAATTTCGGTGGTGCAAAAGGCAGGCTACGGTGCCTCACTTTTCGGCAAAGAGAAAGAGAGCGGCGGCGAAATTGACGAAAACAAAGATTTTAAGCTTCTTCGGACACGTCTTATAGCGTCGTGTACAGTTCTTGTTATTTTGATGTATGTTTCAATGGGACATATGATGTGGGGCTGGTATCTTCCGCCGTTTTTAAGCGATAATCACATTGCAATGGGGCTTGTTCAGCTGCTTCTTTCGGCGCTGATTATGGTTATAAATCAAAAATTTTTCATCTCCGGCTTCAAAGGGCTTATTAACCGTTCGCCGAATATGGATACTCTTGTTGCGCTCGGCTCGGGTGCGTCGTTTGTATACAGCACATATGCGCTGTTTGCTATGACGGGCGCACAGCTTAACGGCGATTCACAGGCGGTTATGCATTATATGCACGAGTTTTATTTTGAATCGGCGGCAATGATTCTTGCGCTTATTACGGTAGGAAAAATGCTTGAGGCATATTCAAAGGGAAAGACCACAAATGCGCTCAAAAGCCTTATGAAGCTTGCCCCGAAAACTGCCGTTGTAATCCGTGACGGAAAAGAGGTTACCGTACCTGCGGATACTGTTTTAAAGGGCGATATCTTTATCGTCCGTGCAGGTGCAAACATTCCTGTTGACGGCATTGTTGACGAGGGAAACGGCTCTGTTGACGAATCTGCCCTTACGGGCGAGAGCATACCTGTTGACAAGGAAAAGGGCGACAGGGTATCGCAGGGAACAGTCAATACTTCGGGATACCTTAAATGCATAGCGGAAAAAGTGGGAGAGGACACAACTCTTTCTCAGATTATTAAAATGGTAAGCGACGCCTCCGCTACAAAAGCGCCTGTCGCAAAGGCTGCTGATAAGGTGTCGGGCATTTTTGTTCCCGTGGTTATTTCAATCGCCGTTTTAACGTTTATTGTGTGGTCTTTTGCCGGAAAAGATGTTGGATTTTCGCTTGCAAGGGCAATTTCGGTGCTGGTTATAAGCTGTCCGTGCGCTTTGGGGCTTGCAACGCCGGTTGCTATTATGGTGGGCAACGGCGTGGGTGCAAAAAACGGAATTTTGTTTAAAACTGCGGTTTCGCTTGAGCAGACGGGCAAGGTTAAAACAATTGCGCTTGACAAAACCGGAACAATCACAAACGGCGAGCCGACGGTTACCGATATTTTGCCGTACAAAAACACAAGCCGCAGCACACTTTTGCAGACTGCGTATTCTTTGGAAAAAAAGAGCGAACATCCGCTTGCCGGCGCCATTGTTGAATTTTGCGGCGAAAATAAGGTTCCGTCATTTGAGGTTGATGACTTTAAAACGCTTTCGGGCAGCGGAATAGAGGCAAGAAGCGGCGGCGAGAGAATTATCGGCGGAAGTATGAAATTTGTTTCGGAAAACGCAAAAATTCCGCCCGATATGCTCAAAACCGCAGAGAATTTGGCAGATGACGGAAAAACGCCGATGTTTTTTGCAAAAAATGACGAAATCCTCGGCATTATTGCGGTTGCCGATACAATAAAAAATGACAGCAGACAGGCGGTTGCCGAGCTTGAGAATATGGGAATTAAAACGGTTATGCTGACCGGCGACAACGAAAAAACCGCAAACGCAATAGGGCGCATTGCCGGTGTGGGAAAGGTTATTGCGTCCGTTATGCCCGACGGCAAGGAAAGCGTTATACAAGACCTTAAAAAGAGCGGAAAGGTTGCTATGGTCGGCGACGGAATTAACGACGCTCCCGCACTTACAAGCGCCGATGTCGGAATTGCAATCGGCGCAGGAACGGATATTGCCGTTGAGTCGGCGGATGTGGTTTTGATGAAAAGCAGACTTTCGGACGCTGTAGGCGCAATAAAGCTCAGCCGTGCAACGCTTAAAAATATTTACGAAAACCTTTTTTGGGCATTTATTTACAATATTTTGGGCATACCGCTTGCCGCAGGTGTGTTTATCCCGATTTTCAATCTGAGGCTTAATCCTATGTTTGCGGCGTTTGCAATGAGTCTTTCAAGTTTTTGCGTTGTAAGCAATGCGCTGAGGCTTAATTTTGTTAATATAAAGATGAAAGAAACCGACAAAAATACAGAAAAAACAGTGAAAGGAAATGATGAAAAAATGGAAAAAACACTTAAAATTGAAGGTATGATGTGCGGACACTGCGAGATGAGCGTTAAAAAATGCCTTGAGGCGGTAGAAGGCGTAAAGAGTGCAGATGTGAGCCACACAAAGGGTACGGCAATTGTTTCGCTTTCAAAGGATGTGCCGTATGACACGCTTAAAGCTGCGGTGGAAAATCAAGGCTACAAGGTTGTCGGATAAAAAATTTTTAAGAAACGAATGTCTGTTTGAGCCGCTGCCCGATAATTCGGTATCGCATATGTTAGCGTTTTTTGCGTATTTTGTGCGCTGAAAGCCGGCTTTATACAGGCATTCGTTTTCAGATGTACTTATTGTTTGTAATACGCAAAAAATATGAAGAAAACAAAATTTTTTTGCGTTGACAGGCTGCGCAGAATAAATGTATAATAAAGTCGGGAGGAGAGAGTTATGGCAAACGAAACGATAAATTTTAGGGTCGTTCCGTCGGTTGTTAAGGCAGACGAGGAAACAACGCTTAAAATTTTCAGCTACAATGCAAGATTCGGATTTTTTGACGATATAACATATGAAATAGTTTTTACTCCTATGGAGGAAAGCGACGTTTCGCAGGACGAATTTGTGACGCTGAGCGGACGAAGCAAGAAACGCAAAATTCACCGTGTTAAACCGAAAAACGGTGTGATTGAAATTTCGCACAGATTTTTCGGCGAGCAGGAATGGCATATACATATCAGCGCACCGGTTGAAGAATATAAAAAATATCAGCCGCCGATTTACGAGGCGCTGAAGGCAGGCTGGGGAAATCTTATAAACGTCCCGGCAAGAGGATTTACGCTTTCGATTTTTTCGCTTTTGCCCGATTTATACGAAAGAAACGCTAAAAAATGCGATTTTCATATTCATACCAACTGGTCGGACGGAGCGGAAAATCCCGAAAGAACGGCGGCAAATTACAGGAAAAAAGGCTTTGATTTTATATCAATGACCGACCACAATGTTTATAATTCGTCACGGTTTGTATCGGATAAATTAAGCTTTTTAAAAAACTTTGAAATTGTTTGCGGCGAGGAAGTGCAAAACGATTACAAGGGTCTTATTCATATGGTTAACGTCGGAAGCCGATACAGCGTAAACGAGATTTTTATAAACGAGCCGGAGCGTGTTGAAAAAGAGGTTAAAGAGCTTGAGGGGCATACGCAAATTCCAAGCGGAGTTGACAAAAAGGAATACCTTTACAGGCTGTGGATATATAATGAAATAAAAAGGAGCGGCGGATATGCAATTTTTCCGCACCCGTTCTGGAAAATCAAGGAACAGTATCACACCGAAACAAAAATGAGCGAGGCAATTTTTAAAAACAGACTGTGCGACGCTTTTGAAATTATGGGCGGATGCAGTGCTGAAGAAAACAATTTGCAGCTTGATATGTATTATAATCTGCGCCTTAAGGGCATAAAAATGCCGATTGTTGCCTCAAGTGACAGCCATTCGTCACTTCCCGGTTCAAGCTGGTTTGATGAAACGTATACGCTTCTTTTTGATGACGGAAACGGCGTGTTCAAGGCGCTTGACGACGGATTTGCGGTTGCGGTTGAAAAGGTGGCGGACACACCGGCACGCATATACGGTGATTTTCGTTTGGCAAAATATGCGCATTTTCTTCTCAGAAATTATTTTCCGAGGCAAAGCGAGCTTTTTGCCGCTTCGGGAATGCTTATTGAGCGGCTGCTTGTATATGGGGATGATTGCGTATCGCTTATAAACGAAATGGAAAAAAGAATAGAAGAAGCGAAAAAAGATTTCTTCGGAAGATAAAAATTTACAGTTTCGTAAGATGAAAAAAAGCCCCGAACGTTCAAGTGAAACGTTCGGGGCTTTTATTTTGTTATTTGTATTCTTTGCAAAGCTCATCCGCAAGCATTTTAAGCTGCGCACTGCTTTCGCCGTCAAGCACCGATTTTATCTGAACTTTATTGTCGGCAAACGTAAGATTTTTGCAATCCGCAAGCATATTTTGCATAACCTTTGCCGCCGTCGGCGCCCATGTGCCGTTTTCAATAAGCGCAACGGTGCGGTTCTGATAATTTCTTTCTGTAAGATGGTTTATAAATTCCTTCATAAACGGAAAGATATCCGCATTGTATGTTGTTGTTGCAAGAACAAGCTTGCTGTAACGGAATGCATCCTCAACAGCCTCTGCCATATCATCTCTTGCAAGGTCGCTGACAGCTATCTTCGGACAGCCGTTTTCCGAAAGCAGTTTTTCAAGCTCTTCAACAGCCTTTTTTGTACCGCCGTAAACCGAGGTGTAGGCAATCATAACGCCATCGGTTTCGCTCTTGTACGACGACCATATATCGTAAAGATTTATATAATATCCGAGATTTTCCGAAAGCACGGGTCCGTGGAGAGGGCAGATAATTTTAATATCGAGATTTGCGGCTTTTTTAAGCAAACTCTGAACTTGCGCACCGTATTTTCCGACAATTCCGAAATAATAGCGCCTTGCTTCGCACGCCCAGTCCTCATCTGCGTCAAGCGCACCGAATTTGCCGAAGCCGTCGGCAGAAAAAAGCACTTTATCGGTGCTGTCATAGGTAACTATAACTTCGGGCCAATGCACCATGGGCGCTGTAATAAACGTGAGATTATGTTTGCCGAGCGAAAGCGTATCGCCGTCTTTTACAACGATTTGTCTGTCGGAAAAGTCTGTTCCGAAAAACTGTTTCATCATAACAAATGCCTTTGCGCTCGCTACGATTTTGGTATTCGGATATTTTTCTGCAAAAATGCTGATGTTTGCCGAATGGTCAGGCTCCATATGCTGAACGATAAGGTAATCGGGGCAGCTTTTATCCAGAACCTTTTCAATGTTGCCGAGCCATTCGCCGGCAAAATGTGCGTCAACGGTATCAAACACAGCAGTCTTTTCATCCGTGATAACATATGAGTTGTATGCCATACCGTTTTCCACAATGTACTGACCTTCAAAAAGGTCGATATCCCAGTCATTGACGCCGACATATTTTATATCGTTTGTGATGTTCATAAAAATCTCCTTTGCCGCCGCCATACGCCGGCATAAACAGTAATTTAATTTTCCCTTATCCGTATGGCAAGAAATGATAAGAGGTTTTTGCGCCCGTGTGCGTTTTCAAGCAAAGCAAAAAATTTTGCACCGGCAATAAATTTTTGCCGAAGTATTTAACGTGAAGCACATTTTTTGTTAAATCTTCCGAACGTTTATTTCAAGGGTAATGTTAACACATTTTGCACAATATGTCAATATATCAGCAAAAAACGGCATACTATGGAATTTTATAACGAAAAAAATTAAAAAACGCATAATTTTCAACTTATTTTTGTCCTTTTGCGAAAAAATTTTAAATTTTTGTTTACTTTTTTTACATTTTATGGTATATTTATAAAATACTATGTTTTTGAGGAGTGGAAAAATGGGTGACAAACTTGATATTTTGCTTGCAATGGCAGGATATATGCTGATTGTAATTTTTATCGGCTTGTATTTTGCAAAACGTGCACAGCAAAGTTCCGAAAACTATTTTCTCGGCGGACGAAGCCTCGGGCCGTGGGTTACCGCAATGAGCGCAGAGGCGTCGGATATGAGCGGATACCTTCTTATGGGTGTTCCCGGTCTTGCTTACTGGGGCTATTTTGCAGAAGCCTCCTGGACGGCTATCGGACTTGCGGTAGGTACATATATCAACTGGCTTATCGTTTCAAAAAGGCTCAGAAGCTATTCTATTGTTTCGGGCGATGCAATTACCGTTCCGGACTTTTTGAGCAACCGTTTTCACGAGAAGAAAAAGGTTATTTTAAGCATTTCGGCAATATTTATTCTTATCTTCTTTACGGTGTATACCGCAAGCTGTTTTTCTTCGTGCGGAAAGCTTTTTGCAGGGCTTTTTGATATGCCGTATCACAGTATGATGATTGTGGGTGCTGTTTTTGTGGTGCTCTATACGGTTCTCGGCGGATTTCTGGCAGAGAGTGCGTCTGATTTTATGCAGTCAATAGTTATGATTTGCGCACTCCTTGCAGTTTTGGTGTTCGGCGTTATTTATGCCGGCGGTGTGGGAAATGTTATTGAAAATGCAAAAAATATTCCCGGTTATCTGTCGTTTACAAATATTGCTTCGCCGGTTGTCAATTCCGACGGAATACAGCAGTCTGCAAACGGTGCTGCGCTGTTCGGCGAAGCCAAAAAATACAATTTTATCACGATTTTGTCAACGCTTTCGTGGGGACTCGGATATTTCGGTGTTCCTCAGGTGCTTTTAAGATTTATGGCAATCAGAAAAGGAAGCGAGCTTAAACGTTCAAGAAGAATTGCAACCGTTTGGGTTGTAATATCGCTTTTTGCCGCTGTTTTAATCGGCGTTGTCGGAAGGGCGGTATTCCCGGCTGATGCATCGCTTGCAACGCAGAGTCTTGCGGAAAACGTGTTCGCTCACCTTGCGTCGCTTTTGTTCCATCCGCTTTTTGCAGGTATCGTAACGGCAGGTATTCTTGCAGCTATCATAAGTTCTTCCGATTCTTACCTTCTTATTGCGGCTTCGGCAGTATCAAAAAACATATATGAGGCTATCATTAAAAAGGACGCAACCGATAAACAGGTTATGCACGTTTCAAGAGCGGTGCTTCTCTTGATTGCACTCATAGGAATCGCAATTGCGTGGGATGAAAACAGTGTTATTTTTAGGGTTGTATCCTTTGCGTGGGCAGGTTTCGGCGCTACTTTCGGGCCTATCATAATCTTCTCGCTTTTCTGGAAGCGCACAAACAGAGCGGGTGCGATTGCGGGTATGCTCACGGGCGGCATTATGGTGTTTGTATGGCATTTTCTTATTAAGCCTGTCGGAGGCATTTTCGGAATTTACGAACTTTTGCCGGCATTCTTATGCTCGTGTATTGCAATTGTTGCGGTTTCGCTCTCAACAAAAAAACCGTCTGCCGAAATTGAGGACGAATTTGAAAGAGCAAAAAATTACCGTGATGAAGAGTTTGTAAAATAGACATATTTTAATGTTTTTACAAAAAACTGACACGATTTATTGATAATATTTACAAAAAATGTCACTTTTTTGATAAAATTACAGTAACACTGTGATGAAAACGCAAAAAAGCTATTGACAATTTGCTTGAAAAATAGTAAATTAATAAAAAGTACCGATATATATAATTCGGTGAAAAATGGAGGATGGTATTTATGAAAAAAATCTTGGCAGTGGTTTTATGTGGTTTAATGGTATTCGCTGCACTCGCAGGCTGCGGTAACAAAACAGCCGGCAACACAGGCTACACAGCTGACAACACAGAATTTATCATCGGTGGAACAGGTCCTCTTACAGGCGATACTTCTTCCTACGGTATTTCTGTTCTCAACGGCGCACAGCTTGCAATCAAAGAAATTAATGCAAACGGTGGACTTAACGGAATTAACTTCAAGCTTGAGTTTAAAGATGACAAATCAACCGCAGCAGACGCTGCAACAGGCTACGATACCCTTTTTGAAGGCGGTATGCAGGCTTCAATCGGTGCTGTAACATCCGGCTCGTGCGATTCTTTCAACTCCAAGGCTGCTGAAGATAACCTCTTCTCGATTACTCCTTCGGCTTCTGCCGCAAACGTAATCGAAAACAGAGATAACGCATTCAGAATTTGCTTCGGCGACCCCGACCAGGGTGTTCTTGCCGCTAAAGAGCTTACATCCAAGTTTAAAAATATCGGCGTTATCTATGATACAAGCGACCCGTATTCTTCGGGTATTTACAAAGCGTTTGAAGAAGAAATGAAAACACTCAATGTTGAATTTAAAACACAAACCTTTGACGCTGAAAACAAAAAAGACTTCTCAACACAGGTTGAAGCGCTTAAAGACTGTGATGTTATTTTCCTTCCGATTTACTACACCGAGGCAGGCTTTATAGCAAAGAATGCAACAGCAAAAGAGTGTAATGCAGTTCTCTTCGGCTGCGACGGTTTTGACGGTATAGCAGACCAGATTGACGCTTCGGTTAAAAATGATATCAAATATATCACACCGTTTGACGTAAAAGGCGAAAGCGAAGCTACAAAGAAATTTGTTGAAGCGTACAAGGCTGAGTACAATGCAGACCCCGACCAGTTCGCTGCTGACGGTTACGACGCTGTTATGACAATTTTTGAAGGTATGAAGAAGGCTAACGTATCTGACGTTAAGATTTCGGCTTCCGACCTTTGTGACATTTTAAAATCCACTGTTACAGCTTCCGACTTTAAATATGTAGGCGCAACAGGCGAGATGACATGGGATGCTTCCGGCGCTTGCGAAAAAGTTCCGCAGATTGTTGAACTTAAAAAATAAGCTGAAAATTTAATTTAAAATATGTTTTTTGGTTGGGTGCTGCTTGTTTTGCGCCCAACCATAAATTCATTTTTGCACTATTGCAGGGTCTTAAAGTTTTCTTAAAGCATATCGGTATTTAATTTACCTTATTTGTCTGTTTTTTTACACTGAAAAAGTTTGAAATGTTTGTGTCTTTGAATTTTTCTATATCAATTGAGGTATATGCTGAAATTTAAAGTATCATCTGAAAGGAGAAATATATATGAGTACTTTCATTGACGGATTGAGTCTTGGCAGCATATATGCGCTTATTGCACTCGGTTACACAATGGTATACGGCATAGCAAAAATGCTTAATTTTGCGCACGGCGATATTATTATGGTTGGTGCGTATGCAATTCTTACAACATTAAATATCTGCGGCAGTCCCGTAGTTGCGATTATTGCCTCCGTTGTCGTGTGCACACTTCTCGGCGTGTTTACCGAAAAGCTTGCGTACAAGCCTTTAAGAGGTGCGTCACCGCTTGCTGTTCTTATTACTGCCATAGGTGTCAGCTATTTTCTTCAGAGTATAGCTCAGTTGATATACGGCGCTAAAAACCGCCCTGTTACAATTGCAACTTTTCCTGCTGTGGCAATAGGAAATGCAAAAATCAACATTGCGACCATAATTTCTCTTGTTGCGGGTGCTGTAATTATGGCAGCGCTTACTGTGTTTATCAAAAAAACCAGAACGGGCAGGGCAATGCTTGCGGTTTCGGAGGATAGAGGAGCCGCCCTTCTTATGGGAATTAACGTTAACAGAATTATCACCGTCACATTTGCAATCGGCTCGGCTCTTGCGGCGTTTGCCAGCGTCTTTTATCTTATGCAAATTCCGAGCACAAACCCGACTCTTGGTTCAATGCCCGGTATAAAAGCGTTTACCGCAGCAGTAATCGGCGGTATCGGCTCGGTTTCGGGCGCTATGCTCGGCGGAGTTCTGCTTGGCGTGATTGAAAAGCTTGCACTTAGTGTGCCGGCGCTTGCGCCATATACAACGGCTCTCGAGTTTGCACTTCTTATAGTGATTTTGCTTGTTAAGCCGACGGGTCTTATGGGTAAACAGAGAAGAGAGAAGGTGTGATATATGGGTTATTTTTCAAGTATAAAGAAAAGTTTTAAATTAAAAAACTATATTAACTATATCGGTGTGACGCTTTTTCTTGTTATAACTGCGGCAATGATGTATTCCGGCAGTCTTAACCGTTCAACGGCAAACCTTATCACACAGATTGCGTATTCAATAATACTTGCCGTTTCGCTTAACCTTGTTGTAGGATTTTTGGGTGAGCTCAGCCTTGGTCACGCAGGTTTTATGTGCGTCGGCGCATATATCGGATGTTATGCGGCAAATCAGCTTCATTCGGTTATTTCGTCACCGCTTGCAGTGCTTATAATTTCAATGCTCATCGGCGGTCTGGTTGCAGCTGTTTTCGGCTTTATTATCGGACTTCCGGCATTAAGACTTAAGGGCGACTACCTTGCAATCGTAACCCTTGCGTTCGGCGAAATTGTAAGAACAATTTTTAAAAACCTTGATATGTTCGGCGGTGCGCTCGGTCTTTCGACAAAGAAATACGGTACAACGCTTTTTATTCCTGCGCTTGTTGTGGTTCTGATTATGCTTATTCTTGTTCAGAACCTTATAAGGAGCAAGCACGGCAGGGCAATTACAGCCATACGTGACAATGAAATTGCAGCCCGTGCAATGGGCATAAATATTGCGTTTTACAAACTGTTTGTATTTATAATTTCCGCATTTTTTGCAGGTATCGCCGGTGTAATTTACGGTCACTACGCAACGCCTGTTTTGTATTCGTTCTTCTCGTATAACTATTCAATCGAAATACTGGTTATGGTTGTTCTCGGCGGAATGGGCAGTATCAACGGCTCTATACTTGCGGCTGTTCTTATCACGTTTATAAACTTCCAGCTTACCACAAAGCTTTCGGGCGACCTTGCGGCGCTCAAGTTCCTTATCTACGCAATTGTGCTTATCACGATTGTAATATTCAACAATGCGCCCGCTCTTCAGCCGTTTAAAGAGCGCTTCAGCATTAAGGGTGCGCTGAACAGGCTTTCCGAGAGGATAAAAAGTATTTTTGTCAAAACAAAGGACATTGATAAAGAAAGAGCAAAAATTAAGGATGATGCAGCGGAGTGGAAGAGAATACCCACCAAAATCGATATGGACGCTTTGCTCTCGGTTGATGTAAAACCTGAGAAAACAGAAAATCAGCCTGAAGAAAAGGAGGATAAATAATATGAGCGAATATATGCTTGAAACAAAAAATCTCGGAATATCCTTCGGCGGTCTTAAGGCGGTTCAGGACGTTAATCTTAAAATAAAAAAGAAACAGCTCTACGGGCTTATCGGTCCCAACGGAGCAGGCAAAACCACAGTTTTTAACCTTCTTACGGGTGTTTATACGCCTACAACCGGCGAATTTATTCTTGACGGAAAAAATCTTACCGGCAAATCGCAGGAGGTTATCAATCACAAGGGAATTGCAAGAACGTTCCAGAATATCAGGCTTTTCAACAATATGAGCGTTATACGCAACGTTCTTGTGGGACTTCATAATCAGAGTGAATTTCACGTAAATCCTTTAACAAGTATGCTTCGCCTTCCCAAACATTACGAATGTGAATACAATATGCGAAACAAGGCAAAAGAACTTCTTCGCATTTTCGGCCTTGAGGAGGAAAGAAACAATCTTGCGTGCAATCTGCCTTACGGAAAACAGCGTAAGCTTGAAATTGCACGTGCGCTCGCAACAAATCCCAAGCTTCTTTTGCTTGACGAGCCGGCAGCAGGTATGAATCCCAACGAAACGGCAGAGCTTATGGATACAATAAGGTTTGTTCGTGATGAGTTTGATATGACAATTCTTCTGATAGAACACGATATGAAACTTGTCGGCGGTATTTGCGAAGAGCTTACCGTTTTAAACTTCGGAACGGTGCTCGCACAGGGCAAAACAGATGTTGTGCTTAATGACCCCAAGGTTATTACGGCATATGTCGGCGAGGATGAATAGGAGGTGCGCTTAATGCTTAAAATCGAAAATATAGAGGTTTGTTACGGCTTTATTAAGGCTATTAAGGGTGTGTCCTTTGAAGTTAAACAAGGCGAGATTATTGCGCTTATCGGCTCAAACGGCGCAGGAAAGACTACTATTCTTCACACCATTACAGGACTTCTTTCACCCAAATCGGGAAAAATTATATTTGAAGGAAAAGACCTTACAAAAACACCGGCGCACAAAATACTCGGTATGGGAATGGCACACGTGCCGGAAGGACGACGCATTTTCCAGGAGCTTACGGTTTACGAAAATTTAAAGCTCGGTGCATATATTTTGCGTAACAAAGCGCAGATAGAAAAAAATCTTGCATATGTGTATGAGCATTTTCCGAGACTTAAAGAGAGAAAAAATCAGCTTGCGGGAACGCTTTCGGGCGGCGAACAGCAAATGCTTGCAATGGGCAGAGCGCTTATGTCAAATCCTAAAATTATACTGATGGATGAGCCTTCAATGGGACTTTCACCGATTTTGGTTTCTGAAATTTTTCAGATTATAAAAGAGGTTTCGCAGGACGGTACAACCGTTCTTCTGGTTGAACAGAATGCAAAAAAAGCACTTACGATTGCCGACAGAGCGTATGTTCTTGAAACGGGAAATATCACTCTTTCGGGCAAGGCGAGCGACCTTCTTGCCGATGACAGAATTAAAAAAGCGTATCTCGGCGAGTAAACAAATAACTAAGCATAACAAAAAACCGAATGTATATAATTTACATTCGGTTTTGCTTTTTATAATCAGAATATTCAGATTACTTTTTGTGCTTTGCAAGATATTCTTTGATTTTTGAAAAGGTCATTTCGCTGATATCGTGCTCAATCTTGCAGCTGTCCTCATATGCAGTAGCCTCGTCAACGCCGAGCATAATAAGCGCCTGCGCTATAACACGGTGCCGCTCGTACACACGCTCTGCAATTTCAAGCCCCTTATCCGTAAGCGAAATACCGCCGTCGCTGCTCATAGTTATATAGCCTTCCTCACGGAAATGCTTCATGGCGACAGACACACTCGGCTTTGTAAAATTAAGCTCGGTTGCAATATCTATGCTGCGCACACTGCCTTTTCTGTTTTTTATCATCAGTATTGATTCGAGATAGTTCTCGGCAGATTCTTTAATTTTCACTTCAAAACCCTCTTAAATTTTAAATATGACTAATTATAGCACAAAAAATAATATTTGTCAAAAATATTTTAAAATTAGTCTTGACAATATGAATACAGGGTGCTATAATACAGTTGTTGAATGGTTGTTCAACTAATAAACATATGAAACGGCGGTGAGATTTATGGCAAAGCTAACCTGCGACTGCGAGGTTATTCACAGTGAAGTTGTGAAAAAGGTTGAAGAAAAAATGTCGGAGGACGGCGAATATATGGCGCTCGCTTCGCTTTTTAAAATATTCGGCGACAGTACCCGTATTAAAATTCTGCACGCTTTAAGGCAGAACGAAATGTGCGTGTGCGATATTGCGTGTCTTTTAAAGCTCACAAAATCGGCGGTTTCGCATCAGCTTAAGGCGCTCAGACTTGCAAATCTTGTTAAATACCGAAAAGAGGCGCAGATTGTTTATTATTCGCTTGCGGACGCTCACGTTCAAAAAATTCTTGATATCGGTATTGAGCATTTGCGTGAGTAGGCAAGTGTTAATCATAAATTGTGTTTTTTTACGCTCGTAGTTGAATACTTGAGCAACAACTCAAAAACATAAGGAGGCAGTTATGCAAAGGGTATATTCTTTAAAAGGATTGGATTGTCCGCATTGTTCGGCAAAAATCGAAACAGATGCGGCAAAGCTTGACGGTATTTTGAATTCTTCGGTTAATCTGATGAGCCAGACGCTCACTCTTGATGCGGACAAATTTTACGACGCAATAGATGATGACGTTGAGAAGATAGTGTATAAATATGAGCCTGATGCTGAGGTGAGCGTTAAGGATGATGCAGTGCCGGCTCCCAAAGCGGACGACGGCGAAGAAGAGGAAGAGGACGAAGATTTTAAACCGAGAATTGCAAGAATTGCAATCGGTGCGGTTGTCTATGCCGCTGCGGCTGTGATGATGCATTTCTCAAAAAACACATATCTTGCGATTGCTGCACTTGCGGCGGCATATATTATCCTCGGATGGGACGTTGTTTTCCGTGCGGTGAAAAACATATTAAAAGGAAGCATTTTTGACGAAAACTTTCTTATGGCTGTTTCAAGCATAGGTGCATTTTGCATAGGCAGTTATTCCGAGGCGGCGGCTGTTATGCTTCTTTATCAGATTGGCGAGTTTTTTCAGGATATGGCTGTCGGCAGGTCAAGAAAATCAATCGCAAACCTTATGGATATTCGCCCCGACAGCGCAAACGTCATTCGTGACGGAAAGGTTGTTACCGTTTCGCCCGAAAGCGTGAAAATCGGCGATATTCTTATCGTAAAACCAGGCGAAAAAATTCCTCTCGATGGCATTGTTACCGAAGGTCAGACAATGCTTGATACTATGGCGCTCACCGGCGAATCGGTGCCGAGAAGTGTAAAAACGGGCGATTCGGTTTTGTCGGGCTGCATAAACGAAAGCGGCGTTATAAAAATCGAAGTTACAAAAACTTTTTCGGAAAGTACGGTTTCAAAAATTTTGTCGCTCATACAAAATGCCTCTGCAAAAAAGGCTCCGTCCGAGAATTTTATTACCAAATTTGCAAGATACTACACACCCGTTGTTGTAATTTTAGCGGCATTTATTGCAGTTGTGTTCCCGTTTGTGTTCGGCGGCGGATTTGTTAAGTGGGTAAGGCAGGCATTTGTATTTCTGGTTATTTCCTGCCCGTGCGCATTGGTTATTTCAATACCGCTTTCGTTTTTCGGCGGCATAGGCTCGGCGGCAAGAAAAGGTGTGCTTATTAAAGGAAGCAACTATCTTGAAGCATTAAGCAAGCTTGACACGCTCGTTCTTGACAAAACCGGAACACTTACAAAGGGCGTGTTTGCGGTACAGGAAATTATCCCGGCAGACGGATATTCAAAAGATGATGTTTTGTTTGCGGCAGCGTATGCCGAAAGCTATTCAAATCACCCGATTGCACAGTCGGTAAAGGCACATTTTAAAGAGAAAATCAATAGCGATATTATAAGCGATTATACCGAAATTTCAGGCAAGGGCATATCGGTTAAAATCAACGGCTGCGGCGTTTTGACAGGCAATATGCGCCTTATGGATGAGTTTAATATAAACGCTGACAAAACCGAAAGGGAAGGCACGGTTGTATATGTTGCAAGCGGCGGAAAATACATTGGCTGTATCGTGATTTCCGACACAATAAAAAAAGACAGCGCCGAGGCTTTGGAAGAGCTTAGAAATATTGGTGTAAAAAACATTGTTATGCTTACCGGCGATAATGAGATTACAGCTTCAACGGTTGCGCAAAAGCTTAAAATTAAAAAATATTTTGCGTCGCTTCTTCCGCAGGATAAGGTTTCAAAGTTTGAAGAAATTGTTTCGCAAAAAAGCGGCAGCGGCACCACCGCTTTCGTCGGGGACGGCATTAACGACGCACCCACGCTTGCAAGGGCTGATATTGGCATTGCAATGGGCGCTCTCGGTTCGGACGCTGCTATCGAGGCGGCGGATGTTGTGCTTATGACGGATGAGGTATCTTCGATTGCAAAGGCGGTTAAGACAGCAAAGCGCACAAGACGCATTGTTACAGAAAATATTGTTATGTCGCTCGGAATAAAGCTTGTATTTTTAGTCCTCGGTATCTTTGGAATCGCCACAATGTGGGAGGCAATATTCAGCGACGTGGGCGTTATGATGATTGCAGTGCTTAACTCAATGCGTGTCTTAAAGAGTAAATAAGTTGTAAGAAGTAAGCCACAGCCCGATAAGGAAGTATTGCCCTGACAAACATCTTTTTTGCGAATTTCTGCGTTAAAAAAGCTCGAAATCCGACAGGATTACTCGCTTTTTTGCCTTGAACTTCATCAAAAAATTTTGTTTTCAGGGTGCAAAGCAGTTTTGAAAATTGCAGTTTAAGCTTTAGACAAGAAAAAAATACACCGTAATACTGACGTATACGGTGTATTTTTGACGAAGTATAAACTTAAAATACGGCTTTCAAAACCAACGCTTCCTTATCGGGCTGTGGCTTATGTGGTTAAACTGCAAAAAAAGACGCTGATTTTGTAAAAAAGGTGTATTAAATATTAAAAAATATATGCTATTCTTAGATATACGGTGCAATATTTATATTGCACCGTATATGTTTGGTGTCTTTAGGCGTGGAAATAAACCTCCGGTTCCACTGGGGGAAGAAAAAACTTTAGTATATGAAAATAAAACCTCCTATGATATAATGGTAAATGGTTTGGCGACCGCATTACTAAAATATCAAGGAGGTTTTAAACATACCGATACCGCCAATGCCGGAAAGCATACTTTTAAATCTGTAGACAGAAAAAATACCCCTGTATGAATGGTGTGCAGGCTTTCATACAGGGGATAATGCCTAAATGTTTTTGTCCTTATCCGAATACATACTTCTGTAATCGCTCGGCGTGTAGCCGACGTACTTTTTAAAAATACGCATAAAGCTTATCTGATTGTCATAGCCGACAAGCGTTGATGAATAAACAATCTGATTTAAATTTAAATATTTTCCGCTTATCTGTGTGTTGGTGTACATTTCAAGAAGTTTGATATACTGATTTGCCGACGACAAATTTGACAAAAGGTATGTCTAATGGTAAAGAACAGTCTTTTTTTGCAATTTTTTGATATTTTGTTTACAAAGTGATATAATTATTATATAATAACAAATTATACATATTAAGAGAGGAGAATTGTTTTGGATTTTGTAAACACGTATCAGCTTTGGCTTGTTGTGCGGATGATTGCGGCGGCAATATGCGGAATAATGATTGGGCTTGAGCGGAAAAACCGTTCCAAAGAGGCAGGTGTGCGCACACACTGCGTTGTTGCGTGTGCGGCGGCGCTGATGATGATAATATCAAAATACGGCTTTAACGATATTGCAATCGGCGAAAACGGTATGCGGGGTGCGGACGGCGCAAGAATTGCGGCGCAGGTTGTCAGCGGAATAGGTTTTCTCGGCGCAGGAATGATATTTGTTCACAAAAATACCGTTACCGGTTTAACTACGGCGGCAGGAATTTGGGCAACCGCAGGAATAGGTATGGCAATCGGAGCGGGAATGTATATTGTGGGATTTTGTGCGGCGGTAATTATCATTCTTTTGCAGGTTATTCTACATCGGAACCTTAAATGGATAAAAAATGCAAAGCTTAAAAAGCTTACCGTATTCAATGCCGAAACAGACGGATTTCAGAAATACCTTACCGATAGGCTTGAAAAAATGGGCGTTACGGTATATGATGTTTATATAAGTAAGGTAAAAGGGGCAAGAAGCTATACGTATATAGTTGAAATTCCCGATTCGGTGTGCGAAGACGATATTATTTCACTCTCGTCCTTTGACTGCGCAATCGGCGCCGACGTTTAGGTAAAAAAATAAAATTTGCGACTCTCACTAACGCCTCACTTGCTAAGATTTAGCAAACTTTATATGCGCATTGCTTGACTTTGAAAGTTTGTTTTGCTATAATGTTTTGTTAGAAGATTTTGTAAAAATAAAGTATACTGCAATATGTTTTTCAAGGAGATAAAAATGAACATTATTGTGCTGGGCTGCGGCAAGGTAGGACAAAAAATTGCCGAGCGTTTAAGCGAAGAAAACGGACACAACATAACGGTTATCGACCAGCGTTATGAGGTTGTAAACGACATTATAAACCATTACGATATAATGGGGGTTGTCGGAAACGGCGGCGATATTGACGTGCTTAAAGAGGCAGGAATTGAAAATGCCGACCTTCTAATTGCAATAACAGGCTCTGACGAGCTTAATCTTATGGCAAGCCTTATGGCTAAAAAACTCGGCAATTGCAGAAGCATTGCAAGAGTGCGCCGTCCGGAATATCATAAGGTTGTAAATATTATGAAGGACGATTTGGGTCTTGCAATGGCAATAAATCCCGAACGTGCTGCGGCAAGCGAAATTGCACGTATTCTGCGATTTCCCACCGCCATTCAGATTGATACGTTTGCCAAGGGCAGGGTAGAAATTTTAAAATTTAAAGTTCCGCAAGATTCGCCGCTTGACGGTATGAAGGTTATGGATATTGTTGCAAAGCTCAACTGCGACGTGCTGGTTTGCGGCGTCGAGAGAGGGTCGGAGGTATTTATTCCGGACGGTAATTTTGAGCTTAAATACGGCGACCTTATAAGTATTGTTTCGTCAATCCAGGCAGGAACGCAGTTTTTCAAAAAAATCGGAATAAAGACAAACAGGGTTAAAGATACGCTTATTATCGGCGGCGGCGATACGGCATATTATCTTGCGTATCTTCTTATCGAAACGGGTATCGGCGTAAAAATAATCGAGCAGAACCCAAAAAGGTGCGAGGAGCTTTTAAAACTTCTTCCGAAGGCGACTGTTATTTGCGGCGACGGTACCGACAACAGACTTCTTATAGAAGAAGGTCTTGAAAATGCGGAGTCGGTTGTGTCGCTTACAAACATTGATGAGGAAAACGTTTTGCTTTCGCTTTATGCAAAGAGTAAAACGGGCGGAAAGGTTGTAACAAAAATCAACCGCATTGCATATGACAAGGTTATAGGATCGCTTGATTTGGGAACGACGGTATATCCGAAAAACATTACTGCGGAATATATTGTGCGTTTTGTGCGTGCAAAGAAAAATTCTATGGGCAGTCAGATAGAAACAATGCACTTTATTCTGGACAACAAGGCCGAGGCACTGGAATTCAGAATAAAGGAAGGCTCGCCGATTGCATATACAACAATCGACACTCTGCACCTTAAGAATAATCTGCTTATAGCGTGCATAAACAGGGGAGGAAAAATAATTATTCCCCGAGGAAAAGACGTGATTATGCCGGGAGATACGGTAATTGTGGTAACGCTCAGGTCAGGCTTTAAGGACGTAAGCGATATTTTGAAATAGAGGACTAAACATATGAATTACAAAATTATCGGCTATACATTAGGCTGGGTATTGAAAATTGAAGCGCTGTGTATGCTTCTGCCGCTTATTTGTGCGGTGTGCTATGACGAGTCGCAGTGTTTTTATGTGATTTTAGCCTGTGCGGGAATTTGCTTTGCGTCAGGTATGCTTTTGTCGTACAAGGCGCCGAAGAATAAGTCTATGTACGCAAAGGAAGGGTATATAACGGTTGCCTTAAGCTGGATTGTTATGAGCCTTTTCGGCGCACTGCCGTTTGTTATTTCGGGGTACATTAAAAATTTTGCCGACGCTGTTTTTGAAACCGTGTCGGGATTTACAACAACGGGTGCGTCAATTTTAACCGACGTTGAGGCGCTGCCGAAATCCCTTATCTTCTGGAGAAGCTTCACGCACTGGATTGGCGGTATGGGCGTGCTTGTGTTTTTGATGGCAATTGTTCAGTTGTCGGGCAGCGACAATATATTTCTTATGAAGGCAGAAAGCCCGGGGCTGAGCGTCAGCAAGCTTGCGCCGAAGGTTAAATCAACGGCAAAGATACTTTATCTTATATACATTGCGTTTACGGTTATTGAAATTTTGTTTTTGCTTGCCGGAAAAATGGATTTATTCACTGCACTCACGCTTTCGTTCGGAACTGCCGGAACGGGCGGTTTTGCAATACTTAACTCGGGTCTTGCAAGCTACACTTCGTATCAGCAGATTGTCATAACTGTGTTTATGATTATTTTCGGCGTTGACTTTTCGTTTTATTACCTTATAATAATGCGTAAATTCAAGGACGCATTGAAAATGGAGGAGCCGAGAACATATTTCGGAATAATCATAGTGTCAATTATTCTTATTACAATAAACGTTGCGCCAATGTTTTCGGGTATCGGCGAGGCAATAAAGCACAGTGCGTTTCAGGTCGGCTCAATCATTACGACAACCGGATATTCAACGGTTGATTTTGATTTGTGGCCGTCGTTTTCAAAAACCGTAATCGTCATTTTAATGTTATGCGGTTCGTGCGCAGGTTCAACCGGCGGCGGAATTAAGGTTTCGAGAATTATAATTTTATTAAAAAGTATTGTAAAGGAAATAAAAATTGCCGCTCACCCGAGAAGTACGCTGAAAATCAAGCTTAACGGAAGGTTTGTCGAGCACGAAACAATCCGTGCGGTTAACGTTTATTTTGCGTCGTATATGGTCATTGTGTTTTTGTCGGTGCTTATAATAAGCCTTGATAACTTTGACTTTACAACAAACTTTACGGCGGTGATATCGGCAATCAGCAATATAGGACCGGGACTCGGAAAGGTTGGACCGGTGTGCAATTTTTCAATATATTCGCCGCTTTCAACAACCGTTCTTATATTTGATATGCTTATCGGCAGACTTGAAATTTTCCCGATTTTGGTGCTGTTTTCAACGTCATCGTGGAAAAAATAAGAAATATAAAAAACCGCCTGTGATGTGCAGACGGTTTTTATTTTTGATAAAAATTATATTACATAGTCGTTTGAATAGCTTTCAATTTTCTTATCCAGAACATCACGCAGTGTAATGCTGTCAAGATAATTGTTAATGGCATCCCCAAGCCCCTGCCATATAAAAAGGGTGGGGCATATTTCAGCACGTGAGCATTGATTGGGGTCGTTTTCAAGGCACGATACCGGGGCAAGAGAGCCTTCGGTAAGCCGCAGAATTTCTCCGACGGTATATTTATCGGGCGTTCTTGCAAGCTTGTATCCGCCTTGAAAGCCCCTGTTTGTCATAAGAAAATCCGATTTATTCAAAATTGTCACAATCTGTTCAAGATACTTTTTTGAAATACCCTGACGTTCGGCAATTTCCTTCAAGGCAACATACCGTCCCTCGCCGTGTTCGGCAAGGTCAAGCATCATTCTTACGGCATAGCGCCCTTTTGTTGAAATTTTCATCCTTCGCACCTCAATTTATTATACTATCCTTATAAAATTATTCTTCTGAGAACATAGGCGTTGACAGATATCTGTCGCCGGTGTCGGGAAGAAGCGCAACAATTATTTTTCCTTTGTTTTCGCTGCGTTTTGCAAGCACCGTTGCCGCATAGAGCGCTGCGCCCGACGAAATTCCCACAAGCACACCCTCGTTTCGTGCAATAAATCTGCCTGTTTCAAAAGCGTCCTCGTTTTCAACGGGAATAATTTCATCATAAATTTTTGTATCAAGCGTGTCAGGAATAAATCCTGCGCCGATACCCTGAATTTTGTGAGGACCTGCAACGCCTTTTGACAAAACGGGTGATGTTGCAGGCTCAACCGCAACGATTTTCACATTCGGATTTTTTGATTTCAAATATTTGCCGACGCCCGAAAGTGTTCCGCCGGTGCCGACTCCTGCGACAAAAATATCAACCTTGCCGTCGGTGTCCTCCCATATTTCGGGACCTGTTGTTTCAACGTGCGCCGCAGGGTTTGCCATATTGGTAAACTGACCGGGAATAAAGCTGTGTGGTGTGGAATCGGCAATTTCTTTTGCCTTTTCGATTGCGCCCTTCATACCCTTTGCGCCCTCGGTAAGAACGATTTGCGCACCGTATGCCTTCAAAAGATTTCTTCTTTCAACACTCATGGTTTCGGGCATTGTAAGAATTGTTTTATATCCTCTTGACGCTGCAACCGCCGCAAGACCTATACCGGTATTTCCGCTTGTCGGTTCAATAATAACCGAGTCGGGTTTTAAAGCGCCGCTTTTTTCAGCCTCGCCAAGCATCTTTTTTGCAATTCTGTCTTTTACGCTTCCAGCAGGATTAAAGTATTCAAGCTTGGCATAAATTTTTGCCGAAAGATTTTTCTTATTCTCATAGTTTTTAAGCTCTAAAAGCGGAGTATTTCCAATCAAATCAGTAATTTTTTCATAAACTTTCATAAAATATCGCTCCTTAAAATTTTTATTATAAATTAATTTCCAAACATAAAGCATTTTTTATATCAACATATATCCTTTGCGCCGACGGGGTATATATGTGAAAAATGAAACTGCAAAAATTTCATTAAAAACACCTCCGCATAATGATTACACATAAAACCTATCTGTTTAATATGTTATCACTGTTTTTCCTATTTGTCAATGATTTTTATAAAATTTTGAAAATTTTTTTTAATTTTACGGTTTATACAAAAAAACTGTTGACAAATATGATCTTTATATGGTACAATAACAGAGCCTTATTTTTACGGCCCCTTGGTCAAGTGGTTAAGACACCGCCCTTTCACGGCGATAACATGGGTTCGAATCCCGTAGGGGTCACCACGTCGGAGCAAAGTTCGCTTTGCTCCGATTTTTTATATAAAAAATCAGTCACCCGCTCCAATGCTTCCTCCTTGGCGGAACGGCAGAAAAGATGATTGACAAAAAGGTATGCCGATTGGCAAGGTTGTTGTTTCAACCTCGGCAGGACTCCTCGAAATGCTTGCGAAAGGGCTTGTTTTGCTTATCAGCATAGGATTTGCCGCCGGTGTAATAAGACTTTCAAAAAAGCAGGTTCTGGTGCACAAACTGCACTCTCTTGAAAATCCGGCGCATTGCGATACTGTGTGTCTTGACAAAAGCGGAACGCTTACGGAAGGAAATTTATCTGTTGAAAAGGTTTTTGCGGATATCGGCAAAAAAGAATTTGAAAAACTTATGCGCACATATATAAGCTGTACAAACGATAACAATTCAACTTATACGGCGCTTAAAAATCACTTTAAGGGCAGAAGGGTTATAAACAATCTTACAAAATCGGCGGGAGTATTTTTTATAAAGACGGTTTACTCAATACTTTAGTGTATTCTCTGTCTTGTTTTTAATGCCGAATTTCCGTTTTTACCAATTCGGATTACGCTGATTGACGCAGTTATAGAAGCGTTCCCGGCATTTTTTATGTAAATAAAAAAATCGGAACAAGCGAAACTTGCTCCGACGTGGAGCAGGCAACGGGAGTCGAACCCGCAACGGCGGCTTGGGAAGCCGCAGTTTTACCGTTAAACTATGCCTGCATATCCATAAAAATTTTACAACGGGTATTATACCACCGTTTAATAAAAATTTCAATATCTTTTTTAAATTTATTTTTAGTGCGCCGAAAATATAAGAAAAATTTGTAAAATATATTGACAATCGTTTTAAAATAGTGTAAAATATAATAGCTAATGGTTTTTGTTGGCATATCCTTGCTCTTAAAACTGATTTAAGGGCCAAAGTCCAAAGGGAGGTGACATTTACGATGGAAAAAATTACAAACAAGTATGAAACAATCTTTGTTGTTGACACAAGCATCGGTGAGGAAAGCGTTGCAGGCGTAGTCGAGAAATTCAAGACTATGATTGAAAAGGCAGGCACTGAGATTGCTGTTGAGGATTGGGGCAAAAGACGTCTTGCATATCCTATCGAAGACAGAACCGAAGGGTATTACACCCTTATCAATTTCACTGCTGAACCTGAGTTCATTAAAGAGTTGGATAGAGTTTACAACATCACTGACGGTATTTTAAGAACGATTACCATTAAAAAATAAGTAAAGTTGGTGACTTAACAATGAACAAAGTAATTTTGCTTGGCAGACTTACCAGGGACCCTGAATTGAGGACCACCCCATCGGGCGTAAGCGTGTGTTCGTTTTCTGTAGCGGTTAACAGACGTTTTGCCAGAGAAGGGCAGCAAACGGCAGATTTTATTAATTGCGTTGCGTGGAGGCAGACTGCGGAGTTTATCTCGAAGTATTTTACAAAAGGCAGAATGATTGGAGTTGTAGGCTCGCTTACAACAGGAAGGTACGAAAAGGACGGTCAGACGCATTATACAACTGACGTTACCGTTGACGAAGCTTATTTTGCAGACAGCAAAAATTCATCTTCCGCTTCTTCGGAAAGTTCGTCCGCTAATACCGATAACAACACTGCTTCCTTCGGTATAAATGATGATTTTATGCCCACTCCGGCCGACGACGATTTGCCGTTTTAAATTGTGTTGAATAATAAAGGAGGTTTAAAAAATGGCTGAAGAAAGAGCTTACCGCAAAAAACCCAAAAAGAAAGTTTGTGCTTTTTGTGCAGATAAAGTTGAGGAAATAGATTACAAAGACGTTGCAAAGCTTCGCAAATATATTTCCGAAAGAGCGAAAATTCTTCCCAGAAGAATTAACGGAAACTGCGCAAAGCATCAAAGACAGCTTACACAGGCTATAAAAAGAGCAAGACATATTGCACTTTTGCCTTATATATCTGAATAATTTTGGATCCCGTCTTACCGTTTTATAAAAAGACGGGATTTTTTGTTGTATAAAATAATACAAATATGGAAATAATAATGTTTGAAATCGCTGTTTGCAATGTTGACTTTTTTGAAAAAATGTGATAAAATTTTTATGCAGTATGGGGATGCAATGGTTTCGACGGGGATTTTGCACCCGAAGGAGCGAGTAGCGGCGGGAACCGCTTAAAAATCCCGAATTTTAAATATAAACGCTAACGATAATTTAGCTTACGCTGCCTAATTAAAGGCAGCCATCCTTCTTTGGAATTACCGCATTCCGAAGATAAGGGTGTCATCTTTTGCGGTGAACGTGAATGTGTAATGCTCTATAGCGCATCACGGACAATAGAGCTACCTTGTTTAAAAGCGTGTTTGTGCACTTTTTTATAAGGGAATTTTAATCACAAACTGCACTCGGAGAGCCTTTGGCGAATAGGTTTTCGGACAGGAGTTCGATTCTCCTCATCTCCACCAATTATGCTTATATTTGCAATAAAACAGGGAGGCAGATATGTCATCAGCATATTGCTATTCACGGACAATTGTAAATTCGTATCTCAATAAAACAAAAACAATTAAGGCAAACACCATTGCGGATTTAAATTTAAAAATTCAACAACAAACAGCTCTTTGGGATAAGCAGGAAGCGGTGCAAAGAGCAAGGGAAGAAGAACTGAGAATAGTAGAGGGTTTGAAGTGCAGAGCTGAGTCGTTAAACTCCTCTGTTCTGCATCAAATTCAAGAATACCGTACTATTTTTTCTTCTGCCCTGTCAAAGAAATATATTATAGATTGGGAGAGTGAAAAAAAGGAATTTACCTATCCGGATTTTTCATATATGGAATTTAAGTTTTATAAAACCCCTCCCACGATTATGGCATTGCAAGATTTTCAAAAAATGTATAGTGTACCAAGAAAAAACTTTTTTGAATTTATTTTCAGGGGTTTAAGAACAGAGCGTGAGTTCAAAGAAAGATACGCAATGGAAAAGTATATTGCATGGCAGAAGCAGTATGCTGAGGAGTTAGAAAAATATAATTTAGAAAAAAACGATGCCAAGGCAAAATATGACCAAACGAGAGATGAGGCATTAAAAAAATACAACAACGAAAAGGCTTTGGCAGAGAAGAATATAATTCAGTTTAATAAAATGGTCGATGACATACATATGGGGTATGAACGTGGGATGCAAAAGGCTGTTTCGAGTACGATACAAAAAAATTTAGAAAGGACACTTTTGCCGTTTAAGAATACAATAAAATATAATGTTGAATTTTTGCCGAATGATGGTGCTGCTGTCATTTCTATTTCACTTCCCGGCGTTGAAAAAATCAGTAAGACTAAGGGTTACAAATACGTGAACTCCACTCAAACGATTAAGGAAATTGAGTTTAATAAAAAAGAATTTGACACATTATATGATTCGATAATTAAACAGGTGTCTTTGAGAATTTTATATGAAGCCTTGTCGTATGATTACAAGCATAATATCAAGTTAGCGGTTTTAAATGGCTGGGTGGACAAGATTGATAGAGCCACAGGAAATAGTTTTAGTGCTTGTGTTATTTCTGTTCAGATAAGCCGAAGTGATTTTGAGAGTATTAATTTTAGTAATATTGATGTAGATGCCTGTATAAAAAATTTAAAGGGATTATATGCAGGTAATTTATCCGAGTTAGTGCCAATAAAACCAATTATGGAATTAAAAACTGATGATGCCCGATTTGTAACAGCTAAGAATATTATTGGTACATTGAGGACAGGTGAAAATTTAGCAACTATGGATTGGGAAGATTTTGAGCATTTAGTTCGTGATTTATTTTCTAAATATTTTTCAGGTGAAGGACAGAATGTTCAGGTTACCCAATCAAGCCGTGATGGCGGTGTAGATGCTGTTGCTTTTGACCAAGACCCTATACGAGGTGGGAAGTTTGTTATCCAAGCGAAAAGGTATAATAGAGTTGTACCTGTTTCGGCAGTGCGTGATTTATATGGCACTATGATTAACGAGGGGGCTGCGAAGGGAATTCTTGTTACTACGAGTTATTTCGGAAGCGATTCTAGGGAGTTTGTTAAGGATAAACCTATTTCGCTGATAGATGGAAATAATTTGTTACACATGCTTTCCGAATATGGTTATAATGTTCATATCCAATTGCAGAACAGCAGTACGTATAGTTCACAGTGTTATTAAAAAATATATATTGGGAAGTCGAGAAACTAATTTATTGCGTTAAACGTTGGAAAAGTTTATAACAACCGAGACAACGTTGGATGTAAAATTTGAAGAATGAAATTCATCTCCACCACGTCGGAGCAAGTTTTGCTTGTTCCGATTTTTTATTTACATAAAAAATCAGTCACCCGCTGCGCTGCTCCTCCTTTTTCGCAAAAGGTCACGTTCACGTCGGCTATTCGCTTGCAAGCGCACTCATAACGCCTTTGGCTCACTACCAACCTTTTGCGAATCAGTGTCTGCGGCACGAATGCTTTTACAGTTTGGCATTTTTGCAACGGAGCAAGTTTTGCTTGTTCCGATTTTTTATTTACATAAAAAATCAGTCACCCGCTGCGCTGCTCCTCCTTTTTCGCAAAAGGTCACGTTCACGTCGGCTATTCGCTTGCAAGCGCACTCATAACGCCTTTGGCTCACTACCAACCTTTTGCGAATCAGTGTCTGCGGCACGAATGCTTTTACAGTTTGGCATTTTTGCAACGGAGCAAAGGAAGGCTTTGCATCTTTTTTGTACAAAAATATTCGGTTTATTTTTTAAAAGTGAAACTTTTTGGAATTTTTTAAGATATATAAGAGTGTAAAGACTAAAAGCTTTTAACTTTGCAAAAGAAAGCAGGTTTGAAATGGCAGACGAAACAAAGCTTATAATGCAGCTCAAAAACAGAAAACGAAATGCGATAGATGAAGCAATCAGGGTCTATACGCCGTATCTTGGCACCGTTCTTTATAATATGGTCGGAAACAGGCTTCCGAAGGAGGATATCGAGGAAATAGTATCTGATGTATTTGTTATGCTTTGGAAAAATGCAGAATACATAGACCTTAAAAAAGGCACGGTAAGGTCATATCTTGCCGCCGCTGCCCGTAATTTTGCGTTAAAAAGATTAAATAAGAAAAAAGATTATACTTGCCTTGATGATATTGAAATTTCGGACGAAACACCGACAACTGAAGAAAATTTGTTAAACAGTGTGGTGTGGGACGCTGTTATGAGCTTAGGCGAGCCGGATAATGAAATATTTGTGAGATATTATAAATTCGGAGAAAAACTCAAAGATATTTCAAAAGCAACCGGAATTAACATATCTACCATAAAAACCAAACTTTCAAGAGGAAAACGCAAACTGAAAATAATTTTATCAAAT